>JASGDY010000070.1:0-12530 GCA_047606825.1 Chitinophagaceae bacterium
ATGTAACCGATGCCCAGTGGGGCAATATTAAGAAATATCTGGACAAAACAGGACGTAGAAGGCAGACAAGCCTGCGCAGCGTATGGAACGCGCTGATGTATCTGTTGAAAACAGGGTGCCAGTGGCGCATGCTGCCCGACAATTTCCCGAAATGGCAGACAGGGTACTACTATTTCCGGAAATGGGTGGAGGACGAGGTGTTGGACAGGGTATTGGACATGGCCCGGGCCAAGGTTCGTGTCGGCCAGGGCCAGCAGGCGCAGCCGACGCTTGGCGTCATGGACAGCCAGAGCGTCCGCTGGGGCAACAACCGCTCGCTGAAGGGCTATGACGGCAACAAGAGGGTAAAGGGGGTCAAACGGCACGTGGTGGTGGACAAGAACGGCTTTCTGGTAGCGGTCATGGTGACGGCGGCCTGCATAAACGACGGCAAGGCTGCCCTGCTGTTGATGCGGGTGCAGAAAGACTGTTATGCTAGCATCAGGACGGTACTTGCGGACGGCGGCTACCGTGGGGACATAATAGCCGCAGTAAAAAGCAGGTTCAGCTATCTCCTACAAGTTGTGATGCGCCCTCGAAAGGACAGTGGCGACGGCTTTAGGCCCATGCACAGACGGTGGATGGTGGAAAGGACGTTCTCATGGTTTGACAATGACCGCAGGCTTCCCTCCCAAAAATCTACCACCACAACATAAACAAGACGCTCCAGGAATGGAGCGTCTTTTATCTTGAACCCGTGCTAATAAATGCATTTAATCCATATATGTCACGAACAGGCTTTTGCCGGCGTCATGGCTAAACATGGTATTGGTTTTTCCGTTCAGCGTGACGACCAATGACTTGTCAAATTCCAGTATCTCCTTCACCTCTATTTCATCATGGATATTCAGATGTATCTTGTCGAGGTATTGCAAGAACAGCTTGGACGCGTTTGAAACAGCGTCCAGACGGTATTTTCCGAGCTTTTTGACGTTCGCCAATGCCACATAGTTCGTTTCCGGGATGCGCCCCTGTGCATCCGGTATGGGGTCGCCGTGCGGGTCAAATTTAGGAAAACCGAGATGTTCGTCCAGCTTGTCGACCAACTTGTCAGAATCGATATGCTCCAACTGTTCTGCGATGTCATGTACCTCGTCCCAGTTGAAATGCAATTTCTCCTCCAGAAAAGTTTCCCAAAGACGGTGCTTGCGGATGATACGCAGTGCGTGCAGATTCCCTTGCTTAGACAGCGATGCGCCTGCAATCCTGTTGTAGTCTATCAGTTTTTTTTCCTGTAACTTCTTCAACATTTCCGTAACTGTAGCCGGATTGATGTCGAGCTTTTCCGCAATGGACAGGTTGGGAATCTTACCGGAAGTTTCCCGTTCGAGCACATAGATTACTTTCAGATAGTTCTCCTCCGTATGACTAAGACTAAGGCTGTTCATCTTACAAAGGTGAAATAAAATCATAAAAAAACAAAGGCTTATACAATTTTTTTATTAACAATACCAAATTTTATTTTGCCGATATATCAGTTTGAAAAGCAGTATTGCTACATTTCAATGTTTCGATTAACGAAATAACCATGACCAGAACAGCTCATTATATAGAAAATATTTATTAACTTATTTATTATGTTACCCAAATTTAATTGGGGAAAGCAATAAATCCTTTTGAAAACAATATCCATAATATAGATTTAACACAGTCAGACATCAGATAGTCAAGCATAAATAAAACGTATTGTCTGGAAAGGCAAAATATTTACTTCAGCAATCGCTAAAACTATTTTCTACAGAAAAATGGTCAAAAAATAAAATAAGCCCAGTTTATTGTTTTTATATTTTGGCAAACCTAACTAGAAAATGCTGAAACAAATAAAGACAAACATGAACCTATATATTCCTGCTTGGCCAGATTATTTTTTTTCACAACCCTAATTTCTTTATCAATTTATGTACAAATAAGAACCACCAGATATCTGTTTTTTCAGACAACTACCCAATATAACCCAAATAAAAAATTGCGTCCATCAAATTCATAGATACTTCTACACCTTATTTTGGTGATCCGTAAAAAAACGCTAGACAAAACAATATGGAGAACTTTATACTTCTCTTTCGTTTTAGAACAAATTAATTCTATATTTGCCCAAATTTGAATACATGTCAATACTGGTAAATAAAGACTCAAAGATTATCGTACAAGGATTTACAGGTACGGAAGGCTCTTTCCATGCCAAACAGATGATTGAATACGGCACACAGGTGGTCGGTGGCGTAACGCCGGGTAAAGGTGGGCAAACGCACCTGGACAGGCCTGTGTTCAACACCGTAGAAGACGCGGTGCTGACTACTGGTGCCAATGTAAGCATCATATTCGTTCCGCCGGCATTTGCTGCGGACTCTATCCTGGAAGCCGCTAACGCCAACATCCCTTTGATTATCTGTATCACGGAAGGTATCCCCGTGCAGGACATGATACGTGTACAGCACTACATCAAGGAATCCAACTCGACGCTGATCGGGCCCAATTGCCCGGGCGTCATCACGTCCGAAGAATGCAAGGTTGGCATCATGCCCGGCTATGTGTTCAAAAAAGGCAGCATCGGCATTGTTTCCAAATCAGGCACACTGACTTACGAAGCAGCCGACCAACTGGTAAAAGCTGGACTAGGCATCAGTACAGCAGTAGGAATCGGTGGTGATCCGTTGATCGGAACGACGACCAAAGATGCGGTTGAAATGCTCATCAACGACCCCGAAACAGAAGGCATCGTACTCATCGGTGAAATCGGAGGCAGTATGGAAGCCGACGCTGCCCGTTGGTTGAAAGAAAACAACAAAGCCGGAAAACCCGTCGTCGGTTTCATCGCCGGACAGACCGCTCCCGCAGGTCGTAGGATGGGCCACGCTGGTGCTATCGTCGGTGGTGCCGAAGATACCGCCGCCGCCAAAATGGCCATCATGCGCGAATGTGGACTCCATGTCGTGGACAGCCCCGCCAATATCGGCAAGACAATGGCCGAAGCGATGCAAGCAATTATCGCATAATTATATCTTCTTATCAACAACAAAGACGGCAACTTAAAAAAGTTGCCGTCTTTGTTGTTGATAAGAGAGGCCGACTCCACACAAGCATTAAACCTAAAACGCCAGGCGGTCCTCGTCCTTCGTCTTATCCTTTCCCGGCAGGAAAAAACGCAACGGCTGTTTGCGGAAATACAGCCATAATATTTTGATAAATTCCGGATAGTCGCGCATCTTGATACCGCGCGAACGTACCGCCACGTAAAACGCCAAAAAGAAACTGACGGCAAAATTGAAAAAACCAATGCCAAATATCCCAAGTGCTATCTGCGACAAGTAAGAAAACGTCAGGCGACTCCAGCCATAACCATAGATGCCGTAAGCCACGTTGGCCGAAGCAATCGTGACGTGCCGCACGTCAAACTTTATCCCGAATATCTGCGTCACGACGCTGCTCATCCCCATCAAAAAACCGAAAGCGATGTTACCAGCCAGAGCACCCGAATGGTGCTCGATGTAACTGCCGATTCTTTGGAGTCTTTGCTTGGACATGGTCACACTCAGTATGGGATGGTCCACGATACGGTCAGCCACATGTTCATATTTCATCTTGTTGCCCACATAGCCCGCCAACAGTCCCGTCAGAAACAAAAACACACCTGCGTTGGCCGCATAGAACAGCGACAGGCTGTGCCAGGGATGCTGGTCTTCCAGCATTTCAAATGCATGGAGACCTTCCACCAGCTTGTGTCCCGTGACCACGTCGTACAACCATGCCACGATATACGAAAGCGGCAATACGACCACAAGGTTTCCGATAAAAGAAGCATTCTGGCTGCGCATGACGCGCGAGACAGTCACTGCCAGTTGGTAAAGGTTGGGCTGGCTGTTCTTTTTACTGTCCAACGAACTGGCGACCGCGCTTGCAGTAAAGGCGGGCTGCTTGGTGGCAAGCGTCGAACCCGTTTCTTCTATCGTTACGAAACCAATGCTGTAATTGATACTGTAAGCCACGCCCAACCAGAAAGGAGGTATCTTCAAGAAATGCAACAGTGCCTTGAAAAATCCCATTATAGTAATAATCAAACCGCCCCAGGCCGCAGAGATTACCATCTTCAACCACCCTTTACGTGTGGACGTGATGTATTTGCTTCCTTTGTGACCTTTATGTTCCGCAATCTGATAAGCCACGTAGCCCAAGTTTTGGGAAAAAAGCTCGCGTACACTGGATTTGCGCATTTCGTTACGCACCAGCAACAGAAACAGGTCCACAAACCTTCCGGTGTCAAGGTGGTGTTTGTGGCTGATGGCATCGACCAATATGCGCAGGCGTTCAAGGCAGGACTCAATAATCAAAGTCGTGTATGTCAAGGCGACACTCGCCCCTCGGTAGCCCTGGTTGTCCTGGGCAATCTTGATGGAGGTCGCACAGGCTTGTAACAGGGTTTCCAGTTCCGAAAGTTTGCCATGAAGCTCGTCCGGACCATAGCCACTTTCTTTGTCCAGAAGATTTTCGATTTCCACCGCCACCACATTTTGCGCAACGAAAAGGTTATGTTCTTTGTCCTCGTTGGGAAGGTAATTGGTAAAGTTGGGATTCAAGCCGAGGTCTGCGACACGGTACGACAATATCATCAACGACTTGAGGATATGCCGCACCATCTTGGGGTTGTTAATCGTGTCTATGTAGCCCGAAGTCTCAAAAAACCGGATCCAACTGTTGCGGGATATGCGCTCTATCCATATATAGTCGCCCTTCCTGTAAAAGATATGGTTGAGCACGTACAGAAAATCGTCCTTGTCCTTGTATGGAGGCAATATCTTGTATATCAGACGGCGGGACAGCTCCTGCATAAACCCCTGACTCTGCATCAGCCCACTCTGCGTCAGTGCCGGGACAAGGTCGGTGTTGACCAACTGGGAAAACAATGCAGATTTGAGATTCCACAATAATGCCGGGTGCTCGACCAATAGGCGCGTTGCCTCGTCCAGTCTTCTATCAGAGTAAAAGTAAATAGACATCCTGTCCGGACGTATCCGCCCGAAAAAATCCCGCAAAAAAAACAAACCGTTCTCCCGATCCAATATACTCAAATGGTAATCTTGGTGCAAGGTCAGGTCTATCTGGTCTTTTTTCTCCCTGTCCTTCTTTTTGGGTGTATAAGCCATGACGCTACAATAATACAAAAAAACGGCGGAATGGTTGGCCGCGGGAGGTGCATTTCAAATTTTCGCTGGCGGGTGGAGACACCACGCCAGTAGAACCACTTGTCCGCCGACCATCGTATTAATACAACAAGCGAAAATTTGAAATGCGCCCGCCGCGGGTCAGCGTAAACGCATCTATATTATTGTTCGTATAAAGTTACACACCATCATGCCTTACGACACAACGCCCACGGCTATTGCCTTTCAGCATTTCGTTGATTTTTTCGGGTAGTCCTTCCAAGCTGGTTACCTGCGCCAAAGCGGATAGGTTGTCGGGCTTCCATTCGCTGGCGAGTTTTCCCCATATATAGCACCGATGTTGTTGGTCAATCTGCACTGAATCTACACCCAGCAAGGAAACGCCGCGCAATATAAAAGGGAAAATGGATGTCTGCAATGCGGCGGAAGCCACCATGCCGCAACAAGTGGTGACACCGTTGTAGTCTATCGATTTGACGATGCCGGACAAGACATCGCCGCCGACAGTGTCAATACCTGCATCAAAAATCCCTTTGGACAGAGGTTTCGCATTGTGCTGCGCCACAAATTCGGTTCGAGAAACAACATGGTCAACCTGCAATACGTCTTTGAAAAAACGTTCGTCCTGTTTACCGGAAACAGCCGTTGTTTCAAAACCTAACCGGTGCGCCATCGCTGCTGCGAGACTGCCCACGCCGCCTGTTGCGCCACTGATGACCAACCTGCCTCCTTTTATGTGTTCCAATACTTTTGCGATGGAAAGTCCGGCGGTCAGACCTGCGGTTCCGTACATCATGGACTCTTCAAGGCTCATACTGTCCGGCAAAGGCACAATCCATTCAGTCGGGACACTGATATATTGTCCGAATCCGCCCCACGTATTCATGCCAAGGTCATAGCCTGTGACGATTATTTTTTGTCCGACGGTATATTTTTCCGTTTTGGACGATACGACTTCCCCGGCGGCGTCGATGCCCGGAACGTGCGGATATTGTCTTGTGACACCTTTGTTGCCAATCGACGAAAGCGCGTCTTTATAGTTAAGGCTGGAATAATGTACCTTGACCAGCACATCGTTGTCCGGCAAGTCCGTTAAAGACAAATTCCCAATATGACCTTCATATCGGGAATCGTTTTCTTTTACAATATAAGCTTTGAACTGCATTTTTCTTTATTCAATATTGGTATTGTCAGGGATGACCGCATTTTTTTTGATGATGACAAGACCTTCCTTGACGGTAAAGTCCGGGGTGTCCATGTCCTGTATACCAAAGTGTCCTCTAATCCGGACATTGTTTCCGATATGTACGTTTTTGTCGATGATGGCGTTTTCGATATGACAGTTGTCGCCTATGCCCAATGGGGGCGTACCCTGTCTTTTGTCCTCTTCAATCTCATAGAGGGTTTCAAAATAGTCGCAGCCCATGATGTACGTGTTCATCACGACCGTGTTGAATCCAATACGCGAACGAATGCCGACGATACTGTTTTCAATCCTTTTGCATAGCAGGATGCTGCCTTCGGCAATAATGGCATGGTCGAGGAAACTATTGGAAATCTTTGCCGCCGGCAACATCCGCGGACGCGTGTAGATGGTCTGCGTACTGTCGTAGAGGTCTATTTCGGGAATGTCCTTGGTCAATCCGATATTGGCTTCAAAGAAAGACGGAATAGTACCGATATCGGTCCAATAACCTTCGTATTGGTAGCTCAGCACTTTGTATTTTTCGAGCGAAGCAGGAATGAACTCTTTTCCGAAATCGGTATAGCCGGGATTGTCGTCAAATATTTCCTGAATGGTTTTCCTGTTAAAGATATAAATGCCCATGGACGCCAAAAACACTTTCCCCTGGCTTTCCATCTCTGGACCTGTCGCACTTACCCAGTCGGCATGAAGTTCTTTTTTCGGTTTTTCGATGAAAGAAGTGATGGTCTCGTCCTCTCCTACTTTCATGATGCCAAAACTTGTTGCTTCGTCACTCGTGACAGGAATCGTAGCGATGCTGACCTCAGCTTCTGCGGCCACATGTTTGTCAATCATTTCCGCAAAATCAATCTGGTACAACTGGTCGCCGCTCAATATCAAGATGTATTCATAGTCGTGGTTGTTGATATGCTTCATGGACTGGCGGACGGCATCCGCGGTGCCTTGGTACCAAGTGGAGCCTTCCGGCGTCTGTTCTGCCGCCAGGATATCCGCAAATCCATTGCTGAACGAACCAAACGAATATGTGTTTTTGATGTGTCGGTTCAATGACGCGGAATTGTACTGCGTCAGGACAAATATCCTGTCGATACCGGAGTTCAGGCAGTTGCTGATGGGAATATCGACCAGCCGGTATTTTCCGGCAATGGGCACGGCGGGTTTGGAACGTTTGTCGGTCAGTGGATACAATCTTGTTCCTGCGCCACCGCCCAGGATTACGGCTACAACCTCGTTAGATATTTTCTTTATCATGATGTTTTAATTAATAGATTACAATAATTGAGAATGGCATTAGGTGTTCTGCTTTAAGCATTTTTATTTTATCCTTTTAACTTAAACCGTTGTTGACTGGTACAGTTCCAGATATTGCTGTACGGTATTTTCCCAACTATGGTTGATGGACATACCACGTGCGATGACCTTTTTCAGTTCATCCGGGTGATGGAACAGTTCTATCGCGCGACCAACGGAATAAATCACGTCTTCTGGCGCGGCATGTTCAAAACAAAATCCCCACCCCCCATCGCCGACATCTTTAACCGTGTCCTGCAGACCGCCCGTCCGCCGCACAATCGGAACCGTACCGTAGCGCATGGCATACAGCTGGTTCAGTCCACAAGGTTCGACCCGGCTTGGCATCAACAAAAAGTCAGAACCACTATACAAAAGATGGCTTAACGCCTCGTCATATCCAATATCGGCATGGTACAGTTTGGGATATACGCCGTTGATGCTTGCCAACTGCATTTCCGTTTCCTGCTGACCGCTGCCCAGCAATATGAACACACATTGTTCCTTGAGCAGGTACAGACAGGAAAGGATGGCGTCGGGCAATATGTCTGCTGCTTTCTCCTCGACGAGCCTACCGATGAACGAAAACAGCGGCTTGTTGGCATCCAAACCGAACCGTTCGCAGATAGATTGCTTGTTGGCAGCTTTTCCTTGGACAAACGTTTCGGTATCATAATGATGGTCAAGGAAACTGTCAGTCGCTGGATTCCAAAGTTGTGTGTCTATGCCGTTGAGGATGCCGTAGCATTTCCCTTTTTCGTATTCAAACAAGGCTTCCAGTCCATTGCTGTTGTAGCGCAGTTCGTGTAGATAACCCTCGCTTACCGTATTGACTTTCCAGGCATTCTTGACGGCACTGGCGATGGGGTTGATGTCGTTGTTCCATTCGAGCAGTCCGCCTTTCCAAGGGTCGAAAGTGGGAATCAATTCCTTTTTGTCCCAGCCCATCTGTCCTTGGTATTGCGCATTGTGAATCGTAAAAATCGTCGGAACATGTTGCAGCGAATGGTATTCATAGCAGTATTTTGCCATAAAAGGAATCAGTCCCGTGGTGTGGTCGTGACAATGGATGATGTCCGGCTGTTCTGCCCACTGGCTCAACCAATGAATGACGGCAATCTGGAATGCGAGATAGCGGTAGCTGTCATCATCGTAACCATAGACACGTTCCCTGTCGGTCAGTCGATTGATGTCCAAAAGATACAGGCCAAAACCCAGCTCGTTGCTTTTCTCCCTGATGACCGTAAAATCAAACCAGTGCGTACCGATATGCGTGCGTCCCTGAAAGGCATTTTCCCATTCATGGTTGTACAGGTATTTGGTGCGGTGCATCGGCATCACCAATTTCGCGTCCAGTCCAGCCGTACACTGATATTTAGGCAAGGCACCTGCGACATCCCCCAAACCTCCCACCTTTGCGACCGGATAACACTCTGCGGATACATGGATAATCTTCATACAATCTATGTTAGCTGTTTTTTGCCTATTTGTCTATATATAACTGAAACATAGCAAGCCTTTAAACGGTTCATGTACACCATCGTTTCAATTCCTAAATATATGAAAATAATTTATCCTCAATCAAAATTTTACAACATTAAATTATACTAGGAAAATTAAAGCGAGACCCGCAACGGATGGGCATACTTTTCCATCTCCTTTTCCAAAAACATCCTGAAATCCGACTCGGAGGAAACAATCTTGGTGTCGGTCAACTGCCAACAACTGTAAAAACGGAACTGGTTTGGCTGTCTGACATTCACTGTTACACCCAAGAGGTGCGAACGTGTGATGTCGCTGTTGGACTTCGGCGCGTCTTTGAGAAAAGCTACATCGGTTGCCGGTGCCATGATGGCCATGCCTAGCAGGTCCTTGTGTTCCGACTGTTTGCCATAGGAGTACAAAGTCGTGACCGCGTTGTTTTTGAGCGAGTCCATTTTGTTTTCGTAGAAGTCGGCGATACCCGAAACGAGCACGCTGCCGTCCGGCGCACCGCTAAGTGTCACGTTGCTTTCGTAAAAATACTGCCCTTTCCAGATGGCCGCCACTTCCTTGACCACGACCTCTTTCCCAAAAACATTCCAAGTGTAATCCATAAGAAACGAGGCGTAGAGTGGGCCGTCGTTGAGCAGTTTGTAGGTTTCTTTGACAACATCCTTTCCTCCCAATCTTACCAACGTATCTTTTCCGTTCGGGTCTCTGGTCCACAGCGCAAGAGAGCCTGCGCCCAGGGATTTCTCGACGTGCAGGATGTCCATGCCCCAATCCGAAAGATTGTGGTAACTATGCAAGGTATTGGAACCGACGGAATCCATCACGAGGCGCGGCTGGCGCTTGCCGTAGATGTCCTTGGTGTTGCGCGTGTCGAAGTAGAGGCGAAAAGCGTTTTTGTCGTTTTCAAGAGCCGGGCCTTCGGTAAGATACGGCGGCAAGGGATTTTTGCTGAAATCGGTCGGCGGATTGTGCGGGGGCATTTCAATAAAGGGCACGCTAGCGCCGAAACTGTCGGTATCGGCGATTTTGGTTTTCATGCGGGCATGGGCAAACGAAACAACATCCGTCGCTGCGGCTTTCATCGGCTCAATCGTAAAAGTATTGTGTTCTTTTGCAGCAAAATCGGCGACAAACGCCAGCGTTTCCCAATTGCCATCGCCGTCCTTGTCCAGTTTTTGGCAGACCGATTCCCGACCATTGGACAAGACGGAAAGCGGTTGGTCGTTGGGCAAGTTTTTCTTCAGACCCTTTGCCAGTCTATCTCTTGGAATCTCGACAAGCTCGTCTCTCCTTTCTATATTGGAAGGATTCTGGACCTTGATTTTCCATTGGGCGGAACTGCCCGCTACGATAAACAACAAACCTAGAAAAGCGCAATACTTCATCTTTACCTATTTTATTTTTATATTGTACGTAGATATAAATCGTGCATTGAACACAGTGCACATTTTTATGCAGTGTGCAGTATAATAGAAGAAATCTCCCCAAATAGCAATCCAAATTATAAATTCTAAACTGGCACTAAAGATAAGGGAGAATAATCCTTTGAAATGTCTTTTTTTTGAAATATTATTGCCCAATGGCAAACGTTGTATTGAACAAAAAAATCGCTCCCAGAATCTACAATGGACACCCTTGGATTTATGGGAACGAGATTGACCATATCGAAGGCGAGTATGCGCCGGGGGACATCGTGGACGTGTATTATGGAGACCGCGGTTTCTGCGGACGCGGCTATATCAACCCCAAATCGCAGATTACGGTCCGGTTGCTGACGCGCCGACAGGAAGCGATAGACGCCAACTTTTTCCACAAAAAAATATTGCAGGCCTGGCAGTACCGACAAAAGCTCGGCTATACCGAAAACTGTCGACTGGTGTTTGGCGAGTCGGACGACCTGCCGGCATTGATCATCGACAAGTTCAACGACTACTTTGTCATACAGAGCATGTCGCTCGGCATGGAACGCTGGAAAGAAGCCATCGTCGCAGCATTGGAAGCCATTTTCCACCCGAAAGGCATCTATGAAAGAAACGACGTACCCGTGCGCGAACTGGAAGGCCTGGAACAGAAAAAAGGCTTCCTCTCTGCGCCGTTTGAGACCAAAATCTTCATCAACGAAAATGGGCTCAAGTTTCAAGTGGACATCGAAAACGGTCAAAAAACAGGCTTTTTCCTCGACCAGCATGACAACCGCCGTGCCATCGCTCCAATAGTGAAAGATGCGGAAGTATTGGGCGCGTTTACCTATACGGGAACCTTTGAGATACATGCGGCGCACTATGGCGCCAAAAGCGTGTTGGGATTGGACATTTCGGAAAACGCGGTGCGCCAGGCGAACTACAACACGCAGCTCAACGGCCTGGAAAACGTCTGCCGTTTTGAATGTGTCAACGCTTTTGACAGCCTCAAAACATGGTCCAAGGAAGGCAAATCCTTTGATGTCGTCATGCTCGACCCGCCAGCGTTTACCAAGAGCCGAAGCCATATCGACAAAGCCGTGAGCGGCTACAAGGAAATCAACCTGCGCGGCATGAAACTCGTCCGCAACGGCGGTTTCCTAGTGACGAGTAGCTGTACCAACCTCGTATCTCCGGCACTGTTCATGCAGACGGTGGAAGCGGCGGCGCACGATGCCAAAAAACGCATCCGACAAGTGACGTTCCAGCCACAGGCCGCCGACCACCCGATAGTGTCCAACATCGAAAACACGCACTATCTCAAATTTTTAATCGCCGAAATCACAGACCGTTAAGCCATGGGAGAATATTCAATGGGGGAAGCCATGAAAAAGTTCCTCGAAAAAAGCAAGCTACGCAACGGCATCCGCGCCGCACAGATAGACGAGGTCTGGGAAAAAATCATGGGCAAAACTATCGCCAAATACACGGACAAAATAGAAATCGTGCAGCAGACACTCTTTATCCACACGACCATCGCCCCGCTCAAACAGGAAATACAGTTCCAAAAACAACAAATCATCCAACGTATCAACGAGGAATTTCAGGAAACAATCGTGAAGGATGTGGTGGTGAAATAAACAGTGGACAGTAGTAACAGTGTAGACCGTCCGCTGACCACCGACTATTGTTTTACTGACCGCCGACGACATTAAATAACGTGAGTTCGGGATAAGAAAAAATCATCATAATTTGATTTTAAATAATTTATGTTCTTTTGCCTTGATGCAAAAGAACCAAAAAATCAAGACTGTATTGAATTGACTAAAAATCAACGCATAAGTCGGAAACAAAAGAAACTCACTCCGCTTCGCTACGTTCAGACAACTTTTATTTCTATCGACTTATTTCTTTGATTTTCTTAACGTTAATTCAATAAGG
>JASGDY010000071.1:0-6433 GCA_047606825.1 Chitinophagaceae bacterium
AATCTGCTTGGTACCTCGACAAGAGCCCACGCAACGTGGGCTCTTTTTGTTTTTACGTTGGTTTTTAATTGCTTATTGTTTGTTCTCGTCGTTTGTTGTATGTTTTTATGCCCTATTTTGTTGCCTTTTTTTCTTTAAGTACAACGCTAGACCAAGCTAAAGGAGAATAGGAAAAAAGACAATGGCCTCATTCCTATATTCGTGGACGGGTTGCAAAAAATACTACCGTTCCGGTGCTGTAGAAACGCGTGGAAGGCCTATTGTCTGGTATAGGTATATCGCTGTGTGGTCTTGTAGCTGTGTGTGTCTGCACTGATATGTTCGCAGATATATGTCGGGTAGCCTTGTTCATTGTAGCTGTAAGAAAATAGGACCTGAAAAAGGTCTTTCCAGACACCGACGTTGTCGGAGTCCTGTTCCTCTACGACCATCAGCCGGGGATTGTTTTGCGAAAACATCCATAGGCGGTCAATCTCGCCAAAATCTACCTGCACATAACTGGCAAACTCCGACAGGTAGTCCCTGAGTGCAGGGAAAGGTGGTGGTTTGAGCAACCTGCACCCCCTGAGTGCCGAAAAAGGAGAGGGGTGGCCGTCATAAAAATCGATGCGCATACGACGTACCAATCCATTGTCTACATTGAAATTGAGAGATTTCGGCGCACTTCCGGGGAGCCATGTGGTGACGACGCATATAAGATTTTGTTCCTCGTCATAGGAAAGGTCGGTCGTGCTTCTGTCTTTGGTATAATGGGACAGTAAGTGTCCGTCCTTCTGGGGAAGATGGCCATACTGTCCATAGGGAATAGTGTCCGTGTTCCACCAGTTCCATTTTTTCGTTGACTGGCCACCCCATTCCGGATAGGAGCCTACGCATCTGACCAGCTCATGTAGCTCGTTGTATTCATAGGATGCCTCTGCGTCCGGGAATCCAACCCAACGTTTAGGTTCCCCAACCTGCGGGGTTGTACATGCTAACCATTGATAACACAAGGTTGCCGGGTATAGCATTTCCTGCTCATGGTTTTGTGGCGTATTCATGTATTTTAGTACCATCTAATAATCGTTTTCGATGTTTTGCTTTCCGTATTCTAATCCATATTTGTTGTTTTGGTTTTTGTTTTTGACAACGATGTCGACATTTGCGTCCAGCGTGTTTTTGAGGTTGTATTTGTCCCAGACATGCACTTTTATATGGTACGTGTTCCCGGGTTTCATCGGTTCTCCAATCGCGACATAAGACTGCAATGCAGATGCATCTTCCTCGGGAGCCGGATTTATCTGTGCCAAGACATCCTCTGCATTCAGAATGTTGTTTCCCTGCGTGTCCGTTACCGTCACCGACATACCCGGCAAGACTTTTCCGTCCTTGGGCGTATAACCTGATATGCCTTTTACCAGTATATCCACACGTGTATTCATGGCAACGCTGTTGTCAGTACGTTTTGTGGTAGAGCCCGAGTCCGTCAAGAATACGTCCTGCACCCTGAACCCATTGTAGCTAAAGGAAAGCCCCGACCGTAAGTCCTTGTGGTTGCCGGTGCTGAACTGGCAGCCACAGAACAGCATGGCGGCTATGGTGGCAAAGAGAAAAACCTGTTTTTTCATTGTGTGTGTTTTGTTTAATATTTCAATGATGTATCCTTCCCGTCCTTATGGTACGTATGGGGAACACAACCGATTAGGGTACCACGAAGGACAGCGGCGTTTTCAGTATGGACGTGATGAATCCGTTGACCTTATCTGTGCCGCCGCCTAGATTGTTGTAGACGCCTACCACGCGTGGGGTGATAAGGGTCGTGCTGTCATAGAGGTGGGACTTGATGGTGGCAAGAGCCATGATGGCGTTTTGGACCGAGGTTTCGTTCAATTCACTTGGCATGGGGATGATAGCTGAGATATTCTGCCCACTGACGCCTAGTGTCTGGACAATCAAGGTGCCGGAAACCTGTTTGGCACTTCCACTGGCTCCGATTCCGAAAAGATTACCGAGGTCGACAGCTCCTTTTTTTACAGTTACATTGGCTGTCAGTCTAAGCCCTATGCCTATATAGACCGGGACAAGTGCCTGAGGTGTCGTGTCATTACCTTTCATTGTCAGTCGTCGGTATTGGACGGTTTTGTTGTCTTCGTTCCCGCTGGATGTTTCACTGTCGTCTTTTTTGACGGGGATGGATTGGGTGTTGAACTTGATGTAGTCCAATATGACTACATAACTGCTGTCTTCGTAACCCATGGATGCGGTGGAAAAGCTGATTTTTCCTTGATAGTCCAGATGTCCTATGGCAAGCCGGATACTTTCGTCGGGCAGTGCGTTTAGGACGCGCTGTCTATAGTTTTGACGGTTTCCAGTGGTGTCGATATTGATGGGCAATGGATCGAGCGGGTTGTAACCGTAACCACTGGCCGTATAGCCGGATGATTGTGGCAGCTTGGTCGCACAGCCCGACAGGAAAGCCAGGACCATATATATCCTGCTGTTGGTTTTTCTCATTGGGGGTACTTGTTTTTTTTTAATCGATTTCGACGGACATTTGCTTATGGTATTCTGTATGCTGAGAGCGATTCCCGTGGCTTACTTTTTCATTTAGGCATTGTCCATTTTCTGGGGTCAATATTATTTTTTCCGTAAGAAATAGACTTTCGCATTTGTTGCAGATACTTTCCCATTTGTTGCATGGGGAAAGGCAAAAGCCATATACATCGTTTTCAGATAGTTTTAATCCTAAAACAATAGCCCGAATCTTCCGGGTGGGTCAAAAATCCAGTGTCTGACGGACATTGCCAGATTCGTGCAATAGATGTCCCTGATGCTATATTGTGGGAGATTTCTCTCCAATATTGATGTACGTTTGGTTATTTTTACGCTGTTATGGATTGCTCAAAGACACGTATCGCACCCACTCCGAGCGGTTTCCTGCATCTGGGAAATGCTTATTCCTTTGTCCATACGGCAGTGTTGGCGGCCACAACCGGGGCAAAAATACTTCTGCGTATCGACGACATGGATTGGCAGCGCACGCGCCACGAATATGTGGAGGACATTTTTGCGACTTTGGAATATTTACAAATCCGCTGGGACGAAGGCCCTAGGGATGCAAAGGATTTGGAGGAACACTGGTCCCAACGGAATCGGATGGAACTGTACAGCGAGGCGTTGCTGCGGCTGGAATCGGATGGCCATATATTCGCTTGCGAATGTAGCCGCAGCGAACTTTTGCACAGTGGTGGCATCTGCCCTTGCGCGGCAAAAAACATCGGACTCCATAGCAACGGTGTTGCGTGGCGTCTACGCACCGATTCTACCCAGACAATGTACTGCAAAGACTTCCATGGAAAAGAAAGAGAAGCAATGCTTCCTAAGGAAATGCTCCATTTTGTAGTCCGGAAAAAAGATGGGCTTCCTGCGTACCAGCTATCTTCTCTGGTGGATGATGTGCATTTCGGCGTGGACTTGGTTGTCCGGGGGCAAGACCTCTGGCCTTCCACGTTGGCACAACTGTATCTGGCAAGGCTGCTGGGAATGGAAGGCTTTCTGACGGCTACGTTTGTACACCATCCATTGCTTACCGACGACTTTGGTGAAAAACTTTCCAAGTCTGCCGGGTCAACTTCCGTAAGGTCCTGGCGACTAGCCGGGAAACTACCGGAGGAGATACGGAAATACTGCATATAAATTACAGAACTACGACTTTCGACGGATATTCCCGTGCGTAGTTTTCCACAAGCTGGTTGGTATATTGGAACGTAGAATAGCGTTTCAGCCTGTCCACAACGGAGGCATTGTCCGCGAGTTGTGTTTCCTTGTCGACATAGCCCATTCCGGCAAAATGGCCGTTTTCAAACCAGACGCAGCTTTTTTCGTTGGTGTTTCGACCCTTGTCCACAATCAGAAAAGACGGCGCGTAGTCGCGCAGGTGTTGGATGGCGTCATGCACACGCTCGTTGTAGGATTCCGGTTCTTCCTGCGTGACATGGCAGGAGTAGCAGGTCGCTTCCAAAGCACATTTTCCCAACTGGCAACGAACAGGACAAAGGGAAAAGTCCTGCACCAGATGATGCAAAAAATCCCGTCCATCCTCTTCCGAACAAAACGTGTGCAACGCAACCTGGTTGCGGTTGATGCGCCCTACGACCAGGCGACGGTAGCCGTTTTGGTCTTTGTAGTCAATCAACCCAAACTTTGGTTCGAAACGCTTCAACGCTTGGTTGTATTTGGGCCAGAGGCGTTTGATTTCCGTTGCTTCCAGCAGAAAAGCCATCAGTTCCGTGGCGCATTCCTCAAAAGACAGATGGTAAACCTCCTGTAAAAAACGCTGCCGCTGCGGTCCGAAATTGGTGCCTGTAAAATGTTGGGCAACACGTTTTTTGATATTCACCGCTTTGCCAACATAGATGGGTTTTAATTTTTCGTTGAGGAAATAGTAGATGCCCGGCTTGTCGGGCAACTGGTCAAATTCGGAACGCGGAAGCTGCGGCGGCAGATGCTGCTCCTTGGTTTCCGTGGTCAGCATTTTGGCAATATGGCCTTTGTCGTCCCAGCCCAGCATTCTCAGGAACAACAATGCCGTCGCATCCGCATCGCCTCCCGCGCGGTGTCGGTTCTGCAACGGGATTTCCAAAGACTTGCACAACCTGCCCAAACTGTAGGAGGGAAGTCCCGGACGTATTTTGCGGCTGATGCGCACGGTGCAGAGTTTAGATACTTTCAGCGTAAATCCTTCCTGTTCCAACGCGTAACGCACAAAAGAGTAGTCAAAATTGACATTGTGCGCCACAAACACGCGGTTGGACAGCAGTCGGTAAACATCTTCGGCAATCTCCCCAAAAAGCGGCGCGTCCTCGACCATATCGTTGGAAATACCCGTCAATGACTGGATATGCCGAGGAATGTATTGCAAAGGATTGACCAGCGTTTCGTAGCGTTCCAATATGTTGTCGCCGTCGGTAACAACGATGGCAATATCGGTGATGCCACAGGCGGAAGCGTGTCCGCCCGTGGTCTCGATGTCCACGATGGCATATTCTTTTTTGTTCCCCTCTTTTGCCAAGACCGATTGTTTTTTCGGATTCAAAAGTAAGGAATTGTTTTACTAAAAATAATAGTAAAGTAGTTTTTTGTCTAAATATTTTAGTTTATGGAACTGTAAACATTTAGGCTTAACTACCCTTAACTTCTTAATGTTTGAAAATTGATAGCAATTGCTTATTTCTTAATGGTTAAAAATTAATCCATATCCACATTGACGCTACCGCCGGAAGTGGAAGCTTGCAGTTGGATGCCGCCGCCGTTGGTCCTGCCGACGATTTTTGATTTGGTAATGGAGCCTTGCATGGCAACGTTGGAAATGTTGACACGGTCGCCGCGCAGGTCGAGGTCATAGCCTTTGTTTTTCGGTACGTGTATGTGGATACCGCCACCTGAACTTGACAGCTTGATTCCTTCGCCGGGGTCGGTAAAATCAGCGTGGACCGAGCCGCCGCTTGTGGACGCGGTCGTCGTTGCGGCAATATTTTTCAGGTTGATGGAGCCGCCGGAAGTCGATACGGAAAGGCTACCCGAAACGGTCGTTGCCTCGATGCTGCCGCCACTGGTCGAGCCTTTGACATTGCCTTTCAGGTTTTCGAGGTGGAGACTGCCGCCCGAAGTGGAAACTGCCAATTCCCCGGCACTTTGTTTGAGGGTGACGGAGCCGCCGCTGGTGTTGGCTTTGAGATGGCCATTGACATCCGATATCGTCAGGCTGCCGCCGCTGGTGTTGAGGTTTTCCTCGCCTTTGAGGTGCAGCACCTGTATCGAACCACCGCTGGTATTGAGTTTGGACGAGGTTTGGATGGGGACGATGACTTTATAGCTGATGCTGACATTGTTTTTGTTGCCGCCCCAGAAGCCGCCGATTTTGTTCTTGCTTTCCACTTTCGCAAACAAGGTGTTGCCGTCCAGGCCGCTCGCATATTTGTAATTGTCGGCGATACGTTGTTTGGCGTCTTCCAATGAAATGGACTTGCCGTTGTTGCCGGAAACGTACACTTCCAATATGGCTTCACCGTTGGTGGCACCTTCGGCATAGATAGTGCCGCCGGAAGTTGTAAGGTCCAGGTTTTTGACGGCGGAAAGCGGAAAAGTCTTTCTCTCAAAAAGGACTTTGTTGCTGGTATTGAACTGCGCCATTCCGTTGACGGTGATTGCAGCAAGGACGATTGTTGTGGATATTGCTTTCATCTGTCTATTTTCTGTTTTTTAAATAAGACGCAGAAAATGGAAAAATGTTACAGGAAAGTGGAAATATTTTATTATTTCCCATACAGGGTATTGTTAATTAAGTATATCTAATTGATTATTTCTTTTCAATATTAGCATAGCCATTGCTTCTCTAAGCCTGTCGATACTCTTTGAGTAGCATTTTGTTTTTCTTCGCATCCTTGCCAAAAAG
>JASGDY010000072.1:0-13068 GCA_047606825.1 Chitinophagaceae bacterium
ATGCCTGTCACGGAGGACAGCTCCCGCTTGGAGACGCCTCCTGTCGCCTCCCGCTTTTTTATCTCGATAAGCATATGAATGCGTTTCTTGATGAGTGGGCTGTACTTGCGTTGCAACGCACGGAGTTATCGAGTCGACACTATTACATGGATGGATAACGGATGTGACATTGTATAGTTATAATATAGTCCAAATGTACGAAAAAAATTATTCCCAAAAAAATATTGGACTGTATCTTATTTATAAATAGTATTACATGTTTCTTTCCATTTTTCATAGAACATTTTTATCCTAACGTGGAATATAGCATTCGCCTTGCCATTTTCAAGAAACGCCGCGTTGTCGCAGGTACACGCGGCACGTGTGTACCTGCATAAAATGTACGCTAAAACCCCTCTTTTTCGTTAATTCGTTAACTAACGGTTGTAAGTTGTATATTTTAAAACATATTTTATACAATAAGTTAAAATTAAACTAATTACATATTTAAATTTTATTTAATGATGTGGTATTGATGTAGCAAAAACGGGCTATTTTATTGATTTTTATTTGGCGAAGCCTTTTACATTCTTTTACATTTGTTTTGGAATTTCGATTGGGTGTCTATGAAATCATGTTACCCTTTCTGCCATTATGATTTACAAAAAAATTAAACAGGAAAATTTTATGAAAAGAATTAGGCTATTGTCTATTGTCCTCTGTTTCCCCGTATTGGTTTTTGCCCAACAAAAGGATACGACCAGGCAACAACGGGATACTGCCAAGGTGGACACAACGACAAAGGACCTGGAACAGGTCGTGGTAGTCGGTTATGGAACACAGCGTAAGCTGGATGTAACCGGCGCCGTATCCCAGATTAAGGGCGACGAGATATCGAAACAGGGTGTTGTCAATCCGATAAGCGGCCTGCAAGGCAAGGTTTCCGGTGTGCAGATAACCAATGTGGGAACGCCTGGTGCTTCCCCACAGATTTTGATTAGAGGATTGGGTGCTTTTTCGTCCAATACGGCACCACTATACGTTGTAGACGGTGTGTGGATGGACGATATTGCTTTTTTGAATCCCAGTGACATCGAATCGATGAACATCCTCAAAGACGCGTCGAGTGAGGCCATCTATGGTGTACGCGGCGCCAATGGTGTCGTGATTGTGACCACCAAAAAAGGAAGTGCCAGCAGGATTGCCGTCAACTACAACGGCTCTGTCGGGATACAACACGCTACCCATATTCCCAAAATGGCCAACGGATACGAATATGCGGTATTGATTAATGAACTGAACAGGTTGTCTGGAGGTACAGGTGATTTGGATTCCTCCGAGTTTGGCGAAGGAACCAACTGGTTTGACGTCGCGTTGAGAGATGCCGTGATGACCAACCACCAGGTTTCCGTCAACGGCGGAAGTGAAAAGTCCAACTACTACCTGTCCTTGGGATACCTGAACCAACAAGGCATCTTGAAAACGAACACGTACAGAAGATATACGCTCAATTTTAAGAACGATGTCAAGATAAGCCAGTATATCAAGGTCGGCTACAATGTCATCGGACAGTACAGCAAATCGTTTGACCCGCCGGGCTCGATATGGCGTGCCCTATACACGGCCCCGCCGATTATCTCGCCGAAAAATGCCGACGGTACGTATGGCGACCCGGGTGATTATGGTCTAGGCCAAGCGGTGTCCAATCCGCAGGTAACACTGGACTACAACCACACGACAACGCAGAAATACCAGGTCAACGGCAACGTGTACATGGACATCAATTTTGCCAAGCATTTTACCTTCCATACCAGTCTTGGCGGTATTTACAGCAATTCCGACGGACAGAGCTTTACGCCGGTGTACACGGCAACGACCACGCAGTACAGCTCGCATTACACGCTTACCGAAAACAAGACCAACCTGAAAAACTGGATTGTTGAAAATACGCTGACATATAGCAACAGCTTTGGAGACCACAGGCTTACGGCACTGGTCGGACAGACTGCCTACCGCAATATGTACGGCGAATCCTACGCAACGGCGACCGATGGCACGTTGTCGGACGACCCATCGACATGGTATTTTAATTCCTCGAATCCAGGAAGCTACTACAACGTTACACCTTCGGACGAGACCCAGACTTATCCGTCTTTAGAAAAAGTCAGTTCCTATTTTGGTCGCGTAACCTATTCGTTCAAAGACAAATACACATTTACCGGAACGCTGCGCTCTGATGCCAGCAGCAAGTTCACTTCCAATTACGGAAGAGCAATATTACCGTCTTTTGGTGCTGCGTGGATTGTTACCAACGAATCCTTTATGCAAAACCAAAAAATATTTGACCTGTTGAAAATCAAGGCAAGCTGGGGTAAGATAGGCAACAGCGGCATTCCTTCCTATATCGGAACGCAGCAGACGACCAGCAGCAGTATCATATACGGCAGCACGGGAACTGTCTCTACGGCAGAAAGCATTGCATCCCTCGTGCCCAACACACTTAACTGGGAAAAAACCATAGGTACGGACGTGGGTGCCGAAATGGCATTTTTCAACAACAGGCTTTCCGTGGAGGCCGATTACTACAACAAGAAAACAGAGGACTTCATATTTCCCGTGTACGTGCTGGCATCTTCCGGGACGACGACGTCCTCAATCCTCGAAAACGTGGGAGACCTGCGTAACCGTGGATTTGAAATCTCCATCAACTGGAAAGACAAAATCAACGACGACTGGTCTTACAGCATCGGTGTCAACGGTTCCAAAAACGACAACCTGTTCCTGAAAAGCAACCTGGGAAAGTCCACCTTTTATTCGGGCGGAACGGCCTCAACGGGTGGCGAATATGGAACAATCACAACTGTGGGGCAACCCGTCGGTATGTTTTATGGCTATAAGGTTGCCGGCATTTTCCAGAACCAGGAGGAAATCAACTCCTATGCCGATGCAGACGGAAACCTGTACCAGCCAGATGCCGCACCGGGTGATTTCAAATACGAAAGCCTTACCAAGTCTGGCCCGTTGTCCACTAACGACAGGACAGAGCTGGGCAATCCCAACCCCAAATATTATTACGGTATCAATACCAGTGTAAGGTACAAAACATTTGACCTGAGCCTCGACTTCAACGGCGTTGCGGACGTGGATATCTACAATGCCAACAAAGGATTGCGGTATGGCAGCGAAAACTATACCGAAGATTTCTACAACAACAGGTGGCATGGAGAAGGTACTTCTACGACCAACCCTTCTGCCAACATTGGTGGCAACATGAACTACTATACCAATTCATGGTATGTGGAAAGCGGCAGCTATTTTAGGATTAGGAACATACAGTTGGGCTATACGCTGCCTTACACCTTGATGAACAAATTTAAAATACAGAATCTCAGGGTCTACCTCAACGCCCAGAACCCAGCCTTGTTTACCAAATACAAGGGCTTCTCACCTGAAGTGGGAGGCGACCCGGGCAGTTTTGGCATTGACAACAATGTATATCCTTTGTATGCCATTTACACATTAGGGGTAAACCTGACATTTTAATTCACTGAAATTGATAATACCATGCAAAAGCTATTTATAAATAAAAAATACCAATCCTGCCAGTCAATATTTCTATTGCTGTCCGTAGGCCTGTTTTTCCAAAGTTGTTCCAAAAGTTTCACGGACGCTAGCGCAAGCCTGCAAGGGCAACCTGCCGCCACCGCGTTTTGGAGTTCCGCAGATGATGCCGCAAGTGCCGTCAACTCCATTTATGCCAATCTGCGTACCTGGAACAATGTTGCATTTCCCGCCATCGCCATAGAAGAGACAGGCTCCGACGATGCGGCAAAAGGAAGCACGACAAGCGACGCCACCTATTTTAACCTCTATGACAATTTCACGGTAACTGCCGGACAGAGCCAGCTAGACGGATTCTGGACGGGGCAATACCAGAACATCAACTATTGCAACCAGGTCTTGGACAACGTCGACACGATGACGACCGTTACGTCAGCCAACAAAATCCGTTATCTCGCCGAGGCCAGGTTTGTAAGGGCTTGGTCTTATTTCAGGTTGGTGCGCGCATTTGGAAGGGTGCCGTTGGTGCTGCACGTGCCTACGACCGCCGAAGAACTGAATCCAGTCCAAAGTGAATCCGCCGTCGTGTACGACTCCATAGAAAACGACCTGGCTATCGCCGCAGCCAACCTTCCGGAGTCCGTATCCTCCTCAGAATTGGGACGCGCCACCAAATACGCGGCATTTGCCATACACGCCAAGGTCTCGATGTACCTTGGCAATTGGTCAGACGTGAAAAGTTTTACCGATTCGGTCATCAATTCGGGACTGTACAGCCTGTATTCTGATTTTTACGAACAGTTCCGCATCGCGAACGAAAACAATTCGGAATCCATTTTTGAAATACAATGTGACTATGTGTCCGGCAATGATGATTTAAGCGATTGCCAGTATTCGCAGGTTCAGGGTGACAGAGACGCAAGTGCTGGCTGGGGATTCAATATACCGACATCCGATTTGGCCAGTGCATTTGAGACCGGAGACCCAAGGTATGACGGTACCTTGCTGATTGCTGGAACGACAACTCCGGATGGCGATGCCGTACCGTCGGCGACTACGGGTTCACCTACCATGTACAACATGAAAGCTTATGTCCCTTTTACCGTGGCTATAGCGACCAATTCCGGTGCCGGACAGAACATAAGGGTCATACGCTATGCCGATGTGTTGTTGATGAACGCCGAAGCAAACAATGAACTCGGAAACACTTCCGCCGCTCTCGCATCGCTCGAACTGGTTCGCGCCAGGGCAAGAGGAACAAGCACATCCATACTGCCCGAAGTGACGACAACCGACCAGACAGCTTTGAGGACAGCCATCTGGAACGAACGCAGGGTCGAACTGGCAATGGAGGGTGACCGTTATTTTGACGTCATCAGGCAGGGTAGAGGTACAACCATTTTCGGTTCCAACGGCTGGACAGCCGGAAAGAACGAGGTCTGGCCGATTCCCCAGACGGAAATCGACAACAGTAGTGGTGTTCTGGTGCAGAATTCAGGTTATTGATAGCGTTGGGCAATAGTGCGCGGTCATGCAATGATTTTGTCCTCTCTATGTCAATCTACTATTGATAAGGAATGAATTAGAGATTGCATTCGGTGTATTTAAACCTCACCCCCGACCCCTCTCCCAAGTGAGAGGGGAGAGACGCGAAGTCTTGGCTGTCGCTACGCCCCTCTCACTTGGGAGAGGGGTCGGGGGTGAGGTTTAATATTCGGCACTTTGCAATCCACAACACCAACCAACAAACATCCAACCATGCGAAATACATTCATCATAGCCACAGTGTTGCTTTTGTTGCAAAGCTGTAGCACCAAGACTCCCAAAAATACCGACGACCACAATGTGTCGTCGCTTACGGACTCCGCACTCCTTGACATCGTCGAAAAACAAACCTTCGATTATTTCTGGTCAGGCGCGGAACCCAACAGCGGACTGGCACGCGAACGCATCAACATCAACGGTGTCTATCCCGAAAACGACAAAGACATCGTCACCACTGGCGGCAGCGGTTTTGGTATCATGGCATTGCTCGCGGGTATGGAGCGCGGCTATGTCACACGTGTGCAAGGTGTGGAGCGGTTTGAACGTATTGTTTCTTTTTTGGCAAAAGCCGACCGTTTTCATGGTGCGTGGCCGCATTGGATTGACGGCAATACGGGAAAAGTGAAACCTTTCGGCGCCAACGACGACGGTGGCGACCTTGTGGAAACTTCCTTTTTGTTGCAGGGACTGTTGTCCGCACGCCAATATTTCCAAAATGGCAGCGACCGCGAAAAAGCCATCGCCGACAAGATAGACACGTTGTGGCGCGGTGTTGAGTTTGACTGGTACCGCAACGGCGGACGGAATGTGCTGTATTGGCATTGGAGTCCCGACAAAGGCTGGATTATGAATTTTCCGGTACATGGTTTCAACGAGTGTTTAATCATGTACGTACTCGCCGCAGCCTCGCCTACACATGGCGTTCCGGCAAGCGTGTACCATGAAGGTTGGGCAGAGGACGGCAAGATTAAACAAGTAACCAACTATAAAAACGATACCCTCCATCTATACATGCAGGGCAATCCTCCTTACGGTGGACCGTTGTTCTGGTCGCACTATTCTTTTCTGGGATTGAAACCTTTCGGACTGAAAGACGAGTATGCCGATTATGGAAAAGAATTGACGGCGATGTCCCATATCAACTATCAATGGTGCGTGGACAATCCCAAGAAGTTTAAAGGTTACGACACCAACAACTGGGGCTTGACCGCCAGTTATTCCGTCAATGGCTATGCGGCACATGCACCCAATGACAATTATGACTTGGGCGTAATCTCACCGACTGCCGCCGCTTCGTCCATCGTCTATACGCCGCAGGAATCCATCGCCGCGATGCGCCATTGGTACGCAGACAAGAATGCACAACTTTGGGGTAAATACGGTTTTTACGATGCCTTCAGCGAAACCGCGAACTGGTATCCGCAGCAATACCTAGCAATCGACCAAGGTCCGCCTGTTGCGATGATAGAAAACTACCGTTCCGGATTGTTGTGGCGGTTGTTCATGAGCTGTCCCGAAGTGCAGCAGGGCTTGAAAACATTGGGGTTTGAATAATGGAGAATGGAAATCAAAGCTTGAAAAATAAAAAAAGAAAGTCCCACCTTTCAGCTCCGTAGGAGTGGTCTTTTGGTAGTATTGGTTGCTATATAGGTCCTAAAGTTCCGTAGGAACGACCTTTTCACTTATAAGGTCGTTCCTACGGAACTTAGTTGAGCGTGTATCGATATAGGCATCAAAATTTCGTCCGCCACGGCGGATTTTCTTCAACCCTTGGTGAACATTGAGAATGGAGAATTGTTCCGCGCAAAGTGGATGACATGGTTCATATTTTGAATTATTAGTATGAAAAGGATTTTTACCATTATAGCGTTGTTGTGTTGTGTCCATATTGTTGTTGGACAACGACAGCAGACCTATTGCAATCCAATCAATCTGGACTATGGTTATTGCCCCATTCCCAATTTTGTGACTTGGGGCAAGCATCGCGCGACAGCCGACCCGGTCATCGTCAACTACCAAGGAGAATATTATCTTTTCAGTACCAACCAATGGGGTTATTGGTGGAGCAAGGATATGCTGGACTGGACTTTCGTTTCACGTAAGTTTTTACGTCCCTGGAACGCGGGGATTTATGACGAACTATGTGCGCCAGCCGTTGGTATTGTTGGCGATACGATGATTGTTATCGGTTCGACGTACAGTTCCAATTTTACGTTGTGGATGAGTACCAATCCGAAGGGAAACGAATGGAAACCTTTGGTGGACTCTTTTGAAATCGGAGGTTGGGACCCTGCTTTTTTCACGGATGACGACGGACGGGTGTACATGTACAACGGCAGTAGCAACCGCTACCCGATATACGGTATAGAACTGGACCGCAAGACATTCCAACCCATCGGAACACGAAAGGAAATGTACTTGATGGAACCTTGGCGTTATGGCTGGCAACGTTTTGGCGAATATCAAGATGATACTTTTCTCGATGCGTTCATGGAGGGAGCGTGGATGACCAAGCACAATGGTAAATATTATCTGCAATACGGTGCACCCGCAACAGAGTTTAGCCACTATGCGGACGGCGTGGTTGTCGGCCCCGGGCCGTTGGATTATTTTGTCCCGCAATCCGACCCGGTTTCCTATAAGCCCGGCGGATTTGTAAGAGGTGCGGGACACGGCGCGACATTCCAGGACAACCACCACAACTATTGGCATGTCAGCACGGAAGTCATTGCCGTTAAGAACAATTTTGAAAGAAGGATTGGTATATGGCCTGCGGGTTTTGACCATGACGACGTGATGTGGTGCAACACGGCGTTTGGGGATTACCCGCATTACCTGCCTTCCGTAAAAAATGACACTTCCGTATTGGCAAATGGTTATTTTACGGGGTGGATGTTGCTCAATTACAACAAGCCGGTCACGGTTTCTTCTACGTTGGGTACACATTACGCCAACAATGCGGTGGACGAAAACATCAAAACTTATTGGAGTGCAGCTTCGGACAGGGCAGGAGAGTGGCTGGTCTCCGACTTGGATGCCGTATCGACCGTCAACGCCGTACAAATCAATTACGCCGACCAGGACGTAACCTTTATGGGCAAACAGTCCGGGGCTTTCCACCAATATAAAATGTATTATTCCCTAAATGGCAACGACTGGAAAATATTGGTGGACAAAAGCCGGAACAAAACGGACATTCCGCATGACTATGTGGAGTTAGCATCACCAGTCCAGGCACGTTATGTCAAACTGGAAAACGTACACATGCCGACGGGTAAGTTCGCTGTCAGTGGTTTGCGTGTTTTCGGAAAAGGCAATGGCAACATTCCCGATACGGTGTGCAATTTTAGTGTTCTAAGGACAGAAAAAGATTCTCGGAGTGCGTGGATAAGATGGCAGCCTGCGGACGATGCCTATGCCTACAACATTTATTACGGAACGGACGCGTCCAAGCTATACAACTGTATCATGGTACACAACGCCGCGGAATATTGGTTTAAGGAAATGGACAGCAAAAAAGATTATTATTTTTCCATTGAAGCCATCAACGAAAACGGCATTTCTAAAAAAACGCAAGTATTGAAAGTAGGGAAATGAAAAATGGTTTTGAGGACTGTGTGGAAAAGTCAATGTTATGAATACGTATATAAATAGTCAACATCTTAGCGTCATTCCCGCGTAGGCGGGAATCTTTAACGCGGCGAAGCTAAATCCCATCTATCCATATATTAGATTTCTGCCTACGCAGGAATGACCCTAAGGTGTTCGGTTTCTTCATGGCAGGTTGGTATTCGCGGCGAATTATGGTTCACAAATCACAATTTATAAATCCTACTTCTTTTGTAGGTTTGGACAAAATAACACGTATGGACAAGTACTTAAAAATCACTATCCTTTGCAGTTTTTTATTGCTGTTGGGCAATATCGGTTTTGCGCAAGAGCCACCGTTTTACAAGGATATCCAGCATTTCAAACAGTTGGACAGCCAACATTTCCCAGAGAAAAATGCGATTCTTTTCGTGGGCAGTTCCACTTTTACCAAATGGAAGGATGTACAGGCCTATTTTCCGGAATATCCCATCATCAACAGAGGTTTTGGCGGTTCGACGTTGCCGGATGTCATCCGTTATGCCAATGATATTATTTATCCCTACCAACCCAAACAGGTCGTTATCTATTGCGGAGACAACGATTTTGCGGTTTCCGATACGGTGACGGCGGACGTGGTGGCTTTCCGTGCTAAGACATTGTTTGGTATGATTCGCAGCGTTTTGCCTAATGCCGCCATAGATTATGTCGCCATCAAATACAGCCCCAGCCGTGAAAAACTGTGGTCCAAAATCGAACAGGCCAACAAGGAAATCGCCGCTTTTTTCAACACCCAAAACAATGCGGCATATATCGATATCACGCCTGTGATGAAACAAGGTGACAAGCTCGCCGACGAATCACTGTTTTTGTCCGATATGTTGCACATGAAACCGGAAGGTTACAAGCGTTGGCAGAAAGTCATACAACCTTATTTGTTGAAATAGTTGTCGTTTAGATTTTTAAATAAAACACATATTAAACCTCACCCCCGACCCCTCTCCCAAGTGAGAGGGGAGATGCGAAGTCTTACGTGTCGCTTCGCCCCTCTCTTTTAGGAGAGGGGGTCGGGGTGAGGTTTAAAAAAGAGGCTTAAACAAAAAGAAAAACCATGAACATAAAAAAGAAAATACTGTTTCCGTTTGCTTTGGCAGCAATATGCCAAGTGCGGGCGCAGGATGCCAAAATGGATGCTTTCGTGCGTGACCTGATGTCCAAGATGACGACCGAGGAAAAAATCGGACAGCTTAACCAGGAGGCCGTTTCGGATGGCGTATTGACCGGGACGGTCGTGCAGGGCGGCGTTACCGAAAAGATTGCCAAAGGTCAGGTCGGCAGTACGTTTGGTATCTGGGGTGCGGACAAACTCAGAAGATTGCAGGACGTTGCCGTCAAGCAGTCGCGTCTGCACATCCCGTTGTTGTTCGGTCTCGACGTGATACACGGTCACCACACACTGTTCCCGATTCCGTTGGGAGTCGCAGCGACCTGGGACTTGAAAATGATTGAACAGTCGGCACAGATTGCCGCCAAGGAATCCACGGCTGACGGCCTGAAATGGGTGTTTTCACCAATGGTCGATATCGCGCGTGACCCGCGTTGGGGACGTGTGTCGGAAGGCGCAGGAGAGGATTCCTATCTCGGTTCGTTGATTGCCAAAGCGATGGTCCGTGGCTATCAGGGCAAAAATCTGGCAGACACCAATACGGTATTGGCTTGCGTCAAACATTTTGCATTATACGGCGGTGCGGAAGCGGGCCGCGAATACAACACGGTTGACATGAGTCCAATCAAAATGTACCAATATTACCTGCCACCTTACAAAGCCGCCGTGGAAGCGGGGGCGGCTTCTTTCATGACATCTTTCAATGACTTGAATGGCGTTCCGTCCACGGCAAACCGTTGGTTGCTGACCAATCTGTTGCGCAGGGAATGGGGCTTCAACGGTTTGGTTGTGAGCGACTACACGGCGGTGAGCGAGTTGACGGCGCATGGTTTGGGTGATTTGCAGGAGGTTTCCGCAAAATCCTTGCACGCAGGTCTGGACATGGACATGGTGAGCGAGGGATTTTTGAATACTTTGGGTAAATCCCTAAAAGAAGGAAAAGTGACAATGGCCGAGATTGACAGTGCCTGCAAACACGTATTGGATGCCAAGTACAGAGCCGGACTGTTTGCCGACCCTTATAAATCCTTGAATCCTGACCGTGCGCAGCGCGACATTCTTTCGCCGGAAAACAGGGCTTTTGCCAGAAAACTGGCGGCGCATTCTTTTGTATTGCTGAAAAACGCCAACCAGACATTGCCGTTGAAGAAAAACGGGACGATTGCGCTCGTCGGGCCATTGGCGGACAGCCGTCGCAACATGCTCGGCACCTGGAGTGTTTCGGGTGAATGGGAAAAAGCCGTTACGGTAAAAGAAGGTCTTGAAAACGCCGTGAACGGCAAAGCGAAAATCATCTACGCCAAAGGTGCCAACATCTCGGACGATACGGTTTTCAACAGAAAGGTTAATGTATTCGGTGAAGAAATCTCCATAGACGAAAAATCTCCCGAACAGTTGATACAGGATGCCGTTGCCGCTGCCAAACAGTCCGACGTGGTCGTTGCCGTCGTGGGTGAGGCTGCCGATATGAGTGGAGAATCTTCCAGTCGCAGCAATATCAATATCCCCAAAAGTCAGCGCAACTTGCTGAAAGCACTGGTCGCCACAGGCAAACCCGTCGTGGCCGTGTTATACAATGGCCGTCCATTGACACTTGATTGGGAAGACAAAAACCTGAACGCCATATTGGACGTGTGGTTTGGCGGTACGGAAGGTGGCAATGCCATCGCGGACGTGCTGTTTGGCGACTACAATCCATCCGGCAAACTCACAATGAGCTTTCCCAGAAATGTGGGGCAGATTCCCGTGTATTACAACCAGAAAAATACCGGTCGTCCCTATACCGAAGGCGAACCGACCAAGTTCAAATCCGATTACCTGGACGTACCCAATACGCCGTTGTATCCGTTTGGTTACGGTCTGAGCTACACGACTTTTGACTATGGTCAACCAACCGTCAGCGAAAAGAACCTGAAAGGCAACGCGCCGATTCAATTAAAAGTCACCGTCAAAAACACAGGCAAATATGCCGGAGAGGAAACCGCCCAACTCTATGTTTCCGACCCTGTAGCCAGCATCGCAAGGAGCGTTATCGAACTGAAAAGTTTCCAGAAAGTTTTCCTGCAACCCGGCGAATCGAAAGAACTAAGTTTCATCATAGACCCCGAAAGCCTGAAATTTTACAATACAGAGCTGAAATACGACTGGGAACCCGGCGAGTTCATCTTCCGTGTCGGCGGCAGTTCTGCCAATACCAAGTCCGTAAGCGTCAACTGGAGCAAATAGTTGATGATTTATGTTTCATACAAAAGCACACCAATCTGCGGTGTGCTTTTTTGTATATTCTGTATAGAAAAGATTACTATATTTGTATGGAAAATATACAAAAAATGTACGAATAAAAAACGTAAAATTGAAATGAAATGAAAGAAATTGTAGTCGCTTATCAGAACTTGAAAGGTAATTTATCTGCTTTGATAGACAATAGCGGATACAAAATAGAGTACATTGCCAAGCGAATTGGGATGATACCCAATCATTTCTACGTCAAAAAAAGACGCGGCAACTGGAACGATGAGGATGTAATGAAGATATTGGACGTGATAGACAACGAAGAGACAGAAAATTATTTTCTTTCAGAAATCATGAAGGACCGACTAAAAGAGGATAGGGGCAGCATGGAGGAATTGATGTCCGTTCTTAACGCCGACTAAACATTGTAAATTACAGTTATGGAGGTACAGACAAGTAAGGCTTTCATCAAGGACGCTGCGAAGTTGCCGAAAAGCTACCGCCAAAAGGTAAACGAGATGGTCGAAACTTTGAAAGCCGTAACCACGCTGAAAGATTTGCACTTTGTCGAGCCGATGAGTGGCTATGCTGGATTCTACAAAATACGGATTGGATATCTGCGCATCGGGTTGTTTTGCGACGAAACAGAAGCACCCGAAGTCGTGCTATTGATGTGCGTGCTTCCGAGAGGCGATGTCTATAAGAGTTTTCCGCCTCAAAGGAAAAAATAGCAAAAGCCGTGAGTCCGTGGTGATTTTAGATAACAAAGATTATATGAGCAATTGATTGATATAAATAACTCAAACAGTCTCAATAAGATTTTTTTCCTATAATTTATATTATGTTAAGTTGAAGGAAATGCAAATATTTTTGGCATTAGTAACTAAAGAATGCTATATTTTACTACATTTGTGAAAAAGTAAAATGATAGACCATTGCCCCAAATGCAAAAGCCCCGAACGAGTCAAAAACGGACATATCCGGGGCCGTGCCCGCTA
>JASGDY010000073.1:0-12267 GCA_047606825.1 Chitinophagaceae bacterium
GCTACCATAAGTACGCTCCTACGGAGCTGAATTCCATCATCTTTTCACATTATCCAATTTTTGATTAACATTAATGTTTTGTACTTGAACCTATCATTTTATATCTGAGAAAGTTTAAACGACTTCAATGTATTGTGCGAAGTTTAGGAAATGTATGAAACCTCTCCTCTTAGCCGTCGCTTCTCCCATCGCCTTTAGGAGAGCGGGCGGGGGTGGGGTTTGACGACGACCGTTCCCTTACCCGCCACGCTACAAAGACAAACAATACCAAGCCGCCGAGCTGCCAATACCAAGGCAGCGATTCGTTCATGTTTTCGGGCGTGAGCTGTTTTTTTTGGGACAACACATACATCGTTACGACCGAGGTAGCATTGTTGATGAAATGGATTAATATGTTCATTTTCAAGTCCTTTGTCCAACAATAGACGTAGCCCAACAACAAACCCAAAAACGCACGTGGCAAAAATCCATAATACGAACCATGTATCGCGCTAAAAACCACCGACGTTATCAATATGGCCCAAAACGGCTTCTTGACCCACTGCACCAATATGTTCTGAAAACCGCCCCGGAAAAAAGTCTCTTCCAGTACCGCGGGCAGCAATGCGATGATAAACAGGGAAATCAACAGGTCGCCAACACCATTCATCCGCATCATCGCCATCACTTGCGTATTGTAGTTGTCTTCTATTTGTTGGAAAGTTTTTGCCAAACTTGTAGGTATTGGGATGACTTGGTTGATGGTTCCCATCAAGTCTGTCACGGGCATCGATGCAAATGCCAATCCGATGACCAACAACCATAACCTTGTACTGGAATGCGTTCTTACATGCAAAAAATCCTTTGGCGGACGTACAACCCTTTGGTATATCCATACAGGGAACAAAAACGTGCAGACCGTGCTGATAAGCTGCATCAGACGTATCAAATTGGTATAAGCCGGGTTGTCCATGTTGCTGGCAAATGTCAACAGGCTGACACCGCTTATCAAAGCAGGGACCAGCCCCAATAGACTTCCCAATATCAATCCCACGAACGCCATCCCGACCAATATCCCAAACTGGGATGAGGGCGTGTATTGGATGGTATGTCGCGGCCGCGGTTTTGCTTCCGACTCTCCAGTCAATAGCTCTTCGTCTTCCATAAACAAATAAGGACTTAACTTTGCGGCGAAGATAAGGCATTAGCATAGACCGAAAGACCGAAGTCCGAAAGACCGTAAGTTTGATGAAGCGGACTTTGCGGGGAATAAAGCCTAACTTCTTTTGACGTTAGGGGTTGAACATTATGTCCCAGCGTTAAGCTTTTTGTTTTTGACTTTTCACTTTTGGCTTAATTCTTAATTTCCGATTCTAAATGGCTCAGATAGGCAATATCATATTACCGGAATTTCCCTTGTTGCTCGCACCGATGGAGGACGTGAGCGACCCGCCTTTCCGTGCCGTGTGCAAAGACAACGGGGCAGACCTGATGTACACCGAATTTATCAGCAGCGAAGGGCTTATCCGCGACGCGATGAAAAGCCGCCAGAAGCTGGATATTTTTGAGGAGGAAAGGCCTGTCGGCATACAGATTTTTGGTGGCGACGAAGAAGCCATGTCCATCAGCGCGCGCATCGTGGAGACGGTCAATCCCGATTTGCTGGACATCAATTTTGGTTGTCCGGTCAAGAAGGTCGTGACCAAAGGTGCCGGTGCTGGCGTGTTGAAAGATATAGACCTGATGGTGCGGCTGACCGATGCCGTCGTCAAAAGCACGTCGTTGCCGGTAACCGTCAAGACGCGCCTCGGCTGGGACAATGACAGCCTGAATATTTTGGAAGTGTCGGAGCGTTTGCAGGACGTGGGCATCCAGGCGCTTTCCATCCATGGCCGTACACGCGCGCAGATGTACAAAGGCCATGCGGACTGGACATTGATTGGCAAGGTCAAGGAAAATCCGCGCATCCACATTCCCATCTTCGGCAACGGCGACATCGACAGTCCTGAAAAAGCCGTGGAATATAAAAACCGTTACGGTCTGGACGGACTGATGATTGGCCGTGCCGCTATCGGTTATCCCTGGATTTTCCGGGAAATCAAACACTATATCCAAACAGGCGCGCACTTGCCGCCGCCGACCATCCAGGAGCGTATCGATGTCATCAAAAAACACCTCGTCGGCTCCATGAAATGGAAAGGTGACAAGCTCGGCATCCTCGAAATGCGCCGCCATTACGCCAACTACCTCAAAGGTTTTCCTTCCGTCAAAGACTTTCGCAACCTGTTGGTCAACCTATCGACCTACCCGGAAATAGAAGCCGTTTTGGACAGCATGGTCGTGCGCTATGACGGTTATGTGCCAGAAAGAGGATTGGCGTCATATCCCGAAGGCAATGCGTGTGCAGGATAAAAACAAACAAACATGTTGGAACAGCGTAAAGACAATCTTCAACTTGAGGAGGGCAAATGGAGCGACTACACAAGCTGTTTCAACCGCATCGAAGTACCCGCCAAAACGATACTTCTGTATGAAGGACAAGTTTCAAAAAAGATGTTCCTGATTGAAAAAGGCTGTATCCGTGTATGGTTCAACAACAATGGAAAAGAAGTTACCGCCCAATTTTTCTTTGAAAACGAACCAGTCGGCTCCATCGAAAGTTTCTTGAAAAACATTCCCAGCCCAACGACGATAGAAACCATCGAACCAAGCATTATATGGTGGATACACAAAGACGACTTAAACAGAATACTCGAAGAAATCAAAGAAATCCCACACCTCCGGAATATGTTCATCGACAAGATATTCGAGCGGACTTTCGACTATATGAAATACTTTTTTTCCTCCATCAAGGACACGCCGCAGCAACGCTATCTTAACTTGATGGGAGAGAGGCCCGAGATTATAAAACGTGTCCCCCAACATTACATCGCTTCCTATCTGGGCGTTTCAACTGTCCATCTCAGCCGCATCAAAAGTAAACTGACAAAGAAAAAGAGGTGATTGCGTTTGATAATGCTAATCAAGAGTTGAAAATAATAGGAAAAGATGATGTATTTCAGCTCCGTAGGAGTGTACTTATGGTAGCATCGGTTATAATATGGGTTATAAAATTCCGTAGGAACGACCTTATCAACAATATAAGGTCGTTCCTACGGAACTCATTTTGAACGAATCGGTTATTTCTACCATAAGTTCGTCCACTACGGCGGACTTTTCCAACCCTTGATTGTATTTAATAACAAATGTTATTGTTCGGACGTAACGGCCCCATTAGTTTTGCTATATAAAATTATAGGAAAATGAAAGCCGCAGTAGTATTTCAAAAAGGTGAACTGCCCAAGTATGTGGAAGACTTTGCAGAACCGATAGCGCAAAACGACAATGAATTATTGGTTTCCATAAAAGCATCCGCCGTCAAAAACCTTGACAAGACGCGCGCGAGCGGAAGACATTATTCCACGCAGGATGAAACATGGACGGCAAAAGTCCCGGGCGGCGACGGCGTTGGCCTGTTGGCAGACGGCACGCGTGTTTACGGAATCGGTGTAAGTGGAATGCTTGCCGAAAAAGCAATCGTAGAAAAAGACAGAACCGTAAAGCTTCCCGAAGGTATCGACGATGCGACGGCCGCCGCTTTGCCCAATGCGGTTATGGGTTCGGCATTGGCATTGCGTTTCAGGGCTGTTTTGCAAAATGGGGAAACTGTCTTGCTAAACGGCGCAACAGGTGTCACCGGCAAAATCGCCGTGCAGATTGCCAAATATTACGGTGCAAAAAAAGTCATCGCAACAGGTAGGAACGACATCTCCCTACAGGAATTGTTGTCCTTAGGTGCAGACGAAATTATTTCGCTGAACCAGGAAGATGAAAGTTTTGTCGCGCAGATTAAAAATAGGCACGGTGAAAACCCTATTGATGTTGTGATTGATTATTTGTGGGGACACAGTGCGGAGTTGGTTTTGTCCGCGTTGCAGGGCAACGGTGGATTTTCACACCGCACGCGTTTCGTTACGGTAGGAGCTATGGCAGGTGATACGATTACATTGTCTTCCTCGATTCTACGAAGCACAGATATCCATATTCTAGGCTCGGGCTTGGGAAGCTGGACGGGTTCCGAAGTGCAATTGTTCATCACGGAAATCCTTCCTGAAATGTTTCAGATCTCGGTGGATGGAAAGCTCAGCATAGAAACCATAAACGTTGCACTCAAGGATATTGAACATGTCTGGGGTATGGATATTCACGGTGGCAAACGCTTGGTTGTCCTAGTCTGACCCCGGTGGATTTTTGTTTACCTGCCAAACAAAGGCGGCAACGCTGCCTGTGCTCTTCCATAATCCTCTGGAATACCGATGTCGATAAAATAGCCGTTTTGTAGAATGCCAAACAGCGTGTTGTGGTCAGCCTGTTGTTCCAGGAAATCTTTTTCAAAAGAAAATTTTTCGGGCAAGCCGAGTTGCAGGAAGCGGTGTGCATTTAACATATACACACCCCCGTTGATATTGCCTTCGGCATAATATTGTTTTTCCTTGAAATTGACAACTTGGTTGCTTTCGTCTAGTTCCACAACGCCATAGCGTTCAAAATCTTTCATGGGTTTCAACGCCAATGTGCATAAGGCCTTGGTTGTTTCATGTGCTTTTTTCAGGACGTCTGCATCGATTTCAAACAAAGTGTCTCCATTGGCAATGAACACATTTTCAGTTTCGGCCAGATGGGCGGCCTTTTGGATGGCACCGCCCGTGCCAAGCGGTTCGTTTTCCACGGAGATTTTGTACTGTGCGTTGGTATGGAAAAAAGGGGAGTCCTCGGAAGACAGATACGCCTCAATCGCTTCGTGCATGTACCCCAAAGCAAAAATAAATGTAGCAACACCCTGTCTCAAGAAATACTGCACCAGATACCACAAAAAGGGTTTCCCGGCAATCGTTGCCATGCTTTTGGGTAAGTCAGCGACGACGCTTCGCAGCCGCGTTCCCTGTCCGCCGGAGAGGATGATACATTCTGTTGCCATGGTTATTTGTTCCTCCAGGTAATCAAACCTTTTTGTGTCAGTTGGAAATCACGCACCTCGCCGCCCAGTTGGAGTAAGGCCTGCATGACTTGGTAACGTGTGTTGTTGGGGCAGTAAAATGTCATGAAGCCGCCGCCGCCGGCACCGCTGATTTTGCCACCGGTTGCGCCCGCATCGATTGCCGTCGCGTAGATGTCGTCGATGAAACCGTTGGAAATATGCGTCGCCATCTGTTTTTTCTGTTGGAAACCGTAATCCAATATCTGTCCGAACGCGTTCAGGTCGCCTTTGAGCAATGCTTCCTTGAGCATGACCGCCTGTTTTTTGAGGTTGTGCATGGCCTCGATGGATTTTTCGTTGTTGGCGCGGACGTTTTTTTGCTGTTCCTCGATGATTTTGGCGCTTTCGCGGCTGGTCGAGGTATAGTAGAGGACGAGGTTGTTTTCCAGTTCGTTGATGTATTCCTCGCGGATGCGCAACGGGTTGACAATTACTTTGTCGCCGCCGTAGAACTCCATGAAGTTGCAACCGCCAAAAGTCGCGGCATATTGGTCCTGCTTGCCTCCGCTGAGTCTCAGGTCTTTGCGTTCAATGTTGTAGGCATAATGCGCAATATCGTATTCCCCGAGCGGGAGTTTGAGCATCTCCACAAAAGCACCGATGATGGCAACGACGAGCGTGGACGAAGTGCCCAGCCCGCTTCCCGCCGGCGCATCCACGTAGGTGGACAGACGAAAACCTTTGGACTCAAATGCATAGTCTTTTTGGATGCGGTTGTACACGCCTTTGAGCAGGTCGAGATGCCCGTTGATAGGTAGTTCTTTTTGCCAACCGTAAGATTCGGATTCGTTGCGGTCGAGTGCTGTGACGGTTATTTTGCCGTCTTCGGTTGGTTCGATGTTGGCGTGCGCATACAGCGAAAGGGTAATGTTCAAAATCGCACCGCCGTACAAGTCGCTGTACGGACTGACATCCGTGCCGCCGCCGGCAAGTCCGATGCGCAACGGCGCCTTACTTCGGTATATCATCTATCCAAAAATTGTTGTCGGCAAACCTACGGAAAAAAGCCGTGAGGTCGTAGCTGTGGAGCATGGGGATTTTTTTTAAGGGACTTATTGCAATCTTTGCGCCATTGCTTCCTTGGGACAGCCTTACCAACCCTTGTCCCAGAAAAGAAATTGCCAAGGGTAGACGTGGAAAGAAGCAATCTTGTTGATGATGGTTTGCCATACCGGGATAATGTGAGGTTAAAATAAAAAGTAAAAAGCAGAAAACGTGGCCGGTCGCATTCGGGATGGTGAAACCTTTCATTGGGCAATACGTAAAAATATAAAGACGGAGGAAATCATCGTGCCATATCCAATTAAAATGCATGCCTATCCATTCGAAAGCAATGGAAAAAGGGATATGCTACACCGCTGCATTTTAGCTTCTTTTTTGCAAATAAAGATTTATATTTGTAACTGTTCAATAATTGATGTGCAGCGCCGCAGGTTTGCGGCGTTGTATTTTTTTTTGTCTGTAGTTAAATAAAATTGATATGAGTGACATAATGTACTTCTCAAAAGAAAGTTTTGAGAAGATGAAGAAAGAGTTACAACAACTAAAGGCAGTTGACAGGCTCGCCGCTTCCAAGGCAATCGCCGAGGCCCGCGAAAAAGGGGACTTGCGTGAGAATGCCGAATATGACGCCGCCAAAGATGCCCAAGGCATCCTGGAGGCCAAGATTGCACTGATGGAAAGCCAGATTGCCAACGCACGCATCGTGGACGAAAGCCAAATCGACACGAGCAAGGCTGCCGTGTTGACCAAGGTCAAGATTACCAACATCGCTACCAAAAAGACCGTGACCTACCAGTTGGTGGGCGAGCAGGAAGCGAACTTGAAAGAACAGAAAATATCCATCACTTCCCCCATCGGGAAAGGACTGATTGGAAAAAGTGTGGGCGAAATCGCCGAGGTACAGGCGCCCAATGGCCTGCTTAAATTCAAGATTGAAGAGATTTCGCTGTGATTAGATGGATATATGTGGCGGTATAGAAAGGGGCTGACATTGCGTCGGCCCCTTTCTATTTTCGGAAATGCCGGACTGGAAAAGCCAGATATAATCCCTTGTTGCCAACTGGACGACGCATGACCCCTACCAGCACTGGTACTCCACGAGCAACAACAGTGTCGCAATAAGGCCGTCAATCGAGTGGCTGCGACACGACATACAAAATCCTCCGGGGCAATCTCCAGAAACTGTTAGATTTCGGATATGTCTTTAAAAGTCGGAAACTTGGGCAAAACAAGAATTTTTGAACCCGGGAGGTCAGCGGAATCTCTACTATGAAAACGGCATCCATCGAACATCCCACAATGGTTGGCCTGTTGGCTAACAACGCATTGACAATGAAAGAGAAAGGATTGTTCCTATATGAAAAAAGCGGGGGAATTTTTCAATTCCCCCGCTCAGCGGACTGGACGGGACTCGAACCCGCGACCTCCGCCGTGACAGGGCGGCATTCTAACCAACTGAACTACCAATCCTTTTTCCGCTAACGGGTGGCAAATATAGGCCTAATTAAATTCCTGCCAAATTTCTATGCAAGATTTTTATAAACTTTTTCCTTTCTTTCCCAGTTCTACGATGACACAGTCCTTGATGTCCTTGCCGTCAATCTTAAACTTGACAAGCGTCTGCACTTGGTGCCAGCCTTGGATTCCCGCCGCGCCGGGGTTGATGTGTAGCCATTGAAACGCTGCGTCAAACATGATTTTCAATATATGTGAATGTCCGCTGATAAACAGTCGAGGCTTGGTTATTTTCAGCATTTCCCTTACACCTGGCGCGTATTTTCCGGGATAACCGCCGATATGTTTCATGGCAACTTTTACGTCTTCTATTTGAAATATATTGGTCTCCGGAAATTCCGAACGTATGTCTGTGCCGTCGATATTGCCGTACACCCCACGCAGCGGACGGAATGTCGCCAGCCGTTCCGCAACGCTGTCGCCGCCAAAGTCTCCCGCATGCCACACTTCGTCGCAGTCTTCAAAATGCTTGAAAACCGCTTCCGGCAATACGCCGTGTGTGTCGGAAAGTAAACCTATCTGTTTCATTTTTGATGAGCGATTAGCTTTTGGCCGTTGTTTTTTTCACTTTTTATTGCCGCTTGACGGAGGATATATTTTCCGATGATGTCAAATTCGATGTTGACGCGCGTACCGACTTGGACATCGCTGATGCTGGTATGCGCCAGCGTATAAGGGATGATGGCCACCGTAAATGCATCGTCGGCAATATTGAAAAGTGTCAGGCTCGTGCCGTTTACCGCAATCGAGCCTTTCTCAATTACCAGACCGGCATATTGCGGAGGAAACCGGAAACGGAACTCTACGCTTCCCTCTTTTTCTTCCAGGCCAATGCACGGGGCGGTCGTATCGACATGGCCTTGCACGATATGCCCGTCGAGTCGTCCGTTCATCACCATACACCTTTCGAGGTTGATTTTGTCGCCCTGTTTCCAGTCGTTGAGGTTGGTTTTTTTCAAGGTTTCGTCGATGGCGGTGACGCGGTATTTGTTCTCCTGTATCTGGTCAACGGTGAGGCACACGCCTTGGTGGCTCACGCTTTGGTCGATGGACAGTTCGGGTGTCAATACCGACGCAATCCAGAAACTTTTGTTGCTTCCCTCTTCTGTAATTGTATCGACGATGCCGATGGATTCTACTATTCCTGTAAACATAGATGCAAGTTAAAACATTTGCTGGCAATATGTTTTTTCTTCAAGGTCAGCGAAACGATTGCGTTGTCTTTCCTGCTGTTTTTAGACTAATTTGTACTTTCTAATTTTTCCCAATATGTACAACACAGTTATTTTTTTCCTTAGAAAAGGGATATTGGCGATGCTTTTTTCGATTGCTATTTTCCATGTACAAGCGCAGGAAGCAGCCATTCCGACGGCTGGAAACACTTGGTGTTCTACCCAAAAAGAGGAGGGACGTTTCGACGGTAACATTGTCAATTGGGAAAATCAAAAAGTTGGTTTCACAACCTATTTCCGCACAGGGAACAAAGGAAAAATCAATATCTCGATTCATGTCAAGGCAAGTGGTAAAACCAATATCCGCTTAGGTTTGGACAAAATAAACAAAACAATATCATTTACCAATACCGATTGGCAAAAAATAGCCGTCGGCACTTGGAACGCAAAGGATACGGGCTACCATGCACTCGACTTTTCTATTGTAAAAAAAGAAGGTAATACTACAATCGACATTGATTCCATATACATTAGCGGCGCGGCCACTACGGGCGAACTGGTATTTGTCCCGAACAATGACGGTAATTTTCATTATTGGGGTAGGCGTGGTCCTTCCGTGCATCTCAGCTATCCGGTTCCGCAAGGCAAAAACATTGAGTGGTTCTACAACGAAGTGACTGTTCCCGTAGGCAGTGACCCTATCGGTTCGTACTTTATGGCGGACGGTTTCAGCGTGGGCTATTTTGGTTTTCAGGTCAATGGACCGGATAGGAGACACGTATTGTTTTCGGTCTGGAGTCCTTTTACCACGGACAATCCAAAGGAAGTCCCTACGGACAAAAAAACCACTTTACTGAAAAAAGGTGCGAACGTGCATGGCGGGGAATTTGGCGGCAAAGGATTCGGTGGGCAGAGCTACCTCAACTATATGTGGAAAGCCGGGACGACTTACCGCTTTCTGTTGCACGCGCATCCCAATGCGGACAGTACGACGGATTTCACCGCTTATTTCTACGCGCCGGAAGCGGCAAAATGGCAGCTTATCGCCAGTTTCAAGAGACCGCACACCAGCACGTGGCTGAAAAGTCTGCATTCCTTTTTGGAAAATTTCAACCCCGGAATGGGCAATGTTTCGCGCCTTTCCCAATACGGCAACCAATGGATGCGTACGTCCTACGGCGAATGGATTGCCGCCAACGACGCGCGTTTCACCATTGACAATACCGGCAGGAAAAACTACCGGAAAGACTATGCGGGCGGCGTAAAAGGCAATATTTTTTTCCTGAAAAACGGCGGTTTTTTCAGCGACTTCACACCGGCGGACAGTCGATTTAGCCGTCCGGACAAGGGCGACAAGAAACCGGAGATTGATTTTTCGCAATTGCCGTAAGAGCGTTATTTTGCGTATATTGGAAAAAGAAAAGTGGACATTTACCCATATTTAAAGTAAAAGCAAATCTCGTCCGTCTTCTTTTCCAATGGACAATAGTTTTGCATTGGCAATGTCGGAAAACAAATCCTCCTCGGTTACGCAGGTTGTCAAAAGATATGGCAACCAGTTGCTGCATTTTATCAAAGGTAAAGTGGGTAGTTTGCATGATGCGGAAGACATTTTGCAGGACGTATGGATGCAGCTCAGCCGACTGACCAATATTGCGGAACTTGAGAGCGTCAGCGGTTGGCTCTACTATGTCGCCAAAAACAAGATCACCGACCGCTACCGCAAACGCCAACCCGACAGGCTGGAAGATTTTACCTACGGAACCGAGGATGGCGACTGGCAGATCAGGGAAATACTTCTATTGGATGAAAGCGAAGATCCCGAACTGAAACTGTTTAAGGACATTTTCTGGAAAACCTTGATGCAGGCATTGGACGAACTGCCGGAAAATCAACGCCTCGTATTTGTACAGAACGAAATCGAAGACATGACCTTACAGGAAATTGCCAATGAACAAAACGAAAACCTAAAAACAATCATCAGTAGAAAAGGGTACGCAATCAAGCATATACGTAAAAAACTACAATATCTTTACGACGAATTAAACACATGACGATGCGAGGCAATTATCCAGACAATCGGTTTAGGAAAAAAAGAGGGTTCTTTTTTCTTCCAGTGATAGCACTGTGCCTGTTGCTGTCCGGATTTGTCGTTCGGTGGCTTTGGAATGCGATACTGCCCGAGGTTACGGGCGTCAGGCCTTTGAGCTTTTGGCAAGCGTTGGGATTGCTTGTCCTTTGCCGGATTTTGTTTGGTCGCTTTGATTTTAAGCGAGGCGGGGAAAGGCGGCAATGGCGGCGCGATTTCCGTGACAAGTGGCGCAATATGTCGGACGATGACAGGAAACGGTTCAGGGAAGAATGGGAAAAACGTTGCAGGTTTTGATACGGGCTATAATAAAAAAGTCCTATAATTTTTAGAAAAATTATAGGACTTTTTCTTTTTAAAATATTTTTCTGTTTTATTAAAGTAAAAAATACGGTAACGCGTCTTCCTCTATAACAAACATATTTTTTAAAACAAAAAAATGAAACCATGAAGAAGAATTTTCCCTTGTTGTTTTTGCGGATAGGCGGCGTGGTAGCACTATTGGGCATTGCGGCACTTGTATTGATGTTGATTGTCAAGCTGGTTGTTACAGCAGTTGTGGTACTGGCAGCCGGAACGCTTGTTTTTAAAATCGCCTCCAATCGTCGCCGTCGGTTATGGGGTAACGATTACAGACAAATGTCTCCTCTGCAACGACAAAGCATTTGCAATAAGATTGAACCAATCTTTGACCATGACGCACAGAAAAGCAAAACCATTATTCCTGTTTTATAGTTCGTTGGGACTATACTTTCTAACTTTAATTTTTTCTTTTTTTAATTAATTACTATAAAATTTTACAACTATGTTTTTTAACACAATGAACGACAATCGGCAACAAGGAAACGGATTTGGCAGACCTCATTATAAGGATAGGTGCAGTGCGGGTTTCTGGGGTGGAAAAGAAAATTTTCGGCAGCTATTTGCCAACAGGTTTGGTGCATTACCTTCCGTCAACATAGAGGAAAGGGAAGATAGCTTTCTGCTTTGCCTATATGCGGCTGGCCTGGACAAGGACAGGTTTAAACTAAGCGTGCAAGACAATGTATTGACGATTTCCTACGAAGCGGACAATGCGATATCTGATAGGAAATTTATCTATCAAGAAAACAGTATAGGTACGTTTGAACGCAGTTTCCAACTCAACGGACAAGTGTTGACTGAGCAGATTTCCGCGGCATATCTAGACGGTGTGTTGGTCGTCAATCTCCCCAAAACTCCCGAAGCGCAACAGCCGGGGCAGGAAATCAGAATCAATTAATCCTAATCAGAATTAAGTAAAAAGGTGCACTTCAATGATGGACCTTTTTATACCAAACACAATAATAAAACAGTCTGATTTGGAAGATTGGATTTTTTTATTACATTTGGGCTATATAATAAAAGTGCATGGCCCTACCAAAAACAATTCCGGTTAAGGAATCCGAAAAAGA
>JASGDY010000074.1:0-46583 GCA_047606825.1 Chitinophagaceae bacterium
CGGATGGAAAAGCTTCCGTAGGTTTGCAACAGGTATTGCCCCAGTCAGATTTTTACCATTTGTATGGCAAGGACAATATTGTCTTGTTTTATACAATGCGCTATCCCGACCAGCCGTTGGTCGTCAAAGGCGCTGGTGCCGGAGCGGACGTAACGGCGAGCGGCGTGTTTGCGGATTTGATAAAAGCGGGAGTTTAATTTGAAAATTTGGTGATTTGAAAATTTGAAAATCAATTTAATTAATTAAATGACATTTTAAATTTCATCCTTATGACATTAGGCATTGTGCATTAAGCTTTTTTCTTTTTTACTTTTTAGTTAAATAAATGGAAACTCAAAATAAAATAACCCAATGTACAGTGCAGGCACCGGGAAGTGTCGCCAATCTCGTATGCGGATTTGACGTGTTGGGATTGTGCTTGACAGAACCTGCGGACTTGATGGACATCCGACTGTTGGACAGTCCGGAAATTATTGTCAAGAGCGCGGACGGATTTCCCTTGCCGGAAAATCCCGCCGAAAATACGGCGGGAGCGCCCTTGCTCGAAATGCTGAAAGAACTGGACGGCAAGACGGGCTTTGAAGTGCTGATACATAAACGTATCAAGCCTGGCAGTGGCGTCGGATCGAGTGCGGCAAGTGCCGCCGGAGCGGTAGTCGGTGCCAATCATCTGTTGGGAAATCGGTTTTCAAAAGCGGAATTGATACAGTTTGCCATGTTTGGCGAAAAGGTCGCAAGTGGTGTCAAACATGCGGACAATATAGCTCCCGTGATTTATGGTGGCGTGACGCTGATACGTTCGATTAATCCGTTGGACATTATTCCGTTGCCTTCGCCCAATCTTTATGTGACGCTGGTGCATCCGCAGATTGAAGTACGGACGGCGGATGCGCGTGCGATATTGCGCCGCGATGTTTCTTTAAAAACAGCGATACGCCAATGGGGCAATGTCGGCGGTCTGGTCGCGGGCATATTGATGGACGACGCGGACTTGATCGGCCGTTCGTTGAACGATGAAATCATCGAGCCCGTGCGTAGTATATTGATTCCCGGATTTAACGAGGTGAAATACCAATGTATTAACGCCGGAGCTTTGGGCGGCGGCATTTCCGGTTCGGGCCCGTCGATATTTATGCTTAGCAAGGACAAGGCAACTGCCCAAAAAGTGGAACAGGTCATGCAGTCGGTTTTTTCCAAAATGGGTATCCAGTTTTATACTTACGTTTCTTTAATTAATAAGGTCGGAGCGAGCATAGTAAATGAAAAATAAAAAACATTATACTATAAAAGTGCAATGAAGAATGTGAAGACTTTAGCGTCATTCCCGCGTAGGCGGGAATCTCATGTATCATATTAGGTTCCCGCCTACGCGGGAATGACGCTAAAGGTGTTCTTTCTTTAATAGGGCTCAACTTTAAATAATGTTGCATAGAAATATAATGACTTAAATACTGAATCTTAACTTTTTAATTTTTACTTTAAAAGAATGAAATATTATAGTTTAAATAAACAAGCACCGGACGTGGATTTTCAATATGCGGCGGTGCATGGACAAGCACCGGACAAAGGTTTGTATTTCCCGGAGCGGATTCCACAACTCTCTCCGGATTTTTTAAAAAACATTACCACGAAATCCAAATTGGAAATCGGCGTTGAAGTCATGTCGCCCCATACCGAAGGCTCTATCCCCCAAAATATATTGGAACAAATCGTTTCGGAAACGATTGATTTTGATTTTCCTTTAGTGAAAATTGACGACCAGATAGCGTCTTTGGAGTTGTTCCATGGACCGACGATGGCCTTCAAGGACGTAGGCGCACGGTTCATGAGCCGTTGTTTGGGCTATTTCAATAAGGGCAAATCAACCAAAACGACCGTTTTGGTTGCGACATCCGGCGATACGGGCGGTGCTGTTGCCAATGGTTTTCTTGGCGTAGAAGGCGTTGAGGTCGTGATACTGTATCCCAAAGGGAAAGTCAGCCCAATACAGGAACTACAATTAACGACCTGCGGACAGAATATTAAAGCGTTGGAAATAGACGGTGTGTTTGATGATTGCCAGGCGATTGTCAAGCAAGCATTTATGGACGCGGCGCTCAATGCAAAAATGGTTTTGACGTCTGCCAACTCCATTAATATTGCGCGTTGGTTGCCGCAGCAACTATACTATTTCTTTGCATATCAGCAATGGATGCAGGAAAATGACGAAGCACCGATTGTATGTGTGCCGAGTGGTAATTTTGGAAATATATGCGCAGGGATTTTGGCAAGCGCGTCTGGCCTGCCCATAAAACATTTCTTAGCGGCGACCAATAGTAACGACGAGATTCCTAAATATTTCAATACCGGAAAATACGCCCCACAAAAAGCCATAGCCACGATTTCCAATGCGATGGACGTAGGCGACCCAAGCAATTTTGTTCGCATATTGGAACTATTCCAAAATAATTTTCCGGCACTGAAAGACAAGGTAAGTAGTGTAAGCATTTCGGATGCGGATACGAAAGCAACAATCAAAGAAGTGTATCACCGTACACATTATATACTGGATCCGCATGGTGCGGTTGCCTATAAAGCGTTGTCCGACTTTTTGAAACCCAGCAACGATAGGGGTTTTATATTGGAAACGGCGCATCCTGTCAAGTTTCCGGACGTAGTGGAAGAAGTGATAGGCGAGAAAATTCCTATTCCGGAAAAAGCGCAATATCTTCTGGACAAAAAGAAACAGGCGGTGGAATTGCCAGCGGATTTCCAAGCGGTGAAAGAGTGGTTGTTATTAAGTCAAAAGTAAAAAGGTAAAAACAAAAAGCATAATTAAAGCTTATATAGCATAAAACTCTTTATAGTTCAATCACCTTGCCTTGTTCCGGGAAAATCCATTTCACATGAAATGGATTTTCTTTTTTCAGTTCTTGTTTGATGATTGTTTCGTTGTTACCATCGGGCTTGATATGCACGACTATAATAGAGAAATTGTATAGTGCTGTTGCGTTGCTATAAGATGCTAGGACTTTCAGCTCGTTGTTTAACAATTCGGGTTTTAGATGCCCGAACAGCGCGGTATCGGGCTGTTTGTTCGGATAGGAAACCTCTATCATGATTCCTTTTAAAGTATGGTTAGACAAAAGATGTCCGACTTGTTGCCACAATGTTCTGAGATTGGAATGGTGTTCTATGGTGTCCGCACCCGTATCTCCCAAATATAAAAGATAGTTTCCGTCGTTGTTTTTAATTAAAAATGCGGAGCTTTTTCCCGGATTGGCGTGCGACAGTGGAAATGCTGTTATTGTCAGTCCACTTAGAGAATCCAATACTGGTTGCCCAATCTCCATTTCCTGCAAATGGTATTTTTTGAGTTGTGGCGTTTCGCCTTTGTCGCCAAAATTAGCCCAAGTGTCCCAGCTAAAATAATGTTTTGATATAGCTTCAATCGTAAACGGTAATCCATAAATTGTTTTATGGTTGTCGACCGGCGCATTTTGTATCAATCCCGCCAAGTGGTCGAGGTGCGGATGGGAAATAAAATAGGCACTAATGTTTTCGCGTATGGCGTCCGATGCGTTTTTATTAAAATATTTATTTGCCGCTTTTCGCATTCCGGAGTGTAGTGTCCCAGCGTCCATGGCAATATAGTTGTCACTGTTGCGTGGTGCAACGAGGTAGGACGAAAGATTATTTTCTTCCAGTCCGCCATGCACGCCGAGCGGAAGTATTTTAAAATCCTGCGCTACGACTGGCAGGCTATAAACCAATAGAATAAATAGTATCGTACTGATTTTTCTCACCTTGCTAGTTTTTTGTTTTATAAACCGTCGGAGGAAATCGGAGCAATGCTATTCTCTGTTGGTTTTTATCAAAATAATCATAGACAAAAGTAACGTCGTGGTCCCTGAGTTCCTTCATGTCTGGAACGACTTTTATTTCGGCAAGCAGTACGCTGTCCAGAGTTTTATTCCATATTGCAGTGTCGATGTCTTTGAATACCAATTTCGTCATCGTATAGTGGTACACGAGTGTTTTTTTCGGCTCCACGGTAAGGCTGTCTAAACGAACTCCTTCGGCTATCAGTTGCGGTCCTTTTTGGTTGAACTTTTTTGCCATCCCGATCAATCGACCCTGAAAATAGCTTTCTGTTATAAGGTCGCAGGAAGTCAACAATATGGTTGCCGCGAATAGTAACCTCGGTATTTTGTTTTTTAATAATTGCATTTCGTTTTATTTTATAGTAATGTCCACAGAGACCCGAAAGCATGTTTATAGTCTTAAATGCCTATCATAGAAAGGGAACAAATACTCAAAGAATCCGTTTTTAATTTTTCCCTTTTGACTTATCTTATTTCTCCTCCTGAAAATAAAATTTATAGTATTGCTGCCCCGTCACTTCATCCACACCTTTTTCCACCAAATCCCGTCTGCCGTGGATATAGATAGAAAAATTGTTATCTAATTTCAGTACTTGTTTAAAATATTTTGACTGTTTTTTTACCGCAGAGAGATGGATGTCAAAATCGTCTTCCATTGCAATGTCGTGTGTCGACTGGTAGCGTTGTTTGAAATCCTTGAAACTGTCAATCACTTCTTCGTGGTGCATCACGTCCTGCGTAAAGTTATCGATATTAAATTGATCCTGGGTCTTGAAAAAATCCATGGAGCGGTTCATCATGTCAATCTGGTCGCTTTTGGAAACCTCAAACTTGGCGGGATACGCTTCCGTGATGAACTGTTTGCATAGCGATAGATAGTCTTCCGTGTTGTGGTAACTGTCCTCGTAAGGCTTTAGTTGCAGGAAATCGTTGAGCCAGTATTGCGCCTCGTTTTGTTTGTTGGTCGCATCGACGGCGCAACAGACGTAGCCTTCCTCCTTGTTTTTGCGGAAGACGAGGCAACCTTTGTCAAGTTTGTTGATGTTGATTCCTTCTTCCTGCGCCACTTCATAGCTTTCGCCGTGCGGAAACACTTTTAGGAAAGTTTCCTTGCTTTCACTTTTGAAAATCCCGACCGCCTGCACTTCCTCGCCGTCCAACAACACATTGTCAAAATGCGCCACGTAGAGTTCGCCCTCCTTGACTTTGGCGTGCGTGCTCTTGCTGTAGAGAAACTGCGCAATCCACACCGATTGTTCGTGGAAAGATTTGGGGTTTTCAAATATCGCCGATACATAGCTGTACACTTCGTTCAGTGCGACATCGTTGAGGTGGGAAAAATGGTATCGGTCGTTTTCGTTGAACGCACCAAGGAAATATTTGTTCAAAAGTCCTTTGACAAGGTCGTCGTTGAGCGTCAGCGGATGCGTCGATAGCTTGAGTGCCTCGCCACGTGTCGGATTACCCACCTTGTGTACGATTACCTGTTGCAGGATTACGTTGTCTGTTCCGGTCATAATGCGACAAAGATAATGTGGAAAACAGCTTTTTATTCTTCTAAAAAATCATCTATTTATCTATCCAACATGTACATTGGTTGCCTAACTTCGCCGCCGTAATCCCCGATTCATGACGAAGCGCATCCTAAAGATTTTACTGTATCTGTTCCTTACGTCTACAGTCTATGCTGTCTGCTGCAAAGTCATCATGCCGCCTATCACGATGACGCAGTTGGGAAGTTGGCTTGGTTCCAATGGACTGACGCGGGATTATGTCGGCTCTGACGAAATCTGTTCTAACCTTAAGCTTGCCGCCATTGCGAGCGAGGACCAACTGTTTCCCGACCACAATGGATTTGACTGGGACGCATTGGAAAAAAGCCTTTCGACACAACATAAAAAACATGTACGCGGCGGCGCGGCAAGCACTATCAGCCAGCAGACTGCCAAAAACGTATTCCTGTGGCAGGGCGAGGGCATCATGAAATATGTGCGCAAGGTCCCCGAATTTTATTTTACGAAAGTCATCGAAGTCGTCTGGGGCAAAAAAAGAATTCTGCATGTCTATCTCAACGTCATAGAAACCGGCCCTGGGCTTTTTGGCGTGGAAGCGGCCGCGCAGCATTATTTCCACAAACCGGCAAAAGACCTGACGAGACGGGAGGCGGCACTCATCATCGCCTGCCTCCCCAATCCGAAAAAATACCAACCCAATTCCGGTGAGCGCTATGTACAATGGCATGCCAACTGGATTCTCAACCAGATGTCGCATATCAAGAACGACCCGGATATTGTGGAATTGATAAAATAGACGGAAAGACCTCCAGGATATTTTGCATAGGCGAGTCCGCTGGTTCTTTGTGCCGCCTTACGCTCTTCCGACATCCGATATAACCACTAAACTATTCTTCCGTATTTTTACCGCCAAAATTTTTTATGAAATGGGAATAGCAGATAGATTATTTGCAATGAAAAACGAAAAAGCACGGCAAAACGCCGAAGCTGGCAAAGCCTTTTTGGATTCAAACGCAAAAAAAGAGGGTGTAGTCGTACTGCCCAGTGGCTTACAGTATGAAATCATCACGCAAGGAAACGGAGACAAACCCGGTGCCGTGGATTCGGTAACCTGCCATTATCATGGCACCTTGATCGACGGTACTGTTTTTGACAGCTCCGTGCGTCGCGGACAGCCAGCGACATTCCCGCTGAACCGCGTCATCAAAGGCTGGACGGAAGCCTTGCAGGTGATGCCCGTCGGCAGTAAATGGCGTTTGTTTTTGCCTTCCGACCTAGCGTATGGCAGTCAGCAGGTAAGCGCTGAAATCGGTCCTAACAGTACGCTCGTCTTTGAAGTGGAGCTGCTGGATATCAAGAAAAGTTAAATATAAAACGGCGAGAAAATGATTCTTGCTATTTTCGGGGTGCATTTCGATTTTTCATTGGCCGGTGGCGACACCGCGACCGTATAATCAATACGTAGGTCTAGCCTAAGGCTATACCACCACATATTGTTGTAATATAAAGAAAACTAGAAATGCACCCCTGTTTTCGAACTATATGCTATTGCCATGTGTTGTGTTTAACGTGGTATTTGTTTTAAGCTGTTGACCGATAGACGTTGGGGTTTCTAAACCTCACCCCGTCCCCTCGCACCTCATACGGTTTCGCCACCTTCTCCGGAAGGAGAAGAAAAGAGGATTTGGCTTTTTTAGAGAAGAGAGAGACGCGGGGGTATGCGCTTTTCATTTTTTTGCCTTTTTACTTTTTGCTTAATATTCTGCCATAATTAAAACCTATTTCCAGATAAGAAATGCAGATTGTGCCATACCCTAAACTGCGATACCTTTACGTTCACAACAAAATAAAGATACAATGGAACACAACACTCAAGACATCAGCAAGTGCCCATTCCACAATGGCAGCTTAGGAACACACGACGTCGCTGGCGGCGGAACCAGAAACAAGGACTGGTGGCCTGACAGCCTCGCAACCAACATTCTCCGTCAAAACTCCACGCTGTCCAATCCCATGGACAAGGATTTTGACTACGCGGCTGCATTCAACAGCCTCGACCTGGAAGCCGTGAAAAAAGACCTTTTGGACTTGATGACTGATTCGCAGGACTGGTGGCCGGCGGATTTTGGGCACTATGGCGGTCTTTTCATCCGTATGGCGTGGCACAGCGCAGGAACCTACCGCGTAGGCGACGGACGTGGCGGAGCAGGTGCCGGTCTTCAACGTTTTGCACCGCTCAACAGTTGGCCCGACAATGTCAGCCTCGATAAAGCGCGCAGACTGCTCTGGCCTATCAAACAAAAATATGGCAACAAGATTTCATGGGCAGACTTGATGATACTGGCAGGCAACATAGCTTTGGAATCCATGGGTTTGAAAACCTTTGGTTTTGCAGGCGGTCGTGTGGACGCATTTGAACCGGACGAATCGGTGTACTGGGGTTCAGAAACGACCTGGCTGGGCAGCGACCTGCGCTATGCTGGGGGCTCGGAAGGTGCACCGAAAGAACATGGTGTTACCGTGTCGGACGAAAACCCCAATGCTGCCGTAATACATTTCCGCAATTTGGAAAAACCGTTGGCCGCCGCCAATATGGGGTTGATATACGTCAACCCGGAAGGTCCGGATGCCAATCCCGACCCGGTTGCTTCCGCCAAGGACATCCGCGACACTTTCGGCAGGATGGCGATGAACGACTATGAAACGGTAGCCTTGATCGCGGGTGGACACACATTCGGTAAAACACACGGTGCTGCATCGCCTGACGGAAATGTGGGCAAAGAACCAGAAGCCGCCGGCATAGAAGAACAAGGTCTGGGCTGGATCAATACTTACGGCTCGGGAAAAGGTGCTGACACTATCACAAGCGGACTGGAAGTCACATGGTCGCAGACTCCGACACAGTGGAGCAACCATTTCTTGGACAACTTATTTAAATACGACTGGAAACTGACCAAAAGTCCCGCAGGGGCACACCAATGGGTCGCCATCGACGCAGAAGATTCCATCCCGGACGCTTACGACAGTGCCAAAAAACACAAACCGATGATGCTGACGTCAGATTTAGCCTTGAAGTTTGACCCGGAATATGAAAAAATAGCACGACATTTTTATGAAAACCCCGATGAACTGGCAGACGCGTTTTCACGTGCTTGGTTCAAGCTGACACACCGTGACATGGGGCCGATCGCGCGCTATCTCGGACCAGACGCCCCGTCTGAATCCCTGATATGGCAAGACCCGATTCCGGCAGTCGACCATCCCTTGGTGGACGATAACGACGTCGCCGCACTGAAAACAAAAATCGCGGATTCCGGCCTGAGCGTTTCGGAACTCGTCGGCACGGCTTGGGCTTCTGCCTCCACGTTCCGCGGCTCTGACAAACGTGGCGGTGCCAACGGCGCACGCATCCGCCTTGCTCCACAGAAAGACTGGGCGGTCAACAACCCGGCACAATTACAAAAAGTATTGACCCTATTGGAAACGATTCAAGCCGATTTCAATGCAGCACAATCCGGCGGCAAAAAAATCTCCCTGGCAGACCTCATCGTCCTTGCCGGAAACGTAGGTGTGGAAAAAGCCGCCCAAAATGCAGGAACCGCCGTCACGGTACCGTTTACACCCGGCAGGATGGACGCATCATCAGAAGACACGGAAATTGAATCATTTGAATACCTGGAACCATTGGCAGACGGTTTCCGCAGCTACCGTAGGTTGAAAGCGCCGAGCGTCTCCACGGAGGCCTTGTTAATCGACAAGGCACAGCTACTGACATTGACCGCACCTGAACTGACCGTGCTGATGGGCGGACTGAAAGTGCTGGACATCAACTACGACGGTTCCAAACACGGCGTATTGACTTCCCGTCCCGGACAGTTGACGACCGATTATTTTGTCAACATCCTCGACATGGGCACAGTATGGAAAGCCATCTCGGACGACAGGGAACTGTTCCTCGGCACCGACCGCAAAAGTGGACAGCCCAAATGGACGGCAACCCGTGCGGACTTGGTGTTCTCCTCCAATGCGGAACTCCGCGCCGTCGCAGAAGTGTACGCCAGCGACGACGCAAAAGACAAGTTCCTGAAAGACTTTGTCGCCGTCTGGACCAAGATAGTGGAAGCCGACAGGTTTGACTTGCACAGATAAAGCCGAAAGGCAGAAAGCTCAACGCCTAACGCAGATCCCTCTGCGTTAGGCGTTTTTATTGAACAACCTTTTTGTATCTTTGTAACAGCACCATAATTACGATGACGGCAATAACCTTGTAAGCATGTACACAACAGGCGAAATATTGGACATCCTCAAAGCCAAAAAGGTAGAACTGGAACAGAAATATCCTATTTCAGAGCTGGGATTGTTCGGCTCTTATGCCCGGGGCGACTACAACGAAAACAGCGACATTGATATATTGGTCGATTTCAATGATAGGATTGGGATAGAATTTATTTCCCTTGCCCACGATTTAGAAGATACTTTCCATACAAAAATAGACCTTGTCTCACGCAAGGGTGTACAGCCTAAATATTTGCCTTTTGTAGAAAAAAACCTTATCCATGTCTGAACGTGCATTGCCCTTATTGTTGGATGATATTGCAGACGCCATTTGCAATATATTGGATTATACCAAAGGTATGGCACAGCATGTCTATGAACAAGACCTAAAAACAAGACAGGCGGTCGAAAGAAATTTTGAAATCATGGGCGAAGCAACATCTCGAATACCCAGTATTTTTAAAAATCAACACCCATCGATAAACTGGCGACAATTAAAGGATTTTAGGAACTTTATTATACACGACTATTTCGGTATTGACAACAATATCGTTTGGCAAGTCATTTCCATCACTCTTCCCGATTTTTTGGAGCAAATAAAGGATTTAAGAAATCAGTTAAAATAGCCCTCTCTCAACCTATTGAACGCCTTTCCCAAATATCCACTCAAGTCCGACGGCAACAGACTTTCCTCCGACTCTTTTTCCAATGCCAAGTCACCCGCCAGTCCGTGCAGGTACACGCCCAATACCGCCGCATCGCGCCCACTGTAACCCTGCGCCAACAGGCCGGTCAGGATGCCCGTCAACGTATCTCCACTTCCTCCAGTCGCCATACCAGCATTACCCGTCGTGTTGAAATAACCCCTGCCTTCATGCGCAACCAAGCTGTTGTGGCCTTTCAATACCACAGTAAAAGCGTATTGGACAGACATTTCAATGGCTTTGGCAATACGCTCCGCATCGTTGGCGGACGTGCCGAAAAGACGTTCAAACTCTTTGGGATGTGGAGAAAGGATGGAGCCTGCGGGAACGAGCGACAACCAGTCCGGGTGTTGCGACAGCATATTGAGCGCATCGGCGTCCAATACCAACGGCACGTATGCGTTGTCCAATATACTCTTGACCAGTTGTGTTTCCTGCGTACCCAAACCTGGCCCGATGCCGATAGCTTTATACTTGGAAAAATCCGTTACATTGCCGCGGTATTCGCTCATCGCTTCGGGAACGGCGATGGGCAATAGCATGGACTCCGATGCCGGGATGTTGCAGGTCAACAGCCCCACGCCGCTGCGCAGACAGGCAACAGCCGCCATGACCGCCGCGCCCATTTTCCCTTGGTTGCCAGCGACCAGCAAAGCATGTCCGAATGTTCCTTTGTGGGCGTATGGATTGCGCGGCTTGTAGATTTTTTGAACAAAAGATACATCCACAAGCGAATAAATACTTTCCTCGGCAGGTTGGTATTGATCGGACAGCCCAATGTCCAAAACGGAAACCTTACCAAACCAAGCCGCATTTTCCGGCAACAAAAAGCAAAATTTCAGTCGCTGGAACGTCAGCGTCTCATCGGCGCGAAACACTGTATTGCCTTTGGAACTTCCGTCCAGAAACATTCCCGACGGCACGTCAACCGCCACTTTCTTATTTGAAAAGCGGTTGAGATATTGTACTAATTCTTCAGCAAGTCCCGCCAACGGTTTGTTCAGTCCAGAGCCGAAAAGCGTATCGACAATGACGACATTTTTCGGAATATCGGGGAAATCGGATACGTCTTTCAGAAGCTTTACCGTACAGCCCCATTCTTGCAGACGTTGCTTGTTCGTTTCAAAATCCGCACTGCCGTTTTTTTCCGAAAAAAGTTCAAAGACCTTCACTTGGTAGTCTTTCCCCAGCAACAACCGCGCGATTGCCAGACCGTCGCCACCGTTGTTGCCCTTGCCGCAGAATACATAAAAACAACTATTCCTGCCACACAACACCAACAGCCTTTTTTCACACGCTTTTGCCGCACGTTCCATCAAATCAATGGAACGAATCGGTTCATGGACGATTGCATAAGCGTCCCATTCGTGTATCTGTTTGGAATTGAAAAGTTGCATGCTATCAAAGTTAAAAGAAAAAATACCGAATGCCTAAAGGCACAGCGCGAGACATCAGCAATTACATAAAACGCCATCCCTCAGTCAATACGGCACCGACTACTTGACTACGGCCTTAAAATTTTCACTTCCCCGTTTTCCCATTGGATGATTTTGCTGGGCTGGGCGCGGCTATTGTCGTCACGCCTGTATTGGACGGCATAATCCACGCCGTTGACAATGACCGGACTTATTTCGTTGAAAATCGCCGGAGCAGGTTCGCCGCTCAGATTGGCGGAAGTGCTGACAATCGGTCGGCGGAGACGCTTGACTATTTTTTTGCAAAATCCATCTTTGGTAATACGTATCGCCACGCTGCCGTCGTCGGCCAACACGTTGTCTGCAAGTCCCAGAGCATGTTCATACACAATCGTCGTCGGACGTTCCTGTTTTTCCAGATAGTCAAAAACGCCCAAGTCAGGTGCCGCCACATACTGGACCAGGTCTCGCTCGTCCGCCAGCAACGTGACGAAACTCTTGTGTGCGGGACGACGTTTCAGGTGGATGATTTTTTCCACCGCTTCGGCATTGGTCGCATCGCAGCCCAGTCCCCAGACCGTGTCGGTCGGATACAGAATGATACCGCCGTTGCGCAACACGTCCACACAAGCATCCAGGTCATTTGTAAAATCCTCGTTCATGGGTGCTAATTTAATCCAGTTCTATACATTAGTTTTGCAAAAATTTCAAAACGCTGATTTTCACGCAACAAAAACATAAAAATAGAATGAAGGAACTTATCCAGGCAGCTTGGAACAACAGGGAATTACTGAAAGACGCACAATACACCGACGCAGTGAGAGCCGTCATCGAGGAAGTCGATAAAGGCAGGCTACGCACTGCCGAACCCGTCGAGGGCAACTGGCAGGTCAACGAATGGGTCAAACAGGCCATCCTGATGTTTTTTGGCATACAGAAAATGCAGACCTGGGAAGCCGGCCCGCTCGAATGGTACGACAAAATGGAACTGAAACATGGTTACGAACAACTCGGCATACGTGCCGTGCCACATGCCGTGGCGCGTTATGGTGCTTACATTTCGGCAGGGGCTGTATTGATGCCGAGCTATGTCAATATCGGCGCTTACGTCGATGCAGGTACGATGGTCGATACTTGGGCGACGGTCGGCAGCTGCGCGCAGATTGGCAAAAACTGCCACCTGAGCGGCGGCGTCGGTATCGGCGGCGTACTGGAACCTTTGCAGGCATCGCCCGTCATCATCGAGGACAACTGTTTTATCGGTAGCCGCGCTATTATCGTGGAAGGCGTACATGTTGAGAAAGAATCGGTTATCGGTGCGGGTGTCACACTCACGCAATCGACGCATATCATCGACGTTTCCGGCGAGGAGCCTGTGACGACCAAAGGGCGCATCCCGGCAAGAAGCGTGGTCATTCCCGGTTCCTACACCAAAAAATTCCCGGCAGGTGAATACAGCGTCAACTGCGCCCTCATCATCGGAAAACGCAAGGAAAGTACCGACACAAAAACCAGCCTCAATGACGCTTTGCGTGACTTTGACGTAGCTGTATAATTTTAACGAAAGTATTATTGGGCCGGTAAACTTTTGGATGGATTTATGTTCTAACTTTAATAAACCAAAAATCAAAACAATGAAAAAATTTATATTGCCATTATCAATGATGCTCGCCTTGGGGCTGGGCGTCCACGCCCAAGTATTCCGTGGCAACACGGTAACGGAAAGGACAAAGTTTGGGATACAGGCTGGGATGAGCATACCCTATGAGTCTTATGGCAACAGCGACTACTATGGAAGTAGTTCGGATGCGTTTGTCGGTTTCACCGGCGGTATCAACGTGGAAATACCGATAAGAAATGGTTGGTATATACAACCCGAAGCCAACTTCTCCATGATGGGCGGCAAAGACTGGGGGTCGGATGACGATGGAAGCTATAGATTCAAAGATGCCTTAAATTATCTGCATGTACCTCTATTGATCAAGTACAAACCCATGTTGCAAGGTTTTGGCGTTTATTTTGGCCCTCAATATGGCTATCTGTTAAGTGCGCGTCAACATTATTATGATGGTGTCGCATCTGCAGATATCAAGGAAACAGCCGTAAAAAATGAATTTAGTCTTGTTTTCGGTATTGAATATTATTTTCCAAGTGCCAACGATGGACCGTCTTTTGGGATAGGACTTAGAGGCATGGCAGCACTGACCAGCAACCTCGATCAAGATAAGTATTCCTATGCGGTTCCGTCCATAAGGAACAATGCCGCTTTTTTGACCGTCGGTATGCGGTTTTGATAAGTTAAAAGGCAAGCGTAAAAGTTACCTGATGTTAATACGCCCAATAAATACCGTTTTACAAAATCAAGAAAGCTGTCTCAAAAAGACAGCTTTTTTCTCTTTTTATTTTTTCCTTTTTACTTTGCATGATGAAAAAATTTGCGCTGATACCCGCACGATATGATTCCACACGTTTTCCGGGCAAGCTCATGAAGATATTGGGCGACAAGACCGTCATCCGCCACACTTATGAAAATACGGTTGCGACGCAGTTGTTTGACGACGTGTTCGTGGCGACGGACAGCCCCGTGATTTATGACGAGATTGTTTCGCATGGAGGCAAGGCCGTGATGAGCAAGGGTGTACACGAATCAGGCAGCGACCGCATCGCGGAAGCTGTGGCGGACATGGACGTGGACATCGTGCTCAACGTACAGGGTGACGAACCTTTTGTGCAAAAAGAACCCCTCGAAAAGCTCTTGCAAGCTTTCGAAGGTGAATCGGGGAAGACTGTACAGGTCGCCAGCCTGATGCGTCGGTTTTCCGACCTGGAAATGGTCAAGGAAGCGAGCAATGTCAAGGTAGTCGTGGACCTGGACAACAATTCGCTGTTGTTCAGCCGCTCTCCCATTCCTTTTCCGCGCGATACGACTATCAATATTCCCTACTACCACCATGTCGGCGTGTACGCTTTCCGCAAACGGGCGTTGATGGACTTTACGCGTTGGGAAATCACGCCTCTCGAAGCTGCCGAAAAAATTGAGTGCCTACGCTACCTCGAACACGGCATCCCACTCAAAATGGTACTGATTGACGCGATGGGCATCGGTATCGATACACCTGAAGACCTGGAAAGGGCGAAGAAAAAAATGGAAGAAACGGACTAGAGCCCAAAGTCTTTCTCGCAAAGGAGAACAAAGACGCAAAGATTGAATAGGTCTCATTATAAACAGCGACAGCCCCGAAAAATTTCGGGGCTGTCGCTTATGGCGTTTGCTATTCTTAGTTTAAAAGCATCAAAACCTTTTTTGATTTTGACTTTTAAATTTTTGCCTATGACTAATATCCCATGCCACCCATACCTTCCGGCATTGCAGGAGCTGCGGCAGCCTTAGGTTCTGGTTTGTCGGCGATGACAGCTTCCGTTGTCAACAACATTCCGGCGATGGACGCTGCGTTTTCCAGAGCGGTACGCGTCACCTTGGTCGGGTCGATGACGCCGGCTTCCAAGAGGTTTTCAAACACTTCCTTGCGGGCGTTGAAACCGAAGTCTTTTTTGCCGTCCTTGATTTTCTGTACAACGATGGAGCCTTCGATACCACTGTTGACGACAATCTGGCGGATAGGTGCTTCGACTGCTTTCTTGACAATGGCGATACCAGTCGTTTCGTCAACGTTGTCGCTTGTTAATTTATCCAAAACTGCGGCAGCGCGGATGTAGGCAACACCACCACCCGGCACGATACCTTCTTCAACAGCGGCGCGGGTAGCGTGCAGTGCGTCGTCCACACGGTCTTTCTTTTCTTTCATTTCTACTTCCGTAGTTGCACCGACGTACAATACAGCAACGCCACCGGCCAGTTTAGCCAGACGTTCTTGCAGTTTTTCCTTGTCGTATTCGGAAGTGGTGATTTCCAATTGGGATTTGATTTGGGCAACACGCGCTTTGATTGCGTCTTTTTTGCCTTTACCGTTGACGATCGTGGTGTTGTCTTTGTTGATGTTGACGGAAGCAGCACGGCCACAAGTTTCGAGGGAAGCGTTTTCCAGCTTGAAACCTTGTTCTTCGCTGATAACCTGGCCTCCGGTCAATACAGCGATATCCTGCAACATTTCCTTACGACGGTCGCCGAAACCTGGTGCTTTGACGGCTGCGATGCGCAACTGTCCACGCAGTTTGTTGACGACCAGGGTGGCCAGTGCTTCGCCTTCCAGATCTTCGGCGATAATCAACAGAGAAGCACTGCTCTGAACGATTTTTTCCAACAGAGGAAGGATGTCTTTCAGGTTGGAAATCTTCTTGTCGAAAACCAAAATATAGGGATTGTCCAGTTCAACGGTCATCTTTTCGCTGTTGGTAACGAAGTATGGGGAGATGTAACCACGGTCAAATTGCATACCTTCCACAACATCAACAGTTGTTTCGGTGCCTTTTGCTTCTTCCACGGTGATGACACCTTCTTTGCCGACTTTGGCGAAAGCTTCGGCAATCAATGCGCCGATGGCTTCGTCGTTGTTGGCAGAGATGGACGCGACTTGCTTTATTTTTTCGGAAGAAGTATCGACTTTCTGTGCTTGTTTTTGGAGGTTTTCAACGATAGCGGCAGTCGCCTTGTCGATACCACGTTTGATGTCCATCGGATTGGCGCCTGCGGCGACGTTCTTGATACCTTCGCTGATGATTGCCTGTGCCAATACGGTTGCGGTAGTCGTACCGTCACCAGCGATGTCGTTGGTTTTGGAAGCGACTTCCTTCACCATCTGGGCACCCATGTTTTCGATGGGGTCTTCCAGGTCGATTTCTTTCGCAACGGTAACACCGTCTTTCGTTACCTGTGGAGCTCCGAATTTCTTTTCGATAACCACGTTACGACCTTTGGGTCCCAACGTTACTTTAACGGCGTTGGCCAAAGTGTCGACGCCTTTTTTCATTTTATTTCTCGCTTCGATGTCGAAGAAGATCTGTTTTGCCATAATATTTTAATTTGAAAATTTGATGATTTGATAATTATTGTAAAAAGACGCTTTTAGACTGCGTGTTGAGCATTAAGCTTTTTTACTTTTGCCTTTTTACTTACCACTACTATTTACCCAAAATAGCAACAATGTCACTTTCACGCATGATGAGGTAATCCACACCTTCGACGGGCAGTTCCGTTCCGGCATATTTACCATACAGCACGATGTCACCGACTTTGACGGTCAACGGTTCGTCTTTTTTGCCAGTGCCTACGGCGACAACTTCGCCTCTAAGCGGTTTTTCTTTGGCAGTGTCCGGGATGATGATACCGCCGGCAGTCTTTTCTTCCGCAGCGGCAGGCTTGATGATTACCCTGTCATGCAAAGGGGTAACGTTCAACTTTTTGGCCATGATCGTATTGATTTTTATTAATTTAATAATTTAAAATGATGGTTAAGCCATGAACAATTAGTTTGCCAACTGGCAAACAACCGACATTTTTTCCTTTTTCTTAATAAAAGAGTTTCGTCATGGCAGTGAGACATACGAACGGATGCTGACAAATTGACAACAAAGGCATGAAGCTGGAGGCATGGGGTATGGGTTTTAAGGCTTCCCATCCTTTCCCGTTTTCAAATTATCGGATTGCCAAACCAATCAATTGTGCTTGGCAATCTGGATGGGTTTCTGGAAATACCTGAACAGGGAATCCTTGGCTTTAGTGGTGTCGGCAGTTTTGGATATGGGCGCATACAGCCTAAAATACAGACCTTCGGTCGTGTTGACGCTGTCGTATGCCACCTTGTCTCCATAAGCTTTCAGCTTGGCTATACGCAAATGGGCCCTTTCGGCATCCTTTGTGATTTCAAAAACAAATTTGTAAAAATCCTGATCGCCAGCAACGTTCCGATTGCTTTTGTCAGGCACCGTCTCGGCGGTAGTCGGCTTGTCTACAATTGCGTTGCCCGTGTCGGCGGTATTGGCCAATGTCTGCTCTTCTGGCTTGATAGAGGTCTGGTTGAGGAAATAATAAATACCAAACCCTATCCCGCCCAATACCAGCAGTATAATGACAAAACCCAACACATTGGCCTGCATGGATTTGCTGGAAGTCTTTTTGTAATTGATGGGCGGACGCTGATCCGTACCCGCGTCCAGGGTACGGTCATATATATCGTCAGTAAGCACTTTTTTCCGGATTTCACCATCCCTGAAACCGGTAGTCGGCTGTTGGGAAAAACCATACCCGCCAGTCTGGAGCGAATGCAGATAACCAAGGCCGGGAATCGAGAGTACACTCGTGCCGATATTCATCAACTGGCGGTTCTCTTCCAGGAAATAGTCCACGTCGGATTGGACGATAACCCTGCTCTTATGCTCCCTCTCCGCCAAAAAATCAATAAACCCTGGCGACGTCACCGCCGTCTTGCCATATACGAATTCCACTTCGGGAAACGTCTGGCCGTCCTCGGTCGTGACCGTGGACGGCTTCAAATGCAGATGCCCTATCTTTTCGAGGGATATTTCTTTGTTTTCGAGAAGAAAGTCATGTAGGAGTATAGATATATTGTTTGTCAAGGGTACCCAATTTTAATTGGAAAAACAAGCCATTCTCAACCACAAGATTACATTATTTTGTAGTGAAAAACAAAGGTTTTTGAGAAGAGGGGGCACTGAACCGTCAACACCGCCAAGGACACGCACGGATATACCTCTTTTTTATACCTTTGCCCCATGTTGAGTGAAGACCAGAAAAGGTTCATCGAATACTGGGCCAGCAACCGCGAACGGGAGCGTAGGACACTCCGCCAGTTCGCCACGGGACTGCCAATCGGCTGCGCACTTGCGGTCGCCATACTGGTGTCCATATTTTCGGGTTGGGACAAGCGTGTGGACGCGAGCATCAACAGCACACTCAACCCGTCGGTATTGACCGTCGCACTGGCCATCATCGTTGTGTTTGTCGCCATCTTCTACAAAAAACGCCAGTGGGACCAGAACGAAGAACAATACCAGACACTGCTGAAGAAAAAAGAACGGGAGGAAAAGGCGGAAAGTTGAGAAAGCAACAAACATGCTGCCGATAAATCCGTGTTGGTTTCAGTAAACTTTGCCATACTGTTGGAATATAGGCAATTTTTATATTTCCTCCCTATCCCCAACACTATCCTTTTCTCTTGCGTATAAGACATTAACAAATCCATTATTATCTACTTTAAAACTTTTCGACTATGCTTTTCAAGAAATTATTCTCGGCGGCTGCCATCTCTTCATGTGTACTTGCCGCATCCTGCCTCAAGAACGACGACAGCACCACCACTACATCAAGCTACCAAGACCCTACCTTGGAAATGAGCGCGATTGACAACTTTGCAGATTCGGCAGGCTTTGACATGATATACGCGTCAAATCTTACAGGATTCAAGTATGAAGTAGTGGAAGTCGGGGACACAACTGGAAAAATAACAACAGCAACCCCAATAGGCGTATTTAAGTATAAAGTAACATTGTTGAGTGGCACTGGGCTAGACAGCAGTTACAAACAAACGGACAGTCTGCTTAGTGTCGACTTTACAAGCAGTAGCTACTCCGTTCTATTTCAAACATACGCATTCCAGTATGTGTTCATCAACCCCTACATACCTCAAAAAGTTGGGACCGGGGGACACATACGCTTTATAACGCCATCGGCATACGCTTTTCAGACGGCAGGATATGGTTCAGTCATCCCATCCAACGCTCCGTTGTACTATGACGTTTATTTCGACAGTGTTAAGTCATATTAGATGAAATTTATCCCTTATTTTGCACCACATAGCCGGAAAAATCCGGCTATTTTTTTTATATAGCGTTTTCAATCCCAAATATTATCTTTGCGCCCTTACAAAATATATATTATTTAACAATACTAATTATGCAGTTAAAGGGATTAGTACGTTTTTTCACGGTAGCGCTGATTTTGATCTGCGTGTACCAGCTTTCTTTTACGTGGATGGTGCACAGCCATGAAAACAGTATGCAGGACAAGGCTGCTGCCTGGCTCAAGAATACCTATCCGACCCCAGAACAGAAATATAGTGCCAACGGAGAACTGGCGGCAGCTTATGGCGACTCTTTGAAGGAATTGCAGAAGGCACACTACAACCACCTGCTCGACAGCACGCGGGATAGCAAAATCGGACCTTTCGGACTTACAACCTACCAAAAAGCGAAAGACAACGAACTCCAGTTGGGTCTTGACCTGCAAGGTGGCATGAGCGTGACGATGGAAGTCGGCATGGACGGCCTTGTCCGTACTTTGTCCGGCAACAATAACGACGTTGCCATCACACAGGCCATCGACGCTGCCACGGCTAGGAGAGCCAATGGCAATGCGGACTATGTCACGCTTTTCGGGGAAGAATTTGCAAAAAAAGCCAACGGTAAAAAACTTGCTCCCTACTTCATCACCAAGAGTGGCGGCAAAGTCAAATACAACAGCACGGACGACCAGGTGCTAGCTTACCTGCGTTCACAGGCTGATGCGGCGTTTCAAAGTACGTACCGCATCCTAAGGACGCGTATCGACCGTTTCGGTGTCGCTTCCCCGACCATCAACCCCGATCCCAAAAGAGGCACTATCACCATCGAACTGGCAGGTGCCAACGACCCGGAAAGGGTACGTCGTTACTTGCAGTCCACTGCCAACTTACAGTTCTTTGAAGTGTACAATGTCTCCGAAATCGGCGAAGCTTTGGTCAATGCCGACAAGACTCTGAGTGCTTATCTTAAAGGCAACAAAGATGTCAGCGATTCCCTGAAAGCCGCTACGACACAGGTAGACACGGCCAAAAAAGAAACAGCGCAAGCGGACAATAAAGCGGATTCCGGCAAGGTGGCAACGCTTTCCGACATCAAGACAGCACCGACCGCAACTGCTGCCAAAACAGGGGTTGACAGTATCGCGCTGATGAAGGAACAGAATCCCATCCTGAGCATATTGGCTCCTTCGCAGGGACAACGTGCCGACAACGGACAGGTACAGTTCCCGTCCAACATCGGTATGATCCGCAAAGAGGACACGGCTGCGCTCAACCAATACCTGGCGATGGACGTTGTGAAAAAACAATTTCCAACCAACCTGGTATTCATGTACGGAAAACCAGAAACCGATCCCAATACACCTGCCCAAGCCAAAAACATATTGCAGATATACGCCATCAAAACCTTGGCGGACGGCAGCGCACCGCTCGAAGGTGAACACGTCAGCGATGCCAAACAGGATTACGACGAAAGAGGCCGTGTCGCCATCAAGATGAACATGGATGCCGTCGGTACGCATACCTGGGCGCAGATGACCGAAAAAAATATCGGCCGTCCCATCGCCATCGTACTGGACAACATGGTGTACAGTGCACCTTTTGTCAACGGTGTGATTCCCAACGGTTCTTCCGAAATCTCTGGCAGCTACTCCGTTACGGAGGCACAGGACCTGTCCGACATCCTACAGTCCGGCAAGCTCCCCGCTCCTGCCAAAATCGTACAGGAACAGATTGTCGGCCCGACATTGGGCGGCGAAGCGATTTCCGGCGGTATGATGGCATTTGGTATTTCCTTCCTAGTGATTTTTGCGTTGATGGTCGTGTACTACAACACCGCAGGGTGGATTGCCAATATCGCATTGGTACTGAACCTGTTGTTCACCATTGGCGTATTGAGTTCGATGGGATTCACGTTGACCGCGCCGGGTATCGCAGGTCTGGTATTGACGATCGGTATGGCAGTAGATGCCAACGTCATCATATTTGAACGCATCAAGGAAGAGCTGACCAAAGGCGAAACTTACCTCGAAGCAGTGAGCAACGGTTACAAGCGTTCCTACGCACCGATTCTGGACGGCCACGTCACCTCTTTGTTGACGGCGATTATATTGGCGTACTTTGGGCTGGGACCTGTATTGGGCTTTGCCACGACACAGATTATCGGCTTGTTGCTTTCCTTGTTTACGGGTATCATGGTCACTAGGATGATTTCCGACATCTACACGACCAAAGGCCGCCACTTTGAGTATTTTACCAATATTTCCCGTAAGGTATTCACCCACAAACAGTTCGATTTCGTTGGCAAACGAAAGATTGCCTATGTCATTTCGGTGATTGTGTTGTTATTAGGCGTTGGCTCTTTGTTCTATGGTTTTGACAAAGGCGTTGAGTTTGCGGGTGGACGCAGTTATACGATCCGTTTTGACAAAGCACCCAAAATCGAGGAAGTACGCAACGACTTAAAAAATGTCTTTGGCGAATATCCCATCATCAAGACGGTCAACACGCCCACACAGTTGAACATCACGACTTCCTATCTCATCAACGCAACCGACCAGGCGACGGACAACAAGGTGGAAGAAACGCTGTTCAAAGGTTTGGAAAAACACCTGCCCACAGGTACAAGCTACCAGACTTTTGACACAAAATACAAACAGAGTAGCCAGACCGTGTTGCCGACGATTTCCAAGGAACTGGAACAGGGTGCAACCAAGGCAACCATCGTCGCCATCATCATCATCTGTCTGTACATCTTCATCCGATTCCGCGACTGGCGTTATTCCGTTGGTACCATTATCGCACTGTTGCACGACGTGTTGGTGACACTGATTGTGTTCAGCTTTTTTAGGAAAATCGTACCATTTGCACTGGAAATCGACCAGCACTTCATCGCTGCGGTCCTGACCGTGATTGGTTTCTCGATGAACGATACCGTCATCGTGTACGACCGTATACGCGAAGATTCCAAAATCATGCTGGCATCCGACAAACCATCCATCATCAACCGCGCCATCAACCAGACGCTGAGCCGCACGGTGATGACGTCCCTGACGGTGTTCCTCACGATTTTGATATTGTTCATCTTCGGCGGGGAAGTAACCAGAGGATTTGCGTTTGCGATGCTGATAGGTGTGATTACGGGTACGTACTCCTCCATCTTCGTGGCAGCACCCGTGCTGATGGACATCGCAGCCAAAAAAACGCTGCACCACAAACACGAAGTGAAAGCGTAAGGAAAATAAAGTTCCCATATAAACAAGGTCGCCCAACTCTTCGGGCGACCTTGTTTGTTTTTTAAATATAGGAAATGTGGTCACGGCAAATCGACCGAAATATACACCCATGTCAGAACCAAAACCTGCAAAACATTAAAAACCCGTTTGACGATTTGTAGTTACAAAGCCAACCATGTATGTAATATTTGTATAAGTTTGTAAAACATATAGGCAAGTTACAGGCAATGTTAGACGACCGCACTACAGACACAAAACGACAGAACAAAAATGACAATTCAAAATTTTAGGATTGAGATTTCTGACGAAGCCTCAAACGACTTGTCCACAAGGCTCAAAAATACCAAATGGACAAACGGTATAGAGAGTTCGCATTGGGAATATGGGACAAACAAAGCATACCTAAAAGACTTTGTTGCCTATTGGATAGAAGAATATGATTGGAAAGCTGAAGAAAAATATTTGAACACCTATCCGCAGTTCAAATGCAATGTTGATGGTGTGGATATTCACTTCTTTCATATAAAAGGCAAAGGAGAAAACCCAATGCCCATTATTCTTTCTCACGGTTGGCCTGACAGTTTTATCCGCTATCAAAAAGTGATTCCTATACTCACAGACCCAGCCCGTTTTGGTAGAGATTCAAAAGATTCTTTTGATATTGTGATACCTTCGTTGCCGGGTTTCGGCTTTTCAACATTGTCCAGCACAAAAAAAGTAAACAATGCTGACGTTGCCGACTTATGGAAACAATTAATGACCGAAAAATTGGGTTATGAAAAGTTTGGTGCGTTGGGTGGTGATATGGGTTCAGGTGTAACAAGATATTTGGCATATAAATACCCTGAATGTCTAATTGGCATTCACCTTACAGACGTGGGAATTTTAAGAGATATTGTTTTTTCTAACAACATTGAAAGTCTTTCTGCGGAAGAAAAACAATATAAGCAAACAGCCTTGCAGTGGATTTCACAGGAAGGAGCATATATGTCTATTCAATCTACTAAACCACTTACACTTTCATACGGATTATCTGATTCGCCTGTAGGATTGGCGGCTTGGATTCTTGAAAAATTTTATTCTTGGAGCGACTGTAACGGAAATCTTGAAAACAGATTCAGCAAAGACGAACTATTGGACAATATTATGATTTATTGGCTGAACAACACAATCGGAACTTCAAATCATATTTATTACGAGAACACACATTCGCTTCCGAAAATTGGAAAGATTACAGTTCCGACAGGTTTGGCTCTATTTTCAAAGGACGTATTACTTCCGCCTAAAAAAAGTGTAGAAAATAATTTTAATCTTGTTCACTGCACGGATATTCCAGACGGGGGACATTTTACGGCAATGGAAGCACCCGAATTGTTTGCCGATGATGTAATGAAATTTTACCGGAATTTCAGGGCAAACATTAAATCAAACAAAGAATGAGCTTCACTTCGAAATAAATTGACGACTGACAAAAACACTGGCTGTAACATCAGTTTAACTCTCTCGTTTATATTTGTTGTTCAAAGGAATCGTTGATTGCTTCGCAGTTGGCGTTATGGCGGCTGACGTGCATAATTTGAGCTTAGTGCGACTATTAAACTTTTGTGCTAAATTTGAGAAGTACATGCAATCCCAAAACCCATACAGCTAACAAACAGCAGCCGCTAACATGGGTTTGGCGTTCAGGAATATATTGGGCTGTTTGCTCATTTATCAGTTTAGACATCTATGCAAAGACAAAAACAGGGAAGAGCAGACACACAATCAATAGCCGGAAACATAACAATAAATGCAGCAATAATCGAAATTTTTAACCTGACCTTTGCTGGTTTTGAGTGTTTTTGTATCGGTACGCATATCTGTCCAAAGAACCCGTCTCAGAATATTCCGTTGGAAGTTCTGCTTAGGTTTCTCCATCTAGATTTCAAGCACTCAAACCTAATTTTTCCCTAACTTTACGGCACTGCGCACACAAACCGTGTCTAATGTTATTCTAAATTTATGGTATACAACAATCTTTTGTTGATTATGACCTTGTTGATGGTCACCACCATCCTGTCAATAGTCAGCCAAAAGCTGAAAATCTCCTATCCGATATTGCTGGTCATCGGAGGGCTCATCATGGGGTTTATGCCGAGGGGACTGCACCTTACATTGGATCCAGAACTCGTATTCCTCATATTCCTGCCACCGCTGCTCTTTGAAGCGGCATGGAACAGTTCGTGGACGGAAATCGTGAAATACAAACTTCCGATACTGAGGCTGTCATTGGGCTTGGTGCTGTTTACTTCGTTGGCGGTGGCCTTGATTTCGCACGCTGTCATTCCGGAGTTTTCGTTGGCATTGGGATTTCTGTTGGGTGGGATTATTTCGCCGCCGGATGCCATTGCCGCGACGTCGGTATTGGGCGGACTGAAAGTTCCACGCCGCGTACAGTCAATATTGGAAGGCGAAAGCCTCATCAACGACGCCTCGTCGCTGGTGGTGTTCAACTTTGCCAAAATAGCGGTGATAACGGGGCAGTTTACTTTTTGGAAAGCGGGATTGTCATTTTTCTGGATTGCGGGCATGGGCATTTTGGTCGGGTTGGTCGTGGCGTACCTTGTGTACTTGGCGATGCGTTTCCTGCCCACGACGGCGAGTATCGACACGACCATCAGTTTTCTTTTTCCTTACCTGGCGTACCTTACAGCGGAACGATTTGAGTTTTCGGGTGTACTGGCGGTCGTGTTTGGCGGATTGTTTTTAAATTCCCGTTCGCGTGTGATATTGACCTACAACTCACGGCTGCAAATGTCGAGTGTCTGGAACACGATGGTATTTCTGTTGAATGGTGTCGTATTTATGTTGATAGGCCTGCAACTGCCGGACATCATTGATGGCTTGGGGCAATATTCGTTGAAGGAAGCGATATTATATGGGCTGCTGATTTCGGTGGTCGCCATCATCGTCCGTTTTTTGTGGGTCTTTCCGATTACGACGACGATGGACTTTATCCGTTCGAGGTTTGACAGAAGGTATATACGTGCGTACAAACAACAATGGAAATCACAGTTCATCATCGCGTGGAGCGGTATGCGCGGCGTTGTGTCGTTGGCATCCGCGCTTGCGGTTCCCTATTACCTGTCGAACAACGACACCTTTCCGCACAGAAACCTTATCTTGTTTATTACGTTTGTCGTGATACTGGTGACGCTCGTGCTCCAAGGCCTACTCCTACCTTCCATCATCAAAAAGCTGAACATTGAGGTCAAAGAAAACCGCTCTGCCATACTCCGTTCCATCGATGCCCAGATTGCACAACAGGTCGTGGCATTCCTAGACGAACACTATCAAAAGGAAACGGAAACCATCCCCAATTTCAAACGCGTGCGGGACGCATACCTGCAAACGCTGGAAGAAAACGAAGAACAGCCTGTTGTTTCCGAAGCTGCACAAAGACATAGGTACATGACACAGTTCAACAAGATGATGCTGGAGCTCATCGACTTGAAACGCAATGCCCTTAACAAGTTCAGGCGGGAAGACTCCTACCCTGAAACCACCATCCGCAACCTCGAATACCAATTGGACCTCGACGAGGCTAGGCTGCGGCGATTGCCAAGATAGCAGGAAATCTGAAATAAGATTCTTGAATGGAGATTTTCAATCTGTTAAACATAAAAAATATAACATCTGTTAAACTGCCTTCTCAAATAGTTAAACAATCACTCTCACCCACAGACACATAAACAATTGGCACAAAAAAACCACTACACACTATTGGACGGACTGCGCGGTATAGCGGCGTTTGCAGTTATCCTGTATCATTTTATGGAAATGTTCATCCCCGACTATTCAAAGAATTTTATCGCACACGGATTTTTGGCGGTGGATTTTTTCTTTGCGCTTTCGGGATTTGTCATTGCCTACTCTTACGACAGCAGGATACTTACGATGCGGAAAACCACCTTTTTCAGAAAGCGACTGGTACGTCTGCATCCATTGGTCGTGGCAGGTTCTATATTGGGTTTGATTGCTTTTTTACTGGATCCGTTTTCGGACAGTGCCGGCGCGTACACGCCAGCAAGGCTTGGGCTGATATTTTTAATGTCCATCCTTGTCCTTCCTTTTCCGGTAATGGAAGACAGAGCTTTCAATTTGTTTGGACTCAACGCTCCGGCTTGGTCGCTGTTCTGGGAATACATCGCCAATATCGTCTATGGATTATTCCTTTGTAAGCTACCGAGAAAATTTATCGTTGTTCTTTCTGCGGTATTTGCTTTATTATTGATTCAAATCGCTTTTAAAAAGAACGACTTGATGGGTGGCTGGGGCAAGGATAGTTTTTGGGACGGAAGCGTTCGTTTGGGATTTTCGTTCAGTATCGGAATGGCTGTATATCGATATCGGTTAGCCATCGCAAATCGTCTAAGTTTCCTGCCATTGGCATTGTTGCTTTTCGCGACATTCTTGACGCCCTACCACAAATCATGGAATTGTATAATGGAGCCTTTTATCATTATCATCGTCAATCCGTTGATACTGCTATTAAGCATTGGCAGCACGAAAGCATTTTACCTTAACAAAACCGTACAATTGCTGGGCAACATCTCCTATCCGCTGTATATGACGCATTATACGTTTATTTGGATATTTGGACATTACCATGAAAAAATGCATCCGAGCAATGGCCAGCTGCTCTTCGTCATTACATCGACGATTGTCGTTATGTTCCTATTGGCATATTTTGTAATGAAATATATAGACGAGCCGGTAAGAAGATACCTAAATAAAAAAATTGGCATCCGGTAAATTACAGCATCATCGCCGATATCACATAGTCCAATATCAAAATCAGGACACAAGCCACGACCACAGACGTCGTGCTCGCGCGTCCTATCTCAAAAGAACCGCCCTTGACCCTATATCCAAAAAACGCGGAAATACTTGCTATCTCAAAAGCAAATGAAAATGCTTTCAGTACCATGAACACGACATCAAAAATCTCCAATGAAGAACGCAGTCCTAAATCGTAAATATTGCCCGGAACAATACCCATCATGTCTCCGACGACACGACCGCCCCAGATACCGACCACGCAACTGATCACGACCAGCATGGGAATAACCAACAGGCAGGCCAGCAACTTGGGCAGCACAAGATAGTTGCGTGGGTTGAGCCCCATGATTTCCAGGGCGTCAATCTGTTCGGACACGCTCATATTGCCGAGTTCGCTTGCAATCTTGCTACCTACGACACCCGCCAACACGATACAGATGACGGTCGGCGACAGTTCCAGCATCAAAGTATTGCGCACGATCATGCTGATCGTCGTCAATGGAATCAGGGGACTTACCAATTGATATGCCGTCTGTATCGTCATGACCGCACCCAGAAAAAAGGAAATGATGACGACGATGAGCAACGCGCCGTTGACAATCTCCATACACTGGTGCATAAACTCCTTCCAATACATTTTGGCGTTTTCGGGCTTGGTAAACATGGATTTGAGGAAAACCAGATAGCTCCCAAACTCATGCAAAAACTTTGTGAATATCAAGACCATACGCCGTTGCTATAATATATTGAACCCATTGTTTAGGACTGCAAGATATTATATATTGAGGTAAGAACGAGATTTATGATGTTGGATACCAGGGCAATCGCTTTTAAGATTTGTAATGCCCTACTTCTTTTCTTGACAAAAAAAAGTAGGGCATTACAATAAACTTGAAAAGGGGTTACCCTGTAATGTGTAGGCGAGGCTTCATGTCTTAGGAAAATTTGACAGGCTTTGTCGAGACTGCCCCGATGCCGGGCTTGTCGTTGAGCGTTACTTTTCCGTCCACGATTTTCATACCGGAATAAGCATCGTTTTTAATCAACAAATTACCGTCCAGATCGGCATAGTCGACCATCGGCGCCAACTGTGCGGCGGCAGAGATACCACAGGACGTCTCGGTCATACAGCCAATCATGACTTTCATGTCCAGCGCACGGGCAAGCTCGAGCATACGGTGTGCCTCGCGCAGACCCGTGGATTTCATCAGTTTGATATTGATGCCCTTGTACACACCATGGCACTTGATTAGATCCGGCAGACGTTGGAACGCCTCGTCCGCAAACGTCGGGATGGGGCTATGCTCCGTCAGGTAGGCATTGTCGTCCACTCTTTCCTTTGGCATGCCCTGTTCGATGAACACCACGCCTTTTTCCGCTAGCCAGTGCGCCATCTCCACCGCAAAGTTCTTGTCCGTCCAGCCTTGGTTGACATCGACGCATATCGGCTTGTCCGTAACGGACCGGATGGTTTCGATCAATTCTTTGTCGGTGTCGCGGCCGAGTTTGACTTTCAGTATTTTGTAGGGAGCCGCTTCTTTTGTTTTTTGGCGTACCACGTCCGGCGTGTCAATCCCGATCGTATAGGAAGTGTTGGGCATTTTACCCGTGTCGTAGCCCCAGATTTTCCACCAGGGCTGGCCGATGATTTTTCCCACGAGGTCGTGCAAGGCGATGTCCACAGAGGCTTTCGCAGCCTTGTTCAACGGCGCGATACTGTCCACATAGTCCAATATCTTTTCCATTTCCATCGGGTCGTTGAACTGCGACAGGTCGACTTTGGACAAGAAAGCGGAGACGGATTCGATGCTTTCGCCCAAGTAGGGCGGCATGGAAGCCTCGCCGTAACCGACCAAGCCGTCCAATTCAATTTTGGTCAAGACGTCCGGTGTCGAAGTCCGTGAACTTGTCGCCAACGTAAACACGTGCGCCAACTCCAAAGTGTAGGGAACAAACGACAGTTTCATTTTTCCCTTTCTGCCATTGACGCTGTTGGATTTTGCGAAAACACTGCCGACGACACCCACTTGCAATGCTGCCGTAGCCAATGCCGCACCTTTGATAAAACCTCTTCTGGATTCCATGTGGTTAAAGATTTATTGAATAGCCGATGAACGATGTCCAAACCTACGTAAAAACATTAATATTCTGAAATATGTCCAACTTCAACGGGGAAATATGCGCAATTCTATTAGAGGGATGAACACGAAAGTAAATATGGTGTGCATCTTTTTTATTTTATCGGTCCGACGTTGTAAGTCACCATTGCACGCTCAATCTGGTATTGTTCCGTCGTTCCTTCATATAAAAAATAGCTCGGGGCTTGAATGGAAGCTACTTTAGTTACTTGTATTTCAATCAAGGTTTTGATGGGGAATTTGTCTGTGAATAGGTCTGTCAATGGCTTTACTTTTTCTTTGAAGTCGTCGTCATCCTTGTCGATAAGTGTTGCTGTTCCTTTTATTTTGAAACCTTTTTGAACAAAAACATCCACAAAACTTACGCAGACATTCGGATTTTCCTTTATGTTGGCAACGCTGTTTGGAGAAGCGAGGTTGGCAATCAATAACGTCGTGTCGTCTTTGTATGTGAATATTTCTTTGGGAGAAACGTTGGGTTCATTTTGTCCGTTGGCAGTTGCCAGCCAGCACAACACACTTTTTTGGATATACTTTTTTACTTCGTCCGTTATCATTGTCTCTTTTTTCGAGATGCGCAATGTGGTAAAACTGATTTTAATCAGAGGCTGGCTGCATCATTTAAAATTCCGCAGCCGCAAACTCAACAACAACACGATCATCAACACGCCCACGTCGGCAAAAATCGCCAATACCAAATTACTGTAACCCAAAAACGCCAATAGCACAAACAGCACTTTGACCAATATCGAACCGATGGTGTTGACCTTGATTTGATAGACTGTGGCACGGGACAACCGTATCAGAAAAGGAATCAGCGAAATGCGGTCGTTCATCAACGCGATGCTTGCCGTCTCGATGGCAATGTCGCTGCCAGCGGCACCCATCGCAATGCCGACCGTGCTGATTGCCATAGCGGGCGCGTCGTTGATGCCGTCGCCGACCATCGCCGTAGGCTTGCCTTCGGCGATAAGCTGTTGTACCTTTTGGGCTTTGTCTTCGGGAAGGAGATGCCCGTAAACGGTGTCGATGCGAACTTTTTGCGCGACAAAACGAACCGCCTGTTCGCTGTCGCCGCTCAATATCATCGGCACCACGTCGAGTGCTTTTATTTCTTGGATGGCGTGTACGCTTTCGGGTTTTATTTCGTCTTCAAGGCCCAATATGCCGGCGACGCCTTTGCCGAAACTGACGGCGATGCCGGTTTTTCCTTGTGCGGAAAGTTCGTTGACGATGCGGGTGGCATCCTCGCCGATATGTTCCGTTTCACCGATATAGTTGAGGTTGCCCGCGCGGATGGTTTCGTCCTTGCAGACGAGGCATTCAGCGGTTGCACCTTTGCCCAATATGGACTTGTATTTGTGTGCGGCGTGCGGTTCAAAACCCTCTTTTCGGGAAGCGTGTACGATGGCCTGTGCTACGGGATGTTCGGAAAAAACTTCCGCCCCCGCCGTACACGCCAATAGCTCTTCACGGCTCGTCCCATTGAGAGGAAACAAGTCCGAAACGACGGGCTTCCCATAGGTAATGGTCCGTGTTTTGTCCAGTGCGATGGTTTTGACTTCCGCCAAGGCTTCGAGGAACTTGCCGCCTTTGACAAGTGCCCCTTTGGAGGAGGCGTTGCCAATCGCCGCGTAGATGCAGACGGGCGTGGAAATGACCATGGCGCACGGACAGGCAATCACCAACAGCGAAATCGCCATGTTGAGCGAATCATGCACGCTTTTGTGCAAAAGGAAATTGTACGTCAGAAACAGTACCAATGCCAGTACCAATATGCTCGGCGTGTATTTTTTCGCAAATTTCTGGATGAATTTCTGGCGTTCGCTTTTGTTGGCACTGGCCTGGAACGTAAGCTGGATGATTTTGGAAAAAGTGGTGTCGGCGGAGAGTTTGGTGGTCTGTATTTCCAGATAACCTTGCTGGTTGAGGGTTCCCGCAAATACGGCATCGCCGATTTTTTTCTCCTTGGCGATAGGTTCGCCCGTAATCGCAGCTTCGTCGATGCAGGATACGCCGACGACGATTTTGCCGTCCATCGGGATATAGTTGCCGGGACGGACTTCCACTATGGAGCCGACCGGGATTTTGTCTATTTGGACGGGGTTGGCCTCGCCTTTGACGTTGGCCGTCTTGGGAGCTTTGTTGACCAGATCCTTCAGTGATGATTTGCTGTTGTCGATACCCACGTCTTCCAAAGCCTCGCCCAACACGTACAACGCCATCACGACCGCACCTTCCGAATATTCGCCGAGGAAAAACGCACTGACAACGGCAATCAGCATCAACAGGCTGACACTTCCAAAATTGAGTTTGGACAAGGATTTCAGTCCGCCCAAGATAATTGCATAGCCTGTCGCCAGTACCATGATACCGTAAAATATCGGCGCAATCGGCACCGGAATCGACCAACCCGATATGCTGGCGACTTCCAATACCAGCATCGCGATTGCGGCAACAAACAAAAAAACAAACCGCTTATTGTGGAATGGTAGTTTCATTTTGAATACAGAATTTTAGAATCATGGATAGAAAGTCGGTAATACTTAATTACACTTTGAAGTTAGAAAGGAATAAAGTATGATAGCTTCCGCTTATTAAACCTCACCCCCGACCCCTCTCCCAAGTGAGAGGGGCGAGGCGAAATCTAAGAGACTGTTTGAGTTAAGTTTTTCTGTACGGCTTTACATGCTTCCAAGACATAAAAACATATATTCCTTCCCGCACAGTCTCCCGCCGCGGCGGGAGACTGTGCGGAGAAGAAAATAAATAACTCAAACAGCTTCTAAGACTTTGAGTCTCCCCTCTCACTTGGGAGAGGGGTCGGGGGTGAGGTTTATTTGTACATTTTTATTCAACATAGCGTATAACTCCGGTCTTCCAGTATTTCCGCCCTCCGTCTTTCTTCCACACAAAATTACAGCAGCGCGACGGAAATACGCGTTTTATTACTGTTACACCGTTTCAATTTTGCGGTTTACCGATACATTTCAGCATTTATTGCCGAAAGCCGTACCTTTGGGCAGTTTTTGTCCTAAAAAATAAATCCCTGACCGTGTGTCTACGGCAGCGTAAATAGCAAGAGAATGGCGGATATTTTTGACAACCTCATTAAGAACTACGGTCCGATTGGACGTTACAGAAACAGGGCGCACGGTTATTTTGCCTTTCCAAAACTGGAAGGAGAAATCGGGCCACACATGCACTTTCGCGGCAAGGAGATGATTGTGTGGAGTCTCAACAACTATCTCGGCCTCGCCAACCATCCCGAAATCAGGCAAGTCGACAGCGATGCGGCCACCGAATGGGGTTTCGCGACACCTATGGGTTCGCGCATGATGAGCGGCAACACCGATTACCATGAAAGACTCGAGCGTGAACTCTCCCTTTTCGAGGACAAGGAAGACACGATTCTGTTCAATTATGGCTACCAAGGCATGGTCAGCATGATCGACACCCTGTTGAGCCGCCATGATGTGGCGATCTACGACGCGGAATGCCACGCCTGCATCATCGACGGGTTGCGTCTCGTCCCCGGAAAAAGGTACGCCTACAAACACAACAATATAGAAGACCTCGCCAAACAACTGGAACGTGCGCAGCACCTCTTGGGTAAAGATGCGCAAGGTGGTATTTTGGTGATTTCCGAAGGTGTTTTTGGCATGGCAGGCGACCAGGGGAAAATCAAGGAAATCGTCGAACTGAAGAAAAAATATAATTTCCGCCTGCTGGTGGACGATGCACACGGCTTTGGAACTTTGGGCAAGACAGGTGCTGGCGTCGGCGAAGAGCAGGATTGCCAGGACGGTATAGACATCTATTTTTCCACTTTTGCCAAGTCGATGGCTTCCATCGGTGGTTTTGCTTCCGGTCCGAAAATCATCATCGACTATATCCGTTACAATGTGCGTTCGCAGATCTACGCGAAAAGTATGCCCATGCCACTGGTCATCGGCAACCTCAAACGCCTTGAAATGTTGCAGACGCATCCCGAAATCAAGGAAAAACTCTGGCACAATGCGCTTTCCCTGCAAAAAGGACTGAAAGCACGTGGTTTTGACATTGGCACGACCAACTCTGTCGTGACGCCGATATTTATGAAAGGTGGTCTGGAGGAAGCCACGACGATGGTCGCCGACCTACGCGAAAACTATGGCATTTTCTGTTCCATCGTCGTCTATCCGGTCATTCCAAAAGGGGAAATCATCTTCCGTGTCATCCCGACGGCGGCACACAGTGCGGCAGACATCGAACAGACTTTGGATGCCTTCAGCACCACCAAAACCAAGTTGGACAACGGCGAATACAAAGCCGAGCTGATTCCAGACATGGCGGAGAAAGTGGAAAAGGTGTTGTCGTAGGAACAAAGTCTGAAAGATTTAACTTTGCCTTATGTCCAAGGTTAGAAGCTGTTTGAGTTATTTATTTTCTTCTCCGCACAGTCTCCCGCTGCGGCGGGGACTGTGCGGGAAGGAATACACGTTTTTATGTCTTGTAAGCATATAAAACCTTACCGAAAAACTTAACTCAAACAGTCTCTTAGTCTACGTAAGGAATAAAAATGTGGAATGCAATAGATATGCAAATAAACAATGAACACCTTTGCCCATCACGTTTTGTGCAGTGGCGGAAAACTGTTCAATTTTATTTTAAGTTTCAATAAATTTTTTACCTCATTGTCAACATTTAAAAACTATGTTTCGCTCGTAAAATTTTCGCATACGATATTTGCGATGCCATTTGCGATGCTGGGATTCTTTCTTGGTTTGCAGTCAGTGGACCGACCGGCTTACACGATTGGAGAAATTGTAATCAAACTATTGCTGGTATTGGTCTGCATGGTTTCTGCACGTAGCGCGGCGATGGCCTTCAACCGCTATCTGGACCGTGACATCGATGCCAAAAACCCACGTACAAAAGTCCGCGAGATCCCTGCTGGAATTATCAGACCGTCCAATGCGTTGACGTTTGTCATTATTAATTGTGCGATTTTTGTCGTGTCGACTTTTTTAATCAATCGCATTTGTTTTTTCCTGTCGCCGATTGCGTTGTTTGTTATTTTGTTTTATAGTTATACCAAAAGGTTTACGCCGCTTTGCCATCTCGTATTGGGTTTGGGATTGTCACTTGCCCCAATAGGCGCATACCTGGCGGTGACGGGTGTTTTTAATATCATTCCGGTATTGTTTGCCTTGTCCGTTATCTGTTGGACTGGTGGTTTTGACATTATCTATGCGATGCAGGACATTGATTTTGACCAGTCGCAGCAACTGTATTCTATCCCGAGCCGATTGGGCAGGAAAAACGCACTTGCCGTATCGACATTGCTGCACGTGCTGAGTACATTTTTTGTCGTGTATGCCGGATTTATTGGGCATTTCCATTGGTTGTATTGGGTCGGAATCGTGGTGTTTGTCGGCATGTTGGTCTATCAGCATTCCATTGTCTCGCCCAACGATCTAAGCCGTGTCAATATTGCTTTTATGACCGCCAACGGTATTGCAAGCGTGGTCTTTGGGATATTGGCGATTGCCGATTTGTTTGTTCGATAAGATAGCGATTAGCTCTTGCAAAAATTATTTATAGTATTAAAAAAACAAAAAAGCTAATGGCCAATAGCCAACAGCTCCACAATTAAAAAAATGGGTCGCATTCTCTGCATAGATTACGGTGGCAAAAGGACGGGGCTGGCGGTCACGGACCCTTTGCAGATTATTGCCAGTGCACTGACGACCGTGGAAACGAAAACACTCTTTCCTTTTTTAAAAGATTATTTCGCAAAACAGCAAGTGGACAAAGTCATCATCGGCGAACCCGTGAACTGGGACGAATCGGACACGCACGCTACGCCACTTGTCCGTAAGTTTATCGAACGTTTCAAGAAGGATTTCCCCGAAATGCCCATCGAAGGTGTCGATGAACGCTTCACTTCCAAAATGGCCGTCCGAGCAATGGTAGACATGGGCATGAAGAAAAAAGACCGCCGCGTCAAAGGCAATATCGACCAGATTGCCGCGACGATCATGCTGCAGGAATATTTAGGGCAAGGTTAGAGGCAAGAATACAATTAATTGATTATCAACCACTTTTGCTTATCTTACCTGTGGAGCGACCTTGTCGCCAATCAACTCAATCATTTTCATCAAGTCTTCGTGCGGCGCACCGCCTGCATCTATATGTGTCAGAAAACGCGTCAGACCAAACATTTCTTTTGCGTATAGTATTTTGTCCGCAATCTCATTGGGGTCTCCGGTAAATATAGCACCGTCTTTGGTCGAACCGAAATGGAACTGCCCTTCGGAATAAGGTCGCCAACCACGGTCACGCCCGATACGATCCATCTGTGCGGCATAGTAAGGGTAAAAAATTTCCTCAATATCCTTGCCTGTCGCCGTTACGAAAGTGTGTGAATGGACGGCAATCTGCATCTTTTCAGGGTCGTGTCCCGCAGCGATGTATGTGTCTTTGTATAACTGAACCAGTTGCTTGAACTGTGACAAACTACCGCCGATAATCGCCACAACCAACGGCAAACCCAGCGTTGCCGCCCTCTTGACCGAAGCGGGCGTCCCTCCTACCGCAATCCACAAGTCCATACGATTGTGGACAGGGTGCGGGAATACTTCCTGGTTGTACAACGATGCACGGTATTTCCCTTTCCACGTCAAAGGCTTGTTCTCATTGAGTCGAAGCATCAAATCCAGCTTTTCGGAAAACAGTCCGTCGTAATCTTCCAGACCATACCCAAACAACGGAAACGATTCGATAAAACTGCCACGTCCCAACGTAATCTCCGCCCGTCCATTGGAAATCAAATCCACGGTCGAAAAATCCTGGTACAACTTCACGGGATCGGTCGAGCTCAATACTGACACGCCGCTGCTCAGCTTGATGTTTTGGGTCGTGGAAGCCGCCGCAGCCAACACGATTTCGGGACTGGCAACTGCATAGTCGGGGCGATGATGTTCGCCAATACTCACCACGTCCAGACCCACCTGGTCTGCCAGTTGTATCTGTTGCAACAGTTCGTTCAAGCGTTTCTGGGCAGTCATGCGCTCACCAGTCTTGAGGTTGTCCGCCATGTCTCCAAACATTCCGATACCTATTTCCATATTGCTGTTCCCCTTTTTTGGAATGCAAAGATAATAAATATTTGTTGTAACAAATGTTAAGGCACAAGGAAAATCCAATCGAAAGGAAACGGCTGATGTATGTTTTATTTGGGGGAAGCAGACGATTCGATCATGGTCATTATATCCCGGAAGGACAATCGCGAGAGATTCTGGCTATTATTGACAGGTTTTTAGTGAAGTAGTGGTTTAGACTTTTTATTTTTAGGGGGAAAATAAAAAGTCTAACCAAGTTCAATATAATATTCATCTTTTTTATTTCACCATTATGCGTTTTCGGTAGGCCGTAAAAACGGATTGGCATCTTTTTCATGTCCAATGGTCGTATATGCACCATGTCCGGGATAGACTACCGTATGGTCTGGAAGTGTAAAGAGTTTGTCGTTGATGTGGGCAACAAGCGTTGCGTGGTCTCCAAACGGCAAGTCGGTTCGTCCGATGCCTTCCTTGAAAAGCGTGTCGCCCGCAATGACAAAATCCTGGGCCGCCGAGTAGAACGCAATGCTGCCGGGACTGTGCCCTGGCACAAACAGGATTGCTAAGCTGTGCTCTCCGACCGTAATCGTATCAGTTTCCGTCACGTAGCGCACCGCTCCTTTATAGTCGTCAAAATCCAACCCGTACTTGGCTCCCGCGCTTCTGGCATTGTCCAATATGACCTGTTCGTCGGCATGTAGGTAAGGGATCAGGCCATATTGCTCGTTGATCCATTTCAGTCCAAATACATGGTCTAGGTGTGCATGTGTCAGCAATACCTGGGTAGGCAGTAGGTTTTCTTTTTCGATGAACGCCTTCAGCTGTGCCTTTTCCTCTCCGAAAAACATTCCCGGGTCTATGACGGTCACATTGTTGTTTTCATCTACCAGCAGGTAGGTATTTTCCTGAAAAGGGCCGAACGTAAATGAATATAGTCTGAGCATGGAATAAAAATAGGGAAAAATTAATCACTGGAAGAGGAAGTTGAAAATGGCCGGGAAACCGTGCCTCTCCTGCGAGAGCAATAAGGTTTAACAAGGCGGCTCGATTGCACATTTTTATTGCGGTGAAGCTTATGATTTCACTTTTCTACTTTCAACGCGCCACTCTGTATAAGCTCTATTTCCCCGAACGAAAAACGTTCCTCCACGCCATCGAGCGACACATGAAGTCTGCCGTCGCTGTCCGCAGCAAGGATTTGACATTGGAATGTTTCCCCATTTTGCCTTTTGTAGGTGGCGTTTTCACCTTTTTTGAAAAGTAGGCGGTTGTAGTCTTGGAGGAGCGGTTCCAGACCATGTTGGCGTAGTTGCTGCCAGCGGATTTCCAGTTTGGCACAGAGTTCTTTTGCCAATAGCGCTGTACTTGTTCTTTTTCCGGTATATTGGTAGAGTGAGATAGCCTTACGGTTCAGGGCTTCGCTGGCAAACGACTGCTGGTTGACATTAATGCCGATACCTACGACGGTCCACTGCCATTTTTGACCTTTGATGACAGTCTCGGTCAATATACCGACTGCCTTTTTGTCACCAATATAGATATCGTTGGGCCATTTGATTTTTAGGTTTTGCTTTCCGATCGGCTGTAAAAGATCATAGGCTGCCAAGGCTGCGAGCATGACGACGGCAAACTGTTCCGCCAATGACAGGAAAGACGTGTCCAGAAGTATTGACAGTGCAAGGTTTTCGCCGGGTTGTGCTGTCCAGGTGTGTCCGCGCTGGCCGCGTCCGGCCGTCTGGTTGTCGGTATACCATGCCGTTCCGTGCGTTGCCGTACCTTGTCTGGCGGCAGCCATGGCATAGTTGTTGGTACTGTCTGCTTCTTTGAGCGTAATAAAAGATTGTCCTATTATATGGGATGTAGGCAAAAGAATTAGTATTTTTGATGCGAATATAAGGACATTGGAGGACAAGATTTATTTCCTTTTTCAATAGTCCTAAGGAAGGAGTTCCATTTTTAACCGTAATTAAATCGATAAATTTATTGACAACAACAGCATTACTCAGAAAGGATAACGAAAAAGTCGTTAAACCAACCGCTATCAAACGGTTGGCAAAAAACGCTAAATTGTATAAGACCATCGTCAAGGCGATCGAGGACAAAAAAGGGGAAAACGTGCTTTCGTTGGACTTGAGAAAGATAGAGGCAGCAGCAGCCGATTTTTTCATTATCTGCGAGGCGACCAGCGGGCCACAGGTAAGGGCAATCTGCGAAAACGTAGAAGACGAAGTCAAGAAAAATTGCGATGAACTACCCTATCGACACGAAGGCCTCGAAAACCTCGAATGGGTCATCATCGACTATGTCAACGTTGTGGTGCATGTGATGCAGCCCGAAATCCGCAAATATTACGGTCTGGAAGAAATGTGGAGCGACGGTGTCGTAGACCGTTTGTAGCATTTCCAGCGATATTTGTTATTTAATCAAGGTGATGCGCTACCTTCGTTCATTCTTTAAAAGAAGTATTAGAAGAGATACACAAAAAACGGTATGGCACAAGATGACAAAAAACTGATTCCCAACTTTAGAGGTGACAATGGATCAGGCAACAAATTCAACAACAAATCTCCTAAGCTGAATATATATTGGATATATGTATTGATAGGCATTGTGATTATTGCGTACAGTTTGTTTGCAACCAAGCAACCCGATATGTCGACCATCTCCGTGCAGGAGTTTAAAAATTATCTGGTCGCCGGAGACGTCAAAAAGATCAGGGAAGTCAGCGACAAGAAGGAAGTACAGGTATATATCAACGATGACAGCCTCGGAAAACCCGCGTTCAGGAATAATCCCCGGCTGCGAAACATCACGACGACCAATGGCGCACCGCTGTTTACGTTTCAGGTGACGGACTGGACGAGTTTTCGCAACGATCTGCAACAGTTGTACAAAGAAAAAAATATACCGGAGGTAACGGAAATCGTCGACAACGACATATCATGGCTCAACAATCCTTATGTCAGTATCATCACGACGGTGCTGATGTTTGGAGCGATTTGGTTCTTGCTGATGCGCAAGGTCAGCGGCGGCGGCCCCGGCGGTCCGGGCGGTGGTATTTTCAGTATTGGAAAATCCAAGGCACAACTGTTTGAAAAAGGAACCAAGGTCAACATCACGTTCAAGGATGTGGCTGGATTGGACGAAGCCAAAGTGGAAGTGATGGAAATCGTCGATTTCCTCAAAAACCCTAAGAAATATACCGCATTGGGCGGCAAGATTCCCAAAGGTGCATTGCTCGTCGGACCTCCCGGCACAGGCAAAACCTTGTTGGCAAAAGCGATGGCAGGCGAGGCACAGGTGCCTTTCTTTAGTATGAGCGGTTCTGATTTCGTGGAGATGTTTGTCGGTGTCGGTGCGAGCCGTGTGCGCGATTTGTTCAAGCAAGCGCGTGAAAAAGCACCTTGCGTCATCTTCATCGACGAAATCGATGCCATCGGACGTGCACGTGGCCGCAACGCCATGATGAGCAACGACGAACGTGAAAACACGTTGAATCAGCTGCTCGTGGAAATGGACGGCTTCAGCGGCGAATCCGGCATTATCATCCTGGCGGCAACCAACCGTCCCGATGTATTGGATTCCGCATTGTTGCGCCCGGGGCGTTTTGACCGCCAGATTTCCATTGACAGACCCGATATCAAGGGACGGGAAGATATTTTCAAGGTGCATCTCAAACCTATCAAGACTTCACAGTCCTTGGATATATTCAAATTGGCAGAACAAACACCTGGTTTCGCCGGCGCGGACATCGCCAATATCTGCAACGAGGCCGCGTTGATTGCTGCCCGCAAAAACAAGGACGCGGTCGATATGGAGGATTTCCAGGATGCCATCGACAGGGTCATCGGCGGCCTGGAAAAAAAGAACAAAATCATCTCCCCGGAGGAAAAGAAAATCATCGCCTACCATGAAGCGGGCCATGCGATATGCGGTTGGTTTTTGGAATATGCTTATCCATTGCTGAAAGTGACCATCGTCCCGCGTGGTAGCGCGGCCCTGGGTTATGCGCAATACACGCCGAAAGAACAATATCTCTACAATACCGACCAGCTTAGAGACCAGATATGCATGACCTTGGGTGGCCGTGCGGCAGAACAGATTTTCTTTGGAAAAATCTCCACAGGCGCATCCAATGACTTGCAACAAGTTACCAAAAGCGCCTACTCGATGATCACCGTCTATGGCATGAACAGCAAAGTCGGCAATATCAGCTACTACGACCCGCAGCAGGACAATTCCTTTACCAAGCCGTACAGCGAGGAAACGGGTAAAATCATCGACGAGGAAGTACGCAACTTGATACGACAGACTTACGAAAGGACTTTGGCACTGTTGACTGAGCATAAAGCAGAAGTGGAAAAGCTCGCCCATGCACTGCTGAAAAACGAAGTGCTGTTCAAGAGTGATGTGGAAGCCCTGATTGGGAAACGTCCTTTTGAAGAGAGAAAATCTTCTGAAATCGAAGTCGTGGAAGACGGACATCCACAGGACGGCGGACTTAGTGAAGGCGTGCCGCCCTATGACGGCGGTATCAATCCCCTGACCGTAGAGGCGTAAGACTTTCTTTTCTGTAAAACCCCGCTTTTCTTAATCGAGAGAAGCGGGGTTTTACAGAAAAAACGTAGAAATTCTACACGTATGTAGATGCGGAACACCTCTGCCGCCATTCCCGCCTACGGGGAATGACAGCAGAGGTGTTCATTGTTTATATAGGGTTTTATGTATAAAGAATGATGGTTTAGTAATCCATGAACGAACAAGCGTGTCATCACGGTGCGGGTGTTCATTTTCTGCCAATACATTCGTTTTTATCTTTGCAGAATTTCATAACCATGCAGCTTCCAGAAGGAAAGAAAATATATTTTTTGTCAGACTTCCATCTTGGTACGCCGGACTGGGAACGCAGTCTGGTGCGCGAAAAGAAAGTCGTGCAGTTTCTCGAACAGGCGAGGAAGGACGCTGCCATGATTTTAGTGGTTGGCGATATGTTTGACTTCTGGTTTGAGTACAAAGATGTCGTGCCGAAAGGCTACGTGCGTCTTTTGGGCAAGTTAGCGGAGATAACGGATGCGGGCATTCCGGTACATTTTTTTATCGGGAACCATGATATGTGGATGCGTGGTTATCTTGAACGCGAACTGAACATTCCGGTGTATGACCAGCCGCAGACATATCACTGGGACGGCAAACAGTTCTATATTGGACACGGTGACGGCCTGGGCCCGGGCGACCACGGCTATAAGTTTTTGAAAAAAATATTCCGCAACAGAATCTGCCAGACACTGTTTGGTGCGTTGCATCCATGGCTGGGCACCGGCATTGCCAATTATTTCAGTCGGGCGAGCCGTGCCAAGACCGGCAGCGAGGACGCTATATGGCTGGGCAACGAAAAGGAATGGCTGGTCGTGTATTCCAATGAAGTGTTGGACAAGGAATACTTCGATTATTTTATTTTTGGACATAGGCACTATCCTGTCGATATTTTGTTGAAAAACGGCAAGAGCCGTTATATCAATCTGGGAGACTGGATCACTAATTTTACGTATGTTGTTTTTGACGGCAATAGCCTGCAACTGAAAAAATTTGAAGGCGACATTCTCACGGATAAAACGATGGCATGAAGTGGCAATTGATGATACTATGTTTTTTGTTTTGTTGTCAGGCAAGCGTCTGGGCACAGCAGGACACGGCAGCTTTATTTCAAAAACGTCAAACTATAAACGGCTGCTACGCTTCGTTTTCTGTTGACAATTTGGGAAATGTCTATGCGCTTTCGTTGAGTGGCAACCAGTTAAAGAAGATGGCGCCAAACGGCGATTCGCTTGGCATTTTTAACGATGTCAAGCAATATGGAAACATCTATGGGATGGACGTCTCCAATCCACTCAAGCTGTTGCTGTATTACCGCAGTTTTGCAACGATAATCGTACTGGATCGTTTTCTTAACAATATCAATAAAATTGATTTGCGTCAGGCGGGCATCCTGCAAGCCAAGGCGGTGTGCCAGAGCTACGACAACCAGGTTTGGGTTTTTGACCAACAGGAATGTAAATTAAAAAAAGTTGGAGAGAACTGCAAGATGCTGTTTAGTTCCGATGATTTTAGGGTGATCTTTAACCTACCATTTAACCCGACGACGATTGTCGACCACGATGGAAGCCTTTATCTATACGATGAAGCGCAAGGCTGGACGGTCATGGATTATTACGGTGCCGTTAAGAAAGAATATCCATCACCACATTGGAAAAACATTGGTGTCTATGGAAAAATCCTATACGGCTGGAACAATCAACAGTTATGTTTGTTGAACCTTGATAACTATGTTTTGAAAACCTATAATCTTCCGATTGATTTCCAGAATATAAAATCCTTGTGTTTGTTGGACGGCAGGCTATATGTCTTGGATGACGGTGGGATTGGTGTTTATAGCATTCAGTAAAAAGGCATTGGAGAAAGTGAACACCTTACCGTCATTCCCGCGTAGGTGGGAATGACGGTAAGGTGTTCATTATTTAGTTAAGTGTTCATAGCTTGGGAATCATTGCACATTTTTATCCTATATACACACTATATCAATTTTCTATCATGAATGAATTTTTGAACTTTCAGATTTTGGACAATTCCGTCAAGGCGATATTGATAGCGATTGGCGTGATGCTGTTTGCCTTTTTTATCAGGCGGTTGGTATCCCAGGTGATTGCCAATTTTATCATCCGCTTTTCCCCTAAGGACGAAAAGCGCACCCACAGTATTGATTTTAAACAATACATTTCTATTCCATTAGGCGACCTTATTTTTATTCTTATTGCTTTTGCGGCGTTGGACAAGCTGAATGCTCCGTCATTCTTTGCGGTCAAGATATATAAGAAAATAACGATTGACCGGATGTTGGAATCACTTTCCCAGATTGTCGTTATCTATTGCGCATTTAGGCTGTTTACGGGCATTTCGAAATTTTTGTTTGCGTTATGGCGCAACAAGGCGGAGAAGTCCAAGAACAAATCGGCGATGCAGTTGATTGGGGTTGTCGGCGGGATTGTCAATGCGCTGTTGATCATGTTTGCCATGATGACGATTGTCAATATCGCGTTTGGTGTCAATGTGGGCGGTTTCCTTGCTGGTTTAGGTATCTTCTCGGCTGCCGTCGCGTTGGCGGGAAAGGAAAGCCTGGAAAACCTGATTGCGTCCTTTGTCATCTTTTTGGACAATCCGTTTTATATTGGAGACTATGTGAGCGTCGGCTCTGACGAAGGGACCATCGAAAGTATTGGGTTGCGTAGTTCACGGCTTCGTTCACCTGACCAGGTTGTCATCGTCGTGCCTAACAAAAAAATGGTGGACTCCGTCGTTACCAACTTTTCTTTGCGGACCAAATGGCGCTATATCGAGACACTGGAAGTGACGTTGTCCGCGACGAGTGAGCAACTGCGGTCGTTACAGAGCGCGATAGCCGACATCCTGAAATCGGAGGAAAAAGTAGACAGCCAGTTTGTGTATTTGAAAGAAACGGGCAAGAGCGCACACTTGATTTATATTGAATTATCCATTGTCGTCGGACCGGCCATGCAGGATGTCTACGATGTGTATAGCCATATCAACGAACAAATCAACGACCTATTCAAAAAACGGAACATCGCATTTGCACAGGAAAGTAGCACGGTGTCAATCGTGACGGAGAAGTCGGAAAGTCAGGAAGACCATAAGTCTGAAGCAGAACAAAAGTAGTCAGTGTTCGGTTGACAGTAGTCAGTAAAAAATTGCCACGAAACCAACAGTTGTTTCGTGGCAATTTTTCTTCTAAATACCGCCCGTAAATTCTTTCAGGAAACGGACATCGTTTTGCGAATAAAGGCGTAGGTCGTTGACCCGATATTTTAATTGGCAGATACGTTCCATACCCATACCGAAGGCAAAACCCGTGTATTTTTTGGAGTCGATGCCAAAGTTTTCCAATACGTTGGGATGTACCATGCCGCTACCGAGGATCTCGACCCAGCCTGTGTGTTTGCAGACGGTACAGCCGTCGCCGCCGCATATCAGGCAGCTAATGTCCATTTCGGCACTTGGTTCCGTGAACGGAAAATAACTCGGACGGAAACGAATCTTGACGTCCTGTCCAAACATTTCCTTGACGAAGAAATAAAGCGTCTGTTTGAGGTCGCCGAAGCTTACATTTTCGTCAATATACAACCCTTCTACCTGATGGAAAAAGCAGTGCGCACGTGCGCTGATGGTTTCATTGCGGTACACTTTACCGGGGCAGATGATGCGGATAGGCAGTTTGTTGTTTTCCATGACGCGCGCCTGTACACTGCTGGTGTGGGTACGCAAGAGCCAGCTTGGGTTTTGGTGGATGTAGAAAGTGTCCTGCATGTCGCGCGCGGGATGGTCTTCAGGGAGGTTCATCGCCGTGAAATTATGCCAATCATCCTCTATTTCCGGACCTTCCGCCACGGCAAATCCGAGACGTTTGAATATAGAGATGATGCGGTTGCGCACGATGCTCATCGGGTGACGCGTACCGACCGCTATCTGCTCGCCGGGCAGGAAGATGTCTTGTGCCGCGTCGGCGTTGTCCGCAATGGTCGTGCTGTCTTTCAGCGCGTTGTATTTTTCTTCGGCAAACGCTTTGAACTCGTTCATCAACTGTCCAAATGCTTTCTTTTTTTCGACGGGAACGTTTTTCATCTCGCCCATCAAGGCTTTGACGAGACCTTTCGTCCCCAAAAATCTTACGCGAAATGCTTCTGTTTCCGCAGGAGTGGCAGCCGTTGCGGTGCTGATTTCCTGTTTATATGTTTCAATCTGTTGTAGTAACGCTTCCATAATTTGAGACTGCGAAGATAATCATTGCGAAAGGATTTTGGTTGAGTGTTTTAAATTTTCGATGGCTTTGACACACGCGAAACGCATGGACCCAACGTCGTTAGGTTACGCCGCTGGTGCTATCACCAAGAGCGTAAGCTAACGACGCCAACGGTTGAAAACAATATAAATATACAGTTACGCCTTCTTTTTATAAACCGGGACAGTGCTGCAAGGCTCGCCGTACATGATGCTTTTGGCGACGGGACGCAGGATGCTTGTAATCTCGGCATAAGCTGAAGCCGGAATGGTTCTGTCTCCGCAACCTTTGACAACGACGCGGCCGTCGAAATAGGCTGACGGTTGGATGGCGGTTTTTATATTGGACAGGATTTTCTGTTCGATGAAGGATTCCTTTGTCCCAATATGGATTTCGGCTGCGAATGGCTGCAACAGGCTTGCCAAAAGCATATATGCCCAATTGGGAATCAGCGTATCGGTTGTCAAGGTAATGACCACGTATTGGTCTTGGTAACTGCTCCAGTCAATCTGTGAAAGCTGTTCGCGGAAATGTTTTTCCTTGAGTATCTGTCCCATGAAAAGAAAGCCGGTGAGGTCGATGACCATCGGGGCCTCTTTTGGGTAAAAATTTTCCAAGTCTATCGTGACGATGCCGCTCTGCGCGATTTTGTTGATGATTTCTTCTCCCATGACTGCTCCTTATGAAGTGCAAAGATACAACGAATGCGAATGAAGCGTGCGTTTTGCCAATTCATGGAGGACTGGAATGTGCATGCTCTTTTTGTATGTTCGTCGAACAGATTTTATACCAAACACAATAATAAAACAGTCTGATTTGGAAGATTGGATTTTTTTATTACATTTGGGCTATATAATAAAAGTGCATGGCCCTACCAAAAACAATTCCGGTTAAGGAATCCGAAAAAGA
>JASGDY010000075.1:0-3610 GCA_047606825.1 Chitinophagaceae bacterium
GGCATTGGCCTAAATCGGGGTATAGGTCTTTAACCTTGAACAGCAGATAGAACACCAATGCCTCTTCTCTTTTTTAACACTCTAATTTACGCTGTTTCCTATTATTGAGCAAACCTAAAGGAACAGCGTGACGAAAAACTGATTTTCAAATTACCAAATCTTCAAATCATCAAATTAAATATCGGCTATCTTTGCCCGATGGCGTCATTAACATTTGCATTAAAAGGAACAGACAACAACTCCAAAGCCCGCGGCGGCACCATCACGACCGACCACGGACAGATAGCAACACCGATATTCATGCCCGTCGGCACGGTCGGCAGCGTCAAAGGTGTCAGCCAGCAACAACTGAAACAAAACGTACAGGCGCAGATCATATTGGGCAACACTTACCATCTCTACCTGCGTCCCGGCACGGAAGTGCTGGAGGCGGCGGGCGGACTGCACCATTTCAACGGATGGGATCGTCCGATATTGACGGACAGTGGCGGCTACCAGGTTTTTTCCCTGGCAGGTACGCGGAAAATCAAGGAAGAGGGCGTGACGTTCCAGTCGCATATCGACGGCAGCCGGCACCTCTTCTCACCCGAAAAAGTCATGGACATACAACGCAGCATCGGCGCGGACATCATCATGGCATTTGACGAATGCACGCCCTTTGGCAGCGACTACAACTATACGCGCAAAAGCATGGAGATGACACACCGCTGGCTCGACCGCTGTATCCAACGGCTGGACGAGACGCAGCCACGATATGGCCACACGCAAAACCTGTTTCCCATCGTACAAGGCAGCGTATTTCCCGATCTGCGAAAAGCTTCCTGCGAATATATCGCCTCCAAAAACGCCGTCGGCAATGCCATCGGTGGTCTCAGCGTGGGCGAGCCGGAAGATAAAATGTACGAATTTACCGGGCTTTGCTGCGACATATTGCCACAGGACAAGCCACGCTACCTGATGGGTGTCGGTACACCTTGGAATATACTGGAAGGGATTGCGCTTGGGGTCGATATGTTTGACTGCGTGATGCCGACACGCAACGGTCGCAACGGGATGTTGTTTACCTCGCAAGGTGTCATCAACATCAAAAACAAGAAATGGGAAAAGGACTTCTCGCCAATCGACGCCGGATTTGAAAGCGAAGTCAGCAATTTTTATACAAAAGCCTACCTCCGGCATCTTTTCCATGCGCAGGAGCTGCTGGGGCTGGAAATCGCGAGCATCCACAACCTGTCCTTTTACCTGTGGCTGGTCTCGGAGGCCCGCAAACATATACTGGACGGCGATTTCAGCAGTTGGAAAAACGAAATGGTTGTGCGTTTGAGAACGCGGTTGTGACTTTTTGGGAACGGGAGAGGCGCACGATTGCGCGTCTTCTTCCTATTGATAAAAACATCTTATTATCCCCTTCTCTCCCTGCGTTTCTTTTCCCGGAGCGTATAGAGGTACAAGCTCTCCACTTTGGCGCGCGCCCAGGGCGTTTTGCGCAGGAATTTGAGGGAGGAATTGATGCTCGGGTCGTGCGTAAAACAACGGATGTCGATCTGCTCGCTAAGACCTTCAAAACCTTCGTAAAATGCTACGAGTTCTTCCAATATATCTACTAACCTTTTCCCATGCAAGGGATCTTTAGACTGTTGTTCCATATTGATACACAATTTTTACTGCTCCGTTAGAGCATAAGTACGGGGTATTTTTAATTCCCCACAGGTTTGCTATTGATAATCCTGTCCACGATATAAGGACTGTAACCTCTCCAGGGTATCGCATGTTTGTATTCCTTGTAGTGCAGTTCGTAAAACGCGCCGCTGTTGAGCATCAACACATTGGCGAGGCTGTCGTCCTCCACGGAAAACTCAAAATCATAGGACTGGAGCGTCCCTGTCTTCCCGGCACTGAAACCGGACTGGATGATCTTGCCTTCGTATGTTTTGAACACATTGCCTTTCTTGACAAGATAGTTCAGCGTGCCGGACTTGACACCTTCTCCGAACACGTAATAGTAGTTCCACCAGATACTGAATCCAGCGACCAGAACCAACACCAGCGCAACTATCCCCAATATTTTCTTCAGCATAAATATAAAGGCAAAAGTTAAAAAATGAAAAGATGCCATCAAGTCTTTCTTTTCCAAAAATAAAGGAATATCTGCACAAAAAAGTACAACCCTGAAATATAAGGCTGGGTTTGGTTTTTGATAATAGTTACAGGCAAGGCTAAAAGGATACCGCCAACAAACTAACAATCGTTATCAAATTTGAATCCAAATTGAAATATCAGTATAAATATTATTGTAACTTCGCCATATGACAAATTGCAAAACAACAGACACGAAAATTGGAATTTTTTCCTTTTTTGCCGGAGCAGGTTTCTTAGACTTGGGTTTTGAAGCAATACAAGGCTTTGAAACGCTTTTTGTCAACGAATATCACGAGCCTTTTATGGAAGTTTATAAGTCCTCACGAAAAGGACTTAAAATAAAAGAACCTATTTACGGACATATTAATCGTTTAGTTATTTAAGCCCTATCATTCTTCTAAGCTGCATACTGAACATGGGTTGCATGAAAATACTTCTGCACCTGCTTTCTGTCATTTTTCCTTTTCAGCATAAAATTTTCTACGTTATTTCTCATCTGTTCCTTATTAATAGGGCGTTTCTTACCAATTACATTTGTTTTCACATCCTGATTTAAATATTCCTGTGCATTGAGTTCGGGGCTGTAAGGAGGAATGAAGAACACTTCAATCCGTTCTTTATTTTCGTCCAGCCATGCTTTCAACTTCTTTGTTTTATGTGCAGGATGACCATCAGTAACAAAAAATACTTTCTCCCTGCTATACTTTATCATCCGCTTTAAAAAATCAATGAACACATCTCCATTAAACCTCTCTATTATCATAAATTGTAAATGCCCTTTATTGCTGATGGCTGAAATCATATTCAAAGAAAACCTTTGCCCTGTGCTTTTTACGACAGGTGTCTCTCCTTTGGGAGCATACGATTTACCTGCCTGATGATCGCTACGCATCCCGGTTTCATCCCCAAAATATATAGTGCCATTTTCTTTTTTGGCCCGTCTTTTAATGGCTGGATATTCTTTCTCCAACCATTGGTTTACTTGCCCCGGCTTCTGCTCAAATGCTTTGCGGATGGGCTTTTGAGGCGTATAGCCCCAACTCTTTAAATACCTGCCCACTTGCCAACGGCTCAATTCAATGCCATACCTGTCCAGTATTAATTGCTGTACCGCTTCTCTTGTCCATAAGCCAAAGGGCAGCTTCAACTGGTCGGGAAGTTTATCTTTTATTAACTGACGGACTTCGGCGGCTTGTTTACCGTTTATCTTTTTGCCGCCTTGTACACCACGCTTTTTTGAGCCAATGCCGCGAAGCCCTTTCTCTTTGTATTCCTGCCATATCCTTCGTACCGTTCGGGCATTTAGTTCAAAACACCTGGCGGCCTCTAACTGGCTTCCCTTTTTCTTTTTTAAATACGATACCACCAAGTGCCTTTTAGTTTCCTGGCTTTGTTTTGTACCTCGTTTTATCATAACACAAAGATACAACTATCTTTTTAATATAGGGTTTAAATTATGCTCTTATTAATA
>JASGDY010000076.1:0-63182 GCA_047606825.1 Chitinophagaceae bacterium
CAAAGCGGCCCAGCCTGGGGGTGGCCCCCGGGGTGGCGCGGGCCCACACCAACAACACCCCCCTCCCCCCCCCGGCCCCCCAACGACAGAAGTGTTTTATCTATCGGTCGGTGAAGACACCGACCGAAATAATCAAAGCCCTCAATTTATAAAACCTCACCCCCAGCCCCTCTCCAAAAGGCGAGGGGTGTTGTGACATCTAAGACTTCGCGTCTCCCCTCTCCCGAGTGAGAGGGGTCGGGGGTGAGGTTTCGGAATAGACAAAACCACCACATTAAAAAATGTTACGCATACCGTCAATCATATTAAGCATCGTCGGCGTATTGGGAATAAATGCCACACAAGCCCAAACAGCAACCATCAACGTCCACGCCGACCAGTTGGGCGCACGTGTATCCCCGGAACTCCACGGCGCTTTTTTCGAGGAAATTTCGCATGGGGGAGAGGGCGGACTGTATGCCGAACTGATACAGAACAGAGGTTTTGAAGATGCGCAGGTGCCGTCCGGCGATACCGTGCGCGATGGCAGGTTGATACCACCGCGCACGCCGCATTACTCGATGGGCAAGGGGCAGGTTTCAGATTGGTGGATGCCATGGACGGTCAAGTCTGATTTTCCGGGGTGGCGTGCCGTGGACATTTCCGCGGTTCAGTTGTCTTTGTCGGACAGGCATCCGCTGAATGCGGCAACGCCGCACAACCTGCAAATCACCATACAACACGACGGACAAAAAAGCGGTGTTCGCAACGACGGCTTTTGGGGTATCAATATCCAAAAAGGAGAAAGTTATTTGGTCAAATTTTATCTTTGGTCCGATGGCAATTATAATGGAAACGCAACTGTTTCCTTAATTGGAAAAGACGGTAAAACGCTTATCCACAAAATGTTTCCTGTCAGCCACAAAAAATGCTGGGTAAAATATACCGCGGAACTGCAAGCCGTCGCGACGGACAGTAAAGCACATTTTGAACTGACTTTTGACAAAAAAGGAACAGTTCATTTGGATTTTGTTTCCCTTTTCCCCAAACATACTTTTAAAAACCGTCCCAACGGGCTGCGCGCTGACTTGGCGCAAAAAATCGCCGATTTGAAACCTGCGTTTTTGCGTTGGCCGGGCGGCTGTTTTGTCGAAGGCATCAACATCCAGAGCGCACCCAACTGGAAAGAAACCATCGGTCCCGTTGAGTCGCGTAAGCATGCCTTTAGTGTCTGGGATTACTATACAAGCAATGGTTTTGGCTATGATGAGTACCTGCGTTTCTGCGAAGATATCGGAGCCAAAGGCATGTATGTTCTCAACGTAGGCATTTCCTGTGAGATGCGCAGCGGCACTTTTGTTACAGGCGACACGGTGCAAAACTATGTCCGGGACGCGCTGGACGCGATTTCCTATGCCATTGACCCAGTGACGACAAAATGGGGTGCGCTCCGCGCCAAAAACGGTCATCCCAAACCATATCCATTGGAATACGTCGAAGTGGGCAACGAACAGCATGGCGCATTTTATGCCGACCGGTACAATCTTTTTTACGATGCCATCCACGCCCAATATCCACAGGTTAAAATCATTGCTGCACAAGGCATTGGCGATATCGACCCCAATACTTTGAAAGGAATGAAGCATGTGCAGTATGCCGATGAACATTCCTACAAAGGTGCTTACTGGTCGATGGGCAACTACGACCATTTTGACAAATATCCGCGCGACAAGGAATGGAAACTCTATGTCGGAGAATACGCGACCAACAATGGCGTGGGACGTGGCAATATGGTTGCTTCGTTGAGCGACGCCGTTTACATCATGGGCATGGAACGCAACAGCGACCTGGTGCAGATGAGTAGTTATGCACCTTTGCTAGTACATGTCGATGACGAGGACTGGCCGGTCAACCTGATTAATTTTGACAACGCGCGGAGTTTTGGGCGTATTTCGTATTATCTGTTGAAAATGATGAACGAAAACAAGGCGACTGTCAATATTGCTTCAGAACTACAATATACACAGCCGGACTCTTTGATGGACAATGTTTTCAAAGGCGGTATCGGTCTTGCGACTTGGGACACGCACAGCGACTATAAAGACATTCGGATAGAAGAAAACGGGAAAACCGTTTACCAGTCTGATTTTGCGCGACGTCCCGATGAATGGAATGCTGTCCGCGGTACTTGGAAAATAGAGGATAGTACATACTCCGAAGTTGCCGACGGCGCGCAGACCTTTGCTTTTTTAAAAGACAGGTCATTTGCCAATTATACATTAAAACTGAAAGCCCGCAAACGCAGTGGCTACAATGGTTTCATCATTCCTTTTGCGGTAAAGGACACCAATACGTTTAACCGTCTGCATATCGGCGCGTGGCTCAACGCAGTGACATTGGTTGAATCCGTCAACAATGGTTATGACGTCGGCAACTTGAGTTCGCCTGCCCGTTTGCCTTTTAAAATAGAGCAAGGGAAATGGTACGACATCACGCTCAATGTAATGGGAGACAGCGTTTCTGCGTATATCGATGGGCAACTGCTTATTCAATACAAAGACGCGCCCAAGTTTTTTGCCATTGCCGGAAAGGATGAACTGAAAAAAGAAATCGTACTGAAAATCGTCAACGCTTATCCTTTTGCCTACAAGACGACAATCCATCTTTCGGGTGTCGGAAAACGCGTAACGCAGGGAACGCTTACCAGCCTCTCCGCACCCAACGGCGATGCGGAAAACTCTTTTGAACATCCAACACAATACGTCCCTGTTACAAAAAACATAGATGATGTTTCCAATGATTTTCAAGTGGAGTTGCAGCCTAACAGTATTGATGTAATTCGGTTGAAGGAGCAATAGGGTGGGTTGGGAGATAGATTGGTACGTCATATCTCAAACAGTTTAACAAATGATTTTCCCTAGAATATTTTCTTAATATCGCAAATATTACTAAATTTGTATAATATACAATTAATTAAAATAGGTTATTACAATGCCATTTGCCATAGGATTGGATTTTGGGAGTGATTCTGTGCGTGCCATTATTGCAGACACGACGAATGGAAAAGAGCTTGCTTCCTCCGTTTTTTATTACCCACGCTGGGCGCAGGGATTGTATTGTATTGCCGAGGAAAGCCAGTTTAGGCAGCACCCGTTGGATTTTATCGAAGGTATCGAAGCGACGATAAAGGATTGTGTGGCGCAGGTCGGTAGCGACGTCGCGGCGCAGGTTGTGGGCATTTCGGTGGACAGTACAGGCTCCACACCCATATTGGTGGATAAAGAGGGTACGCCGTTGTCTTTGTTACCAGGCTTTGAGGAGAATCCCAATGCCATGTTTGTCCTTTGGAAAGACCATACGGCCATCGCGGAAGCGGCGGAAATCAATGCCCACAAAAGTCCCGACGGAAAAGATTATCTAAAATATGTCGGCGGCATCTATTCATCCGAATGGTTTTGGGCTAAACTTTTGCACGTATTGCGCGCTGACGAAAAAGTGAGAAATGCGGCGTATTCCATCGTGGAAAACTGCGACTGGGTGCCTTTTATCCTTGCTGGCGGCAAGTCCATGTCCGACCTGAAACGCGGCGTGTGCAGTGCCGGCCACAAAGGCCTGTGGGCAGCGGAATGGAACGGTTTTCCACCCAATGATTATTTCAAAAGCCTCGACCCGTTGCTGGACGGCTATGTCGATACATTGGACAATCCCATATTGGCGGCGGATAGACCCGTCGGTACGATTTCCAAGGAATGGGCTGCCAAGCTCGGGCTTCCTGCAACTGTCGTCATCGGCATCGGTGCATTTGACTGTCACATGGGTGCTGTCGGCGGCGAAATCGAACCGTACTATGTGAGCAAGGTTATCGGCACTTCCACTTGCGATATCGTGGTCGTCCCCAAGGAGGAATGCAAGGACATAGTGGTCAAGGGAATCTGTGGACAGGTGGACGGTTCAGTCATTCCGGGCATGGTCGGCATGGAAGCCGGACAGAGTGCTTTTGGGGATGCGTATGCTTGGTTTGCCAAAATCATTGGTTGGCCCATCGACCAGTTGATTGCAGAAAACCAAGACAATGCAGATGTCGTGACATTGCTCAAAAAGAAAAAAGCATCCTTGATTCCCGAATTGGCAAAAGTCGCAGAAAAACAGGTCGTCTCGGAAAAATCTGAATCCGCCATCGATTGGTTCAACGGTCGCCGCACACCTGATGCCGACCAAAACCTGAAAGGCGTATTGGCTGGATTGAATTTGGGTACGGACGCGCCGCGGATTTTCCGTGCGATTGTCGAAGCGACGGCTTTCGGTGCGCGCGCCATCGTCGAACGGTTCATAGACGAAGGTATTCCCGTCAAAGGTATTATCGGCCTCGGCGGCATTGCGCAAAAATCGCCTTTTGTCATGCAGGTAATGGCCGACGTCATCAACATGCCGATAAAGGTCCACCGTTCCGAACAGTCCTGCGCCCTCGGTGCGGCCATGTTTGCGGCGACGGCGGCCGGCGTTTTTGAAAAAGTCGAAGATGCCATGCAATCAATGGGACAAGGCTTTGTCAAAACCTATTTCCCACAAGCGTACAAGGTGGAAGTTTTTGAAAAACGTTACCAGCAATATAAAAAGAGCGCGGCGTTTTATGCAAAAAATTAAGACCTCACCCCCGACCCCTCTCCAAAAGGAGAGGGGCGAAGCGACACCTAATACTTTGCGTCTCCCCTCTCACTTGGGAGAGGGGTCGGGGGTGAGGTTTAGTAACACATATTTTTATATTTCGCGAAGTCCAAATTGTATTCGTTCATAATTCTCAATTTTCCATTCTCAATTCTCAATTCAAAAAAAATGGATTCCGCATTTAAACAAATAAGACAAGAAGCCTACGAAGGCAATATGGAACTGCCCAAGAACAACCTGGTCATTGTGACATTTGGCAATGTAAGTGCTGCCGACCAGAGCCGTGGCGTATTTGCCATCAAGCCAAGCGGCGTTCCTTACGAGCGGCTTTCGCCCGACAACATGGTGGTTGTCGATTTTGACGGGAAGGTTGTCGAGGGCGATTTGCGTCCGTCTTCCGATACGCCTACACATGCCGTGCTGTACAAGCATTGGGAAGACATCGGCGGCATCGTACACACGCACAGCACGTATGGGACTGCGTGGGCACAGGCGATTATGGACATTCCCATTTTCGGGACCACACATGCCGACCACACGACGTTGAACGTTCCCTGTGCTCCGCCGATGGACGACGCGATGATTCAGGGAAACTATGAATACGAAACAGGCTTCCAAATCATGAACGCGCTGAAAGACCGCCATATCACACACCGCGACGTGGAAATGATATTGGTCGGTAGCCATGCGCCGTTTACCTGGGGGGAAAATGCGGCTAAAGCTGTTTACAACAGCGTGGTATTGGAAGAAATTGCCAAAATGGCCCTCCTTACTTTGCAAATCCATCCCGGCAATCCTCTGCTCAAAGACGCATTGATTGAAAAGCACTACCAACGGAAACACGGAAAAAATGCATATTACGGACAGGAATAAAAGGTAAAAGGAAAAAATAAAACCTGCAATTTTGAGGTGTTTTCCATTTACCAATAGCTTTTTTACTTTATACTTTTTAATTTGATAAAATGCTGAATACCAAAGAAGTCTGGTTCATCACAGGAAGCCAACATTTGTACGGACCTGAAACATTGGCGCAGGTTGCCGACCATGCCAAAATCATTGCGGATGCACTGCACAAGTCGGCCGCGATTCCCGTCAACGTCGTATGGAAACCGACCGTCAAGACGACGGACGAAATCTACGAAACATTGACCGCCGCCAACGTGGAAAAAAACTGTATCGGTGTCATCACTTGGATGCATACCTTTTCCCCGGCGAAAATGTGGATTCGCGGACTCAATGCCTTGCAGAAACCTTTGCTGCACCTGCATACGCAGTTTAACCGGGACATTCCCTGGACCACGATGGACATGGATTTCATGAACCTCAACCAGAGTGCGCATGGCGACCGTGAGTTTGGTTTCATCGTCAGCCGCCTACGTAAAAACAGGAAAGTCATTACCGGATATTGGGAAGATGCCGCCGTACAAAAACAGATTGGCGACTGGACGCGCGTTGCTGCTGGTTGGGCGGACTGGCAAGGTGCAAAATTTGCCCGTTTCGGAGACAATATGCGTTACGTGGCGGTCACGGACGGCGACAAAGTGGAAGCGGAATCCGTGTTTGGTTTTTCCGTCAATTCCTACGGTATCGGCGACTTGGTTGAGCTTATCAACACCGCATCCGAAAGCGATGTCAATGCGTTGACAGAAGAATATGAAGCAACATACAATGTCGCTGCCAGCCTGCAAAAAGGTGGCGAATACCGCCAATCCTTGGTAGAAGGTGCAAAAATAGAAATCGGTCTTTCCAAATTCTTGAAAGACGGCGGTTTCAAGGGTTTCTCCGATACGTTTGAGGATTTGCACGGCATGGTGCAGTTGCCGGGTTTGGCGATTCAACGCTTGATGCAGCAAGGCTACGGTTTTGCGGGTGAAGGTGACTGGAAAACTGCCGCCCTAGTGCGTGCAATGAAAGTGATGGGAGCGGGGCTGGAAGGTGCCAACGCATTCATGGAAGACTATACCTATCATCTGGATGCTGCCAATCCGTTGATTATGGGCTCGCACATGTTGGAAGTGGATGCGGCGTTGGCGGTGGACAAACCGTCCTTGGAAGTGCATCCGTTGGGTATAGGAGGTAAGGCAGACCCCGTTCGTTTAGTGTTCAATGCACGAGGCGGCGATTCTCTGGTGGCAAGCCTAATGGATTTTGGCAACCATTTCCGTCTGTTGGTCAACAAGACCGAAGGTGTCGAAGTCAAGGAAGCCTTACCCAAACTTCCCGTTGCACGTGTCCTCTGGAAACCTTTGCCCGACTTGCAGACTGCCGCGACCGCGTGGATATTGGCGGGTGGCGCGCACCACACTTGCTACAGCCAAAACCTTTCGGCGGAACAACTGGAAGATTTTGCGGAAATGGCAGGTGTCGAATATGTCCTCATAGACGAAAATACAAAACTGCACGATTTCAAGAATACCTTGCGGTGGAATGAAATCTATTATAGGTAGTTGAAAAAGGAGAGTGGGAAGTTGAAAATGTATTCGCTAATGAACACGTTTACCGTCATTCCTGCGTAGGCGAGAATCCGATATTGCTAAAAATTGCCTTGTCCGCTCCCTAGCTACTTTATGACCTTTGAGTTGCAGATTCTCGCGTAGGCGGGAATTTACATTCTTCAATGCTCATTTTCTTCGAGCAGGAATGATAGGCAGTCCGTTTTGGGGCTGCCTTTTTCAACCTTTTCCTCTTAATCATGTTCCAAACAAAAAAATATTGCGAATACCTTTTTGCAATTTAATTTATCGCTATTTTTGAAGTAGTTCCACTTTTTACTTGGACACATATATACATTATGCAAAGCTTATACACTGGACAAACGGGCGTACTTCTGGCAGTAGATTGTATCATTTTTGGTTTTGATGGCGGTTCGCTTAAATTGTTGGCTATCCAAAGAGGATTTGAACCTTATAAGGGAAAGTGGAGCTTGCTTGGTGGTTTTATGCAGCCCAAGGAAAGTATCGAGGACGCCGCCAGCCGTATCTTGAAGGAATTGACAGGCCTGGAAGGTATCTACATGGAGCAGATGCACGTATTCAGCATTCCGAAAAGAGAAACAAAAACGCGTGTTGTCTCTGTCGCGTTTTTTGCTTTGATTGATATCCAGAAATATCAAAAACAGCTACAGCTCGACTATCATCCGCAATGGTTTGCCATCAATGAACTCCCGCGCTTGATTGTCGACCACGACGACATGGTTGGCATGGCCAAGGAAAGACTCCGTTACAAAGCCGCACTGCACCCCTTGTTGTTTGAACTACTGCCCGAGAAATTTACGATTCCCCAATTGCAGCATCTGTATGAAGAAGTGTACGACACGACTTTTGACAAGGGCAATTTCAGTAAAAAAATATTGTCCACACGACTGCTCGTGAAACTCAAGGAAAAAGACAAACTCTCTTCCAAAAAAGGTGCATTCTACTATAAAGTGGACAAAAAGAAATACGCCGCCGGATTCAAGTCCTTCCTAAACTTTGTAAACCGTCCAAGGTTGTCGTAGTTTAAGATCCTGTTTAAATTTTATAATTTGAATACCGTTAGGAGATTTAGCTTTGTCCGCTTTGTTCACCTACGGCGGCTACTGCGCGGTCGCTGGGCATAGTTCTCGCTCGTACCTCACTCGAAAAGACGTGCTGGGTTCGTTCTTTTTTCCAAAAAATTGATGATAAACAGCATCTTACCCGTCATTTAGCTTTGCTCACCTACGGTGGCTGGTTCGTGGTCGCTGGAATTACAGTTCGATGATAGGAAACTCCCCATATATTACTCTTTTTGTTAATTTTAAACAGGCTCTAATAAAAAATAAAAGTTTTTTGTACAATTATATTAACTTTGTCTTATCTTAGCACAAAATGAAATGGAATTTGCTTGCTTAACAAACAATTATTTTAAATTTTGCTATGTATTTATATGAAATCTTGCCGCTGCTCTCTAATGAAAATTTATCGATAGATACACCCTTTGAGCCGCAACCATAACTATTGCAACTGAATAATGTTCTTTGGTTATTCCATAATGGATGAATATGAAAAAAATAAATCATATCGTTATCGCTTTTTATAGTGTGCTTATCGGTACTATAGTCTCTGGCCAGACCAAAATACAAGTGGCCAACAACAAGCCACAACAAGTCATCAACGCCAATATTTACGGGCATTTCGCGGAACATTTGGGACATTGTATTTACAACGGGATTTTTATTGGGGACACTTTGCGTGAAGTTCCCAATACCGAAGGTATCCGGAATGACATCGTCGCCGCGTTGCGAAAGTTAAAAGTACCGATTCTGCGTTGGCCGGGCGGTTGCTTTGCAGACACCTACCATTGGAAAGATGGCATTGGACCCAAATCCGAACGTCCGTCGATGGTCAACAAATGGTGGGGCGGCGTGACGGAGGACAATAGTTTTGGTACGCACGACTTTCTACTCCTATGTCAATTGCTGGGTGCGGCGCCTTATCTGGCGGGCAATACTGGGAGTGGTACACCACAGGAACTGGCTGATTGGGTGCAGTACGTCAACTTTGACGGCAAAAGTCCGATGGGTGATTTGCGTAGAAAGAACGGACACGATTCCGCCTGGAACGTGCAGTATTGGGGTGTTGGCAATGAAGCCTGGGGCTGTGGCGGCAATATGCGTCCAGAATATTATGCTGATATTTATAGGCGTTATTCGACGTTTATGACGGACTATAATCCACAAAAACCCTTGTTTAAAATCGCTTCCGGTGCCAACAGTGCAGACTATCATTGGACGGAAACATTGATGAAAAATATTCCGCTCAATATGGTCAACGGAATTGCACTGCACCATTACGCAGTGATTGAATGGAACAGAAAAGGTCCTGACCAAAGGTTTACCGAAGACCAATATTTCAAAACCATGCGTTCCTCTTTGTTCATGGACTCCTTGATAGCTAGGCATTCCGCTGTCATGGACAAATACGACCCACAAAAAAAAGTGGCGTTGGTCGTGGACGAATGGGGCGGTTGGTACGACGTGGCACCCGGTACCAATCCCGGTTTCCTCTACCAGCAAAATACGATGCGTGACGCGATGATTGCGGCGACAACGCTCAATATCTTCAACAACCACAGCGATCGCGTGCGCCTCGCCAACCTTGCCCAGATTGTCAACGTATTGCAGTCCGTCATTTTGACTGACAAGGAAAAAATGGTGCTCACGCCGACTTACCATATCATGGAAATGTACAACGTACACCAGAATGCAAAACTGATTCCGACCACTTTCGTATCACCGACTTATGTGTTGAACGGCCAGTCTTTGCCCGCAGTTTCTGTTTCTGCATCCATTGACGATACGCAGAAAATCCATGTTTCCATGGCCAATATCGACGCACACAAACCGCAGCAAATCGAACTGGACTTCGCGGCTGCCAACGACTATAAAAAAGTTTCGGGTAGGATTCTGACTTCCGACAATCTCACCAATTGCAATACGTTTGAGAATCCAAACAAGATACAACCTGCAACATTCAATGGTGCTAAACTACAAAACGGAAAAATCAGCCTGACGATTCCACCCTTTTCGGCCGTGGTGTTGGAATTAACTAAAAATTAAAAAGGAATAATGAATAATTTATTCAACTATCGGTCAGTGCGTACAACGACCAAAATAAAATCAGGGATTGCTTCGCTGGGCTTGCCATGACTTACGCTTTTTATAATCTAGAACAGTAACATTTTTTTACCTTTTAAATATGAAAAAACTATATACCGCAATCGCTGGCATCGTCAGTCTTTCGTCACCAACTTTTGCACAACAAAAAATCGTCAATATCGACGCAACGCAATCCGTTGCCAAAGTAGCGTCCACGATGTGGGGCGTATTTTTTGAGGACATCAATTTTGGTGCGGACGGCGGCTTGTATGCCGAACTGATTAAGAACCGCTCCTTTGAATTTACGCAGCCATTGATGGGCTGGAAAAAACGCGGCAATGCCAACAGGGAAGGTGTTTTCCTTATCGAAAACCGCGAAAAGGAAAACCCCGACAACCCGCGTTTTCTCCGTGTGCGCGCTGGAAAAACCAAGGAAGGTGAACTCGGTCTGGAAAACGAAGGTTTTCGTGGCATGGGCATCAAGCAAGATGTCGGCTACGATTTTTCCGTGTGGTACCGCACCAAATCCACGCAGCGTAGTTTGGTCATCCAATTGACGGACAGTGCGGGAAACGTAATAGGAACGGGAAGTTTGCCAGTTTCGGATGCGGATGGTCAATGGCATTATGCGAAGACCTCTTTTAAAGCCAATACCACGGTGATGAAGGCGTATGCGACGGTTTGGATTGTGGGCGACGGCGATTTAGATTTGGATATGGTTTCCTTGTTTCCGAAGGACACTTGGAAAGGACGCCCAGGCGGCCTACGTGCCGACATGGTACAGCGGTTGGCGGACATGAAGCCTGGGTTTATCCGTTTTCCTGGCGGTTGTATCGTCGAAGGTCGAGACCTTGCGAATCGTTACCAATGGAAAAATACGGTCGGGCCGATTGAACAGCGTAAGACAATCATGAACCGTTGGAACACGGAATTTGCACACCGTTCCGCACCGGATTACTTCCAGTCTTTTGGTCTCGGTTTTTACGAATATTTCCAGTTGGCGGCCGATATAGGTGCATCGCCGCTGCCTATTATCAACTGTGGTATGGCTTGCCAGTACAATACGGCGGAGTTTCAGGATGTACAGGAATTAGACTCTTATGTGCAGGACGCGCTTGACTTGATTGAGTTTGCCAATGGCGCAGTGACAACCAAATGGGGAAAACTGCGTGCCGAAATGGGACACCCTGCACCTTTCAACCTTAAAATGCTGGGCATCGGTAACGAAAACTGGGGACCGCAATATATCGAGCGGCTGCATGTTTTTCAGGACGCACTGAGCAAACGGCATCCGGAAATCAAACTGGTGTGTAGTTCCGGAACCGACCCCAACGGCGAAAGGTTTGATTTCCTCAACGATACGTTGCGCAAGATGAACGTCGGTTTTATCGACGAGCATTATTACCGCGCACCCGAATGGTTTTTGGACAATGCGACGCGTTATGACAACTATCCGCGCAAGGGTTCCAAAGTTTTTGCAGGTGAATATGCGGCGCAGAGCAAGGGCATTGCAGAGCCGGCCAATAGAAATACCTGGGCGACGGCCGTCGGCGAAGCGGCTTTCATGACCGGGCTGGAACGTAATGCCGCCGTGGTGGAGATGGCTTCCTACGCACCCTTGTTTGCACACGTGGACGCATGGCAATGGACACCGGACTTGATTTGGGCCAACAACCTGAGAACCTATGTAACACCGGACTATTACGTGCAGCAATTGTACAGTTTGAATAAAGGAACTGACGTTCTGAGTGCGACAATAGATGGCAAAATAGTAAGCGGTCAGGAGAGATTATACATTTCTTCCGTGAAGGATATCGATACAAAAGAAATCATCATAAAAGTGGTCAATGCTTCCGACAAAGCGCAACCATTACAGTTGACAATAAAAAATAAAGGAAAATTAAAATCCGCCACATTAATCACATTGACCAGCGACAATCCCAATGCGGTCAATAGTTTTGACAATCCGGAAAACGTAGCACCAAAAGAATCGTCCATTGATGTCAAGAAAAATCAGGTGTTGTTAAATACTGTCGCGAATAGTTTTTATGTGGTGAAAATAGGTTATTAGGCATTAGTTAACCATTTATTTCTTTTAAAGGATGCATTTCAAATAAGGTACGGTTATTGTCAAAAAAACAATGTACCTATGTGTTTTGATTGCAATCAATTATCAACGTTAAATTAAACTTGAAATATGAAAAGAATCATCTTGCCCCTGTTGGCACTAATCCCATTATTGTGGTCTTGCCAAAACGGAACGAGCAACGGCCAGGATTCCGATTCCACGAGCGTTGTATCCTCTGAGAGCAAACCTCTGACGATAAAATCATGGGGCGACTATAACAGTAAACCCGTGCATCAATACGTGCTGGACAACGGGAAGGGAGCTGTCGTGACACTTTCGGATTATGGTGCAACCATTACGGGATGGACATTTCCGGACAAGGAAGGCAAGTCAAGCCAGATTCTGATTGGTTCGGACAGCCTGTCCTTCTACCTGCAACATCCGCCTTATTTTGGTGCGACGATTGGACGTTTTGGCAACCGTATCGCCAAAGGTAAATTCTCCCTGGAAGGAAAAGAATATACGCTTGCAACCAATGACGGCCCCAATCATCTGCACGGCGGAAACATCGGCTGGGACAAGGTTGTATGGGATGCCGTCGTACCAGACAGTACCAAACCTGCGGTTGATTTCCACTATATTTCAAAAGATGGTGAGGAAGGTTATCCCGGAACGGTGGACGTAACGGTGCATTATGTCCTGACCGACGACAACGCACTCAAGATTACTTACGATGCCACGACGGACGCGCCGACAATCATCAACATGACCAACCATGCGTATTTCAATCTTTCCGGCAACTTGGAAAATACGGTTTTGGATGAAAAATTACAGTTGAGCGCGGACAAATACACACCTGTCGCCAACCTGATTCCCACAGGTGAACAACTGTCTGTGAAAGGCACGCCATTTGACTTTACCACGGCGCACACCATAGGGGAGATGATTGCAAAAACGGATAGTTGCTACGACCATAATTTTGTACTGAATACCAACCGTGACATCAGTAAAGTCGCCGCCGTATTGAGTGACGAAAAATCGGGCCGTGAACTGTCGATGTACACGACCAATATCGGCGTACAGGTCTATACATCCTGTTACCTAAAAGGTGAATACACGGCACACGACAACCAGAAAACGGTCAAGTTTGCGGCTGTGACGCTGGAAACGCAGCATTTCCCAGATGCGCCCAACCAACCTAAATTTGAGAGCGTGGAACTGAAACCGGGCGAGAAATACCATCAGGAGACGATATATAAAATCGCCGTGAAAAAATAAGAAATGGGGAAAAATGCTTCTCTTTGAGAATCGTTACTTATTTTTCTTTTCCGCATAGCATTTTCAGGGAATTTTCGGAAAACGGTAAAACGGCAGCAGCCTTTTGTTTGCTGCCGTCGTTGCTTTTGGCTTCGGGATTTTTGCGTTTCATTGTTTCAAACCTACAGATTATCGAACTATTTCTTTATCTTGGCAGCGGTTTATTTTTTTCTATTTTAAAAAACAGAAACAATATGGCTAAGTATAGCTCAGGAGTTTTGTACGGAGAGGAACTGACAGCTTTGTACGACGACGCAAAATCAAACAATTTTGCATTGCCGGCAGTGAATGTGATTGGCACCAATACGGCCAATGCGGCATTGGAGGCTGCGGCGGAGGTGAAGTCGCCCATTATCATTCAGGCAAGTAACGGTGGTGCACAGTTTATCGCCGGTAAGGGAATGCCCAACGACAACCTACAGGCCAATATCGCTGGTGGTGTAAGCCTTGGGCTGCATATCCACAACGTGGCAAAATACTATGGTGTGCCTGTCGTCCTACATACCGACCATGCCGCTCGTAAATGGTTGCCGTGGGTGGATGGTCTGTTGACCGCGGGTGAACAATTCAAAAAAGAAAAAGGCGTTCCGCTGTTCAGTTCGCACATGCTAGACTTGAGCGAGGAGCCGCTACATGATATCATCGAAAGTTCTCTGCCTTATCTCAAACGCACTGCCGACTTGGGCATGACCTTGGAAGTGGAATTTGGCGTTACCGGCGGCGAGGAAGACGGCGTGGACAACTCTGGTGTGGAAAACCACAAACTGTATTCCCAACCGGAAGAAATATGGGAAGCCTACCAAGCTTTTAGCAAAGTGAGCAACCGTTTCACGATTGCGGCGGCTTTTGGCAACGTGCATGGCGTGTACAGCCCGGGCAACGTGTCCCTGCATCCGGAAATCCTCAACAATACCCAAAAATTCATCGCTGAAAAACTGGGCGAGCCCGACGGCAGTAAACCCGTTTACTTCGTGTTCCACGGCGGTAGCGGTTCAGAAAAATCCAAAATATCGGAATCCCTGCAATACGGCGTCATCAAGATGAACATCGACACCGATACGCAATGGGCGTTCTGGGACGGCATATTGGAATTTTACAAAAAGAACGAGGCATACCTGCAAGCGCAGTTAGGCAATCCGACTGGACCAGACGCCCCCAACAAAAAATACTACGACCCACGCGTATGGCTGCGTGAAGCCGAAAAAACCTTTACCAAACGCCTGGTGGAGTCTTTCCATGACTTGAACGCTATCAACCGCAATGCGTAAAAAGTTAAACGCAAAAGTTCAAATACGCGAAGCAGAAAGGCTGCCCGATTTTTTTCGGGCAGCCTTTCTGCTTTTCGGAACCTACTCACCTCCATAAAAACTAGTGCATCTCTTCCTGCAAAGTCCCCGCCACGGCGGGAGAGACTGTCAGGAGAAGAAGGTCTTCGCATTTCGACCAAGAGACATTGTCTCTTGGTTCTTCTTCCCCCGAGCTTTACTCGTCAAACCTTAGATGCTTGACCGTCACACCGTTGTTGATTAACTGTTTCAGCGAGTCGATGCCGATTTTAATATGTGTGTCCACATATTTGGCGGTGACGGTCGCGTCGCTTTTTTCTGTTTTCACACCTTCTGGGACCATCGGCTGGTCGCTTACCAGCAGGATGGCACCCGTGGGTATCTTGTTGTAAAAGCCGACGCTGAAAATCGTCGCCGTTTCCATGTCTACGGCGTAGGCGCGTATTTTTTTGAGGTATTCCTTGAACTCGTCGTCGTGCTCCCATATACGGCGGTTAGTCGTATAGACGGTGCCTGTCCAATAGTCGGTCTTGTAGTCGCGGATGGTTGTGGAAATCGCTTTCTGCAACTGGAAAGCCGGCAACGCCGGAACTTCCGGCGGGAAATAGTCCCGGGACGTACCTTCTCCGCGTATCGCCGCAATGGGCAGGATGATGTCGCCGATTTTGTTTTTCTTTTTGAGTCCACCGCATTTTCCGAGGAAGATGACAGCCTTTGGGTCGATCGCTGTCAACAAGTCCATGATGGTCGCCGCGCCAGGACTTCCCATGCCGTAGTTGATGATGGAGATATCGTCTTTCGTCGCACATTGGAACGCACGGTCGGCGCCTACGACTTCCACGCCGTTCCATTCGGCGAACTTGTAAACATAGTTCTTGAAGTTGGTAATAAGGATATATTTTCCAAAGTTTTCCAGTTTTTCTCCCGTGTATCTGGGAAGCCAGTCTCTGACGATGTCTTCTTTCGTGAGCATATCTGAATGTTTTTTTTGTAAAAGGCGTAATCTTACAAATCTAGTTTTTTCCCTGCATATTTCCTAAGAATACTATATTGTCAATAAATGAAGTATTATTGAGAAATAACTTTGATGGTTGACCGCTTTTTGGGTTTGACTTTTTATTTTTACCTTTTTCATGGAAATCCATTACCCCAAAACAGCATTCAAAACAAAAACCACCGACGGCATCCAATACATCTGGGACGCTGTCCGCAGGAAATGGGTCAAACTCACGCCCGAGGAATGGGTACGCCAAAACTTCGTCCAATATCTTTTGCAGGAAAAACAATATCCGGCATCCTTGATGGCCATCGAAAAAGGCATCGAACTCAACGGTCTCAGGAAGCGCTGCGACATCGTCGTGTTCCAAGACCGAAAGCCTTGGATGATAGTCGAATGCAAAGAACCCAACGTGCCGTTGTCGGAAGCTACGTTTATGCAGGTTGTGCGCTACAATATGGTTTTGCAGGTGCCGTATCTGGTGATTACCAACGGCGCACATACGCTGGGTTGGTCTATCCACAACGAAGAAATACAGTCATTGGATTGTCTGCCTGACTGGAATACCTGATTTTTTGTAATCATGTTTTTCTCACAGATTGCACGGATTGGCACGGATGAAAGGTATCTGTGGTTTTCTGTGTCATCTGTGAGCCACATAAAGCCAATTTCAGATACGACTGATTTTAAAGTCGAAGCGTATTGCTAATAATTATAAATTTGCGTGTCTTACTTTAAATAGTCGCTATGCTCAGAAGTTATTGGTGGAAGGTGCTTTCGTGCGTGCTTCTCCTATACGTTTCCATATATGGTTTTATCGTGCCCATTCCCGTATTGGACGGACGGCTGCAACAGTCCATCCGCAACCTGTTTTTCCACGTCCCGATGTGGATGACGATGATGGTGTTGTTCATGGTTTCGGTGGTGTATTCCATCAAATATTTAAGAAACCCAACCGCGAAAAACGATATCTACGCATTGGAATTTACGCGCACGGGGACGGTGTTTTCCCTGATTGGTTTGACGACGGGCATGATTTGGGCCAAATACCAATGGGGCGCATTCTGGAGTGGCGACCCCAAACAGAACGGAACGGCGATTGCGATATTGATTTATTTGGCATATTTCGTATTGCGCGGTTCTATTACCGACGAGGACAAACGTGCCAAAATCGGTGCGGTCTATAATGTTTTTGCGTTCTGTATGCTGTTTCCGACAATATGGATATTGCCGAGGCTGACCGAGAGCCTGCATCCGGGAGGAGAGGGGAGCGAGGGCAACCCGGGACTGAATCCCAAAGACACTTCCACGGCATTGAAAATGGTGTCCATCCCCGCGTATTTTGGTTGGATATTGCTGGGTGTGTGGATTTCGACTTTGCGTGTCCGTTTCGTGATGTTGCTCAATCGGCAGGAAGAAAAGGAGATGGAATAAAAAGTAAAGAGGCAAAATTAAAAAGTAAAAAAGTCCGTTGAAATTATAAAGGTCAAACAAAAATTTTAGAGATGAAAAAAATATTGAAATACCTATTGTCGTTGATAGCTGTTGTATTGTTCCAAACTTATTCTTTTGCACAGGACGTGGCGACAACATCCGGCAGCAAGTCAGCCGTTGACAGTTTCATGCTTTCCAACGGAAAGATATTTGTCGTGGTGGCGGTTGTGTTTCTGATAATGCTGGTGCTGTTCATCTATATGTTCAGCCTCGACAAGAAGATGGCGAAGCTGGAAAGCAGGATGGAAAAATAAGGCAAAAGTTAAAAGTCAAAAACAAAAAGCATTCGACTTTTTTCACACAAAGACGCAAAGGAGCAGAGAACGCAATGAAAAAACGGCGGCAAGGTTACTTGCCGCCGTTTTTATGATTGAATCGGTTTTACTTTTATCTTTTTTAGATATCCGTCGCTTCTCCGTAAGCCACAGCCGTTGCTTCCTTGAAAGCTTCGCTCATGGTCGGGTGCGGGTGGATGGCATTGAGGATTTCGTGTCCGGTTGTTTCCAGTTTACGTCCCAATACCGCTTCGGCAATCATGTCGGTAACGCCGTGCCCAATCATGTGCACGCCGAGCAGTTCGCCGTATTTGGCATCGTAGATGACTTTTACGAAACCTTCCGTCGCACCTGCTGCCGTAGCCTTGCCGGACGCGATGAATGGGAATTTGCCGATTTTCAGTTCGTAACCCGCTTCTTTCGCCTTGGCTTCAGTAAATCCGACACTTGCGATTTCCGGTGTGCAGTAGGTACAGCCGGGGATATTGTTGTAGTCGATACCTTCTGGTTTGTGAGCCAGTTTGCCTTCTTTAAACGCGATATATTCCGCAACGTTGATACCTTCCTTGCTGGCCTTGTGAGCCAAAGCCTGGTGGGGCGTACAGTCTCCGATGGCAAAAATACCGTCAACGTTGGTCTGTTGGTATTGGTCTACGACGATACGGTCACGGTCTAGTTTGATACCGTTTTCTTCCAGTCCGATACCTTCCACGTTGGCGACGATACCCGTTGCGCTCAACAGGATGTCGGCTTCAATGTCAATGTATGTTCCGTCTGCTTTTTTGACATGCGCTTTGACGCCTGCGCCAGTCGTATCGACAGATTCGACGCTGGAGCTGGTCATTACTTCGATGCCGATTTTCTTGAATTGTTTTTCGAGTTCCTTGGAGATGTCGTCGTCTTCCACGGGAACGATTTTGGGTAAAAATTCAATCAAGGTGATTTTTACGCCCAAGCTATGGTAGAAAAACGCAAATTCCGTTCCGATGGCTCCGCTACCCACGACAATCATGGACTTGGGTTTTTCGGGTAGTACCAGTGCTTCGCGGTAGCCGATGACTTTTTTGCCGTCCTGTGGCAGGTTGGGCAGTACGCGGCTTCTGGCTCCGGTTGCGATGATGATGTATTTGGCTTCCTGGATGGCTTTTTTACCTTCTTTGTCGGTGATTTCCAGTTTGCCTTTGCCGACGACTTTACCAAAACCGAAGATGACGTCGATTTTGTTTTTCTTCATCAGGAACTGGACGCCTTTGCTCATTTTGTCGGCAACGCCACGGCTTCTTTTGATGACCGCATCGAAATCGGCCTCGCCGCTCGCCTTGATGCCGTAGCTGTCTGCGTGGCTGATGTAATTACTGACTTCCGCACTTTTCAACAAAGCTTTGGTCGGGATGCAACCCCAGTTGAGACAGATGCCTCCGAGGTTTTCTTTTTCCACAATAGCAACTTTAAAACCCAGTTGTGAAGCTCTGATAGCCGCCGGATAACCACCGGGTCCGCTACCGAGAACTATTACGTCGTATGCCATGATTTATCTTCTTTTTTTGAATGTTATGCAATCTATTTAGGTTGCGAATGTATTTATTTTTTAAGGAAAAAGGAAAAAGGTGAAAGGAAAAAGGCGGGAGCAAAGTCATCCTCCAACCTAAAGCCCCATACCTCACGCCTTCAATATCGTATGTCCCATTTTGTCCCTTTTGGTTTCCAGGTATTTCTGGTCGTATTCGTTGGGCGCGATTTCGATGGGAACGGTTTCGACGATTTCGATGCCGTAGCCGTTGAGACCTGCGCGTTTGCGGGGATTGTTGCTCATCAGACGCAGCCTGGTCACGCCGAGATAACGCAAAATCTGCGCGCCGACACCATAGTCCCTTTCGTCCACGCCAAAGCCAAGTTCGAGGTTGGCTTCCACGGTGTCGTACCCTTGTTCCTGCAAGCGATAAGCCCGCAATTTGTTGACAAGACCAATGCCACGGCCTTCCTGGTTCATGTAGAGGATAAGTCCCCGGCCTTCCTTTTCGACCATTTGCATTGCCTTGTGTAGCTGGTCGCCGCAGTCGCAGCGCATACTACCCAGAATATCGCCGGTAAAACAACTGGAATGCACGCGCGTCAATACAGGTTCGCCATTGCCGATATCGCCTTTTATCAGTGCAAGGTGTTCTGCTTTGTTGTTTTTTTCCTTGAACGCGACTAGTTCAAAATGTCCATATTCCGTCGGCATGTCAACACGCACGATTTCCTCAATCAAGGAATCGTGTTTGAGGCGGTAGGCGATCAGGTCCTTGATGGTAATCAGCTTGAGGTCAAATTTTTGGGCGATTTTTTCCAGTTCCGGAAGGCGCGCCATCGTCCCGTCTTCGTTCATGATTTCCACGAGCACGCCTGCCGGAGCGAACCCTGCCAACCGCGCGAGATCGACAGTCGCTTCGGTATGTCCGGTACGCCTCAACACCCCGTTTTCCTTGGCGCGTAAGGGAAAGATATGTCCGGGACGACCAAAGTCTGACGCTTTCATATCTGGATTGACCAATGCCTTGATAGTCGCCGCACGGTCGTGTGCGCTGATGCCCGTCGTGCAGCCGTGTCCCAACAGGTCGATGCTCACCGTAAACGGCGTTTCGTGCAACGCGGTGTTGGTATTGACCATCAAAGGCAATTCAAACCTGTCTGCAATGGATTCGCTGACGGGCGCACAGACAAGTCCACGGCCTTCCTTTGTTATGAAATTGATGAGCGTGGGTGTCACGTTTGCTGCGGCAGTGACAAAATCCCCTTCGTTTTCACGGTCTTCATCGTCCACGACAATAACGAGTTTGCCGTTTTTTATATCTTCGATAGCACTTTCAATAGTATCTGCCATAATCTTTTTTTCGATATGCAAAGGTAACGAATGCTGGGGGATATTAGGGCAAATGCAATTCGCCCGTACGGGTTATTTGATTCCCTTAAATATCCTTTTCCACCTCGGACCCTGGTCGTAGCTGAACCATATCAGAGAAGCCTTGCCCACAATATTGGTTTCAGGAACCATGCCCCAGTAACGGCTGTCCTGGCTGCGGTGGCGGTTGTCGCCCATCATCCAGTAATAGTCGTATTTAAACGTGTAAGTACTGGTCGGCTTGCCGTTGATGACAAACTGGTTGCCGTGCTGTTCCAGCGTGTTGCCTTCATAGGTGACGATAGCGCGGTGGTACAGCGCAATGTTTTCGGGTGTGAGCGTGAGTGTCGCACCTTTTTTGGGAATCCACAACGGGCCGAAATTGTCCGGTGTCCAGTTGTGGTACGCATCATAAGGAAATACCGGATCGGTCGCCAATACAGGTTGTATGTTGACCACGTTGTGCTGCGATTTGAGGAAAGCAATATCTTCTGTGCGCAGGTAGACCTCGTATGTATTGGGACTTTTTTGGGAAACTTCTAAGTTATCCAAATCGTCGGTATCAGTCCGTGCCTGCATGTGTTTCAACTGGTCTTCCGTCAATGGACTGTTGGTCGTGACCATGTAGTTTCTTTGCGAATTGGGCGGTACAAACGCAGGTTTTCCGGAAATATACAAGTCACCGTTAATGAGCATGACGGTGTCGCCCGGCACTGCCGTACATCTTTTGATATAGTTGTCCGTTTTGTCCATTGGATGCACCAATATGCTGTGCTGGCTCATCAATGCGTCGCGGTCGCCGTGGTACATTTCGCGCAATACGTCGTAATAAGGGAAGGCGGAACCATAACCCGGTTCATTGATAATGGTGTCGCCAATAGGTACGTTGAACACGACGACATCGTTGCGCTTGATTTCGGATGTTGCCGGCAGGCGGTAATAGGGCAACTGCACCCATTTGACATAGGATGGCGTTGTTGTTGAGCCGGGCATATAGTTGTGCACAAACGGGAAACTAACCGGCGTCTGCGGCAGGCGCGGACCATAACTCATCTTGTTGACAAACAAAAAGTCGTTGATAAGCAGGGTCTTTTCCATACTGCCGGACGGGATGACATAAGCCTCGAAGATGAACGTGCGTATCAATGTTGCCGCCACAATCGCAAAGACGGCGGCGTCTATCCATTCGCGCACGGTGGATTTGTGGTAATTGGCGACACCTTCCGGGCCAATCCAGCGGGTCTTTTTGTCGGAAGCGAGATAAGGCAAATAAACAAAAGGCAGGAAAACCGCCAACGCGTGGTCTACGAGCGAAAATTTCCCAAAGTTCATAACGAACTTAATCAACAGCCATATCGCTACAAAACCGCCTGCAAACGGAATAAGCTGCAACCAGAACCATATCCGCTTTTCGTGGCATTTTTCCACGATGCACCATGTATTGTAAAACGGCACCAGTGCTTTCCAAGGCGCGATGCCGGCTTTTTTGAACAGGCCATAGAGACCGACAGGCCATCCCAGTAGCCAAAGAATCAAATAGAACCAACCCATTGTGATGTAAAATTTTATTTGGAAGCAAACCTACATGAAAAAAACAATATCCTTTGTTATTTACGCGAATCACCTATTTTTGGAACGTCGCGACAGAATACATACTTCGTAAGGCATAAATCAATGATTGAAACGGTGAGGCTTGACAGACTTTCTTACACCGTGTGAAGTATAAAATCTGCTCCACTTGCACGAAAGTCGATTGGGTATCTGAAAAACAAAATATTGGGAAGCCGTTGCATTTCAGCTTATTGTCAGCCAAGCGGCATATTTATAAACCTATTTCTATTTATCGCATGAAGTGCTTCGCTTTTCTTTTTTGCCTTACTTCCTTCCTGGCAGTCCACCATCCAACTTTTGCACAGAACCACAGTCGCCGTAGCTACAGGGACTCTCTGGTCAAGGGGACGGATTCCAGCTACATCATCAATTATGAACATTCATTGGTCTTAAGAGTATTCGGACAACAAAAGCTCAACAGTTTTACGGTCGATGCGCCTTCCGGATACAAAGACTTGACATACAAACCCAACAATGCGCAGAACTTTGGCGTGGGTTTCAGCTATAAATGGTTCAGCTTGAGTTTTGGTCTGTTTAAGCTGGGGTCCGAGCCCAAAGACAAAGGAAAGTCATCCTCGTTTGACCTCCAGTCCAATATCTACAAACGCAAGTGGTACCTGGATTTCATGATACGCAACAACAAAGGATTCTACATTGACGACAAGGAGCGCGTGCCAGACCTGGAATCCTATTATACCAATCCCAACATGACGACGACCGTTATTGGCAGTGCTTTTTGGCGAATACAGAATGACGAACGTTTTTCATACCGCGCCGTGATGACGCAGAACGAATGGCAGAAAAAATCCGCAGGAAGCCTATTCTATGGTTTCGAGGCCTATTATGGTGCGATGAACGCCCACGGCAATATCGTTCCGGAAGCTGTGGCGGCAACCGACCCGTTTCCGCAGAGCAACGTGGAGAAACTACGCTATTTCAAAATTGGTCCGGGCGTTGGTTATGGCTACAATCTGGTGATTCAACGCAATTTTTTCCTGTCGGCGGGCATCACGGGCAATCTGGACCTGGGAATAGTCCACGAGACCACCAGTAGCGGGGATGGCGGTGGCACCAAAATAAATCTGCTGCCCAATATCAATGCGCGCATAGGTGCCGGCTACAATAGCCGTGACTGGAACATCAACTTCAACTACCTGCGCAACAACCTGCCTATACACGGCTCGATTGACGATAGTAAATATTCACAGTTCTCTGGCAGTTATCGATTGTCTTTCAATAGACGCTTTACGCTCGGCAACAAAGCCCGAAAAAAGTTGAAGCCTATTGATGACCAGATGGATAAAGTGGACAAAGCCGTCGACCACGCACTGGAATCAAAGCATGAATAATACGATAATGAAATTCAATATAGACCAATATTTTTATTACTCCGCTCTTCAGGATTTGTAATCCTGAAGCCGTATCGGCGGATTTGCAATCCGCAAATAGAGCAGTGCATTGCAAATGCACGGATAAGCGTTCGGGATTGCAAATCCCGAACAGCGCAAGATTAATGCGAATCAAGGGTTGGGTAGAATATGCAAAGATTATGCTTATCAGCTCCATAGGAGCTAACCTACTGTAATTATTGCTACCAAAAGATAGTCCTGCTGAGACTTTTTCAACCCTTGACTCATATAATCAATCTATAACTATTTGAATAACAATTATTTTATAGTTATTTGCTAAAGTTTAAATTTATGTACAAGTCAATATCATCTATCTAATATTTTCCGTGTTAGAAAACGGTACACTTCCAATATCTCTGGGTTTTCCTTTTGCAAAATGCTTTCGTGTTTCTGGATGGTGGACAGGTCGCCACGTGCGGCAGGTCCGGTTTGGATTTCCTTGGGCGCAAAACGGTGCAGTCTGCTGACAGATTCCTCCATCAATGGCAGCAAAAACGAAAAATCGATGCCGTGTTGCCGGGAAAATGATTCGGCAATCGTATAGAGATAGTTCGGAAAATTGGAAACAAACACAGCGGCAATATGCAAACGGATTCTTTGTTCGTCGTCGGCAAAACCGATATTGAACGAAATTTTATTTGCCAATAGTTCCAGCGTGGACAAGGTTTCCGGGATATTGGCATCCAGAAACAGAGGCATCTCCTTAACCGAACTGTTTTCTTTCCGCAAGCTCTGCAAAGGATAGAGGACGCCGTATCGGGACGAGACTTTTTCCAATATCTTGATGGAAGCCGAACCTGTTGTGTGTACAACCAGCCTGTCTTTCGGCAAAACCTTTTCTAACTTTTGTGCGGTTTCCGGCAAAAAATCGTCCTGAACGCAGATGATATAAACATCTGCGTTCAGGACGATGCGGTTATAGTCATCGGTATATTGGGCTTTTGTTTTTTCGGCCAATGCCTTTCCCGTATTGGGATTTCGGGCTATGATTTGCGTGATGGCAACGCCGTTGGCAGATAGTTTTTCTGCCAATACGGTTGCCACGTTACCCGAACCGATGATGACTGTTTCCATTGCCAGAACTGTGATTTTTATGGTTTATATGATTGTTATGAACAATGGAATATTTATTTTTTACCCATTGTACAAAAAAATTCATAGAGATTTCTCGGCGTTTTTCTCTGCAATCCTCTGTGCCGTAAATCTCATTTAACAATGTTGTTTGTACATAATCATTGCAATCATCTTAATCAAAAAAATCACCGTTCTGACATATTTGGTAGGTTGTACAACCCAAACTCGCTGATTTTCGGGGTGGCGCGTGCACTGAGTATTTTGAGGCGCAGCTCGTCGGCGGTCACTTCCGGGAATGTCACTAGACGTTTATAGCCAATGGTCGTTCCGTGGACGATTTCCTTCCATTCCGTCCCGGTATTGTATTCCAATGTCCAGCTTTCCACCTCCTGCCCGGCGGCGATAAATTCTTGCAGGCAGACAAGGTTAAACGTTTTTTTCTTTGGTAAGGAAATCAATGCCGTCGCCGTGGTGTCGTTGCTGTCCACGGTAAAATAACTGCCAGGGTTTCCATCCACTAGTCCCGACGGATTGACACCTTCCGAACTAAATACCGTTGCACCAGCCGCCAAGTTTTTCTTGAAAGTCTGGTCCAGCAAGGATTTGAAACCTTTGAGGCTCTTTACATCGGCGTTGCTCAACAATCCTTCCCGATTAGGCGGAATGTTCAACAGCAATACGCCGTTCCGACCGACGGAATGCAGATAAATATCCATCAGCTTGCCTGGCGTTTTTACCAGACTGTCCTGCGAAGCGTGGTAAAACCAACCTGGACGTATGGAAACGTCTGTCTCGGCTGGATACCAGACAAGCCCTTTGGCCTTCAATATCTTGTCGCGGCTGCCAAGGTCGTCGCCTGTCATGTCACCCTGTGGTTTGAATGCGTCGTCCTGCTGCGAATTGGCGGCGACGAGGTTCGGGTCGAGGTTGGCAGTCGGTACGACGCTCCATTCCGTTTCACGACCATAGCCGCTTTCCGTCCCGACCCAGCGTACGTCGGGGCCCATACCAAAAATGACTGCTTGCGGTTGCAGCGTGCGTATGACCTTGAACCAAGCGTCAAAGTCGTAGATTTGTTTTTTCCCGTTCGGACCCTCGCCATTCGCACCGTCAAACCAGACCTCGTCCACCTGTCCGTAATTGGTCAGCAGTTCTTTCAATTGATTGACAAAATAGTCGTTGTATGGCTTTCCTGTGCCGTACAGTGGATTGTTCCTGTCCCAGGGTGAAAGGTAAACGCCAAAGCCCACCCCCAGCTTGTGGCAGGCATCGGCAACTTCTTTTACGACATCGCCTTTGCCGTTTTTCCAGGGGCTGTTTTTGACGGAGTGTTCGGTGTATTGACTGGGCCAGAGGCAAAAGCCGTCGTGGTGCTTGGCGGTAAATATCACTTGTTTGAACCCTGCATTCTTGACGGACTCGACCCATTGTTTGGCATCGAGTTTTGTCGGGTTGAAGATTTTGGGGTCTTCCTTACCCTCGCCCCATTCGCGGTCAGTAAACGTATTGACGCCGAAATGGAAAAACGCGGTCAGCTCGAGCTGCTGCCATTTGAGCTGCCTTTCAGATGGGACGACATGGGCGGCTTTTTGGATGATGGTTTTGTACGCATCGGTGGAGTCGATGATGACTTTGTTGTCTTTTCCGGTCTGGGCGTAGGAATTTTGAGAAAAAAATACAGAACATACACCTATCAGTAGTGTGTCTTTTGCCTTCATCGATATCAAATTTTTTAGTTGTTGGCTGCAATAGCCGTATTTCAATAAAAGTGCTTAAAGATAGAAGTTTCGGATTTTTCCGTATTTGCTTTTAACAAAAAAATAGAAAGCTGCATGTGCTTTCTATCTTTTGCGCAACCGCTGGCAAGGCAAAGAGACTGTGCGGGAAGGAAATAAATAACTCAAACAGCTTCAAAGTCCCTAATATATTTTTTGTGGATACTAGTTTTTATCAGAGAAAGGAGAATGCGTTAGGCATTCGTTTTTTTACTTTTCCTTTTGCAGGTACGCCTTTATCTTGTCGGCAACAGGCTGGCTCAGCGGCACCAGTGGCAGACGCAGGTGATTCTGAATGAAGCCTTGCTGTGTCAGGAAGGATTTGACGCCCGCAGGATTGTTTTCTGCAAACATAAGTAAATAGGCATCAAACAATTGTAGGTTGATTTTTGCCGCTTCTTTGGCGTTGTTGTCCAATGCGTATTGCACCATTTGGGAAAATTCTTTTGGAAAAGCGTTGGCTGCAACGCTGATGACGCCATCCATCCCTGCGGCGACCTGTGGCATGGCCAAATCGTCGTCACCACTCACGACTAGAAAATCGTCCGGTCTTTCCATCAACAGTCGGATACTCTGCGCAAAATTGTTGCTGGCTTCCTTGATGCCGGCAATATTGGGGAGTTGCGCCAAACGCAACGTGGTTTCAGGTTCGAGGTTCCTACCGGTACGTCCGGGAACGTTGTACAGCAAAATAGGTTTCGGCGCCACTTCCGCAATGGCTTTGTAATGCTGGTACAGACCTTCCTGTGAAGGCTTGTTGTAATAAGGCGCGGTGCTCAATATGGCAATCGCTTTTTCTAACGGTAGCGTTTTGAGTTCTTCGACAATATGCTGTGTATTGTTGCCACCGACGCCGACAACCACGGGCACGCGGCCATTGACTTTGTCGAAAGTAAAGTTGATGATGTTTATTTTTTCCTCTTTGGAAAGGGTAGGAGTCTCACCCGTCGTGCCAAGTGCCACAATATAGTTGATTCCAGATGTAATGATATGGTCGATAAGTGTTCCCAACGCGTCGAAATCGACAGTAAGGTCTTGATTAAAAGGTGTGACGATGGCAACGCCGGTTCCCGTCAAAGCTTGACGAATGTTCATGTATAATAATTATTGCGATGTAAAAAGTTTGTTCTGTCTATTTCCCCTCGTTCCATTGTCCCATTTTGCTGAATTTTTCGATTCTCTGGGCAATGCGTTTTTCCGGGGATATCTTTTCCAGTTCCTTGATGGTCTTGACCAGTATCTTTTTCAGGTTTTCGGCAGACGCATCGTAGTCCCAGTGTGCACCTCCGATAGGTTCTGGCACGACACCGTCTACGAGTTTGAATTTGGACATGTAGTCAGAGGTGAGCTTCAGTTCTTCGGCAGCTTTTTCTTTCATGTTCCAGCTACGCCACAGGATGGAGCTACAGTTTTCGGGAGAGATGACGGTGTACCAGGAATTTTCGAGCATCAACACGCGGTCGCCCACGCCGATGCCCAGGGCACCGCCGCTCGCACCTTCGCCGATGATGACACAGATGACCGGCACTTTGAGCCGCATCATTTCGTAGATGTTGCGGGCGATGGCTTCCCCTTGCCCTCTTTCTTCCGCTTCCATGCCGGGATAGGCTCCCGGCGTGTCAATCAAGGTAACGATTGGTTTGTTGAATTTTTCAGCGAGGCGCATCAGGCGCAAAGCCTTGCGGTAACCTTCGGGGTTGGCCATGCCGAAGTTGCGCAACTGTCGGTTTTTGGTATTGATACCTTTCTGCTGACCGATGAACATCACCGTCTTACCATCCAACTGTGCAAAACCGCCAATCATCGCCTTGTCGTCCTTCACGTTCCTATCGCCAAACTGCTCCAGGAAATGGGTCGTCATCTTGTTGATGTACTTCAAGGTATAAGGACGGTCCGGATGGCGGCTGAGCTGTACGCGCTGCCAAGGCGTCAAGTGCTCCGTAATGTCTTTTCGTTTTTCCACGATTGCGCTTTCCAGTTGGGCAATGGTGGGCGCATAGTCAATCTTTGGATTTTTGGAGGCGAGTTTCTTAGTCTGGTCGATTTGTTCGTACAGGTTTCTAATCGGCTCTTCAAAGTCCAAAAACTGTCTATTCGGATATTGTGGCATACGTTGTTTACTTTTTTTATGGAACGGCAAATTTACAGTTTACTGTTTTTTTAAAAAATATTTGTTTTGAACAAATACAATTCTCCATATAGCGTCTTTTTCCAACGTTGTTATTGTGTTTACAACCAACACATTATCAGAAAGTTAAGAAGAAAGACGGATGATACTGATATATAATATACCGTCCAGCCATCATATCCAGGGCTGGACCGAAGTCATGTTTTTCAACTGTATTTCCAGTGAAAGTGTGCTGTGTTTCTGCTTTTTACTGTCATAAATCAACCAACCTTTCTTCGCCGTTGTTTTGCGACCGCGTCGCCAGCAATACCGAAATCGGCCGACCGGAGTCATTGAAGCTGTTTGAGTTAGTTATTTTCTTCTCCGCACAACCTCCCGCAGCGGCGGGGACTTTGCGGGAAGGAAATGTCTTTTTGTCGGTTATCATCGGATGTCTGTCGGTTATACAGCTTCGTTTGTACATAATATTTCCCTTCTACAAAAATTGGCTGTCTTTTTGCTAAAGTCAACACGAAGGACATTTTTGAAACCAACAAAAAAATATAAAGATGAAACGAGTATTCCCAGCTATTGCCATCGCCATTTTATTGATGTTTGGCATGAAAGCCCAGTCGCAGGTAAGTATCAGCGTCAACATCGGCTCCCAACCACTGTGGGGACCGACAGGCTACGACCATGTCGATTACTACTACCTGCCAGACATTGAAATGTATTATTACGTACCATCCGGCCAGTACATCTATTACCACAATGGCCGTTGGGTATGGGTATCGACACTTCCTGCGGCTTACCGCAACTTTGACTTTTACAATTCGTACAAAGTGGTGCTCAACTCGCCCAGACCTTACCTAAACCACAAACATAATGTGGCACAATACGGCAAATTTAAAAACAACAGGTCCCGACAGGAAGTCATCAGAGACAGCCGCGACACGAAGTACAATGTCGTCAAAGGACATGATAATTACAACGGAGGTAAAAACCAGCCGGGAGCATCGCAGCAAAAAGCTGGCAACGGCAAAAGGACAACGAACCCGGGAAAACAAAAGCAACAACCAAAGAATGACCATGGACAACCCAGACGGTAGGATAATTCTTTCAGAAAAAAAGGCAACACGGCTTTAGCGTGTTGCCCTTTTTTTCTGCCTGCCGCTAAAGCAGTGGGCTTCGGACTTTTCTGTCTTTCCGTCCTCCGTCTTGCCGGAAAAAGCCTCTGAGATTAAGGGAACTTCCACGTCTTTAAGGTAATAAGAGAACACGCGGAAATACCTTATCTATTTTCCGACCAAAACGTCGCCATCGATTTTCGGTAGGCGGTGTATGGATATATTGCGGCGTGGTAGTTGTTGTGCATGACGGTAATCATCTGTCCCCCGACATTATGAATCACCTGGGAAAAATAGTTTAAATCCGCCAAAACCTTTTCTGCACTGTCCTTCTGGTGGTGGTAAGCTGTCGCGTCCATCCAGCAGAAAGGATGGATACGCAATTCCGTTTTTTCGTTTTTGCGGAGGTCAAACCAGTAGAACGGCCGCGACGTGCTGGCGCGGAAACCATTGGCATTGCCGTAGCCCATCGTGAAATCTTCCTGGATGCCGAGCGCGATTAACTTGTCGTAGGTTTCGGGAATGGTCATCCGGAGGTAGTGCTGGCGGCTTTTAGTGATTTTTTTGTTGGAAATTGTTTCTAAGTATTGCTTTTCTTGGCGGAGCAATGTGTTGTCGTCACCACTTTGCCAACTTGGGTGTATGCCGATGTTAAACAGTTCCGCTTCCTGCTGGATAAGTCGTTGAAATGCCGTATTGGACTGCGCTGGATTTTTGTCGAACGCGCCGTGCTTTTTTGCAACAGGAAAAAAGAAAGTCGGCTGCCAACCATATTGCTGCATCTGCGTGTTGAGATAGGTAAACGTATCAAACGGGTCTTGCATTTTGCCACGCCAGGTCGCGACTTGTTGGCGCAGGGTTTCCGTTTTTCGATGCAATATGTTTTTCAAAAAAGCACCGGCCTGTATATATAGCGGTTTATGCAGAAACGCAAAAGGAATGTCGATGTCAAATGTCGGCCGGTATCGGTATTTTGTTTTTACGGGATTATAATCCGCATATCTTTTTTTTAATATTTTATTTAATTCCTGCAACCATAAATCCACCAAGGGCAAGTGCAGAAATTGCTCCCGAAAAGCCAGTCCGTTCGTCTCTGCATAACGTCCATATTGGTCTTTGTCGTGAGGCAAATATTCTTCATAGCGTGTTATGAAATAGAAACTCGCCGCCAATATATCAAAAGGCAAGTCGCCTTTTCCCGAAAAGAATATCGGCAAATCCTGCCAATACGTTATTATAATATTTTGTTGTTGTATATTATTTTCAAACAACAGTTCGGTGGCTTCAATCCAATAACAGTCAATATTTAATTTTTCTTTTGTATAACAGATTTTAGCACCGCTATAATATTTGAAATCTTCCAGCGAATCCGTAATGTTATAGCTCCCATTGAATAGGAAATCCAATATATATCGGAGACGCGCGGTGACAACGGGACCATAAACCAAGAGGGAAGGCATGTTGATTTGATAATTTGAGAATTAGGTAAGATTTGAAAATTGTACACGCAAAGAGACGGAAAGAATTGATTTAAAAAAGAAAACAAATGCGAGATTGTGATAAAACAAACGATACTTCATGTAGGATGGATGTCCTATTTTTCTCCTCCATTTTTTAACTTTTGATTCTTCCTTTAAAACAAATGCCGATACACTTCATCCACTTTTCCGAGCATCACGATTTCAATCTTGAACTTGCTTTTGTCAAAGGATTTGCGGCTGAATTTGGAAACGATGATTTTTTCAAAACCCAGTTTTTCCGCTTCGGAGATGCGTTGTTCCATGCGGTTGACCGAACGAATCTCACCGTTGAGCCCGACCTCACCCGCAAAACAGACCGACTGCGGAATCGGGATGTCTTCGTAGGAGGAGAGGAGCGCACATATCACGGCAAGGTCGATGGACGGGTCTTCGACCTTGATGCCGCCCGCGATATTGACAAAAACATCCTTCATGCCATATTGGAAGCCGCCGCGTTTTTCCAAAACCGCCAACAAAAGTTGCAGCCGTCGTAGGTCAAATCCACTGACCGTGCGCTGCGGCGTTCCGTACACGCTCTGCGTGACGAGTGCCTGTACTTCTACCAGCAAAGGACGTTGACCTTCCATGCTGGCAGCGATGGCACTGCCACTGAGCGGTTCGTCTTTTTCCGTGATAAGGATTTCCGACGGGTTGGTAACGGCGCGCATACCGTTGCCCGCCATTTCGTAAATGCCGAGTTCGGACGTACTTCCAAAACGGTTTTTCAGCGTCCGCAGTATGCGGTAACTGTTGTGGCGGTCGCCCTCAAACTGCAAGACCGCGTCCACCATGTGTTCCAATATCTTGGGACCGGCAATCGTACCGTCTTTCGTGATGTGTCCAATCAGGAATACCGGCGTGCCTGTCGCCTTGGCAAAACGTTGGAACTCCGCTGCACATTCGCGTATCTGCGATACGCTGCCCGGCGATGCTTCCAGCAGGTTAGACTCCATCGTCTGTACCGAATCGACAATCAGCAAGTCAGGCTGTAGTTGCTTGACCTCCTTAAAAATCGACTGCGTAGAAGTTTCCGTAAGCAAATAAAAATTTTCGTTGTGGATATGCAGTCGGTCAGCGCGCATCTTAATCTGAGTGTCGCTTTCCTCTCCGCTGATGTACAATGTTTTGATATGTGGCAACAGCAAAGTGTTTTGGAGGAAAAGCGTACTTTTTCCAATGCCTGGTTCGCCCGCAACTAGTACGATACTACCAGCAACAATACCGCCGCCCAATACACGGTTCAGTTCGGGGTCTCGTGTCACGATACGGCGTTCGTCACCACCCTGTACTTCCTGTAAGGAAACGATTTTGGAGCGTTTGTTGGTAGGCGTTGGCGTTTTGTAGTCTGACCAGGATTGCTTGTCCGACGCGGTGTTTTTTTTGTCCACCACTTCTTCCACGAAAGTGTTCCATTCGTTGCAGGCGGGGCATTTCCCGAGCCATTTTACACTTTCGTACCCACAGTTTTTACAAAAGAATAGCGTTTTTGCTGCCATAGGAAACAAAGATAACGTTAAGCAGAAAAGAATGTTGCGGATGTGGCAAAAGAAATAACTGGTTTTGATTGTCATGGCTAAATAAGCAGAAAAACTAATATTGTAGTTTAAATTTATTTGGCATTTCGGAAATCGTGCTTAATTTTGTACTGTAATAAAAAAAATTACAGTATAATGTTAAACAGTCGCTTTGCGATAGAGGTGCATATTCTTTCTCTGTTGGCGGTATGCCAAGAGCCGATTACTTCTGGATTCATTGCCAATAGTATCAACTGCAACCCGGTATTGGTACGCAAGGAATTGAGCGTATTGAACAATGCTGGTCTTGTGGTCGCACAGGAAGGGAAAAACGGCGGTGTCCGCTTGGCACAAAATCCGTCCAACATTTATCTGGACGAACTGTTTAGTCTTGTTTACCAGGACGGGGTTTTAATGTCTTCCAACAAGAATGCGCCCAATCCGGACTGTGTCATAGGCCGTAACATCAATACACTGATGGGCAATATCAATGCTGGTGTCAAAGCCACCCTATTGAAAACACTGCACCGTACAAGCATTGCAGACCTTGTAAAAGGTATCAACTAAATCGTTTTTTTAAAACCTAAAATACAAAACATGAAGATTGGAGTAATCGGAGCAACCGGATTTGTCGGTTCGCATATCGTAAAAGAAGCACTTTCCAGAAACCATGATGTCGTTGCCTTTGCAAGGGACAACACAAAATTGTCCGACAACGGACATCTTACCAAGGTCAGCCTCGATGCCAATGATGTCGAAGCCTTGGCGGAGGCACTGGAAAGCAACAACGTCGATGCCGTTGTAAGTGCGTTCAACCCGGGCTGGACCAATCCCAATATTTACGATGATTTCATAGCAGGAGCAAAGCATATTGAATCTGCCGTCGAGAAGTCCGGCATCAAACATTTTATCGTCATCGGCGGCGCAGGTAGCCTCTACATTGATGGCAAGCAACTCGTTGACAGCCTTGGTTTTCCGGAGGAAATCAAACCGGGTGCAACCGCAGCGAGAGATTACCTCAATATCCTGAAAGCCAATACCGTATTGGACTGGACGTTTTTTTCCCCAGCAATTGAGATGCATCCGGGAATAAAAATTGGACGCACCGGAAAATACCGTACCGGAACCAACAGCCCTGTTTTTGATACCGACAATAAAAGTGTCTTGTCGGTAGAAGATCTAGCGGTGGCCATTATAGACGAAGTAGAAAATCCCAAGTTCCTAAAACAACGCTTCACGGCTGCATATTAAGTGTCGAGCCAAAAAGGAAAAAAGATTGCCGCAAAAAACAGTCCGTACCAAGAATGACGAGGTACGGACTGTTTTTTGCGGCGTAGTCTACGGCTTTAGTAAAAAATTATAAATCCCACAGATTATCCGGATAGGCACCTTCCGCAATCAAATTGTCTATATTGGCTTTGACGACAGGTGCGTCTTCCTTATAGGTCACGCCAAACCATTTGGAAGTCGTCGGTATCATCTCAATCTGTCCCATGCCGGATTTGATAAAATAATCCGCCACGGACGGCATGAAAAATTCGGATTTGGTATCGCCTATGTTTTTGTCCAGGAACGTTTGGAACAACTGGTCGCAAAGGTCGATGAAGTTGGCGTCGAAGCAGAAAAAGTTCATGCTGACCTTGGTATCTTCGTCCAATGGGACCAGCTCTTCACCATTTTCATAGACAATCTGGCCATCGTCCTTGCGATAAATCTTGACGCGTTCCGTGATACTATTGATGAAATTGTTGTCATCCGTCTGTATTTCGCCACGGCTTACGTAACCGTTGTCGCTCAATGTGTTGACCAAGTGGTATCCCATGGATGCGTACAGCGTATTGGACACTTTTTCGGTCAGGAACCGGTAGCCTTTTTCAAAAGCTTCACGACCATAGAAATCATCGGCGTTGACAACGGCAAACGGTTCGTTCACGACACCTTTGCAGCAAAGTACGGCATGTGCCGTTCCCCAAGGTTTGGTCCTGTCGGCGGGCAATGTGTGCTTGCCTAGGAACGCGTCCAGCTCTTGGTAGACATAGTCAATCTCGATGTCCTGGTGCTTTAGCTTGCCACCGAATATTTCCTTGAATTCCGCTTCAAAGGAGTGACGTATGATGAAAACAACTTTTTTGAACCCTGCCCGGATGGCGTCATAGATGGCGTAGTCCATAATCGTTTCGCCCGAAGGCCCAAACGTCTGTATCTGTTTGAGGCTTCCGTAGCGGCTCGCCATGCCTGCAGCCAAGATAACCAATGTAGGTTGTTGCATAAAATTTTTTATAATAGGTTTGTCAAAAAAACTGTGCGAAACTAAAGTAAATATCGGATTAGATGTACATAAATCAACTCAAAAATACATTGCGCTTCGATAATGTACCATTGCAAACGATTTCCGTCAAGGAAAAATCGCGCAACCATGATATTTCGATATTACGGTTGGACATGCTGCATCCGCAGGTGAGCGGCAACAAATGGTTCAAACTGCAATATTACCTGGATGGTTTTTTCCGTTCGGGGAAAGGTGTTTTGGCGACGTTTGGCGGCGCATACAGCAACCATATTGCCGCGACCGCAGCAGCTTGTCAGTTGTTGGAGATTCCTTGTGTCGGCTGGATAAGAGGAGAGGAGCCAGCACAATATTCTCCGACATTGGAACGAGCCGTACACCAAGGCATGCAACTGCGTTTCGTGGAACGGACGGCATACAGAAACAAAGAAAAAATCATGTCCGAAAACCCCGACTACTATTGGATTCCTGAAGGCGGCTATGGCCATCTGGGAATGCTCGGTGCTGCCGACATCTGGAATTATGTATCCCAAAAAGAAACATATTCCCATGTGTTTTTGGCAGTTGGTAGCGGGACGACGACTGCGGGGATTCTGCATGGTGCGACGATTGGTCAACACATCATGGGCGTAAGCGTCATGAAAAACAATTTGTCCCTAGAAAAAGAAATTGCCGCACTGGCCAGTCCATCCGAAATGTCGCAACTACAGCTATTGCACGGTTTCCATTTCGGCGGCTATGCCCAAAAAAACGATGAACTGTTGGCATTTATGCACGATATGTGGCAACAATATAGGATTCCTCTGGATTTCGTCTATACCGCCAAAGCGTTTTATGCGTTGATGCAGGAAGCACGTGAAGGAAATTTTTCAGAAAAAAACAAAGTCCTCTTCATCCATACGGGCGGATTGCAGGGAAACCAGTCGCTTAGCAGAGAGGGAAAGTAGGTAGCCACGTTGCCGACTATTCATTGACTACTGTCCACTAACGGCTAACTTTCGGTCTTTCCGTCCCCCGACTTTCCGTCTTCCCTAAAAATCCCGTAGGTTTGCGACACAAGCTTTTATAATAGGAATAGATATGCAAAAGAAATGGTGGTGTCTGTTGGTTGTGTTTTTTTCGTCCCTGTCGTTATTGTGGGCGCAGCAAAAGCCGTTGCCCGATTTTTTCATCCATAGAGGCAACCAGAATGCGGTGGTAATCAGTTGGGTCAACAATTTCGGGGACGAATGTATCCAGCTCAACGTACAGCGGTCATATGACAGCCTGACCAATTTCAAAACCCTGTTTTCCACGCCGGCACCACAGTTGCCGACCAATGGTTACACGGACAGGAATGCCCCTCCGGGACGCGTTTTTTACCGTATATTTTATATGCTGAACAGCGGTGCCTATTTCTTCACGACGGTCAAAAAACCGGAAGACATTACGACCGCTTCCGAAGGGAACGGCAGCAATGCAGCATCCTCCATGCTCATCAATCCAGTTGTGATGGGCAATTCGATGGTTTCCAAAAACAGGACGGGCAATATCCTCGTGACACTGCGCACGCCTGATGTCTATAATTACAAAATGGTTATCTACAATCAACAAGGCAACAAGACGTTGTACACCATTAAACGCTTTCCGGACGCTACATTGATATTGGACAAGGGTACTTTTTTGCGGAAAGGACGATACCGTTTCCAGATATGGTACAATGGCCAGGTTAAGGAAACCGGATACATGGACGTGGATTAAAAAGCTATCAGTTATATGCCATTTGCGATGCCATCTATATTGGGATAGGCACTATACATTGGATATCAAGTACTTTTTACTTTCAAAAACAACTGTTTGTACGCATAATAATTGAAAAAATTAATGGCTGCAATAACCCAATTTCCTACCTTTGCGGTCGCTATACACAGAACAAACACGCAACCCGGACGCTTATCAGGTGTTGAGTGACGCAATAAACACAGTAAAATATGGCAAGTCAAACAGGTGCTAAAAAAGTGGTTATCATCGGTGGAGGGTTCGCCGGTGTCGCTTTGGTCAAGAAACTTTTGAAAAAGGATTTTGACGTTACGTTAATCGATGCCCACAACTATCATCAGTTCCAACCGCTTTTTTACCAGGTCGCGTCTGGTCGTTTGGCACCTTCCACGATTTCCACCGCGCTCCGCAAATTGTTTGGAGGCAACGACAATTTCCATTTTAGGTTAGGAAAAGTTGCCAATGTCGATGTCAATACCAAAGCCGTTCTTTTGGAAAACGGTGTACAGATTGGCTATGACTACCTCGTCATCGCAACGGGCTGTACCAACAACTATTTTGGAAACGCCAATGTCGCCAAGAATTCCTACAGTATGAAAAGTACGCCACAGGCAAGCGCCCTGCGTAACAGGATTTTACTCAACTTGGAGGAAATATACTATGCTGCCCCGGAAGACAAGGAACTGTTCGAAAACATTGTCGTCGTAGGGGCAGGTCCGACAGGCGTCGAAACGGCGGGGGCGCTTGCGGAACTGAAATGCAAAATCTTGCCGAAAGAATATCCCGACCAAGACTTTTCTAAAATCAAAATCACCATCATTGAAGGTACGCCTTTCGTGTTGGGGCCGATGAGCGAAAAAGCACGCAAATATTCCCGTAAATATCTGGAAGAATTAGGTGTCAATGTCCTGACCGAAAAGATAGTGACGGACTACGACGGACGTACCTTGTCCTTGAAAGACGGCATGACAATCAAGACCAACCTGGTCGTGTGGTCTGCCGGTGTCATCGGCAACGTGCCTAACGGTATCCCCAAAGAAGTCGTACAACGTGGTGCCCGCATCACCGTCGACGAATACCACAAAGTGACAGGTTTGGACGGCGTGTATGCCATTGGCGATATTTCGTCGATGGTGACGGATGCCAATCCACGTGGTTACGCACAATTGGGCAATGTCGCGATGAAACAAGGTGTCAACCTTGCCAACGTATTGGCGGCAGTGGAAGCGGGCAAACAACCGAAAAAATTTGTCTACCACAGCCCGGGTACAATGGCGACAGTCGGCAAATGGAAAGCGGTCGTAGACCTGCCTTGGTTCAGTTTCGCCGGACCGTTTGCCTGGTTGACTTGGATGTTGGTGCATCTGTTCTTGGTGTACACATGGCGCAACAGACTGGTCATTTTCAACAACTGGATAATTAGCTTCTTTGCCAACGATTCCTATCTGCGGCAGATACTGCTGCCCACCAAAGGCGATGTAGAAATGGGGGAAAAATATCCTGAACAAGAATAAAATCAATTTGATGGTTTGGTAATCAGAGATAATGTTTTGAAAGAAAGAGGCCGCAACAATTGCGGCCTCTTTTGTGCCATAGATAATTGTAAGGTTTTTTATAGCCCTATTCTGTCTTTGCTCCGTTGCGTGTTTGAGTGAAATGTCTTCGGTTTTCAAATCTTCAAATTTTCAAATCATCAAGAAATCCGTAAGTTTGAAACCATAGTATGGAACAGCAATTTGATGTAATGCAGGCGCAGCTCCGGGGCAGCAACCTGATAGAGGCAAGTGCCGGGACGGGCAAAACTTTTTCGATTGCCGTATTGGTGCTGCGCTTGCTTTTGCGGCGATATGGCGACGAAGAAAAAGATGCTGTGTCTGTCAACCAGATATTGATGGTAACGTTTACCACGGCTGCCGTTGCCGAATTGGAAAGCCGTATCCGAAAATACGTCTATCTCGCGGCGCAATACGCCTCGGCAAATGCAAATGACAAAGAAGAAATACGGGAAGAACTCCCAATGATTGCTGCGATTGTGGACAAGGCGATGGCCTATGCCAATCAGAGCAATAGGGTAGGAGAGGTGCAACAAACACTCAAAGACAACCTGTTGTTGCTCGACGAATCCAACGTGATGACCATACACAGTTTCTGCCAGTCCACTCTCAATGAATTTGCGATGGAGACCAACCAGTTGTTTGGCGTGGAATTGTTTACGGAATCGGACAAACTGATAGAAACGGAACTGAACAGGTTTTGGCGGAAACATATTACGACTCTGGACATGGACATCATCCGGACGCTTGACCTGGAAAAGAAAAGAACCGAGTTGAGAGAGCTTGTCACGGCACATCTTGGCGGCAAGCATTATGCTTTTTATGAAACGGAAAAAGATTATAGTCTCACCAATCTCAATGAACATTGGCACGCCATATTAACGTTGTTGGAATTGGAAAAAGAAATGGCATTTAAAGAAATAGAAAGTCTTTTCTATGCGTTGCCTATTGCTGATAGTATTAATGCTTCTGGCGCAGTTAAAAAATCCAAGGAGAAATATTTAACTGTATTGGACAATCTATCGGCATTTATTGAAGTATATAGTGACGACGGTTCAAAAGTTAAAGATGCATTGCCTGAAGAATTAAAAACATTGATTGATGATTTTATAGCCAAATATGGCAATATAGAATCCTATTCCCAACGCTTGTTTTTTAAGGAGGTGAACTGTCTTGCGATACAGGAAATAACCAATGGTTACAGGCAGTTCCTTTCTGCCAACAACTTTGTGACGTATGACGACTTGATTGGCAAATTGCATAAAGCGGTATCAAATGAAAATCCTTATGCTCCCCACCTCAAACAAAAACTCAACGAAAAATACAAAGCGGTGTTCGTTGACGAGTTTCAGGACACGGATAGGCAACAGTACGACATTTTCTTTGAAACCTTTGCCCAGCAAGGTATTCTGTTTTTAATCGGCGACCCCAAACAGAGTATTTACGGTTGGCGGAAAGCCGATATGCAGACTTATTTCAAGGCACGTGAAAGTGTGGATACAGTTTATCAGATGAACATCAACTATCGTTCTTCCAAAACAGCGATAGTCGAAATGAACCGTTTTTTTAAACCGTCAGAGGATTTTGATACATTTTATTTTCAGGATAAAAAAGAACGTATCGACTATATCAAAGTCGCTGCTCCGGAAGATTCGACAAAAGGTTGTTTTACTTATGCACAGGAGCCATGCAGTGGAATGAAATTGTATGAAGCTACCAACAAGTCCATACTTCCTGATGCCGTTGCAGCATTGACATTACAACTGTTGTCGGATAAAAATTATCGGCTGAAAGACAGGGAAATCAGCCCTGCGGACATTGGAATTCTTGTCCGAACCAATGCACAGGCAATGCAGATAAAAACGGCATTGTCCGCAAAAAACATTCCGTCCGTGGTTGTCAACGAAGACAAAGTGCTGCAGTCCGAAGAAGCGTATGCGATGCTCTATTTGTTGCAGGCAGTTGATAGGCCGTCGCTATCCAAAATCAATCGTTTTTTAATGTCCAGACTGCTTGGTTACGGCTATCAGCAATTGTTGTTGGTTGACGACAACAAAGTGTTGGACTGTTTTCAGGAATTGCACGCGACATGGACGGCAAACGGCACTTACCCGATGCTATTCCAGTTTGCCAATATGTTTACGCTGGAAGAAAAATGGACGGAAAAAACGGACGGCGAACGCGTGTTGACCAACTTTTTCCATATAACGGAACTCTTGCACCGGATGGAGAAAAGAAACAATTTCTCGCCTGAGGAATTAATCGTGTGGTTGCGGCGGAGTATCGATGGGCAGGAACGCGTCGGCGACGAATACGAACTGCGCATGGAAAGCGACGACAATGCTGTAAAGATTGTCACGATACACAAATCCAAAGGTTTAGAATACAATATCGTGCTTGCGCCTTATCTCGATTTGGATGTTTCAATGAACAAAAAAAACTATCTACAATTCTACGATAGTTCTAAAGAAGAATATGTCACCAAAGACACATTATTGTTGTCCCCGAACGAAAAACGCGACTATCGAATAGAGCAGGAACGCGAAAACCGCCGCTTGATATACGTGGCAATCACAAGGGCAGCGTACCAGTTCTGCGTGTTCCACTCCAAAAGGGAAAAAGAATCCAGCATCGCGCCTTTTTACCGTGCGATAGGTGCGGATGAAGTGGAAGATATCGACAATATATTTTCGGAAGAATACAGCACTTATCGACCTGCAATACCGTCTCGAAACAACTATATATTGGAAGCAAAGAACTTTCAGTTAAAAGAAACGGACTGGCACAAGCTAAGTTTTACAGGTCTTTCCTTTCATGGGGAAACGACTATAAAACAACGAGCAACGCAATTTGAAAATGATTATGATGCCTTTGTGTTTAATCAACTGCGGTTCGGTGCGGCGAGCGGCAATATGCTCCATAGTTTGCTCGAAAACATTGATTTCACGACGGATGAGCGACATGGCAAGGTCGTTTCAGATATCTTAAAAAAATACATTCCCAATGCCGCTGAAATTGTTGCCCCCAACATTCAGCAATTATTAAAACACGTGCTGAATGTTCCGATACAAGTTGGAGACACGTCTTTACAATTAAACCAAATTCCAAGCTATAAAAGACTGTCCGAACTGGAATTTGATTTTCCGATACACGGTTTTGATTATAAAAAATTGTCCTACATCTTAAAAGAGGATTATCCAGTACAGACGCGGAGTTTTGATAGTACTGCCGTACAGGGTCTAATGAATGGCAAGGTGGATTTATTGTTTGAACATGACGGGAAATATTTTATATTGGACTGGAAATCCAACTATCTTGGTTTTCAGTTGCAGGACTATAACAAAGACGGTGTGTTGAATGCCATGAATGAAAACAACTACCATCTGCAATATCTATTGTATATCGTTGCCGTCAAGAAATTTCTGGAATCGCGTCTGTCTTATTTCAATTACGAGAAACAGTTCGGCGGTGTTGTCTATCTTTTCCTGCGCGGTGTGCGGGAAGACAGCGATACAGGGATTTTTACGGCCAAACCGCCATATAAGACGATTGCGATGTTGGAGCGGCTGCTGCATAAGGCTAATGTCGAAAGTTAAAACTAAAAATCCGGGGGCGACCCCTTCGCTGTCGCAAGTTTAGCGGGGACGAAAAACCCTTTGTCGCTTTTTTTGTGTATCCAACATTGTTATTTTTACCTTTTTACTTTTGACTTAATATCGTAGGTTTGTCGGTACAAACGATTCCGTATGAACACATTGACCACTCTTTTGGACACGACGCCGATAGGCAGCACCTCGTCGGGATATTTGCCTATTATAATGCAGATTCTGTTTGCCGCAGGATTTGTCGGCAGTACTTTGCTTATTTCCAATTTCCTAGGACCTAAACGACGCAGCAAGAAAAAGCTAGAACCTTTTGCGAGCGGCATTGCCAGCCACGGCGACGCGCGGCAACCGTTGGCAATTAAATATTTTCTTGTTGCGATACTTTTTGTGCTGTTTGACGTGGAAGTCATTTTCTTTTACCCTTATGCCGTCAATTTCAGGTGGTTGGGCTGGTCGGGTTTTAGGGAAATATTGTTGTTTGTCGCGTTGTTCCTAGTCGGGTTTTTCTATATTGTCAAAAAGAAAGCGTTGATTTGGGAAGAGTAAGATTTTAACAGACAATATTTCTTTTTTTTACGATAGGTTGCTATATTTGTTAGGAAGATACTTAGTTTTCAATAGTAAAAGGGCATCGAGACGCCACGACTTAAACACGTTAAAAACGATTTTGCTATGTCGCGCCCAGTAAAGTTTAACATACACCCCAAAGAGGCAGACATCCATGACAATGTCGCACTTTACAACGACCCCGAAGGTGTTGGAGGAGACGGTTATTTTGCCACGTCCCTGGAAAAAGTCATTACGATGGGGCGGCAATATTCCATCTGGCCGTTACCGTTTGCCACTTCCTGTTGCGGCATAGAATTCATGGCGACGATGGCGGCGAGCTACGACCTTGCGCGCTTCGGTGCGGAACGCATGGCTTTCACGCCGCGCCAATGCGATTTGCTGATGGTCATGGGGACGATTTCCAAAAAAATGGGGCCGGTATTGCGGCAGGTGTACCTGCAAATGTCCGAACCGCGCTGGGTGTTGTCTGTCGGTGCGTGTGCTTGTTCGGGTGGCATATTCGACACGTATTCCGTATTGCAGGGCATCGACCAGATTATCCCCGTGGACGTATATGTGCCGGGCTGCCCACCCCGCCCCGAAGCGATTATCGACGGTTTCATGCGTATCCAGGACTTGGTCGGAAAGGAAAGCCTACGTCGGCGCAACAGTCCGGAATACAAGGAACTGTTGGCAAGCTATGGGATTGAATAGTTAATAGTTGAAAGTGTTTTGAGCCTGTAACGTGCAACTTGAAAACTTATAACCTGAAACCTCACAACGATGGACAACGCAGCGATACAACAAAAACTGGAAGAAAAATTCGGCGACCAGGTTTCAGGGTTTACCGAACCTTACGGTATGCTCACGTTTGAAACGCCCAAAAACAACAACATCAAAATGTTGCAGTTTTTGTATGACGACCCTGTGTTGCGGTTTCGTTTTTTGACGGACTTGACCGTGGTGCATTACCCCGAAAACAAAGGGCGCGAACTGGCGGTGGTCTACCATCTACATAACTTGGTCGATAATGTGCGCATCCGTTTCAAGGTGTTCACCGACATCAACCAGCCGGACGTTTTCACGGCGAGTGCGCTGTATGCCTGTGCCAATTGGCTGGAACGGGAAGCTTATGATTTTTTTGGGGTTAATTTTATTGGGCATCCCGATTTGCGGCGCATTGTAAACGTGGAAGAGATGGAATATTTTCCTTTAAGAAAAGAATTTCCGTTGGAAGACCAGACGCGTATCGACAAGGACGATGCGATGTTTGGACGATGACGATTAGGAACGGACGATTTTAAACGTATTAGCCAATGACAATAGAACAACACATACAACTGCCCGAAGGTTCCATCGAAAAGAAAACCTCGACGCTCAACCTAGGACCGACACATCCAGCGACGCACGGCGTGTTCCAAAATGTATTGGAAATGGACGGCGAGCGTGTCGTCTCGTCTGAACAGACCGTCGGCTATATACACCGCGCTTTTGAAAAACTCGCCGAACGGAGACCGCTCTACCAAATCACGCCGATTACCGACAGGCTCAACTATTGTAGCAGTCCCATCAACAATATCGGCTGGCATCTCACTTGCGAAAAACTCTTGCAGATACGGACGCCTAAACGCGTAGACTATATGCGCGTCATCATCATGGAACTGGCGCGTATCGCCGACCATCTGATTTGCAATTCCATCGTGGGCGTGGACACGGGCGCGTTGACGGCGTTTACCTATATCATGCAGTATCGCGAACTTATATATGAGATTTACGAAGAAATCTGCGGCTCGCGCCTGACGACCAATATCGGACGTATCGGTGGTTTTGAAAGGAATTTCACGGATGTGGCGTGGATGAAGATTGAACGTTTTTTAAATGAATATCCGCGCGTGTTGCAGGAATTTGAAAACCTCTTGACGCGCAACCGCATATTTATGGAACGCACAATCGGCGCGGGGCCTATCGATGCGGAACGCGCGTTGAACTATGCCTTCACCGGCCCCAACCTGCGCGCTGCGGGCGTGGATTACGACGTGCGCGTGCATACGCCGTATAGTAGTTACCAGGATTTTGATTTTCAGGTGCCCGTGGGTACGACCGGGGATTGTTACGACCGTTACCTGGTACGCAACGGCGAAATGTGGGAGTCGGTTTCCATTATACGGCAAGCCTACCAAAAGATACAGGACATGAAAGGCGCCGATGCCGACGTGTTCCATGCCGATTCCCCTGAATATTACCTACCTGAAAAAAAGGACGTGTACACCAAGATGGAAGCCTTGATTTACCATTTTAAAATCATCATGGGTGAAACCGAAATTCCGAAAGGAGAAGTGTACAACAGCGTCGAAGGTGCAAACGGCGAACTCGGCTATTACCTTATCAGCGATGGCGGCCGTACACCGTATCGGCTGCATTTCCGCAGGCCTTGTTTTATTTATTACCAAGGTTATCCGGAACTGATACAGGGCGCGATGCTGAGCGATGCGATCATCGTGTTGAGTAGTTTGAATGTAATCGCAGGCGAGTTGGATGCGTGAAATTAGTTAACAGTTGAAAGTGTTTTTAGACAATAGCAGTCGCTTCTCCCTTCTCCTGTTGGAGAAGGGTCGGGGATGAGGTTTAACAACTTGCAACCATAAATAAAAATCCGATGCAGTTTTCAGAACAAGATTTACAAAAAGCAAATGAAATCATTGCCCGCTATCCCGAAGGCAAACAGAAAAGTGCGCTGATACCTATTTTGCATTTGGCGCAAAATGCTTTTGGTGGTTGGCTGGACACGCCAGTAATGGACTATGTGGCGGAGTTGTTGGGCATCACGCCGATTGAGGTATATGAGGTCGCTACGTTTTACACCATGCTCAATACACAGCCTGTCGGCAAATACGTGTTTGAAGTATGCCAGACCGGTCCGTGTATGCTCAATGGCAGCGACAATATCATCCGATACATTACGGACACATTGGGCATCAATGCGGGAGAGACGACACCGGACGGTTTGTTTACCTTAAAACATGCGGAATGTCTGGGTGCCTGTGGATACGCGCCGATGATGCAGCTCGGCAAGCATTACAGGGAGCATCTCACCACGGAAAAAGTGGATGCCATCATCGCGGAATGTAGAGCCAGCGCAGGGAAGCTGAGTAATTAAGAACTCTAGTATTTAAAATGACAGCATTATGCAACAAACAGTACCTTACTTAAATTTTAACGGCAATGCTAATGAGGCATTGGCTTTTTACGAAAAAGCATTGAGTGGACACGTTGCGCATAAACAAACTTTTGGAGAAGCGAAAGGACGACGTTAAGTAGGTTGTTGAAAAAACAATATAAAAGTGGAAAACAGCATTCCGCCGTTTACCAAATTATATTATATTTGTTTGACACAAGAAAAGTTAAAAGGAAAAAGTAAAAATAGTCGATAAAGAAAGAGGAACGGATTTATTATACGTCACATGGAATAAAAATGTGCATTGAAAAAAGTAAACACCTCACCGTCATTCCTGCGTAGGCGGGAATCTGACGTATCGTATATCAGATTCCCGCCTACGCAGGAATGACGGTGAGGTGTTTATCATTTATTTAGGTTTTTATAGCCTGGATACATTGCACGTTTTTATGCATTATATTAGTATATTCTTTCTTTCGTTAAAAAGTTTAAATAACTATTCAATTATTTTTTTACTTTTTACTTAAAGGTGCATTTGCTTGGATTAAAGATATTTTAGAGCCATTGAGCATGAAACTATTACTGAACAACGATAAGCTAGAAGGTATTCGCTATTACGAAACCTACCGCAGAAACGGCGGTTATCTCAGCGTGGAGAAAGCGTTGAAGATGACGCCCGACGAGGTGGTCGAGGAAGTGAAGAAAAGTGGATTGCGCGGCCGCGGCGGCGCTGGTTTTCCGACGGGCATGAAATGGAGTTTCATCGCCAAGCCCGAAGGCATTCCCCGACACCTTGTCTGCAATGCCGACGAGAGCGAACCCGGCACTTTCAAGGACCGCTACCTGATGGAATTTATTCCGCACTTGTTGATTGAGGGCATGATTATTTCCAGTTATGCGCTCGGTTCCAATACCAGCTACATCTATATCCGTGGTGAATATGCCTGGATTCCCGATATTCTCGAACAGGCCATCGCCGAAGCCAAAGCGAATGGCTGGCTGGGCAAAAACATCCAGGGTTCGGGCTTTGACTGTGAGATTTACGTGCATCGCGGCGCGGGTGCGTATATCTGCGGCGAGGAAACCGCGCTGATAGAATCCTTGGAAGGTAAACGTGGCAACCCGCGCATCAAACCGCCTTTCCCTGCCGTGCAGGGATTATGGAAACGTCCGACCGTCGTCAACAACGTCGAAACGCTTGCTACCGTCGTTCCCATCCTCAATATGGGCGGCGAGGAATATGGAAAAATCGGTGTAGGCAGAAGCACCGGCACCAAACTGATTTCCGCTTGTGGCAATATCAACAAGCCCGGTGTCTATGAAATCCCTTTTGACCTTTCCGTAGAAGAGTTTATCCTATCCGACGAATGGTGCGGCGGCATTCCCAACGGTAAACGGTTGAAAGCCTGCATTCCCGGCGGCTCGTCCGTTCCCATACTTCCGAATAATTTATTGTTTAAAACAGCCAAGGGCGAGACACGCTACATGAACTATGAAAGCCTTTCTGATGGAGGATTTCAGACCGGGACGATGTTAGGCTCGGGTGGTTTTATCGTATTGGACGAAGACCAGTGCGTCGTGCGGCACACGATGACCTTGGCGCGGTTCTATATGCACGAAAGCTGCGGACAGTGCAGCCCCTGCCGCGAGGGTACGGGATGGATGTACCGCATCCTGAAAAACATAGAATACGGAAAAGGAAAAAAAGAAGACGTTGATTTGTTGTGGGACATACAACGCAGGATTGAGGGCAACACGATATGCCCGTTGGGCGATGCCGCGGCTTGGCCGGTCGCTGCCGCCATCCGTCATTTCCGTGACGAATTTGAATGGCATATCGACCATCCGGAGGAAGCGCAGCTAAGGAATTTTGGGTTGGCACATTATGCGGATGCAAGGGAGGTTGTGGTATAAAGTGATTTTTTCACACAAAGAGACAAAGACAACAAAGTGACCAAGGACAATGTATTGCTAATCGAAAATGAATTAGCTAAAAAAGCTTTAAATATAGCTTTCGATATTCATAAGTTGTATGGTCCTGGTTTGTTTGAAAGTGTGTATGAAGAAATCTTTTGTTATGAATTGCGAAAAATAGGAATTGATTTTGAAAGGCAAAAACCAATTCCATTAATTCATGAGACAGTCAAAATGGAAGCGGGTTTCCGAGCTGATATCATTATAGGCAAAAAGTTACTTGTTGAATTAAAATCGATAGAATCGGTTGCGGATATTCACTATAAACAGGTTCAGACCTATTTGAAATTAGCAAATATCAAACTTGGTCTTTTGATTAATTTTAATGTGGCATTATTAAAGAATGGAATTAAAAGAATTATAAATACATATTAGAGATATAACGTTGTTCCCTTTGTACTCTTTGTTTCTTTGTGTGAAAAAAAATGAATACAATATGTCCGATTCTCCTAACATAAAAGTAACCATAGACAATATCACGATAGAAGTGCCGCCCGGCACCACGATATTGGAAGCGGCACGCCGGATCGGTGGCGACGTAGCACCACCGACCATGTGCTATTACAGCAAACTGGAAGGCAGTGGAGGCAAATGCCGCACCTGCCTCGTCGAGGTAAGCAAGGGTTCGGAAAAAGACCCGCGCCCAATGCCCAAGCTCGTCGCCAGTTGCCGCACGACTGTCATGGACGGCATGGAAGTAAAAAACATTACGTCCGAAAGAGTAAAAGACGGACGTGCCGGCGTGGTCGAGTTTTTATTGATCAACCATCCATTGGACTGTCCGGTCTGCGACCAGGCGGGAGAATGTAATTTGCAGGATTTGGGGTACGAACATGGCAGGGCCGGTACGCGCTACGAATTTCCGCGCCGTACCTTTCCCAAGCAGGATTTGGGGCCTTATATCCAGTTGCACATGAACCGCTGCATCCTTTGCTACCGCTGCGTGTTCACCGCAGACCAATTGACGGGAAACCGTTGTCATGGTGTATTGGACAGGGGAGAGCACGCGGAAATCGCTACACATATTGAAAAAAGCCTCGACAATGAATTTATCGGAAACATTATCGACGTCTGTCCGGTCGGCGCGTTGACCGACAAGACTTTCCGTTTCAAAAACCGTGTATGGTTCCTGAAACCTTTGGACGCGCACCGCGACTGCCCAAAATGCAGCGGCAAAGTCCGCCTTTGGAACAGGGGAGAAGAGGTGTTCCGCGTGACTGCCCGCAAAGACGAATGGGGAGAAGTGGAAGACTGGATCTGCAACGAATGCCGTTTTGAAAAGAAAAACATCAACGATTGGATAGTGGAGGAACCGAGCAAGATAGACCGGCATTCCGTCATTGCACAAGGACATTACCAAGGCGACGTCGGTACAGTAACACCGCAGGAAACGCTACCAGAAGTCATGGGGCGCGCACCGAAGCTGTTGATGGACATCCATGACGTGAGCGAGGTCAATACACCTAATAGGGACTTGAGCCTGATAGAGGGACCTGCGCATTCGGATGATTTTAAAAAGTAAAAACCAATATATTATGACGACACATATATTGAATGAAAAAATAAGTAAAAAAGGAGATTCGCTGGAAAATCTAAAAGCGAGATTACGGGCAGCAATGAACAGCAAGAAAAAACTGTCTTGGGATAGCTTTTCTTTTGATAAAGCCCGTGAAATACTAAAAGAGGTGAAAGGTAATTTTTCTGATTTAGTGATAGAAGAAAGGAGTGAAAGCAGATGAATATTTTTTTAGATACTTGCGCATTGTTTAAATTATATCATGAAGAGCCTTTCTCCTCTGAGTTGAAACAGTATTTGCAAGAGCAAGATGGTATCTCGTTAATTATTTCTTGGTTAGCAAAGGTCGAGTTTGCATCAGCAGTATGGAAAAAAGTTCGTTCTAATACTGGCTTTACTGAAGAAAAAGCGCTTGCCTTATTGCAACTTTTTGAAAATGATATGGATAATTTTTTTATAGTTGATTTTGATAAGGATGATGATACTTTCGCTAAGCGGCTTTTAAATAGGTGTAATTCTAATGGAGTTTTTTTGAGGACTTTGGATGCATTGCAGTTGACATCTGCAATGAAATTGTCAGATGTGATGGACAAGTTTATAACATTCGATGACAAATTGGAATCAGCCGCAAGTGCTGAAAATCTTAATGTCAAGATTTTTGTAGCAAGTGGTGGTGTGGAAGATTAATGATTCAACTTATAATTTTTAAATACTGATGACGCTTTTAATGATAGACTGGACTTTAATCATCGAAAAACTCGTACTGATAGCCGTGGTGGTTCTCGGGAGTTTGGTCGTGGCGTTGTATTCCACTTATGCGGAAAGAAAAGTCGCGGCATTTATGCAAGACAGGCTCGGTCCCAACCGCGCGGGGCCATTTGGTTTGTTGCAGCCGTTGGCGGACGGCGCAAAGTTCTTTTTCAAGGAGGACGTGCTGCCTGTATTGGCCAATAAATGGCTGTTTATATTGGGACCGGCGATTGCGATGACGGCAGCGTTGGTGACGAGCGCGGTCGTACCGTGGGGAGACCACGTTGTGATTGGCGGCAGGACGGTTCCCTTGCAGATTGCCGACGTCAATATTGGGATATTATATGTTTTCGGCGTTGTGGGCATGGGTGTTTATGGTATTATGATTGGCGGCTGGGCTTCCAATAATAAATTTTCGTTGTTGGCGGCGTTGCGCGGTGCATCGCAGGTCATCAGTTACGAACTGCCGATGGGAATCGCGCTGATTACGTTGATTATGTTGAGCGGTTCTTTGAGCCTAAAAGATATTGTGTCGCAGCAGATGAGTACGGGGCATTTGTGGAATATTGTTTATCAGCCGATTGGTTTTTTGATTTTTCTGATATGTGCGTTTGCGGAATGCAACCGTGCACCATTTGACCTATCGGAAGCGGAGAGCGAACTCAACATGGGCTATCACCAGGAATATTCGTCCATGAAACTGGGCTTTTATCTTTTTTCGGAATATGTCAATATGTTCATCAGCAGCGCGGTGATTGTGACGTTGTTTTTTGGCGGTTATGATATTCCTTTTTTGGACGAAAGTAAGCTGTCGCCCAATCTGGCTGCGGGTTTGGGAATCGTGGCGTTGATGCTGAAGATTATATTTTTCATCTTTTTGTTTATGTGGGTGCGCTGGACTGTCCCGCGTTTCCGTTATGACCAGTTGATGAATCTGGGATGGAAAAAGTTATTGCCGTTGGCGTTGGTCAATATGTTGGTAACAGCGGCGGTAGTGTTGTGGTTGCAGAAATAAAATCTGAAATCCCAAAAATGTCATTTATAACAAAACATATTAGTATTACGATTAACAAGCCAGTCAACGAGGTTTACCAATTTATAGTCAATGCAGAAAACCTTTCTAAATGGGCGACGGGTTTGGGTGGTAGTTCCATTAGAAAAATAAATGAAGAATGGATTGCCGACTCCCCAATGGGATTGATAAAAATTAAGTTCGCAGATAAAAATGAATTTGGGGTTTTAGATCATACCATAACGTTACCCAATAGTTCTAAATTTTATGTCCCGATGAGGGTCGTTTCTAATGATGGAGCAAGCGAATTAATTTTTACTTCATTCAAATTGACGGATATGAGTGCGGAACAATTTGAAAATGATAACAACATAGTTAAAGCCGATTTGGAAAAATTAAAAGAAATTCTTGAGAATGGTTAAGTGCGAATAAGATATTTGAATGTAAAAAAACATCTATCGCAATTCATAAATAATTAAATATGCAGTCATTAACAAATAGAGCGCAACAGGTGGACAGAAGCCCGATGACGGTTTCGGAGCGGCTGTATATGCCGATATTGAAAGGCATGGGCATTACCTTGTCGCATTTTTTCAAAAAGAAAGCGACATTTAGTTATCCCGAACAGAAAAGGCCTTTCAGCCCTGTTTTTCGGGGATTGCACGTGCTGAACCGTGACGAGGAAGGGCGCGAACGCTGTACGGCCTGCGGTCTCTGTGCCGTGGCTTGTCCGGCAGAAGCCATCACGATGGAAGCAGCCGAAAGGCTGCCGGGCGAAGAAAACCTGTACCGTGAAGAGAAATACGCGGCAAAATATGAAATCAATATGCTACGTTGCATTTTTTGCGGCTTGTGTGAAGAGGCTTGCCCCAAAGACGCGATTTATCTTTCGGAAACATTTGCGCCTGCCAACTATGCGCGGAAGACATTTGTGTACGGCAAGCAGGACTTGCTGATTCCTAATCCGGTAACGGAAAAAGAGGAATACGCCAAGGCGAAAGGATTGTAAAATTCCGTAAAATGTGTCCCGCAAAGTCCCTGCCGCGGCGGGAGACTATGGTGGGGGAAATAAAAAGTAAAAAATCCGACAATGTCGGAAAAAGCAATAAAAACGAATGAGTGCAACTGCGATAATTTTTTGGGTGTTGAGTGCGCTTGCGTTGCTGAGCGGCATCATGGTCTTACTGAGCAAAAATCCAGTATATAGTGTGCTGTGGCTTATCGGTTTATTCTTTGCCATATCGGGGCATTATATTTTGCTGAACGCGCAGTTTCTGGCGATTGTCAACATCATCGTGTACGCTGGTGCCATCATGGTCCTGTTCCTTTTTGTCATCATGCTGATGAACCTGAGCGCGGCTGCTGAACCGAAGAAAAAGATATGGATGAAGTTTGCCGGGGTTGTTTCAGGCGGGTTGCTGTTGTGGATATTCCTTTCGGTCATCCGTTCGTCTAAGGACGTACGCGGAAAGATGGCGGAACTACACATGGGCGATATTGGCTTGGTGGAGAACCTGGGCAAAGTGTTGTTTACCCAATATGCCGTTCCGTTTGAGATATGTAGTGTGCTGTTTTTGAGTGCGATGGTCGGAGCAGTCGTGATTGGGAGAAAAGAAGCATGATAGCGAACAGTTAAGAGTGAATAATTGGACAGCAAAAATAAAAATGTGTATTGTAGAAAGTGAATACCTTACCGTCATTCCCGCATAGACGGGAATCTGATATAAGAATCTAAAGATTCCTGCCTACGCAGGAATGGCGGCAAGGCGTTCATTGTTCAGTTACATGTGCATTGTCCCGAGTACATTGCACATTTTTATGGAGCGTAACCGGTTATAAAAATATTTTTTAAAAAAGCTTTTAGCCTTGGGCTGTAAGCATTAAGCGATTTAAAAATGCCGATTGAGTATTACATAGGTCTGGCCGCTGCGCTGTTTTGCATCGGGATTGTGGGTGTGCTGACACGCCGCAACGCGATTGTCGTCTTTATGTGTATCGAGATTATGCTCAACGCTGCCAACCTGTTGTTGGTGGCATTTTCCAAAATGTACGCGGCATTGAATCCTGCCGTAGTCAACGCAGGTATTGACGGACAGTTGTTTGTGTTTTTTATCATGGTCGTGGCGGCGGCGGAGATAAGTGTCGGGCTGGCGATTATCGTCATGATATACCGCAACGTGCGTTCGGTGGACGTGGGCTTTCTGGACAGGTTAAAAAAATAAATTTTTCATTAGGGTAACAGGCGTATATGAATGTAGCATATTTAGTCCCATTGTTTCCGTTGGTCGGTTTTTTGGCCAATGGGCTTTTTCGGAAATCGTTGAGCAAATCCGCTATTGGTATTATAGGCAGTGGCAGTATATTGGCGTCATTTGTTGTCAGTGTGCTGCTGTTTTTGGAGGTGAAGTCCAACGGCGGCAGTGCGGTTGCTTATTTCAATTTCATTTCGGTGGGGAAGTTGTCCATTCCGTTTGCATTTCAGATAGACCAGTTGTCGTCGTTGTTTTTGCTGATTATCACGGGCATCGGTTTTCTGATACATCTGTATTCCACGGCGTATATGCACGATGAACCGGACGAACATTTTGGCCGCTTTTTTTCCTATCTCAACTTGTTTGTTTTTTCCATGCTGTTGCTGGTCATGGGAGCGAACTACGTCGTCATGTTTATCGGCTGGGAAGGAGTGGGCTTGTGTTCCTATCTGTTGATTGGATTTTGGTATAAAAACAACAACTATAACTATGCGGCGCGAAAGGCGTTTGTGATGAACCGTATCGGCGATTTGGGATTTCTGTTGGCGATGTTTTGGTTGGTCACGAAATTGGGGACGCTCAACTACGACACTGTTTTTTCCTTGACGGACAAGTTGTCCACGACCGACATTACCGCCATCACCCTGCTGCTGTTTGTCGGTGCTTGCGGCAAGAGTGCACAGATTCCCTTATATACGTGGCTGCCCGACGCGATGGCGGGTCCGACACCTGTATCGGCGTTGATACATGCGGCCACGATGGTGACGGCGGGTATTTACATGGTGTGTCGCAGCAATATACTATATACGCTCGCACCGTGTACGCAGGTGGTCATGGCGGTAGTCGGATTGGCAACGGCGTTGCTGGCAGCAACCATCGCGCTGAAACAGTATGACATCAAAAAAGTATTGGCGTACTCGACGGTAAGCCAACTGGGTTATATGGTTTTGGGGCTGGGGGTGGGCGCTTATACGGGCGCGATTTTCCATGTAATGACGCACGCATTTTTCAAGGCTTGCCTGTTTTTAGGCGCGGGTTCGGTCATACATGCGGTTGGTGGCAACCAGGATATACGCACGATGGGCGGTTTGAAAAAATATATGCCGACAACGCATCTCACTTTTTTGCTTTCTTGTTTTGCGATTGCGGGCGTGCCGCCGTTTTCCGGCTTTTTTTCCAAAGATGAAATATTGGCGGCGGCATATAATGCCAACCCGATTTATTATTGGCTGGGCGTGGTCGGCGCGTTGTTGACGGCGTTTTATATGTTCCGGCTGTATGCCGGGACCTTTTTGGGGACGTATAGAGGCACGGACGAGGAAGCGCACCACCTGCACGAAAGTCCCAAGGCGATGACGATTCCCTTAATCGTATTGGGTTTGCTGGCGACCGTCGGCGGATTTGTAGGCATTCCCGAAGTGTTTGCCAAGAACGCACATGTATTGGAACATTTCCTTGACCCGATTTTTGCTAAATCAAAAGCATTGCAACATGCCGAGACGACGCATCTGGAACAAGAGGCTTTGTTGATGGGTGTTTCCACCTTTTTGATTATCGCGATGATTGTCTGGGCGTGGACGAAATATGCCAAATGGAAAGACGATTATGATGAAAACACGGGGGCGGCGAAGTTTTTGGAAAATGCGTGGTACGTGGACAAACTGTATAATACCGTCATCGTCGGCCCCGTATTGTGGTTCGCTGGATTTTTGAAAAATGCCGTGGAAAAATCCGGTATTGACGGCATCGTCAACGGTGTCGGGACGGCGGTGCAATATTCATCCAAAAAGTTGCGGTTGCTGCAAAACGGAAAGATTGAAAATTATTTGCTGTACATGGTCTTGTCGATGGTTGCGCTGTTTTTGATTTATTGGAACCAGGCCTATGTCGTACATTTTTTTAAAAAAATATTTTAAGCAAACAGAACCCATTGTATGTTACTTGTCTTACTGATATTGATTCCCGTGGTGGGTGGCCTTCTTTCTTTTTTGCTAAAGGACAACGCGCTTGCCAAAAACATTTCCTTGTCGTTTGGCGTGGCGACTTTTTTAGTGTCGCTGTGCACGGCTTGCCATGGCGGGCCGCTGACTTACACTGCGGAATGGCTGCCGGAGCTCGGAAGCAGCTTTAGCCTTTCGCTGGACGGCATCGCCAAACTCCTTTGTTTGCTTACGGGATTGTCGCTGCCGTTGATATTGCTTGGGACATATACCAACAATTACGAAGCTTCCAACCAGTTTTACGGATTGCTGTTGCTGACGCAGGCAGGACTGATGGGCGTGTTCCTCGCATCGGACGTGTTGTTGTTTTATTTCTTTTGGGAATTGGCGTTGATTCCTGCGTATTTCCTCTGTTCGCAGTGGGGTGGAGAGCGTCGGATACGGGTCGCGTTTAAGTTTTTTGTATATACGTTTGCGGGTTCGTTGCTGTTGCTCGTAGGCATTTTGTACCTGTATGCCAAAACACCCGAACATTCCTTTGCGTTGGAGGCTTTTTATAAACTGAAATTAAGCGCAAAGGAGCAAAATGTTTTTTTCTGGCTGTTCTTTTTGGCGTTTGCCATTAAGATGCCGTTGTTTCCGTTCCATACATGGCAGCCCGACGCTTACGAACAGTCGCCGACGGCAGTTACGGCGGTGTTGAGCGGTATCATGGCAAAGATGGGGTTATATGCCGTTGTGCGTTGGTTGTTGCCCATTTTTCCGGTTGCTTCGCAGTATTTTTCGCATTTGGTTGTGGTGGTTGCGGTCATTGGTATTGTGTACGCTTCGTTGATTGCGATTAAAGAAGATGACATGAAGCGATTGGTTGCGTATTCGTCCATCGCGCATATCGGTTTGATGTGTGCCGGGCTGTTTAGCCACACGGAATATGGCGTGCAGGGTGCACTGATACAACTGTTTAACCACGGCATCAACGTCATGGGATTATGGCTCGTGGTCAACGTCGTCGAACAACAAACCGGAACGCGGAAATTCAGTGAGCTCGGCGGTCTGGCGCAGAAAGCACCCCTATTGGCGACGCTGTTTTGCGTTTTGGTATTTGCAAATGTCGCACTGCCATTGACCAATGCTTTTGTCGGGGAGTTCTTGATGTTTTTAGGATTGTTCCAATATAGTACAGGACTGGCGGCGGTGGCTTGCGTGTCGATTATTTTAAGTGCGGTTTATAGTCTGTGGATGATGCAAAAGATATTTTACGGTCCTACTTCCGCAAAGACGGAACGTGCCGTGGATGCTAATCCAGTGGTCAGTTTTTCATTGGTTGTAATCGTTATATTGATAATAATCGGTGGCGTGTATCCGCAGCCTGTATTGGATTTGGTAAAAGATACGGTGCAAGCGGTATTGGTGAAATAAGGATGGAATTGTTGAATTTTTTTGGGTTAAGGTTATTGGGTTGAAGGGCTAAAATCTATACCTTGTAAAGGATAAATTAGTGACTGAATATACAATTTTGACCTTGAGAAGTAAAAAAAATTAAATTAGTTTAATTAATTAAAATAGTAAAAAAACATTGGGGATGGCTTTATGGATGCAATAATACTATCGGCAGTTTGGGGTATTGTGATGATGCTTAGCAGCGTTCTTGTGGCCAACAAAAAGGCGTACAAAACGATTGCCTTGGCCGGGCTAGCCATTTTGCTTGTCGCCAATATCCGGGAGACCTACAACGGTCCTCTATGGGATATCAATACATACGGAATGCTGTCATTTGACGGATATAGTCTGTATTTCAATACGATTGCGATTGTGTGTACAGGCGTTTATTTTTTGCTGACGGGTTCGCAGATTGAAAAAGTCGGCGACCATGTGGCGGAATATTTTTCGTTGCTGTTTTTTGTGTTGTGCGGCACGACGATTCTGTCTTCCTACAATAATCTGTTGATGTTGTTTGTCGGTATTGAGATATTGACGATACCGCAATATATACTTGCCGGCACCAAAAAGAAAGACCTGAAAAGCAACGAGGCGGCATTGAAATATTTTTTGATGGGTTCGTTTTCCACGGGTATCATGTTGATGGGCATTGCGTTGGTGTATGGCGGTACAGGTTCGTTGGGATTGGAAGCTGCCAAGGTCGCCGCTGGCGTCAAAGGCGGTACGATGCTTTCTTTTCTGGAAGTAGCGGGAATGCTGTTGCTGACGTTTTCGTTGGCTTTTAAAGTCTCCGCTGCGCCGTTCCATTTTTGGACACCGGACGTGTATGAAGGCGCACCGAGTGCATTCACTTCCTATATGGCCTCAGTCGTCAAGGCATCGGCTTTCATCGCCTTTCTCAAACTCTTTCTCGCGCGCACGGCCGCGACGAGCGTGGGCGTCAGTAGCCTGCTTGGGGTGGACTGGAAAATGCTCACGGCGATATTGATTATCGGCACTTTGCTTGTGGGCAATATCACCGCCATCATGCAGCACAATGTCAAGCGGATGCTGGCGTATTCCAGTATTGCACAGGCGGGTTTTATGCTGCTTTCCTTGTTCAGTCTCAATACGATGGCGCGGGAAGGTTTGTTGCTCTATTCGGTGGCGTACAGTCTTGCGACCATCGGGATATTTTCGGTGCTTTCACGGATGAAAGATTATAGTTTTGAAGGCTACAATGGACTTGCCAAGGCGCATCCGGCTTTGGCTTTTGCCAATACCGTCTTTTTGTTGTCGCTGGCCGGAATTCCTTTGACGGCGGGCTTCTTCGCCAAATACTATATGCTGGCTTCCGTTGCGCAGACTGGACATTGTATGTGGTTGGTGGTTGTGGGCGTTTTGTTTGCTGCGACGAGCGCGTATTACTATTTCCGTGTCATACAGGCGATGTATTTCAAAAAGGCGGAAAACAACCATGAAGGGCATTTGGAAGAAACACCGGGGAAAGGTTTTAATGTTCTTGTCCTATTGCTGTCGGCCGTCATTATACTAGTTGGTATTTTTCCGAATTGGGTTTTGTATTGGCTGTATAATTAAGTTCCGCCGTGGTTCGTGTACGGATACGAACCACGGGAAAAACTGTTTTTTACTTTCGACAAGAAGCCCAAAGAAGCATCATTCCCCAAACAACCCAGAACTCAGGTACCTGTCGCCTCGGTCGCAGGCAATGAACACAATCGTACCTTCCTCGATACCGTTGGCAACCTTCAATGCCGCACTGAAAGCCCCGCCGGTACTCATTCCTGCAAACAGACCTTCGCGCTGGACCAGTTGACGAGTCATGGTTGTTGCGTCTTCCTGGGAGATGTCGATGGTCTGGTCTACCCATTTTGGGTCAAATATTTTGGGCAGGTATTCCACAGGCCATCTGCGGATACCGGGAATGGAAGCTTCTTCCGTCGGTTGGCAGCCAATGATTTGGATATTAGGATTCTTTTCCTTCAGGAACATGGAGTTGCCCATAATCGTTCCAGTAGTACCCATGGCACTGACAAAATGTGTTATTTTCCCTTCTGTGTCGCGCCAGATTTCCGGTGCAGTGGACTTGATATGCGCCTTATAGTTGTCTGGGTTAGCAAACTGGTTAAGGATGTGATATTCTGGCGATTGTGCTTTCTCTTCGGCATAGTCCCGACATATTTCCATGGAATCCAATAGCGTTACTTTAGCGCCGAAAGCTTGCATGGTCAGGGTTCTTTCCTTAGTGGAGTTGGCAGGCATGACCAGTTCGATGGAGAGTCCATATATACCGGCAATCATCGCGAGGGCAATGCCTGTGTTACCACTTGTTGGTTCTATGAGTTTTGTGTCTTTATTTATTTCTCCTCTTTCCAGTGCAGAACGTATCATATTGAGGGCTGCTCTGTCCTTGACGCTGCCGCCGGGGTTATTACCCTCCATTTTGGCATAGATTTTCACGTGGGGATTGTCGTGGAACCTTGAAATCTCAACCAATGGTGTATTTCCTATTGTATCTATTAAAGTGCTCATTTTTAAAATTTTTACGTGCGTGTTCAGTCGCTAGCCGGTAGCAACTTACAACCTGTAGTTGGAATATTTTAACTCCTGATTTCTGCTTGGGAATCGATTGTTTTAGTGTTGGCCTGATGGTATATAGTCATGTAGGGAGCTACACTTGCGGTCAGCCATACGTTGCCCCCGATAACCGTATCATGCCCGATAACAGTCTCTCCACCTAGTATCGTGGCGTTGGAATAGATGATGACATTGTCTTCTATCGTCGGATGGCGTTTGGTGTCGGCAAGAATCTTTTCGACGCTCAGCGCACCTAAGGTAACGCCTTGGTATAGCTTGACATGCTTGCCGATGATAGTCGTTTCACCTATGACAACGCCTGTCCCATGGTCAATCGACAGGTAATCACCAATCGTTGCGCCGGGATGGATGTCGATACCTGTTATGGAATGCGCATACTCTGTCAGGATGCGCGGAATCAGCGGTACACCTGACTGGTATAGTTGGTGGGCGATACGATATACCGCAATAGCCAAAAAACCAGGATAGGTCCGGATGACTTCCTTGAGGCTTTTTGCAGCGGGGTCGCCGTCCAATATCGCATCGGCATCTGTAAGCATCGAAGCGTACAGCGTCGGCAACTGTTCAAAAAAACGACGTGCAATGGCTTGATGTGGACATCGTTCACATATTTCGGAGTGGCGCATGATATCCTCCAGTTCGCGTTCGGCTTTATGGAAGGTCAGTTCAATACCTTTGATGGTACTGAAATCGGCGGTTTTTTGCTGCGGGAAGAGCATTTCCAAAATGCTCAATGCCCATCCAGCAATTCTTTTGTTGGACGGCATTTCGAGTACCTGGTTCTGTTTTTTCAGGAGGTGCTCGTAAAAATCCAATTTATCGTTTAGGTCTCGGCTCATGTTTTTGCGGTTCGCAGCAAATATACTATACTTATTTGGTAGGAAGATGGGTATTGCTTGGCGGTATTTTGTCTTCAGAACGAAAACAGGTTGCTATCATTATGATTATCAGTATGTTAGCTGGTGAACGTTATGTCTATCTAATCCAGTTGTTGTACCGCAACCAATCGGCGACCATCTGAAACCAGTCTTCTTTAGATTTTTTGTTGTTGAGTCCAAAGCCGTGGCCACCGTTCTGAAAGATGTGCAGTTCACCTTTTACATTGTTGCGGGTCATCGCGTCAAAATATTGGATACTGTTTATGACGTTGACGGCACGGTCGTCCTGCGCGTGGAACAGAAAACAGGGCGGGGTAGAGGCGGTGACCCTTTTCTGTGAAGAGAAATAGTCGATCTGTTGTTGTGATGGATTGGGACCGATAAGGTTTTCGCGGGAGCCTTTATGTGTCTGTGGCAATCCCATGTCGATGACCGGATAGCCCAGCACCCCCCAGCTTGGCGAAAGGGAAACCTGCTTGTTGTCGACCAGGCTGGTATCGGCGTGTGTCAATAGGGTAGAAGCTAGATGCCCGCCCGCAGAAAAGCCAATCACCCCAAGATTGTCAGGATCGATACCGAAGCTACCTGCCTGCTGCCGTATCATCAACAAAGCCTGTTGCGCATCCTGTAAAGGCACGAAGGCGCTGTTGTCAAAACAGGAAACCAAGGGCATGCGGTATTTGAGTACAAACGCAGCAACGCCCAGTTCGTTGAATTTCCGGGCAACATCAAAACCCTCTTTTTCCATAGCCAAGTGTGTATAACCGCCGCCCGGCAGGATCAATATTGCCGTCTTTGCAGGATTGGTCTTTTCTGGAAGGAATACGGTAAGTGTCGGTTCGATGACGTCGGCGACTTCTCCCGCAACCGGGATGGATTCTTTTTTGTCGCAGGAAGCTTTTAGGTTGGGGACTTTTGAATAAAGCGGGATTGTCTTCTGTGCCATGGCTGTTGTCGTTATAATGGCAAGTACAAGCGTAATGATTTTTCTTTTTTGCATGGCCGTCTATGGATTTATCTACTACAAAGATGATGCTTTCCATGGCGAAAGGTACAATTTATAATCGGAAGATGGTCGATATTGGAATGATCGATATCCTCTAATTTTACTATCCAAAAACACGGAAAAAAACGTGCAAACCAAGGAATACAGAAAGATTATCCACATTGACATGGACGCATTTTATGCCTCCGTGGAACAGCGCGATTTTCCCGAATACCGGGGCAAACCGTTGGTGGTCGGCGGTTCGCCGGAAGGACGTGGAGGCGTGGTCGCGACGGCAAGTTACGAGGCGCGGAAATTTGGGATACGTTCCGCCATGTCCTCCAAAACGGCACTGCGTCTGTGTCCTGAAGCCATTTTTGTATTTCCACGCTTTGATGCCTACAAAGCCGTGTCACGACAGCTCCATGAAATATTCCGTCGTTTCACCGACATCGTAGAGCCGTTGTCCCTTGACGAGGCTTATCTGGACGTAACGCATGACAAACAAGGCATCGGCTATGCCATGGACATCGCTAAGATGATTAGAAAAGCGATAAAGGACGAACTCCATCTTACGGCATCCGCGGGCGTTTCCATCAACAAATTTGTCGCAAAAATTGCTTCGGACATGGACAAACCCGATGGGCTGACGTTTATCGGTCCATCCAGGATTGAAGCGTTTATAGAAAAGCTGCCCGTGGAGAAGTTCCATGGTGTCGGGAAAGTGACGGCAGCAAAGATGAAGGCGATGGGACTGCATACCGGCGCCGACCTGAAAAAACTTTCGGAAAACGAGATGGTTCAACATTTCGGCAAGACCGGAAAATTTTATTACCAAATCGTGAGAGGTATCGACAACCGGGAAGTACAGCCGTTCCGTGAAACCAAATCCATCAGTGTGGAAGACACTTACCAGGAAGACCTGACGACAAAGGCCGACATGCTGCACGAGTTGGGAATACTGACCGAAAGGCTCGTGGCTAGGTTGGAGCGTTCTGGCTTGAAAGGAAGAACCGTGACGGTCAAGTTCAAGTTCCACGATTTTAGCATCATGACGCGTAGCCATTCCGTTACGGCATTGACCAACGACAGTAACCACATAATGGACATAGTCGGACTGATATTGGACAATGCGCCCGTCGATGACAAGAAAATTCGGCTGCTGGGTGTCGGCATTTCGAGCTTTGAACCGCCGCATGCAAGAATTAAACAGGGGAAAAGACCAGCAAACCAGTTGAGGCTGTTCTAGGAAGATGGCTTCGACTAACTTAACATAATATAAAAATCTGAAATTTATAAAAAGAATTCTTTTCAGAAAAAAGACTAATTATCCGTATATTTGTCAAATAAAAATAACAAAATATGTTAGATGTAATCACAAAATACAATACATTGAAAAGCCATCTTCCGATGCTGTTGGATATGTCCGGCTATCGATTGGATTTTGTTGCGGAATCATTAGGTTTTAGCAAGGCTTACTTTTACAACAAAAAGAGCAAAAACAAATTTTCCAACGAGGAATTTGAAAAAATCGTCAACTTCATCTGGCGTGATGAAATGGAGGATAAGCTATTAGAAATGTCCATGCAGGAAAGCGAGAAGACCGAAAGAGTAGGGGAAGCAGCCACAAAGGCACTAATCGATAAGTTAATAGCGTAAACTCACCGGATGAAAATAGACAGTACGCGATATTTCGATAAAGATGTCCAAAATCTGCCAAAAAATGTTCAGCAAAAATTGGGAATGGTCATGGCTAATTTGATGCGCATTGAATCATTGGACGGCATCAGCAATTTAAAAAAAATGACGGTCAAAGGATACTACCGCATTCGTATAATGGATTGGAGAATTGGATTTAAATACGAGGAAGACACAAATACACTACTTTTTCTTGTTGCAAAACATAGGCGTGAAATCTATGATGATTTTCCTCCAAAGTGATTGAAAGACAAGAGCCGCGTACCGCGCGGCTCTTGTCTTTCAATATACTGCATCTATAAACTTACCAAGATTGGCAATGTCGCCAAACGAAAGCGTACAGGCGTAGTCGAGACAATCAAATTAAAAATATGATATTAGTAACTATAGAATGACAATAAGATCAAGCTGTCCGTTTCTTTTCAGCATCAACAGAAGGATGGAATATTCCAACATTTTTCGGCTTTTAGTATAGCACTTGGTCTTGCGCCTCATC
>JASGDY010000077.1:0-44913 GCA_047606825.1 Chitinophagaceae bacterium
AATACGGCGGCTACCTACTCTCCCGGGGACTCTGCCCGAGTACCATCGGCCATGGGGGGCTTAACTGCTCTGTTCGGAACGGTAAGAGGTGGGCACCCCCGGCATCGCCACCATAAGATCGCTGCGTGCACCCGCGCGCCCGCACAGGCGGGCCGCGGCGGCACAGAATGTCGCTGACACACGGAAGGGGGCGGGCGACGCCGCAGGGGGCGCGCCGCTGCAGAAAATACAAAAAAAGCTTACGGGCCATTAGTACCGCTCGGCTGCGGGCGTCGCCGCCCTTGCACCTGCGGCCTATCAACGTGGTGGTCTCCCACGGCCCTTGAACGGTGAGCTCATCTTGGGGGGGGCTTCACGCTTAGATGCCTTCAGCGTTTATCCCTGCCGCACTTGGCTACCCAGCCGTGCCGCTGGCGCGACAACTGGCACACCATCGGTGCGTACGCCCCGGTCCTCTCGTACTGAGGGCATGTCCCCGCAGCTCACCCGCGCCCACCACAGATAGGGACCGAACTGTCTTGCGACGTTCTGAACCCAGTTCGCGTGCCACTTTAATCGGCGAACAGCCGAACCCTTGGGACCTTCTCCAGCCCCAGGATGTGACGAACCGACATCGAGGTGCCAAACCTTACCGTCGATAAGAGCTCTTGGGTAAGATCAGCCTGTTATCCCCGGAGTACCTTTTATCCTTTGAGCGACGGCCCTTCCATACGGGACCGCCGGATCACTTTGGCCGGCTTTCGCCCCTGCTCGACACGTACGTCCCGCAGTCAAGCACCCTTATGCCAATATGCTCGACCCACGGTTACCAACCGTGGTGAGGGTACCTTTGCAAGCCTCCGTTACTCTTTGGGAGGCGACCACCCCAGTCAAACTGCCCGCCATGCAGTGTCCCCCGCAAAACGGGGTTAGGCCCTAGACGGCAGGAGGTTGGTATTTCAACGACCGCTCCCCGGCCGCTGGCGCGGACGGATCGTAGCGTCCCAACTATCCTACACACCTGCCGCCCAGGGGCAGTGCAAAGCTGCAGTGAAGGTTCACGGGGTCTTTCCGTCCCGTGGCGGGTAACCGGCGTCTTCACCGATACCACAATTTCACCGGGCTCGTGGAGGAGACAGCGTGCAACTCATTAGACCATTCGTGCAGGTCGGAACTTACCCGACAAGGAATTTCGCTACCTTAGGACCGTTATAGTTACGGCCGCCGTTTACCGGGGCTTCGGTCAGGGGCCTCGCTCGCGCTAACCCCCTCCCTTAACCTTCCGGCACCGGGCAGGCATCAGGCTCTATACTTCGTCTCGCGACTTCGCAGGGCCCTGTGTTTTTGTTAAACAGTTGGTCGCACCACTTCACTGAGACCGCATCGCTGCGGTACGCCTTCTCCCGAAGTTACGGCGTCAATTTGCCTAGTTCCTTCTCCACGGCTCACCCGAGCGCCTCGGAATACTCTTCCCGCCCACCTGTGTCGGTCTGCGGTACCGGCCGCGCGCCTCGCTTTTCTTGGGGCCCCCCCCCCGTGCTCGGCTGGCCCGGAGGCCCGCCTCGGCGCACAATTCCGTCTGTACGCGCACGGCTCGGGGACCCGTCGCTTCCATCGGCGCGCGGGTGCAGGAATGTTCGCCTGCTTGCCATCGGCTTCGCCCTTCGGCTTATCCTAAGGACCGGACTGACCCCGGCCCGATTAACGTCGGCCGGGAACCCTTGGGCTGTCGGCGACGGAGTTTCCCACTCCGTTTATCGTTACTCATACCTACATTTTCTTTTGCGGACGCTCCACCGCGCGTCGCCGCGCGGCTTCGGCGCGGCCGCAATGCTCCCCTACCAATCCGCCTCGCGGCGGAGTACGGGGCTTCGGTTCGCGGCTTGACACCCGATCATTTTCCGTGCGGGGCCTCTCGACCAGTGAGCTGTTACGCACTCTTTGAACGAATGGCTGCTTCCGAGCAAACGTCCTGGCTGTCCCTGAAGCCCCACCCCGTTCTCGTGACTTAGCCGCGCATTGGGGACCTTAGCCGCCGTTCTGGGTTGTTCCCCTCTCGGCCGCGCACCTTAGCGCACGCGGCCTCACTGCCGTCACGGCCTGCCGGCATTCGGAGTTCGTCAGGGTTTGGCAGGCGGTGAAGCCCCCTAGCCCAGTCGGTAGCTCTACCTCCGGCAGCCCTCAAAAACGACGCTGTCCCTAAAGACATTTCGGGGAGAACGAGCTATCTCTCAGTTTGATTGGCCTTTCACCCCTACCCACGGGTCATCCCAGGACTTTTCAACGTCAACGGGTTCGGCCCTCCATCCCGTGTTACCGGGACTTCAGCCTGCCCATGGGTAGATCACAAAGTTTCGCGTCTGACGCCGCCGACTGGACGCCCTGTTCGGACTCGCTTTCGCTGCGGCTCCCCCTCCTTGGGTTAACCTCGCCGGCGACGTGCAACTCGTAGGTTCATTATGCAAAAGGCACGCAGTCACCCGCACGCATGCGGGCTCCTACCGCTTGTAGGCGCACGGTTTCAGGTTCTGTTTCACCCCCCTGTCCGGGGTCCTTTTCACCTTTCCCTTACGGTACTTGTCCACTATCGGTGCCCGGGGAGTATTTAGCCTTGCCGGATGGTGCCGGCCGATTCAGGCAGGATTCCTCCGGTCCCGCCCTACTCAGGATACTGTACGTCGGGCGCCTCCTTCCGCTACGGGGCCTTCACCCTCTGCGGCGCGCCTTTCCAGGCGCTTCGCGTCGGGGCGCCTCCCTAAAAACAGTCCTACAACCCCGGGGCGGCACGCCGCCCCGGTTTGGGCTGCTCCCCGTTCGCTCGCCGCTACTTGGGGAATCATTGATTTATTTTCCTTTCCTCCCCCTACTTAGATGTTTCAGTTCGGGGGGTTGGCCCCCTCGCGGGTGCCGCGCCTCCAGCGCGGCGGGTTGCCCCATTCGGACACCCCGGGATCGAAGCCCGTGTGCGGCTACCCCGGGATTTTCGCAGCTTGCCGCGTCCTTCATCGCCTCCCGGGCCCTAGGCATCCACCGTGCGCCCTTGCTCCACTTTAAAAATCTCAATCGCGGGGCGCGCCTCCCTGGCGCGCCCGCTCCCTTCCGTATGTCAAAGAACTTGGGCGGGGAAAAAACCCGGCCCAGTGGAGGATAACGGATTCAAACCGTTGGCCCCCTGCGTGCAAAGCAGGTGCTCTAGTCAGCTGAGCTAATCCCCCTGCGGTACGCCCGTAGACCCGCCCGGACTTGAACCGGGGACCTCTACATTATCAGTGTAGCGCTCTGACCAGCTGAGCTACGGGTCTCGCCCGCCGGTAGGACCGGGGCAAAGGACCCGACGCCGACGCCGGACGCATTCGTTCAAAAAAAGGACGGGGAGAGGGGGGAGGCCCGCGCGGGCGGCCCTAAAAGGAGGTATTCCAGCCGCACCTTCCGGTACGGCTACCTTGTTACGACTTAGCCCCAATCACCGGTTTCGCCCTAGGCGGACCCTCGCGGCAACCGACTTCAGGCGCACCCGGCTTTCATGGCTTGACGGGCGGTGTGTGCAAGGTCCGGGAACGTATTCACCGCGGCGTTGCTGATCCGCGATTACTAGCGATTCCAGCTTCACGGGGCCGAGTTGCAGGCCCCGATCCGGACTGGGGGCGGGTTTCCGGGATTCGCTCCCCGTCGCCGGGTGGCAGCCCTCTGTCCCGCCCATTGTAGCACGTGTGTAGCCCCGGGCATGAAGGCCATGATGATTTGACATCGTCCCCTCCCTCCTCGCGCCTTGCGGCGGCAGTCCCCCCAAAGTGCCCAGCTCTACCTGCTGGCAACCGGGGGCGGGGGTTGCGCTCGTTGCGGGACTTAACCCAACACCTCACGGCACGAGCTGACGACAACCATGCAGCACCTTGCTTCGCGCCCGTTGCCGGGAACGGCCCTTTCGGACCGCGTCGCTCGCATTCTAGCCCGGGTAAGGTTCCTCGCGTACCATCGAATTAAACCACATGCTCCACCGCTTGTGCGGACCCCCGCCAATTCCTTTGAGTTTCAACCTTGCGGTCGTACTCCCCAGGTGGGTTACTTAACGCTTTCGCTTGGACGCCCGCCGTATGGCCGCGGACGTCGGGTAACCATCGTTTAGGGCGTGGACTACCAGGGTATCTAATCCTGTTCGCTACCCACGCTTTCGTGCCTCAGCGTCGATACTCCCCTGGGCAGCTGCCTCCGCAATCGGTGTTCCGGGGCATATCTACGCATTTCACCGCTACATGCCCCATTCCGCTGCCCCCGTGGAGATCCAAGGCCGGAAGTACCGGCGGCAGCCCCCGGGTTGAGCCCGGGGATTTCACCGCCGGCTTGCCGGCCCGCCTGCGCACCCTTTAAACCCAGTGAATCCGGATAACGCTCGCACCCTCCGTATTACCGCGGCTGCTGGCACGGAGTTAGCCGGTGCTTATTCGACGGGTACCGTCAGGGACCCTGGAAAGGGCCTTCTTCTTCCCCGCCAAAAGGGGTTTACGACCCGGAGGGCCTTCGTCCCCCACGCGGCATGGCTGGTTCAGGCCTCCGCCCATTGACCAATATCCCTTACTGCTGCCTCCCGTAGGAGTCGGGCCCGTGTCTCAGTGCCCGTGTGGCTGGCCGTGCTCTCACACCAGCTAGCGATCGTCGCCTTGGTGGGCCGCTGCCCCGCCAACTAGCTAATCGCACGCACGGCCGTCCGTCCCCCTAGCCGTTTAACGACCGCGGCATGCGCCGCGGGCGTACCATGGGGGGTTAATCCGGCTTTCGCCGGGCTGTCCCCCGGGGACGGGTTGGTTCCGTACGCGTTCCGCACCCGTTCGCCGGTCGCCGCCCTCCGCCTCGCGGCGGATGCGCTGCCCCCCGACTTGCATGTATTAGGCCTGCCGCTAGCGTTCATCCTGAGCCAGGATCAAACTCTCCAATCTAAATGACCCGTACGGCGCCGCCGAGGCGGCGCCGCGCAATGTATCCCGCGCCCTGCGCGGGAACCACTCCCTCTCTCTCCATCCTTTTCAAAGACCTCCAGGGCAAAAAGCCCGTCTGATGCCGGAGCCGGCCGCAAGGCCGGCGGGCGGGGCGCAAAGGTAGGCGATACAACCGAATCCGCAAAACTTTCCTGCAAGTTTCTTTACGGAAACAACCACGCAAGAAACTGGGAACCAGATACTTGCAACCTACCAGAGACACCCAAAGAACTGACCGCAAAACCCGAAGCGGGGCGCAAAAATAGCACCTTTTACCTTAACAGCAAAATCTTTTCAACAAAAAAATAAAAATTATTTCAAAACAGAAGCCATTACATAAAAATACAAAGCATTAATTCCGCATTTTGTCCAATAAATTGCTCAACTGCTCGGCGTCGTCGTCTGTCAGGTTTTTCTGAATCTGAACGGAACGTTCGTCGAATTTCTGAGATAATTCATTGATGACACCCAAACCTTTTTGCGTAATGCAGATGTCCATCTTACGTCGATTGGACTCACATAGATTACGCTCTACCAATTCCATTGCCACCAATTTGTCCAATAGCCGCGTGATATCGTTGCCTTTGTCAAGCATGACCTCTTTAATCTCCCCTGGACACACCACTTCGGGGTATTTCCCCCTCAAAATGCGCAATACATTAAAATGTTGTTGCAATAGACCATAAGGCTTTAATATCACATTAAAACCATCACGCAACCAGTTGTGCGTATAAATCAAGTTGATAATGGCTTTTTCAACAAGTGTTTCAAAGTTTTTTTGCTTAATCGCTTCTTCAATCTTCATATTATATACATACATTTTAGGGAAATGAAGCAAAGATACAACTTTTATTGTTGCAACAAATATTATAAAGCGCAGAGGCTTAAAGCTCAAAGCCTAACGCACGTGGCTAAAATGCATAAAGGCTGTCCACAATAGACAGCCTTTTTTTGTTTTATACAAAGTTCCTTATCGCAAGTCTCCTTAGGGAACCGTTCGGAAAAGAAACAGGACCTGGAGAAAAAGAGTTGTTGAGATAAGACAGACCGGGCGACGAGCCTAATCCTCTCCTTCGTCTGCCGACGCGCCTATGGCCTCGTCGGCAGGCAAAACCACCCCGCTAAGTTTCGTACGTATTTTGCCTTCGATTTCTTGTGCGAGTTCTGGATTGTCGGACAAAAGTTGTTTGACGGCATCACGGCCTTGTCCTAATTTGTTGCCGTCGTAACTGAACCAGCTACCGCTTTTCTGGACAAAACCAAGCTCTACACCCATATCCAAAATCTCACCGATTTTGCTGATGCCTTGTCCATATATAATGTCAAACTCTGCGCTGCGGAACGGAGGTGCAACCTTATTTTTAACCACTTTGACTTTGACGCGGTTGCCGACAATGCTGTCGCCGTCCTTAATCTGTGCGGCACGACGGATATCCAAACGAACGGATGCATAGAATTTCAATGCATTACCGCCGGTCGTAGTTTCAGGATTGCCAAACATTACGCCGATTTTTTCACGTAACTGGTTGATAAATATGCAAATTGTATTGGTCTTGCTAATCGTGGCAGTCAATTTGCGCAAGGCTTGGCTCATAAGACGTGCCTGCAAGCCCATTTTACTGTCGCCCATCTCGCCTTCCAGTTCACCCTTTGGAACGAGTGCCGCAACGGAGTCGATGACCACGACATCCAAAGCGCCGGACAATATCAAGCGGTCGGCAATCTCCAATGCCTGCTCCCCATAGTCGGGTTGGGAAATCAAGAGATTGTCAACGTCCACGCCCAATTTTTTGGCATAGGAACTGTCAAACGCATGTTCCGCATCGACGATAGCGCACATGCCGCCCAGTTTTTGCGCTTCGGCAATAACATGGGTCGCCAAAGTCGTCTTACCGGAAGATTCCGGCCCATATATCTCGATAATCCTACCTTTAGGTAGGCCGCTCACGCCCAATGCAGTATCCAGACCGATAGATCCCGTCGAAATGACTTCTATCTCGGCATGGGCTTTTTCGTTCATCATCATCACGCTGCCCTTTCCAAAATCCTTGTCGATTTTCTCCATGGTCAGCTTCAGGGCTTTCAATTTATCTGCGTTGCTCATATTTCAATATTTACAAAATGTATTTAAAGCGTAAAAGTAGACAATCTTTTTAGTTTTGGCTAATTTTTTTAGTATTTTTTATTTTATGGTTGTCGTGTCCCGGACAAAACGCATGGCGTCAATCTTCCTGAAACGCAGCCATAAGGTGTCTTTTACGACACGGTAATGCGAAACCTTGTCCAGCATACCCAGAAAAAGCGTCTCTCCCTGTCCACCGTCCGGACAGCTCACCATCGTTGTCGCCATCTGTCCAAAATGGATGGAATCCTGCTGCAGAACGAACGAACCATTGAAACTATTGCATCCCGTATTTCCGCTCGCATGGCGACTTATGGTATCCAGCCGCATGACCGGTTTTTTGTCTGGGTAAAGCCCGTCAAATGTAATCCTCGGACCTGTGACATAGGTCAACCGCCATTGACCGTTCAAATGATTGACGTTCGTAGGATGCGCAACCGGTGGCGACGGCGGCGTTTTTTTGGCAATACTGTTTGTTAACTTACTGATAGAGTCACAGGAGACTATCCCTAGGGCGAACAAAGAGAGCACGCAACTGACAACGTTTTTCTTATCCATAACGACACGAAAATAGAACAATATCGATAAGCGCGAAATCTTTATATTGGGAAAAATAAAAAGGCTTCCAACCTTTTGCTTTCCGACCGCATCTATCATTGTAAAACGTGCCAGTGATAACCGAAAACATTCTCCGAAAATGCTCACAAAACGACAGACGCGCCCAACGCGCGCTGTACGACGCGACCGCGCCCTGGCTCTTTCTGGTCTGCAAAAGATACCTGCGACAGGACGCCGATATCCAAGCAGCGCTGACGGAGGCGTTTTATATCCTGTTTACAAAAATCCACCAGTTGGAACAAGTAAGCGCTTTTGAAGCGTGGGCGAAAAAAATTGCAGTCAATGCCTGTCTGGAACTTATCCGAAAATCCAAAAAATTTCTGTCGGAAAACAGCGAACTATCCGAATCCAATGCAGGTGCTGACACTTCCGCGCTGAATGCCTTGCAGGAAAAAGACCTGTTGCAGCTATTGAACCATCTGCCTTCCGGTGCCAAAGCAGTATTTAATTTATACGCAATTGAGGGTTATTCTCACAAGGAAATCGGGCAACTACTGGAGATTTCGGAGGGTACGTCCAAATCCCAGTTGAACTACGCCAAATCCAAACTGCGCACGTTGGTAACGCAATACTATTACGCTAAACAAAATTAAAAAATGGAAACAAAAGATACTTTGCTGGAAGCCTTCAGAAACGCTGCGGAAAGGCAGCAGCCGACCCCCTTCCACGGCATGGACAACGTATGGTACCAGATTGAAAACAAACTGGACGAACGGGATGCAGGAAAAATCATTCCGCTCTGGAAAAAATGCCTTTTCGCGGCGACAATATTAATTATATTGGGTATTGGCGGATTTATTTTGTACAATACCATTAAACAAAAGGACAATATGGTTAAAAACACACCGTCCACAACCATTCCAAATAATATCGATACGCTTAAAAAATCAATTCCAAAAACAATTGACAAAAGCATCGTGGCAAAAACAGCAAAACGTATTAAAAAACATACGTACACGCCTCTTATCATAGCACACAATACAAGGCCAACAGCCATTCCCGAAGCAAGGAAAATGGCAGAAACTATAGCACCAGCCAGTATTGCAACGAACCAACAAAACAGTTTGGACGAGGTAGTCGTTGTTAGATATGGCACAGAAAAAAGAAAGGAAATAACAGGAAATACGGCGATGACCAACCCGACCAATACACTCAACTACGATGTCGCAAGCAACGCCTATAATAATATAAGAGCGAGATCCATATTGGAACCCTCAACTATGTCCAATGCCTTGCAGGGACGCGTCGCCGGACTTTCCATGAACCAAAAAGGCATGTCTCTGCCCACTACCGGAATGCGCCTCCGTGGCATCCAATCATTCAGGAAAGATGCAAATCCACTGTATATCGTCAACGGCAAAGTCATGGAAAATGCCTCTCTAAACAATATCAACCCCAACGACATCACGCATATCGAAGTGTTAAAAGATGCTTCCGCGACCGCCATTTACGGTTCAAAAGCCGCAAACGGCGTAATCCTTATCACTACGAAAAACCCAAAAGCATTTGAACCCACCAAAGACCAGGAATCTTATGAAACCTACAAGGAAAATGGTTATGCAAGTCCCGTTACCAATCCGTTTTCCACTTTTTCCATTGACGTGGACAACGCGTCCTATACCAATATCCGCCGCTTTATCAACAACGGTCAGCCTGTGCCAAAAGACGCGGTGCGCGTGGAGGAAATGGTTAATTTTTTTAAATACCATACACCGCAGCCGACCGACGGAACGCCTTACGCTATCCAATCCGAATACGGCATTGCGCCCTGGAATCCGAGGCATCATATTTTAAAAATAAGTTTGCAGGGAAAGGTTGTTCCGGAGGAAAATATCCCGGCATCCAATATCGTTTTTTTAATTGACGTTTCGGGTTCGATGGATGCACCAAACAAACTTCCGTTGCTAAAAGCATCCATGAAACTATTGGTCAACAAGCTACGCAGCCAGGACAAGGTCGCCATCGTCACATATTCCGGCAATGCAGGACTGGCTTTGGCTCCAACTTCCGGTTCCCAAAAGAATGCTATCAACAAAGCAATCGACAGCCTGTCCGCAGGTGGCAGCACGGCTGGCGGCGAAGGCATCGAACTGGCATACAAAACAGCACAAGAACATTTCATCCAAAACGGCAACAACCGCGTCGTATTGGCAACGGACGGCGACTTCAACGTAGGCATATCTTCCGACAGCGAACTGGAAGACCTGATAACGGAAAAGAGAAAAAGCCAGATTTTCCTTACCTGTCTTGGTTTTGGGATGGGCAACTATAAGGACAGCAAGATGCAGACGCTAGCCCAAAAAGGCAATGGCAACTATGCCTATATCGACAACATACAGGAAGCCAACCGCGTATTGGTCAAGGAATTTGGCGGCACAATGTTTACGATTGCGAAAGATGTCAAACTACAAGTGGAGTTCAATCCCGCACAGGTCAGGGCCTATCGACTGATTGGTTATGAAACACGTCTATTGGCTGACCAGGATTTTCCCAATGACAGCATCGACGCAGGCGAAATGGGAAGCGGGCACACTGTCACTGCACTGTACGAAATCATTCCCTCCAACGTCAAAAACGACAGCCTGTTCAACGCGCCAACCGAACCGCGCTATCTTCAACCACAAAAAAACAGCACGTCAGACGAATTGGCATTCATCAAAACACGCTACAAATTGCCCAACAGCAACAAGAGCATTGAAAAAACAATCACAGTCAAACCCAATGCAGAAAAGGAATCCAACGTTTCGCAAGATTATCGGCTGGCAACAACCGTCGCCTGGTTTGGACTGAAACTCAGGGATTCCAAGCTCCTACCCACCAAGTCCACAAAGGACATATTGAACTGGGGAAAAGCAACGCAGTACGACGACCCAGACGGTTATGTTGCAGAGTTGTTTCGGTTGATAGAAACGCAGTAAGGTGTCCGGTAGGAGGTGAAAGGTTGAAGGCCGCTGGCGCACGCGTGTCGCGTGTGCCTTAATATGTTGTGGCACACGCGACACGCGTGCGCCAGCGGTTATTCATTTTCTATCAATACTATTTGTGACATAAATAAAAAGGCTGCCCAAAAATGGACAGCCCCATACATTTCATTGAAGCATTTATATAAGTAAAAACGGACTTGAAGTCCCTCGTTTTTCCTTTTTACTTTTGCCTTATTACTTATACAATCTCCACCAATTCCAGGTCAAAAATCAAATCCTTTCCCGCCAATGGGTGGTTGCCGTCCAACACGACGGAATCTTCCTTGATTTCCGCAACCGTAACAGGGAACACCTGTCCCTGGTCGTTGCGCATATTCAAGGCCATACCTACCTGCGGCTGCATGTCGGGCGGAAACTGGTCTGTGGGAAACTCAATCAACAACTCGTCCTGTTTGGGGCCATAAGCCTCTTCGACTGGAATTGTAATGGTTTTCTTTTCTCCGACGGCCATACCCGTAACGCCGTCGTCAAAACCTTTGATGACCTGGCCGCTGCCAACCGTAAATTCCAGTGGTTCACGACCGTTGCTACTATCGAAAGTTGTATTGTCCGTTAATTTTCCGTGATAGTGCACTTTCACTTTATCACCTGCTTTTACTTGTTGCATATCCAAAATATTTTTCCGTCAATAAAAGCACAAGGTAAGCTTTGTCTAGGGTTTTCTACCATAATTTTTGGTTAACTTCGGCAACACAAAACATTTTTCTATGAACAAGTTAGGTACACTGTTGGGGATTTTTCTGTTTTTTTCAGGATTTACTTATGCACAGGAAAAAGTCATTTTGCCCGAAGGTATAGCCAACAAATGGTACAAAAAAGCCCTGAAAACTACGCCCGGTGCTTATGACACAAAATCCTACCTGCCTTTGCTTGGGGGGAAAAGGGTAGCCATATTTGCCAACCAGACCACCGTCATCGGCAACATGCACCTCGTGGATTCACTGAAAAAACTGGGCGTCAACATCGTCAAAATATTTAGTCCCGAACATGGATTCCGCGGCACGGCAGACGCCGGCGAACACGTGGAAAGCTACATCGACAAAGAAACAGGCATCAAAGTCGTCTCACTCTACGGCACCAAAAGTACGCCTACAGCCGAAGACCTGTCGGACGTGGATGTGACGCTGTTTGACTTGCAGGACGTGGGGTTGCGCTTTTTTACCTATATCAAATCACTGCAAAACTTTTTGGAGGGGAGCATAGACAACCGTAAACCTGTCATTGTTCTGGACCGTCCCAACCCGAACGGCTTTTATGTCGATGGCCCGATATTGGACATGCGCTACAAAAGCGGCGTCGGTACGCAACCCATTCCCGTCGTACACGGCATGACGATGGGCGAATATGCGCAGATGCTCGTCGGCGAACATTGGCTGAAAACCAAGACCGCCTACACACCGGAAACGGTACAACTGACGGTCATCAAATGCAAAAAATATGACCACCGTTACCTATACGTGCTACCGGTAAAGCCATCGCCCAACCTGCCCAGCATGTCCGCCATCTATTGGTATGCATCGACCTGTTTTTTTGAAGGAACCAACCTGAGCGAAGGCCGCGGTACGGAGCATCCGTTTACGACATTTGGACATCCCGACCTACCCAAAAATCTTTTTGCCTTCGTGCCGTCCAGCCGTCCGGGAGCGAAAAGTTCCAAACTCTACGGACAGACCTGCTACGGCTGGGACATCACGGAAAAACAGATGCCACGGCATATCGACCTACACTGGCTTATCCAAGCCTACCAACTGTTTCCGGACAAAAGCAAGTTTTTCCTCACACCCAGTGACACAACCAAACCCGAAAACTTTTTCTTCAACAAGCTGGCGGGCAACGACACGCTGATGCAGCAAATCAAAAACAATGTTTCCGAAAACGACATCAGAGCAAGCTGGCAGCCGGGACTGACCCGATTCAAACAAATCAGGAAAAAATACTTATTGTACAAGGATTTTGAATAGGCTGTCCTCACGCCGAGTCAAGAATAAAAAAAGAGAGATTTCTTTTCTTATCTGTTCCGTTTCTACGGAACTTTTTGGGCCAGTCTGTTACAACAGAACCCTTGCGTCGGGAAAACAATCAACGCTTGATTTGTATTATCGGTCAACCTCGGTTCAAATGCCATGAACAATTGTTGCTGTCAAGCTGCTGCGCAGCATATTTGCGGATGTAATAAAGCAACGTTTCAGAAGGTTTGATAGCCTTTAGGGACTTTATATTGTCCACTGCCTCCTTGAAATCGTAGAACACGCGGCGCAACACCGGGTCTTTCCGCAAGTGCAGAATGAACTTCCTCTTTTGGGAGAAAGGCAGTTCATTATACAGAAATGCAAGCATAAACTCTTTTGTGTACAGTTTCTCCATACCTATCAATTTAATCATTAAACAAAGTATTTGTCAATACAGATAACGTAATGTACGTGGCTATATTTTATCCAGAGCTATCGGAAAATCATTATTTTCCGTTTTATCTCTACTCTATACCACGTAATGTTTATCATAGAAGTCATTTACGTCTGAAAAAGTTTAAATCAGTTCATAGTTCCATCAGTTAGACACGAAACCATACACATCAAATATCGCACCATAAAACCGCATCCCAATATCTGCGTACCTTTGCCGTCAATGAAACTATTCATCCAATATTTACGCCCGTACAAATGGCTGATTTTGCTCGCCTTGTTTTTCGCAGCCATCAACCAAGTCTTTTCCTTGTTGAATCCTTATATTTTCGGGAACCTGATTATCGACCCTTATGCCAACAAGGCGGCGGATTTTCGGAACAAAGGCCTTGATGCGGCATTCTACAACGGGATTGCCAAAGGTTTGCTGATGATTATCGGCGTTGCAATGGTTTCTCGTATCGGGAAGGCGCTCCAGGACTATGTCGTCAATGTCGTCATCCAAAAATTTGGCGCGACGCTGTACACCGACGGGCTAAAACACGCATTGCGTCTGCCTTACCAGGATTTTGAAGACCAGCGCAGCGGCGAGACGCTTTCCACCCTGATAAAAGTACGTGCCGACTGCGAAAAATTCATTTCCAGTTTTGTCAACGTCCTGTTCACGACCATTGTCGGGATTGTGTTTGTGGTGATTGTCGCGTTTCGGCTGAGTCCGCTGCTGCCGCTCATCTACCTTGTCGGCGCGGTCGTATTGGCATGGCTGACAAGCGTGCTGAGCCGGAAGATCAAAGCCATACAAAAGAAAATCGTCCGCGACACCAACGCACTTGCAGGCAGCACCACCGAATCGCTCCGCAACATCGAACTGGTCAAAAGCCTCGGGCTGACGCAACAGGAAGTCAAAAGGCTCAACACCAACACCATGAAAATCCTGCAACTGGAACTGAAAAAGGTAAAAGGCATCCGTTCCATCAGCTTTATACAAGGGACTTTCGTCAACTTCTTGCAGCAGTGCATCATGTTTTCATTGCTGTATTTTGTGTTCAAGGACAAGATTACGGTCGGGCAGTTGATGATGATGCAATTTTATTCCTTTTTCATCTTTGGGCCGTTGCAGGAGCTGGGCAATATCATCCTGTCTTACCGCGAGGCGGAAGCGTCGCTCATCAACCTGCAAAACCTGTTCAACAAACAAACGGAATACCGTCCCGGCAACCCGCAGGAAGTCGGCGCGATTGACGACCTACGCTTCAAGGAAGTAGTGTTCCAACATCCGTCGGCGAACAAACCCGCCATCAACAGCATTTCGTTTGAGGTCAAAAAAGGGGAAACCATCGCGTTTGTCGGGCCTTCCGGTGCAGGCAAGACGACCTTGGTCAAGCTCCTGGTCGGACTGTACCATCCGACGCAGGGAAGCGTTTATTACAATGGTTTTGACGACAAGACGATCGACTTTGAAAACATGCGCCACCAGATAGGTTTTGTCACGCAGGAAACACAGCTTTTTTCCGGTTCCATCCGCGAAAATTTGTTGTTTGTCAATCCTACGGCAACCGACGAGGCAATCAACGATGTCATCCGCAAGGCTTCCGCACAAAACATCGTCGAACGTGGCAGCCAAGGACTGGAAACCGTCATCGGCGAAGGCGGACTGAAACTTTCGGGTGGGGAACGCCAACGCCTGTCCATAGCACGCGCTCTGCTGCGCCAGCCCCGGCTGATGATTTTCGACGAAGCGACATCGGCACTTGACTCCATTACCGAAAAAGAAATCAGCGACACCATCAAAGACATCGCCAACCAACGTCAAAACATCACCATCATGATCGCGCACCGTCTATCGACCATCATGTATGCCGACACCATCTATGTATTGGAACGCGGCAAGATTGCGGAACAAGGCAACCACCATGAACTTGTCGAAAAGAAAGGGCTGTACTATGCGATGTGGCGGCAACAGATTGGAGAAGAAGATTAAGGCTTGGATAGGGTAGAATCCAATGGGCTAAGCATACACTATTAAAGGACATCTTAAAGACGTTATTGCGCTGTTCGGGATTTGCAATGCACTGCTATTATCCGCCGATACGGCTTCAGGATTACAAATCCCGAAGAGCGGAGTAATAAAAATTATTGGTCTATATTGAATTTCATTATCGTATTAAACACAGTAATGTACTGAACAATAGTTGATGGCTTATTGAAAAATATTCAGAAAAAATCAGGCAATCCCATTTTCTACTCATACCGCAACGCATCGATAGGATTCAACCGGGAAGCCTTTTGGGCGGGATAGGCGCCTGCCGCCAGCCCAACGACCGTACATATAAAGATTCCGAAAACCACCCATCCCCACGGAACGACAAATCCCACACCCAAGGACAAGGACACGATGTTGCCCACAACGATACCCAGGATAATCCCGAAAACCGCGCCCATGACACTGATGAAGGTCGACTCGAAAAGGAACTGTTGTTTGATATTGCCGCTTTTGCCGCCGATGGCCTTTACAAGTCCGACTTCCTTGGTACGTTCGCTGACGGCAACGAGCATGATGTTCATCAGTCCGATAGCCGCGCCGATCAGCGTAATAACGCCGATGGCTGCCGCCGCACCTTGCAGGCTTCCCATCATGCCGATGACCGTCTGCGCCATCTTGTCGCTTTTGTTGACGGTAAAATTGTCGTCGTCCGTGGGCGGCAACCGACGCACGCCACGGAAAATCGACGTTGCCTCGCCGATGGCGGCCGGAATGTCGTTGACCGTATTGCACAACACGCCAATCGCAAAGGACGACGACGCGGCAGTATTGGCGCGCCGCAGGTTATTGTAGGATGCCATCACCAGGTTGTCCTTGCTGCCAAAACCGCCGGAACCCTTGGCTTCCAGCAACCCCACGACGAGATACGGGCGGCTGCCGACATGTACGACCTTGCCTACGCATTTGTCCTTGCTGTTTTCGCCAAACAGTCTGGCGGCGACATCGTTGCCCAGCAGACATACGTCCCTGCCACTGCTGACGTCCATCTTGTTAAGGTTGCGTCCGGCGGCGATGGAAAAACCGTTGACCTCGATATAGTTTTCGTCAATGCCGCTCAGGGAGACGTTGGGATTGGTTTTCTTGTTGCCGTAGTGGACCTCGACGTTGCCGGTGCCGTCCAACGCCAGGCTGACGACGGCTGGGAAATGGTAGTTTTCCTTGAACTTTTCGGCTTCCTGGATTGTGATGTATCTGTCCAGATTGGATTTCTTGGCTTTTTTGGAGTCAATGGTTTTCTGTGAACGGTCTTCGTTGTCGTTGCCGAAGCGGTTACGGTCTTTGTAGACAATGGTAAAACCGTTGGCTCCCATCGATGAAAAGCTTTTCATCATCTTGGCATTGACGGCCGATATCGCAGTGACGATGCCAATCAGAGCCATAATCCCAAAGGCGATGATGGTAATCGTGATGCCACTGCGTAGCTTGTTGCTCCTAACGGTCTGGTATGCCAAGCCTATGTTGTCCCAAAGTTTCAATATGCGGAGTTTTGCCCTAAAAATACGTCACTGATACCATCCTCCGGCGGAAAATATGGCTAAAGGGTGGAAAATATGGCTGGACGGCAATTTTTGGTTTTGTAAAATGAATAAGCCATGGATGCTTTTCGGGGCATTCCCGTGCTTCTTTTATCCCAGGGCAAAATTAGGCTTCGACATTTTTTGTTAAAATGACCAAAATAATGTTTTGGTAGATAGGAAAACGGAATCATATAAGTACGAAATGTAGCAGGTAGGCATACAGATTGTTATACATTTCATAGCAAAAACGTTTGGGTAAAAAGTGGATATACTCCACGCAGCATAAAAATGTACATTGAAAAAAGTGAATACCTCACCGTGATTATCTCGTAGGCGGGAATGACTGCAAAGGTCATCATTACGTATTCAATGCACTGTTTTGCCCAACGAGGGGGGTAGCGTTACGCAAGATTCTTTTATTTATAATGCAAATCAAGGTTTGACAAAGTCCGCGGCGGCGGACGAACTTATGGTAGAATTAACGGATTCGTTCAAATGAGTTCCATGGGAACGACCTTATCAACAATTATAAGGTCGTTCCTACGGAACTTTATAGACCATATTGTTACCAAGGCTACCATAAGTACGCTCCTCCGGAGCTGAAACACGTCATCTTTTAATATTATTTTCAACCCTTGATTGGCATTTATACTAAATTACAGGTTAAAAACATGTTGATGAAAAGGATTTTTTTGTTTTTCATCCCACTCTCATTCTGTGTTACCGCAAATGCGCAACGTAACGACGAGGTATGGTATTCTTTCTACAACCAGGATTCGACACTGGTTGGGTTCCACGACGGCAATGGCGTGGAAAAAATCCGACCCAAGTTTACCATGCTTGCAGCCAGCAGGTTTGAGCATATCATCGCGGTGACGGAAAAGGGAAACCCAAAAGCGAAAAGCTATTACCTGACCAAGGCTGGCAGGATTGTCGGCAGGGATAGTTTGCACTATTTTGACAATGGGATGGATTGCGAGAGCGAGGGTTTCATTCGCTTCCGCGACCATGCCACGGACAAGGCCGGATTGTTTGACCGCAACGGAGACATTGCGGTCCCTGCGCAATACAATGACCTAACACGTGTCCACAACGGATTGGTTATGGCGATAAAAGATGCTGTAAAAAAGCAATGGGGGGAACATTACAGATGGGTCGGCGGCAGCGAAGTTCTGCTCGATACCGCCAACACGATATTGATTGACAGTTTTCCCTACAATGATGGACTGAATCTTTATGCGCCGCACATCTCTGAAAAACCGGAAAAGGATACGGCAATCTGGAAAACATTTCTCGGTCGCAACGGGCAGTATTATGCTTTCATCGATTATGAAAAAGAGTTTAAACTCTGGCTGACCGATTCGTTGCTGCCTGGCATGACCATGGAAACCTTGCTAGACGCGTCCAACGAAACCATCGTATGGCAATCCCCGGGCGATTGGGAAAAGACAAAAAAAGACCTTTTTTTAAAAAACAATTTCGACTTGCTGCAAAAGGGTATGCGGGAAATCCTACAACCAGACTGTAATTATTTTATCTCCAAGGACGGGCTCAATCCGTTCATCTATGAAGAGCCCCAATATGCGCAATATATCGACGACGACCAAAATCCCGGCGCGTGGCGTTACCCTGTGATGGAAATCGTCGTTTCGCATGGCGGGAAAGGCGACTTTTCCCAAAACCATTATGATTTTCTACGGACAGACCAAGGCTATAAACTCATCAGTGTCACGATACGCAACGGAAAGATAAAGGCGGGATAGCACATTTTTTGTAACCTGCACACAGTGGATAAAACAGCTACATACCATTCCGCAAAATGCTTGCTTCCGGCAATATCGCATCCAATCAGGATGCCCCGTCCAGCAACTTTCGGCTGGCTTCCAATGCACCGCCAAAAATCAGGTGCGACCCCAGTTCCCATAGGTACCAGGACTTGGGCATTTTCTTGACCGGCCCTTGCAGTCCCAACGCCGGCAACGTGGAACCGTGCGTAACACACCACACCGCAGCTCCGGCGGCGACACCCTCGCCAACCGTCACTTTTTTGGATTTCTTGGCGGCGATGACATAACCGACACCCACCAATGCGCCAAAAACATAATGGATGGCTTTCAATGACCGCACTTTCTGCCGGTCCGAGAGCTCTTTTTTGGTAAAGAAATTATATACATCGTCCGCCATGACGGCCGGAGGCATCTTTTCGGGATGGTTGCTGACATCCGCGCCATATTGTGCTATTTCGATATTGGACGGCGGAAAATATTTTTCTCCGGCTTCCTGCAACGGCGGTTCGACCAATGCCTTGACCCAAGAGGCAAAAAGCCCACCTGCTATTCCCACAGCTATTTCTTTTCCGTATTTCATGGTGTATGGTTAAAAAGTAAAAAATGCTCAATACCGAAGACTTAACGCAAAGAAATCCAAGGCTAACAGCTACTAGCCATCAGCCATTATTTTGCTACTTTTGCATAGGTCTAATTTACGCATAAAAAGAATAGCATGGAACATTCAGGCAAAATTATCGTTACGGGCGCAGCCGGATTCATCGGAAGTGTATTGGTAGGTTATCTCAATACTTTGGGTTACAGCGACTTGATACTGGTGGACAATTTCGACGATGCGGACAAGCGGGCCAACTGGTCCGAAAAGCAGTTCACCGAAATCGTAGAAAAAGAATTTCTCGAAAAATGGCTGGATGCGCACGATGCCAAAATAGATTGTGTTTTCCACATGGGAGCCAATTCCAGCACTACGGAATTTGACTATGAAGTCCACCGTAAATGGAATCTGGAATATACCAAGATACTCTGGAAATATTGCAACCAACGCAATGTACCGCTTATATATGCATCTTCGGCGGCAACTTACGGCGACGGCAACCTTGGTTACAGCGACGACCACGAGATTCCGTTTTCGTTGCAGCCGCTGAATGCTTACGGCGTCAGCAAAAACGAATTTGACAAATGGGCGTTGCAGCAGTCCGAAGAGTCGCAGCCACCGTTCTGGACCGGACTGAAGTTTTTCAACGTGTACGGTCCCAACGAACACCACAAAGGACGCATGGCGAGCGTCATCCTGCATTCCTACCACCAAATCAAGCAAAACGGAGAGGTCAAACTCTTCAAAAGCCACCGACCGGACTATAAGGACGGTGAACAGTTGCGGGATTTTGTGTACGTCATCGACCTCGTCAAAGTGATGGCATGGATGATGCAGCAATATTTTGACGGCAATCCCGTTCCCAACGGACTGTACAATATCGGGACGGGACACGCGCGCAGCTTCTACGACCTTGCGGCCAATACGTTCCAGGCGATGGACGTGCCGACCAACATACAGTTCATCGACATGCCCGTGGACATCCGTGACAAATACCAGTATTTTACCGAAGCGAAGATGGACAAACTGAGGACGGCGGGTTATTCCGCACCGTTTTACAGTCTGGAAGAAGGTATCGGAGACTATGTGGAGAATTATCTTTTGGCGAATAAAAATTATTGATTTTGTCAGGCAACCTACGCTGTTCGGGTTTGCAAGTCGCGAACCCCTGTCGGCGGATTTGCAATCCGCAAATTCAAGGTGCATTGAAACATATCGACATCTTACCGTCATTCCCGCGCAGGCGGGAATCTCATTAGGGCAGATTCCTGCCTACGTGGGAATGACGCGAAAGGTGTTCATAACATATACATTTTTATACACCGTGAAGTATAACTTTGGGTCTGCGTTGGGCGTTTTTGCACCTAACTCTCTCCCAAGTGAGAGGGAATAGAACCAGAGAGGATACTCAAAGTCGCGTTTTTTTGCTTTTTTACTTTTACCTTTTAACTTAAAATAATGTCCCAAAAAATTGCCATTATCGGCGGCGGCAACTTAGGAACCGCCATTGCGGAAGGATTGCTTGACGCAGGATTTGTACAACCCGAAGACCTCATCGTCACACGCCGCAACACTACGTTGTTGCAGCCGTTGAAAGCACGTGGCGTACAGGTATATAGCGACAACACACTGGCGGTGGAGCAGGCGGACTTTTTGCTGTTCGCCGTCAAACCTTTCCAGATAAAGGAAATATTGACCAGCCTTTTGCCTTCGCTCAATCCTGCCAGACACACGATTGCCAGCGTGATGACAGGCATCTGGGTCAAGGATATCATGGAAGTCGTGGGCAACGATTATACGATTTTCCGTATCATGCCCAACACGGCGATTGCCATCCGCCAGAGCATGTCCTGTATCTGTAGCCATAATGCCTCGGGCGACCAAGTGGACTACGTCACCAATATGTTTGACCAATTGGGGAAAACGGTGGTCATCGAGGAAAAACTAATGGACGCGGCAACGGTTTTAGGTGCGTGCGGTACGGCGTATGCCCTGCGCTTTGTCCGTGCCAACATACAGGGCGGCATCGAGATTGGTTTCAGCGCGGCAACCGCCTCGCTCATCTCCGAACAGACAATCAAAGGGGCGGCAGATTTACTTTTACAAAAAGGTACCCATCCCGAACAAGAAATCGACAAAGTGACCACGCCCAAAGGCTGCACCATCGTCGGTCTCAATGAGATGGAACACCAAGGGTTCAGCTCGAGTGTAATCAAAGGAATCAAAGTGAGCCACCTGAAGATTGTAGAAGGGATGTAATAGTTTGGATTCTGCCAGTCTGAGAGACCGACTGTGAATAGCCACGAGTGGACTCTTTTACCTCCTGTCACACAGAGCGAAGTTGGGTTAGATTGAATTTATGCCCTACACTTCGACTTCGTTCTGTGTGACAACAACCAATGGCTATCGTATCTCAATGTTTGATTCGCATTATAATTTATATCGCTTAGGTTATTTTTTTACCTTTTTACTTTTGTCTTTTTCCATATCATTACATCTGTATCAACCTCAAAAATTCGCTCCGTGTCACTTCGTTTTCAAATGCGCCGCAGAATGTGGAGGTTGTCGTCAGCGAGTTTTGTTTACCCACGCCGCGCATCATCATGCACATGTGGCTGGCCTCCACGACGACGGCGACGCCCAATGGTTTCAGAGCCTCGTCGATGGCGTTCATAATCTGCATGGTCAGGCGCTCCTGCACTTGCAAGCGGCGGGAAAATACGTCAACGACCCGCGCAATCTTGCTCAATCCCGTGATATGGCCATCCGGGATATAGGCGACGTGCGCCTTGCCGACGAAGGGCAATATATGGTGCTCGCAGAGGCTGTACAGCTCTATGTCTTTAACGATGACAATCTCACTTTTGGGTGCTGTAAATTTCGCGGAGTTCAGAATGGCAATCGGGTCTTGTCCGTATCCCTGCGTAAGATATTGCATTGCCTTGGCGACACGGAGCGGTGTTTTGACCAGACCCTCACGTGTCGGGTCTTCGCCCAATGATTGGAGTATCTGTCGGTAATGCCCTTCCAAATCCTGAGTCGTCTCTTCGTCGTAATGTTCTATTTTTTTATATGCCATTCTGTAAAAGTAAAAAGAAAAAAGTCAAAAAACGGTCGATGTGATTTTAGGAACGACGACATTAGACCTTGGAGGCGTTCCTTTTCTACCAATATACTATTTTATCTATGTAGTAACGCTGGTGCCATTGCGTTTCATCATCCCCTTACAGGAAAAAATACTCAAATGCCCACCGGGTATTCCACAAAATTACGTGGCGTCTCGTACAGCCGGACTTGCAGATCCAGTTGGGGTGCGAGCCTTTTGCGTAAAAGTTGATAGATGACTTTGACGATATTTTCCGCCGTGGGCAACTGGTTTTTGAAAAATTCCGTATCAAGGTTCAGGTTTTTGTGGTCAAAGCGTGCGTACACTTCCTCTTCGAGATAGGTATTGACCAGTTTGAGGTCAATGACATATCCGGTTTGGGGGTCGGGAACGCCCACAACCTTTACCTCCACCTCGTAGTTGTGTCCATGGAAATGCGGATAGCTGCAAGGACCGAAATACGCAAAATTTTCCGCGTCCGTCCATTCCGCCAAGGCAAGTCGGTGCGCGGCGTTGAAATGCCCTCGACGGAAAACGGCTACTTTGTCTGCTGTCATGCGATTGTTTTATTCACCAAAATATTCCACGTAGATGCGCGGTGTTTCGTATAGCTTGAGCGCATGCAACTGCACGCCCTCAGGCATCAATGGTGCCAATATCTTCCAAAAAGCGATGACCACGTTTTCCGTGCTGGCAAACTGGTCCCTGAGGAAATCGACGTCCATATTGAGGTTGCGGTGATCGACCTTGGCGATGACGTGTTCGCGGATGAGACGGCTCAGTTTTTTCACGTCCATCACAAAGCCCGTGTCGGGGTTGGGGTTACCCTTTACCGTCACGAAAAGCTCATAGTTGTGGCCATGGAAGTTTTCGTTGGCACAAGGGCCGAAAACCGCTTCGTTCTGTTCCACAGACCATGTGGGATTATATAGTTTGTGCGCCGCATTGAAATGTTCAAGGCGCGTTAGGTACACCATGTTGAGACTTAAAATTTGGGCAAAGGTAAGACAACAAAAAATATCCGAACTTCGTCCCATGCGTGTGCTCATATTGGCGGCGACCAACGGCGAACTGGCATCCTGCCGTAGACATTTCCAACAAAAAAACATGGACGGCGAAATCCTGTTTGCGGTTATCGGCGTGGGCGCGGTTGCCGCCACATTTTTTACCCAAAAACATATTGCGCAATATGGACCCGACGTGGTGCTCCTTGGCGGCATTGCCGGATGTTTTGACAGGACGGTCGCGCTCGGGACGACTTTTGCGGTCAGCACTGATATACAGGCGACGCTAGGGGTGGAGGAATACGGCGAGTGGAGGGATCTCTTTGACATGGGTTTTGTTGACCGCGACGAACCACCTTACCAAAACGGTAGGCTCGTCAATCCTTACCTACGCCAATATAACATGCTCGACTTGCGCATTGCCAACGCCATCTCCGTGGACGAAATCACGACCAACGTCAAAAGACAGGAAAACTATATCGACAAATACCATCCCTTGTTGGAAAGCATGGAAGGTGCGGCGTTTCATTTTGTGTGCCTACGGATGGGCGTTGCGTTTTTGCAGGTCAGGAGCATTTCCAACTATGTCGGCGACCGTGACAAAGCGTTGTGGGATTTTCCCGGTGCACTGTCAAACCTGAATGAAAATCTTGTCGCAATCGTGAACCGGCTGGTAAGATAAAGCGGCAGAGCAATGCCCGATACCGTACCTGCTTGCTTCATCCGCATACGCTTAGATCTCCAGCAGCAGCATAATGGAATTAGGGTTCAACGCCTCCATGTCCGCTACTTCGCAATCCCAAAGCACCAGACCGTCATTCTGGTTGAGCAGACGACCGCAGACTTCAAAGCACCCGATTACATTGAACAGGAACAATCTCGTTTTTCCGGGCACGGTCGGATGGTATGCCAGTTCCACCCGGTCTTCCACACAGGCTATTTTTAAGGGGGTAGGGTTGTTGAGCAGGTCAATCCACTCGTTCTTTACCTGATTGATGGGAAGCGTAACTTTTTGGGACAAGGGTCTTCCGTCCGCAAAGGGCGTTTCCGCGACAATCGTCAGCCAGATAAAAGAAGCACTGTCGTTTTTTTGTGGGTTGATACACTTTACTGCTGAATATTTTTCCAAAAAAAGCATTTCGCCCGGATACAGTTCCACATACTCCGAATCCGCGACGACTTCCAGTGCATTGTAAAGCGGTAGTATGCAACAGCAGGAATCGGTAGGATCCAGCTCAATAGCACCCTCCGCGTGCAATATGGTTTCGTTGACGTAGCGCAACGGAAAAATGGGGCTTTTGTGTTCATTCGAAAAACTGTTGTAGTTGAACAAACAAAACGTTTCGCCCCCGCTTTCCGGTACGACGCCTCTCTGCGATTCGATATAGATGGTTCCGGGTATCTGCTTTAACATCTTAAACGGTTTCGATCAGTTTGTCAATAGATACAAATGGCCGTAGTCGGAACAGACGGGTATCGTAGCTGCCGTCTTTTTGCTTGTCATCGCCAGTAGAAGACACAAGCATAAATCCGTCTATGGTGTCGTGCCAGTAAAAAGGTACGGAATAAAAGTTGAACGCTACCTCGTGCCTACCGCTGTCCCTCGTGTCGGAATTGATGATTTCAAACTGGCAGTCGGCAATGGACATGAAGCGCAGCCCGAGGTTGTCCACCAAGTCGGGAATGATCCCGTTGAGCTGTTGGAGGTATCCCAATACAGAACCCCCGACCAGAAAATGCAGTTGCGCCGCTTGAGGGTTTTGTGCAAGCAGGACACCGAAAGAAAAATATTTTCCTTCAGTATTGAAACGCTGGAACTGCATTTTAAATTCCAAAAAAGAATCCTCCCAGACCATCTTGTCCCAATCGGCGGTACTGTGTCTGGTCATTATCTTGCGGTATCTGAACCGAACTTGCCTCATCGTTATGCACTTACATTGATGGTAATCGCAAGGTTAAACCCGGCGGACAAGCTGCCCGTAACCGTTGATAGTTCCTTGCTATAGCCGTCGCTGAACACGTTGTCGTCCGCGTTGTAGGTATAGCCGCTTGTCCCTTTGGTATAACCGTAATCCGAACCATTGGTATTGACGCTGATGCACAAATCATCGTCAAAAGCTATCTGCGTTACAAGTAGGGAGGTTCCCGACGAATTGTAGATATGTGCATGTACATGTGTTGCCCGGCTCTGGTACCACCCGGGAAAAATAGTTGTAAAGGTAACTGCACCATTGGAATCCGTCGTCTGGCGACCGCGCAACCAGTTCAACGACGTATAGTTGTTGGTCTGCATGCTCGTACCGCCATATTGGGAATAATCACCGTTGACGTCGCAGTGCCAGATGTCCACTATAGCACCGGCCAAGACGTTGCAACTGTCGTTGAGGTCGGCAATCGTGATGACCACAGTCATTGCTGCGCCTACGCCGTCGCCTTTGCGTATGTCGCTGCGCACGTAGGAAGAAGGGCTTTTTGTAGGAAATGGCCCTTCCGTTTCGGACGGCGTAGCCGTACAGCTTGTGTCCACAGTGGTCGTGTCGTCATCCGAATCATCCGTGGTCGAGTCGGTTGCCTTGGAACATGCGGACAATATCAATGGTGATGCCGCAAACAGGGACAAGGACTTCAGGAATTTTTTGCGTTCCATAATTGTGTGTTTATATGCTTCAAAAAGTATCTGTTAAAGCCATTTGTTGTTTATTTAAACCCCACTGCGACCCCATCCGGCTTCGCCATCGTCTCCTAAATAGAGAAGGAAAGCTGAAGATGGCCTCGGAAGAGGGGAGACGCGAAGCCAAACATTCAAACATTGGAATTTTTTACCTTAGATATCAGAAGTTTAGCCGCACTTTTTTGCCTTTTTACTCAAACATTAGTTTTTGCTGATACTTCCTCCTACTTGTGTTACAATGTTGGTTGTGGTGAACGTGGTGTAGCTAGTACCGCCAGAATAAGTCCCGCTCATGTATAATCCGTTGAAATCCACACCGGAACTAACGCTACCGCCGGTATATATAGTATAACTTGTACTCGCTTTCAGCTTGGAACTGGCATAAATCAAAGTACTGAAGGACTTCGGTGCCTTGAACGTCATGGCTTCGTTGCCGCTGCCGTCCTCAATATGGATAATCTGGTTACTGGACCCGCTGCCCATGACAACCGAATGAATCGTACTGCTTGAGCTTGGGCCGCTCGTCGCACCACCGATGCCGACAAGCATCCCACCGGTGATTTTAAACGTGCGGGCGTCGCAGTCAAAGCTCGCCTCTGGCGAGCTGGCACCTATTGCCACGATTTTACCACCGGTAACTGTCAAGGTTCCGTTGGCGTCTATCCCATCGTTGTTGGTGGCGTAGGCATAGATCCGACCACCATTGATGTATATATTGCTGCTGGCATTGATGGCATCGTCATAGGTCTTGATATTGAGATTGCCGTCGTTGATGGTCAGGATACCTTTGCTTTCGATACCTTCATCTGCGGAAGACGCGACGTTGATGGTACCGCCATTGATAATGACATAAGGTGTTACGTCCTCATCTTCGTCCTCGTTATCGGCAGTGATGCCCTTGCCTTTGGAGCTGATGGTCAGCGTGCCTGCGTTGACAATGGCATAACCCGCGTCCACCTGCACGCCGTCGTCGGCAGACGTAAGATTGACCGTGCCGCTGTCCAATATAAAGGCATCATTGGTATGGATGGCATCTTTGACGGTGGAGGTAACGGTAATAGTGCCGCTGCGGATACGTATATAATCATCGCTGACGATTGCATGGTTGTAGTTGCCATTGACGGTAAGGCTGCCGCTGCCGCTGAACACGAGCTGCCCTTCGCTGAACAAAGCACCCTTGGCATCCTCTCCATCCGTCAGCGAGGTATAGGAAGAGGCATCTGTCAGCGTATTGGTAGTGCCGTCGGCAAGTACGACAAATGACGTTTTGCCGGACTGGATGTTAATGGCCGGTCTGTCGGTGCTTGTGATGGAAACGCCGTTGAGGATAAGTTCATATTTTTTGTCGCTGTATATCTTGAGCGAACCGCTGGAAGTGCTTCCCGAAACATTGTACGCGACACCTGCGACGGTAGCGGTGATGACGACATCGTTGCCCGATGTCGTGACGGTAACGCCGTTGCCGTCCAAAGGATTGCTGACAGTAACGGAAGTACCATACGTAATTGTCACCGTATTGGCCAAGGTGAAGCTGCTTTCCACGAGGTCGTCTTCGTCATAACCCGTTGCGGTATCTCCTTCGGCTGTGCCAGTGGTATAGGAGCTGTCAATAGTAACAGAACTACTGGTTGTCGTCGTGGTGCCGTCGGTGGATGTGGAGTCGGCAGCGACGTCGTTTTTGGAACAAGCGGCCATCCCCAAAAACAGCATAGTAAGCAAGGTTATGGCATAGTATATTTTTTTCATCTATAGGTTGTGTTCTAAAACAACAAAATAAGAATACTTTATTTATTTAACCATATAAAGTTGCGTATAAACTATCAAAAAGAAAAGCTATTTGTGGTAAACAGAGGGATATATGGGGTAGAGCAATACTTTCTCACCCCTTATCCTCCAGTAAGGCCTTAAGCTGTTCCTCATATATTTTGCCAATAGGTATTTCCTCATTGGCGACAAAGATGATTTTGTGCTTGACGGATTCGATGCGGTTGACGGCGACGATATAGGAACGGTGCACCCGTACAAATCGTCTTTCGTCCAGCTTTTCCATCAATGTTTTCAGCGTCATACGCACCACGAGTGGCGACTGGTTTTCCAGGTGTATCTTGAGGTAGTTGTCCAGCCCCTCGACAAACAAGATGTCGGACAGGATGACTTTGACCATGCCGTAGTCGATCTTCAGCATCAGAAACTTGGACTCGTCGGCAACCGTTGCATTATGGACGAGGTCATAAATCTGGCGGGCTTTCTGCATCCCCTTTTCAAAACGAGCGAAGGTAAACGGTTTCAGTAAATAATCCACCGCATCCAGGTCGTAGCTTTCCAGCGCATATTCGCCATGGGCGGTAGTGAATACCAGCATTGGCTTGTGCTGAATGGATTTGTAAAACTCCACGCCGGACATGGCTGGCATGTTGATGTCGAGCAGCAGGAGGTCGACGGGGTTTTTTTCCAGATATTTCCAGGCATCCGTCGTATTGGTGAATGTCTTTTCCAATGTAAGGAAGTCTAGTCTTTTGCAAAATGTGTCAATCACATCAAGCGCCAGTGGCTCGTCGTCTATGGCTACAGTTTTTATCGTCATATCAACGTGATTGAGAGAGTTAAAGAATAATCGTTTTCATTATCGACGATTTCCAGCGAATGTTTTTTGGGGTAGAGGTGTTTGAGTCTTTCGCCAGTATTGCGCATACCGATACCCGTGGATTCCATCTGGTTGAGGTTCGGCACTTTTTTGTTGTAGGTGTACAGCGTGATACCTGTGTCGGTCATGTAAATCTGTATGCTGACGATACAGTCGGTCACGTTGGGGTTGACGCCGTATTTGAAAGCGTTTTCGATATAAGTGATCAGTATCAGCGGCGTGATTTGCTTGTTGCCTGCAAATCCAGCAACGTCGTAATACACCTGCGCCGTACTGCCGAGCCTTGCTTTTTGGAGCTCGATATAGTTGGTGACATAGTCTATTTCTTTTTGGAGCGGTATATTGTTTTCGTTCACGTCCTTTGTGACGTAGCGCATGAGCCCCGAAAGGTGTACGATGGCCTCTCCTGCGTTGTCGTCCTTTTTGATGGACAAGGCATAGATGGTGTTCAACGTATTGAAGAGGAAATGCGGATTAATCTGGGCTTTCAAGGAAGACAGCTCGGCGTTGAGTTTGTCTTCTTTCAGTTGTGACAAGTGATCCTGCGTTTTTAACAAAAAAGAAAAGAAAAACGCGGTGAAGAACAGATAAAGGTGCCGCCGCAATTCCCTCATGGAAAAGGAAAACAATGGTTGTTGCCTAGGTGGTCGGTGCTGTGCGTCATTGATCATCGGCAAATGACCGTCCGGTGGCGGCAAATGGCCTCCTACAGGCGGCGGTGTTCGCAGTTGCCCCAAATTTAGACCGTCCACTATCAGGTGCGGCAATGCAAAAGCAATACACAGAAAGCCCACCACAAAAAGAGCGTACAAAAGGTATTTTTTTGAAAAAAAATATTTTGGTAAAAAAACATAATAGTTCAGGTAAAAAAAAGCTAGTAAAAACAGGTTGGCGACCGCGTCCTGGACAATCATCCTGGACGTGGAAAAAACAGTCTCACCCGGCATCCGTTCAAAAAGCAATGCGGGAATAATGAGAAAAAAGAAAAAGAAAAAAACATGCATCAACAACGTCCGTTGCCTTAATTTATATTTCATTAACGTAAAATTACACTTTTTCCCTCCCACGTCTTTTTATCCTTGGGTTTTGTGGCAAAACCCTCTATTGTCGTGGTCAATCAAAAGATTGTACGACTAAATATTGTTAGCCACACTTGGCAAGGATTGGACAATGGGAAGCGGTGATGCAAAAACATTGTATAGCGTCGGGCGTTTTTACTTTTAAGGCCAGTTGTTCGTAACGATAAACAGGCTGGAATTGTCCCTTCTATCCTCGTCCGAAAGTTTACCTTCCAATATGCTCTGTCCGGTGTCGCCAGGGTCGTTGCCCTTTCCGAGCGGCCAAGAGCCATTCGTTTCCTTGATGTTGATGCCCGCGACGGCAGCAACAACCAAGCCGAAATCAGTACAATTGTTTTTGTTGAGATGGTAGCGTTTGTAGCTGTATTGGCGCACCATGCGCAGCACCAGTTTGAACTGCTTGTAGGTGATGAATTTCCCGACTGCCTCGTCCCAGAGGTGGAGCGAATCGTTTTTGAAAGTGGAGGACGTTCCCGGAAGCAACGGCGTTGCAGACAGGATGTTGTCTTTTTGCGGATAGAAACCGAAAGTCCGAGAAACGGATTTACCGTCCGGTTCATATTTTATGAGCGATATAAACATGTGTCCCACGTTGTTGAAGAGGGCAAACTGCTTGCGTTTCCCAAACTCTGGTTGCTTCAAATGCACGATGATTCCATAGGCCAGGCCCTCCTCGTCGTCCCTGAACGGAGCAATCAGCTTGCGGAACGACACGGGTTTGGAATCGATTTTTTTGTCTCTGTTGCTGACGAGCAGCGTATCTGCGCCCACAACGTACTTTTCCGGATGTTCCTCCAGGGAATCCTTGTCAAACAACGGCATCGGAAAGTCAATCAACGTACTGTCCACATCCAGCCTGAACGTGTTGTCTGCGATATGTAAATCATCAAACGCATGGGCATACGAAAAATATTTCAACGCCAATGGATAGTTTTTGTAACGCGCCATCAATATGGCAAGGTTGTAATACGTTTTTTTGGACAATAGTTTCTTGGATGTGGACGCTTTTTCCTTTTTCAGAAAAGAAAAAAAAGAACTGATGGCGTCCTTGTCCATTTTCTTGACGGCGATGTCGCCGACCTGGACAGAATCTTCATAGCTCATCAAAGGCAAGGAAGAGACGCTGTCTACCTTCCCGGTCGGTGGTGCTACGTGGGCGGCGACCAACGGCATGTTGCTGCTGATGCTTTTAATCGTGTTTACGGGCAGCATTTGTACAGCGACCGACTGCTGGGCACGGGACTGTACCAGCACCAAAGCCAAGAATAAGACAAAGTATGACGAAAGCCGTTGCATCTATAAATTAAAGGATACACAAAAATAAACATGCGGCGGCAAAAATATGGCATTTCCGACATTTCGCATTTTCCGCCAACCATTGTGACGGACTGTAGCATCAATACCGTTTTGGGATGTGTGCGCTACGGTCCGACCAACCTCAGAAAATGATGGTGTAGAACCATATTGAATTGTAGATAGAACTGGTTTAACCTTTTTTAACTATGGCGATGTCCGTCAGGAACAAATGTGAAATCCGAAAAAACAGAGACGGACAATCAATCCGTCTCCACAATAATTTAAAACCTACGCCTCGCCTTTAGGTGGCTGCTGTCCCCTTGGCGGTTGGCCACCGTTGGGACGTGGCGGTTTTCTGTTGTTGGGGCGGTTGTTATTGTTGTTTTGCGGACGGCGGTCGTTGTGGCGCTGAGGCGCGTTGTTGTTGGATTTTTTCTGTTCAAAATAGGAGTTGGCGGGTCTTCCGTTGCTGCTGTCGCCCGTCGCTTCGGGTGCGGGTCTTCTAGTATTGTTATTGCCTCGGTTTTTGTTGTGGTGTTTGTGGCTTTTTTTATCCAAGCTTTTGATGCTAATCTGACCGACGACATCGACAAATCCCGCATCGACTTCCACGGTTTCCTTTGCACTAAAGAGCTCCACGTGCTTGAGCTCGTCAACGATTTCGCCTTTGGTGTTGAGACGTATTATTTCGTTGACGCGGGCGATGGTGAGCGGATATTGTCTGTTGCTGTCGGGCAGCGTGTACCACATCAGGTTTTTGAAAATATCTTTCTTAACCAATACGGCCTTGCCTTTGGTGGTCTGGAGCGCATCGGCGTTGTTGGGAAACTGTTGCAGTGCGTCCAGATACGTGTCCAGCTCGTAGTTGAGGCAGCATTTGAGGCGGCCGCACTGGCCGCTGAGTTTGGTCTGGTTGATGCTGAGGTTTTGGTAGCGCGCAGCGGTGGTAGTGACACTTTTGAAATCGGTCAACCATGTGCTGCAACAGAGTTCGCGGCCGCAGCTTCCGATGCCGCCGACCTTGCCGGCTTCCTGGCGGATACCGATTTGGCGCATTTCCACTTTGAGTTTGAACTCGGCAGCGTAGAGCTTAATCATCTCACGGAAATCGACGCGGTCGTCGGCCGTATAGAAAAAAGTCGCTTTCTTGCCGTCGGCCTGTATCTCGACCTCGCTGATTTTCATCTGGAGCTTGAGCTGGCGGGCGATGGCGCGGCTGCGAGCCTGTATTTCCGGTTCGCGTGTCTTGTTGAGCGTATAGGACGCGAGGTCTTTTTCGCTGCTGAGGCGCAGGATTTTTTTGATTTCCTGGCTGTCTTCCTTAAGCGAACGTTTTTTGAGTTGCAGGCGCACGAGCTCGCCCGTAAGCGAAACCTCCCCCACGTCAAAGCCGCTGACACCCTCGACGGTCACCATCTGCCCTTTTTCCAAAGGTTGCAAAGAGACGTTCCTGTAATAGTCCTTCCGACTGCCTTTATTAAAACTGACTTCTACGATTTTGCAACTACTTTCAGGGTCGCTGAAAGGAAGGTTGGCCAACCAGTCAAATACGTTCAATCTATTGCAACCTCCGGAACTACAGCCGCCGTTGCTCTTGCAACCGTTTGGCGTGCCGGTTCCACAATTTCCACAACCCATAATATATATTTGAAGTACGGATTTTTAGCTGTTAGCCGTCAGCCCATGGCTAAAAAAACGTAACGAATCGTATATTGATTTTATAGAAAAATATAAATAAAATTACTAAGAATCAATATGTTATTAAAAAAATAAATACCAATGGCGGTTCATTCCGCCTATATCCAAAAACGACGCACTAATCCGCCAAAATTAGTGCTTTATCCTTAATAATGTGCGCGAGCTTGATGGTCAGCGCGTGAAAGAGCATTTTGGGGTTGGCGTTGCGCTCGATATAATATGCCGCTTTGTCGAGTTCCTGGGCGATGGCTTCCTGTTGCGATAGGTCCACCATCTTGTTGAGCCGCTGCGCAAAATCCTTTTCCGAATCGGCTATCGTAAACGCGTCACCCATGACGCGCAGGCGCACGCTCTGTTCCAGCAAATGGCTGAAATACTGGAGAAACTGCTTCTGCGACTCGCGCCCTTCCTTGCTGATATGGTCAATCCACTTGACCTGCGCGACCGGGCCGCCTTTGAGCAAGGCATTGAGCCAGTCGCGCAGCAAGCCCTGCCAGTCGTTGCTACCTTCCTCTTTGGCCAGGGCCAATGCCTCACGGAAATTGCCGTCGGAAATCCCCGCCGCCAAAGTCGCCTTTTGCCCGGGGAAACCGCGAGCCAACAGCGCGGACTCAATTTCAGCGGTTTCCGGTTTGGGGATGCGGACGAGTTGGCAGCGGCTCAATATCGTCGGCAATATCGCGTCCGCGTTCTCGGCGACCAATATAAACAATGTGTTGGCGGGCGGCTCCTCAATCAGTTTCAGCAATTTGTTGCCTTCTTTGTTGAGGTATTCGGGCATCCACATTATCAGCACTTTGTATTCGCTTTCAAAGCTTTTGAGGCTGAGCTTGTGGATGATGGCGTTGCATTCCTCGGCAGTGATATTGCCTTGTTTGTTTTCCGCGCCGATGTATTGAAGCCATTCGTAGGCATTGCCGTAGGGGTTGTGTTCCAAAAACTCGCGCCACGCCGTGATGTAATCGGTACTGACAGGTTTTTCGCCTGGTTTTTTGGCAATGACAGGATAGGAATAATGGATGTCGGGATGCGCATATTGGGACGCTTTGAGACAGGCACTGCACTCGCCGCAGGCATCCATGCGTACCGGCGTGTCCTCCGCTTCGCCAAAAAGGGAAGACCCACCATCCCGTCTGGAATGCCGGACTTTTTCGCAAGTGATATATTGTGCAAATGCCAATGCCAACGGCAATGCGCCACTGCCGTCCCGACCAAGGAACAAAAGCGCATGGCTCAACCGATTGTGCTGTACCAAATCAACTAGATGTTCTTTAACGTATTGTAGACCAACTACTTCTGAAAAGCGCATGGGGATTTTTTGAGTTATGGATTTTGAATTGAGAAATGTTTGCTTGCACGGTCGTTGTTACTGGCGTTAAGTATAAACCGCACCCTGCCCCTCTCCCCAGTGAGAGGGAACAGAACCAGAGAGAAGGCGCGGAGTCCAACCCTTTTTGTTTTTGCCTTTTTACTTTCTGCTTAATCAATATACTTCAGCAGTTCCGGACTGTCGGGTGTGACTTTGCTGTCAAAATGCGCGACGAGATTGCCATTTTCGTCAATATAGAACTTGTTGAAATTCCAGGAAATCGTGGCGTCCAGTACGCCGTTTTCGGATTTCTGCGTGAGGTATTGGTAGATAGGGGTGATGTTGGCGCCTTTGACGTCCACGCGCGTGGTGAGCGGGAATGTCACGCCATAGTTTTTCTGGCAAAAGGAGCTGATATCCTTGTTGTCCTCAAATTCCTGTCCACCAAAGTTGTCGGACGGAAATCCCACGATGACGAGCTTGTCCTTGTGGGATTCGTACAGCTTTTCCAGACCGGCATATTGCTTTGTGAAGCCGCATTTGGACGCGGTGTTGACAATCAATATTTTTTTGCCTTTGTATTGGGCAAAATCAATCGTGCCGCCGTCCAGACCGGCAATCTTGAAGTCGTATATTTTTTTCGTTTCCATTTTATCTTTTTTTGGAATGAATGCGGAGCAGGCAACCAACAGGAGGACTGTACCCAATAGGTAGGATATTTTTTTCATTTGTGTAATTTTTTGTTTTTTGTCAGACCACCCCGCCCCCTCTCCCAAGTGAGAGGGGGCGGGGTGAGACCTAAGAGACCCTAAAGTTAGTGCAATTACGGATTTTCGTAGCAACCGATGGCAGGTTTTAACGTATTTCTTTTATTTCCCAAAAGGTCGTAAGGAATGCCGTCAACCGTAACCGCCGCGCCATAACAAGGCGAACCAACCGACAACCGAAAATTATACTGCACTTTGTCGTTGTCCACCAACAGGAAATCCGGGTCGATATTCTGCAACATATCGGACAACTGAACCAACGACGGCAGACTGGAATACCGCGCCAAGGAATGGTCTATCTTGATGACCGTATTGGTGCCCGAGCTTGTACCAACGCCGATTTCATTGTCCAAAGCCGCATTGTCGCCCCAGAGGACGCAGTTCCTCACGACAATCTGGAACGGCTCAGACGACGAACCGTTGAATATCACGGACGGCATGTTATGCGACACATAAAGATTGCCGTAACCGACCAACGTATTGTAAATCAATGAATATTGTCCACCGTTGTACAGACCGACACCGCTGCCGTTGTTGGCGACCAAGGAATTGACAACCGAGAGATTGCCCAAGCGCGAAAGAACGGCATAACCCGAATTGTTCTGTACGATACAGCCAGTCAACGCGAGTTTCTGGGTGGACGGCACAGATGCGTTGAGCGTGTCTACAATACCGTGGACGGCGTTTTGGACGGTGACATAGCTCAAGATATTTCCCGTGCTGCCGGCACCAAATTCCAGTCCTGGCCAGGCGCCAGCGAGTTTGGTATAATCCACGTTGTCGACCTCGTCGAGGCGGTCGGTCGTAAACTGAATCCTGTCCACAGCCGCCGTATCTCCATTGGCGAGCAACCGTCCGTTGACCAAAAGTCCGGCAGCGGCATGGCAATAGATTTTTGTGCCTTTTTCGATGGTCAGTGTTTTGTTTTCGGGTAGGGTAATATTTTTCAACAAGACGATGGGGAGCGTGGCTGTCCAGGTCGTGTCGTCAGTAATCAACGGATTATCAAGGTACACCGCATTCTGTCCATAAGCCAGCAACTGCACATATTTGGTATTGCCGTTGTAGCCAATACCGATGCTGTCCCGCACCAAAAAAGGATTTTGCGCATTGGTCGGGTCGATATTGACCCGCACAAAACAATAGATGCTGTCTCCCCCGTCGATGTCGATATTGGAAAACTCTGTTCCGGCAATGCCGTTGACATTTACCTGAAAGGAAGATGCACTACCACCCGCCAAACGCACCAGGTCCAAATGCAGCCTCTGCTGGTCATAGTTAAATATCTTGAAATAGCGGGTCGCCGAACCCTGTGAAGTAAACACAGTATCAAACTTGACGGAATCCGTGACGACCAACAATACATCGGAGCTATCGCCGTAATCGTCTTTTTTGCAGGAAAAAAATACCGCAAAAAGCAAGCACACGGTCAATATGGTGGATTTTCTGAACGACAATGCGTTTCTGTTTAGGGACATAACGTTTGACACGGTTGAATATTATCTTCAAAGGAGAAAATACACGCGTAGGATGGATGTTCGTCGGCTTGCATCGGCCGCAGGTGCAATTTTTACCTTTTTACTTTTTAACCTATATCATTTTTTCTATTGTCAAAATACGCCAAATTTGACCTTATTTAACGATTGCAAAAAATCTATCGATATGAACCATGCTGCAAAAATGCTGCGGGACAATGCTCTGGCAGGAAAAGTAATCGTCGTCACAGGCGGTGGTAGCGGACTCGGGAAGTCCATGACCCAATATTTCCTGGAACTGGGAGCCAAGGTTGCCATCACTTCCCGCGACCTGGAAAAACTGAAAACCACAGCGACCGCACTGTCCGAAACCACTGGCGGCGAATGCCTGCCCATCCAATGCGACGTGCGCCATATCGACCAAGTGGAGGCGATGCACCGACAGGCACTCGCCCATTTCGGGAAAGTGGACGTATTGCTCAACAATGCGGCTGGTAATTTCATCTCGCCCACGGAACGGTTGTCCGCCAATGCATTTGATACCGTCATCGACATCGTGTTGAAAGGCAGCAAAAACTGTACGTTGACTTTTGGGAAACACTGGATTGCAGCCGGCCAGACCAATACGGTTATCCTCAATATCGTGACGACTTATGCAACGACAGGGTCTGCATTTGTCGTGCCAAGTGCTGCCGCCAAGGCTGGCGTACTGGCAATGACGCGCAGCCTTGCCGTGGAATGGGCCAAATACGGTATCCGCAGCAACGCCATAGCACCCGGACCGTTCCCCACCAAAGGCGCGTGGGACAGATTGCTGCCGGGCGACCTGCAAACGAGGCTCGACCCGGCGCAAAAAGTACCGCTCAGAAGAGTAGGAGACCATCAGGAACTGGCCAACCTTGCCGCTTATCTGGTTTCGGATTTTGCCGCTTACCTCAATGGCGAAGTCGTCACAATCGATGGGGGAGAATGGCTCGAAGGTGCCGGCGAATTTAATTATCTCGACCGCTATGTCACGAAAGACATGTGGGACGCCTTGGAGGCGGTGGTTAAAGGAAAAAACACCCAGCGTTGAATATCGGAATTTCTCAATGCATATTTTGATAGTCGGTCAACACGCTGTACAGAAAAGCGATAGGCTCTTCCTGTCCTCTTTTTGCTCCGGTTTTTTGTTCGATTTTGTTGGCGAGTTCCAGCGCGAGCATGGTGTTGTTGGTTTTGTTGACCGCATTGATGACGTCATGGACGAGCCGGATGTCGGCGTAGTCGAGGTGCGCTGCTTCAGGATTTTTGGGGATGTAGTCGGGCTTGACGGTTTGCAGTTGTTCGATGCTGGTCTCTACGCCTGCACGGACATTGGTCTTGACGACAATCGTACCTGCTGCAAGGTCGCCCAGACGCTGGTTTTTATCCGTTGCGATGACACAGACAAACGCTGCGACACCCCAGCCAATATAGATATCGACCAAGCGCATCAACCAACGGACAAAATACTGCGCATAGCTCGCACTGCCACCTTTCATGCCCATGACGCGTATCTTCATGGCTCTTTTTCCAAAAGTCTGCCCGTCCATCCATATCTCGCACGCCAAGTTGTAAAACATGAGCGGCAGCATGAATATTATCAACATTATCCACCCTCCATTGTCACCGCCGTTGTAATACGATGCCATCGTGCCAAAGAGAAACAAGATAATAAAATAATACGCCGCAACAATCAGCCCGTCAATCAGCGTCGCCAACACGCGGTCACCAATCCCTGCAAGCGGATACTCAATAGCAATGTTCTGTGTCGTGTCGAGAGAATACGTATTCATAACGGAAAAATAGGACAAAAACGGATAGAATGAAAATTACGCCTATATTTATCCTTTGGAGAGGTGGGAGCAGCGATTAGCTTTGGGCTTTTGAGACCTCACCCCAACCCCTCTCCTAAAAGAGGGCAGAAGCGAAGTCCAACGTTTTTTACTTTTACCTTAATGACCAGTTTATGAAGGAAAGCCAGTTTATACAACAAAACGTTGACAAGTGGAAGGAAATGGAAATCCGTGCAAAGGACAGCCACACGTCTTCCGCTGCGTTGGCACATGATTTCATAGAGTTGACGGACGATTTGGCGTATTGCCGGACGTTTTACCCCAACGGGCAGTCCTTGGCGTTTCTCAACGGGCTGACGCGCCAATACCACCAAAAAATCTACACCAATAGAAAGGAAGAAAAAGGCCGCTTCTATTGGTACTGGCAATACGAACTGCCGGAACTGTTCTATACCTATCGGCGTTTTTTCTTTTATGCGTTCCTGTTTTTTGTGTTTTTTGTGACGTTGGGCGCGGTCTCGGCGCGGTACGACGAAAACTATGTGCGGCTGATACTCGGCGACAGCTATGTCAACATGACGCTCGACAACATGGCGAAAGGCAAGCCGTACAATGTGTATGCGAGTGCCGGCGCGGTCGAGATGTTTTTCATGATTGCCATCAACAATATCCGCGTTGCGTTTCTGTCTTTTGTGTCGGGGATTGTGTTTGGCATCGGGCCGATATTTATGAACGTGCAGAACAGCATCATGCTGGGCGCGTTTGAATATTTGTTTTTCAGTAAAAACAGGGGATTTGAAAGCATCACGGTCATATTCATACACGGCACGCTGGAAATCTGGTCGATAGTGATTGCGATTGGTTCTGGGATGATACTCGGCGCGGGGCTGTTGTTTCCCGGGACTTATGGTCGCTGGCAGTCGTTGACGCGCGCGGCCCGGGACGGGGTGAAAATCGTGTTGGGACTGGTGCCGCTGTTTTTGGTGGCAGCGTTCCTGGAAAGTTTCGTGACGCGCTATGCCGCGATGCCATTGGCTTTTCGGCTGGCCATATTGGGCGGTTCGCTTGGTTTTCTTGTCTTTTATTTTATCATTTATCCGCACAGGCTACACAAAAAAATCCTTAACTATATGCCGGAGGAATTTCCCTCCAAGAAAAATCAGTTTGCACAATGGTTCCAGAAAAAATCCAACTCAGACGCGTAAGGACATTTGGCGACACGCTCAACGACGTCCTTCAATTCTTAAAACAGGAATTTAAGCCTTTGATGAAAGGTTTCTTTTTGATATGCGGCATTTTCCTGTTGGCCGCCGGGACGCTCGCCGGTCTGTATTATGGCGGCGCGGCAGGGATTTGGTCTACAATTTTAACGGGTCGCAATGCCACATATTACAGCGACACGTATGATAGTCTGGGCATATTCGGAGTAAAATATTTTATGACCCTTATATCGATTTTACTAGTACAACTGTTGGTTTATACCTACGTTGCCAGCTATCTAAAAGTATATGAAAACAACAATGAACTGACCTCGCCGACCATTGAGGAAACATGGAAAATTTTTCGGAGAAATATATTGCCGATTGTATTTTACGGCATCTTCCTGTCCATACTTGTCGGGCTGGGCTGTCTATTTTGTTTGGCACCGGGCGTGTATCTGGGGACGGTGTTTTCACCGTTTGCGTGTATTGTCGTGATGGAGGACGACAAAAGTTTAGGTAATGTTTTTAATCGTTGTTTTAGTTTAATCAAAGATAATTTCTGGCCTTGTTTGGGACTGTATATTGTTAGTTGGTTGTTGTCGAGTATCTGCGCTGGCATTGTGAGTTTGGTGGTGGGCGGTGTTGGCGGCGTCGCTTCCTATTTTACAACCAAGGACATCGGGTCTTCGCTTGGCATCTATACAGGTGTTTCGCAAATATTCAGTGCGGCGTTCAGTATCATATTGTATCTCGCGATTGGAATGCAGTATTTCAATATGGACGAAAAACGAAACGGCACCGGGCTGATGGCGCGTATCCAAAACATGAACAATGATGCGGACGATTAGGACAAGGCGACAGTGTTTATAAATGAATGATTAAATTGTTTTGTCAAACCTCACCGCCGACACTTAATATTTCGCGTCTCACCTCTCCCAAGTGAGAGGCGTTGGGGGCGAGGTCTATATCCACACTTGATTCTATCATTTAATCAAATAAACTTGAGGAATAAAAAGTTTTTCATTTTTCTCTTATCAATATTCTTTTCCGTTGGGGGTTGGGCACAACTAGCAGCGGAACAATCGCGGCATTTCGATACTTCGCAGCTCAACGGATGGAAAGGTCAGCGCGCGTTTCGCTACGACAGAGGACAGATGCGCGAACTTGGGCTTTGGGAACGTATCCAGCAATGGCTGTTTGATATTTGGTATAGCATCATGCGGACGGAGGCCGGCGCTCGTACTTTTTGGATTGTGGTGGTCGCAATCTCTCTCGCTGTCATCATAGTCATTGTTTCGAAATATAAAGGCAAAGGCGGCGGCATCTGGTCCAAGTCCGACAAAAACGGTTTGGAACTCGAGGCACTCCCTGAAGAAAACATCCATGAAATCAATTTTGAAGAAAAAATCGGACAGGCTATCGCCGACGGCAAATATAGACTGGCTATACGCTTGCGTTATCTTTATCTTTTAAAAATATTGGACGACAAAGGCGCAATCCGTTGGCAATCGGGCAAGACCAACTATGATTATATACAGGAAGTACGGGCAACGTCCCCGGAGGAAACCTATCGTATTTTTCGGCAAGTGAGTACCGCATTTGATTTTGCTTGGTATGGTGAACATGACGCCACACGGGACGATTATGAAAATGTCAAAACGCTGTTTGAACGATTGCTGCAGGGTGCTTTCAAAAATTTAAAAACAAAAGCACATGAAGAAATATAAACGCTCCATGATTGCTTTTGTCGTCTTGTTGGTGTTGTACGTCATCACCAAGCTCACTGCGCCCAAACCAACACAGTGGAACGAAACGCTCCGCGACGACGACAAAAATCCTTATGGTACTTATATCCTGCACAAAAGTCTGCCTACGCTTTTTCCTAATATTAAACAGGAAGAAATCGGTGTGCCGCTATACAATTTTTTGGAAGAAAAAAAAGAGGGAGATAATTCTACAAACCAAGCCTACATTGCCATTGCACCGAGACTATCTTTTACAAAAGTGGAAATTCCAAAGTTATTGGCCTTTATTAAAAAAGGAAACTATGCATTGCTATCGGCGGAATACTTTAATAAGGAATTTGCGGATAGTTTAGGTTTTAAGACCAATGCACTTATCTTTAATATTTTGGATTCGTCACGTATGAACTTTACTGACTCGACCATAAAAACCGCGAAAGGCTATCGTTTTTTTTCTGGTACTGTTGACAATTATTTTGATTCCTTTCCGAAAAAATATCCTGTGGAAAAGCTCGGCGTGATAGACCAAAGCCAACAAGTCAATTTTATTAAGGTTTCCATTGGGAAAGGTGCGTTGTTGTTACACGCGTCGCCGCTATGTTTTAGTAATGCGTTTATTTTACAAAAAGACAATTACCACTATACGGAAGAGGTGCTTTCGTATCTGCCCAAAAATATTGGTACAATCAATTGGGACCAATACTACACGCAAGGTCGTAATGAAGCGCAGACGCCGTTCCGGTATTTCTTAAGTCATTTTTGGTTGCGTATTGGTTTTTGTCTTGCGTGGATTTTATTAATATTATACGCATTGTTTGGCGGCAAACGCAGACAACGCATCATTCCTATCGTCAATCCACCACGCAATACGACAGCGGATTTCATGAATACAATATCCTCACTATACTATAACCAAAAAAGCGGCAATGAAATATTTGAAAAGAAGGTCTATCATTGGCTGGCATTTATCCGCAACAGTTTACACCTCGACACGGAAAATGTAAGTAGCAACGATTTTTGGGAAAGGCTCGCGCTGAAAAGCAATACGGACTTGAATTTCCTATTGGTCATACGCCAACAAATCATCTCGCTGCAAACGCAATACAACGACGACGAATTTAGCAGACTATACAAAAACATAGAAAACTTTTATCAACAGGCAAAAAAATAACAATGGAAAATACGATACAGCTCGATACGCTCAACCAAGCCGTAGAACAGATAAAATCCAATATCGGCAAGGTCATCGTCGGTCAGGAAAAAATGGTGGAATTGCTGATAACCGCCTTATTGGCACAGGGACACGTATTGATAGAAGGTGTACCCGGCGTGGCAAAAACCTTGACGGCAAAACTGCTGGCGCGGAGCATCGACGTACCTTTTTCGCGCATACAGTTCACACCGGACCTAATGCCGACGGACATTATCGGCACATCGGTATTCCTGCCGCAGGAGGGAAGTTTTAAATTTAAACATGGGCCGATATTTGCACAGGTCGTGTTGATTGACGAAATCAACCGCTCGCCGGCAAAGACACAGGCGGCACTTTTTGAAGTCATGGAAGAACGCCAGATTAGCTACGACGGCACGACCTACCCTATGCAAAATCCGTTTTTTGTATTGGCGACACAGAACCCAATCGAGCAGGAAGGGACCTATCGCTTACCCGAGGCGCAGTTGGACCGTTTCCTTTTTAAGATTAGCGTGGGCTACCCCAAACTGGAAGAGGAGGTTTTCATTTTACAAAAAGCACAGTCGGGCATCACGACCGACCTCAGCGCGGTACAGCCTGTACTGGATGCAACGCAAGTCATCGCGGCACAAAACATCGTCCGACAAATCCATATCGAGGAAAATGTGTTGCAGTACATCGCCGCACTCGTGTACGAGACGCGCAACAACAAATCGCTGTACCTCGGTGCAAGTCCGCGCGCTTCCGTCGCCGTGCTGAACAGCAGCAAGGCGATTGCGTCGATACGCGGCCGGGATTTCGTTACGCCCGACGATATCGTGTATGTACTGCCGTCGGTATTGGGACACCGCATCATCCTCACACCCGAAAAGGAAATGGAGGGCGGCACGCCAAGCCAGATTATAAAGGAAATCGTCAATAAGGTGGAAGTGCCTCGTTAATTTGATGATTTGGCAATTTGAAGATTTGATAATTAAGGACCGCCACTCGCGTAAGCATTAGCGACCACGAAGTAGCCGCGTAGCGAACAAAGCGGTGCTTGTGTGGAGAGAATATAAATCCTAGATTGAATACATAAAACGTACAGGAAAATATTACAATCAAAATTCTCAATTTTTAATTCACTTGAAGCAGTTTTTTAAAAAATATATCGGCGATTTGTTCCTGACGAGTAGGTTTTACTTGGTTGGGGGCGTTGTGGCGGCATTGCTGATGGTTCGGCATTTTATATTGGGTTTGGGGTTGTTGCCGATGGTGTTGTTGTGGGCGTTCATCATGCTGTTTTTGATAGAATATGTATTGTTGTTTTTTAAACAAAATGCGTTGGACGCTTACCGCAAAATGCCCAGCCGTTTCAGTAACGGCGACAACAACGATGTGGTCTTGCATTTGACCAATCGTTATTCTTTCCCAATATACTTGACGATAGTGGACGAAATCCCAGCGCAGTTCCAACGGCGTGACATTGCTTTCAAAACCAGGATGGACGGGCATTCCGACCGTGAATACCGCTATCGGTTGCGTCCTGTAAAACGCGGTGTTTATCCATTTGGAAACATCAATAATTATGTGTCTTGCCTCGTCGGTTTGTTGCAAAGAAGATTTCAAAACGGGGAAGGAAAAGACGTTGCGGTATATCCGTCTTACCAACAACTACGCAAATACCAACTATTGGCATTGCACAACCAATTGCAGGATTCCGGGCAGAAAAGGCTGCAACAGATTGGCAGTAGTTTTGAATTTGACCAGATACGCGAATATGTAACAGGCGACGACTACCGCACCGTCAACTGGAAAGCCACGGCACGAAAGGGCACGCTGATGGTCAACCACTATACGGAAGAAAAAAGCCAGCCGATATATAGTGTCATTGACAAAGGACGTCTGATGGAAATGCCATTTGACCAGATGAGCCTGCTCGACTATGCGATTAATGCGGCATTGGTTTTGAGCAATATCGCCATCTATAAAGAAGACAAAGCGGGACTCATTACTTTTTCCAAAAAACCGGAAACGCTGTTGCTTGCCGACCGTAAGCCGGGACAGATGCTGCGCATACAGGAGCATCTCTACCACGAGAAAACGGCTTTTCCCGAAAGCGACTTTGAACGACTGTATATCACGATAAAACGCCATGTGACGCAACGTAGTTTTCTGATATTATTTACCAATTTTGAATCCATGGAAGCCTTGCACCGACAATTGCCGTACCTGCGAAAAATCGCACAGACGCATTTGTTGTTAGTCGTCTTTTTCCAAAACAGTATCGTCAAATCCTTGGTCGAACAACCAGCAGAAACATTAAAGGAAATGTACACGCAGACCATCGCCGAACAGTTTGACGCAGAGAAAAAGCTGATCGTACAAGAGTTGCAGCGTTTTGGTATCTTGGCTTTGTTGACAAGTCCGAAAAACCTTACAGCCAATACAATCAATAAATACCTGGAGGTGAAAAGGAAGAACTTATTGTAAAAATAATTTTGTTAAAAAATAGTTAAATTTATAGATTATTGTTACAAACTATTTAACATAGATTATATATTTGTATTGTATTTCTTTAACCAAAATCATATTACAATGAAAACGAAAAATTTCAAAAAATTGCTGATGATATTAGCGATTGGTTTCATGGGGAATGTAAAAGGTGCACAAATAACTAGCGGAGACCAGTTGTTGACAAAAAAGGAAAATTGCAATAAAAACTCAGAGACACTTTTTAAGCACATGCAACATATGCATAATAGAAATTACAAACAAATTACAACCTTATTAATAAGAGCATAATTTAAACCCTATATTAAAAAGATAGTTGTATCTTTGTGTTATGATAAAACGAGGTACAAAACAAAGCCAGGAAACTAAAAGGCACTTGGTGGTATCGTATTTAAAA
>JASGDY010000078.1:0-6491 GCA_047606825.1 Chitinophagaceae bacterium
CGCTGGCGCACGCGTGTCGCGTGCGCGTCAACATATCAAAGCACACGCGACACGCGTGCGCCAGCGGTGGAAACCTCGATGTCAAGTTTAACGCACCGTAATGCGTGACGATAGATAAGGCAAGTTTGCAACTTGCCATAAGGTTCTTGCCCGGTTATAGACTGCTTTTGACACCCTACCAACTTCCAAAAAAATTTTTGTTAATTCATTTTCCCCAATATATTTGCATTTAATAAATCTATCTTTCTAGTAGGGTAATAGAGTACAAAGTATTTATTATTAATATTTAATAAAGAAAAAATGAAGCATAAAATTGGTTACTTAGCAATTTTTATCTTATTTCTGTTAGAACCTTCCATCGTGCATGCACAGCAACATATTAGCGGAACAGTTAAAAATGCCAACAATATTCCCATACTGGATGCAGTTGTCACTAATACGGTGAACGGAATACAAGTGCGGACGGATTCATTGGGTCGTTTTGATTTTCCTTACGATAGGCTGCCGTTGCAGTTGAGAATAACGGCGACAGGATTTGTCGCGACCAAGTTCAACGTGACCAGTGTGCAACAGCCTCTGGCGTTTGTATTGGAAAACGACGCGGCATTTACGGAAGTCATCATCACTTCGCGCCGCCGCCGGGAAACTGCTCAAAGTGTGCCGATTCCCATATCGGTTATCGGAGGCCAACAAGTTGCGGACGCAGGTGCTTTCAACGTGGAACGCCTGAAAGAATTTGTACCAAGCGTACAGTTTTATTCCTCTACGCCGCGCAACACCACCTTGAACATCCGCGGACTGGGTTCGGTATTTGGGTTGACCAACGACGGTATCGACCCCGGCGTTGGTTTTTATGTGGACGGGGTTTATTATGCGCGTCCGGCGGCAACCTGCGTAGACTTTATCGACATTGACAGAATCGAAGTATTGCGTGGACCACAAGGGACTTTGTTTGGCAAAAACACGACGGCTGGCGCATTCAATATCACTAGTTCGCCAGCATCCTTCAAACCGGACGCGAAAGCCGAAGTCAGCTACGGCAACTACAATTACGTACAGGCAAAAGCAACTGTTTCCGGGCCATTGTACAACAAACTGGCAGGGCGACTTTCCTTTTCCGGAACGCAGCGCAACGGAACGCTCTATAATACACGCACGGAAACTTCCGTCAACACACTCAACAATCTTGGAGTGAGAGGACAACTGTTGTACACGCCTTCCGATAAGACGAAGATTACCTTGATTGGCGACGTGACACGCCAACGCCCGGTCGGCTACGCTTTGGTGCTCGGCGGTGTCGTAACCACGTTGCGCTCTTCGTTCCGTCAGTTCAGTAGCATTATCGCGGATTTGGGTTATACGTTGCCGACGACCAATCCTTTTGACAGAACCATCGACCAAAACACCCCCGCACGTGCAGACAACGACTTGGGCGGGCTTTCGGTCAATGTAGATGCCAAGATTGGTAACGGCACGCTGACTTCCACTTCTGCTTGGCGTTACTGGATATGGAATCCGTCCAACGACCGGGACTATACCGGACTTGCCAGCCTCACAAAATCGCAAGGTAATTCCAAACATGACCAGTGGTCCCAGGAAGTCCGTTATGCCGGAAATATTTCCTCGAAAGTTAGCGGCGTGATTGGTACATTCTTTCTCGCACAGAACCTACGGTCCAACCCTGTACAGACAGAAGAGGTCGGTGCAGATTATTGGCGTTTTGCGCAACAGTCCGCTACAGGAACCAACGCCTACTGGAGCGAATACAAAGACCTCGTCAACGGCTATGGCGCCAGCACCTACAATAAAATCAAGTCCTTGAGTGCCGCCGTATTTACCAATATCGACTGGGCGGTGACGGACAAGTTCCATGTGCAGCCCGGACTGCGCTACAACTATGACAAAAAAGACGTGGTTTACAGCCGTACCACTTACGGCGGTCAGACGCAGTCCGACCTTGGCGTAACCGATGCCGTCTGGGCAATATTGGATTCTTTGAAAAAAACGGTTTACAGTGACCAGGCATTTGCATTCAATGCGCACGAAAGCAATTTTTCGGGGCAGTTGACAGTGAGCTATCGCGCCAACAGCCGAATCAACGCGTTTGCAACCTTTGCAACCAGCTACAAACCACTCGGTGTCAACGTTGGCGGACTTCCCACTTCCAATGGCACGGTGCTGCTAGACCTTGCGAAGGTCAAACCCGAAAAAGTCCGACACTACGAACTAGGTATCAAAACTTCTCCGACTTTGAACAGTACCTTGAACCTGACCTTCTTCAATACAGATATCAAGGATTACCAAACCACCGTACAGTCTCCCGAAATCGGCGTCAACAGAGGCTATCTCGCCAATGCCGAAAAAGTACGTGTACGCGGCGGCGAACTGGAAGGAAACGCCCGTTTCCACAACGTTTCGGTGTATGGCGCATTGTCCTATACCGATGGAAAATATGTCAAGTTTGACAACGCGCCACTACCGTTGGAAGAGACAGGTTTGAAAGATGCCGACGGCAATTCCATTTACTACAAAGACATTTCCGGCGGAAGGTTACCGGGCATATCCAAATGGTCCGGTTCGCTGGGCGGCGAGGTCAATACCAACGGTGGTCAACTGTTCGGCATCGATGGAAAATATTTTCTGGCAATAGAATCTTCCGCACGCACTGAGTTTTCATCCAGTCCGACTCCCTCAGCCTACCTCAACATTCCCGGTTATGCACTCTTCAACGCACGTCTGGGTTTCCGTGCCAACAAAGGCGTTACCATCTACGCCTGGGGACGCAACATCCTCAACAAAGACTACTACGAACAGTTCCTCGTCGCTGGTGGCAACGCTGGGCAGTACGGTGCGGTATTGGGCGACCCACGGACTTATGGCGTAACATTGCGGTATCAATTGTAATCATAGGTACGGGCGATTGTCCGTCTATGTATTTACCAAAACCATTGATAGGAGCAGGGATATTAAGGTGGCTTAATGTCCCTGCTCCTATCAATGGTTCAATTATAATCCTATCTTTATCGCCTCAATCATATAACGATGCAGTTACGAAAATATCTATTGTTGGGACTTTTGCCACGGACAACGACAGTGGACAGCGACGCACAGTGCAGGCTGGTACTTCATGTCTGGAGGTGCAGCCCTTATCTATTACCGAACTATTGACTTTATAGATGTCTGTTTTTTCAAAAAAATTGTTGACTTGGGACACGACGCAAAACCAGCGCACCATGCCTTGGAAAGGGGAAAAAGACCCGTACAAAATCTGGCTGAGCGAGGTCATACTGCAACAGACACGTGTCGAGCAGGGGTGGGCTTACTATGAAAAATTCATTCGCAATTTCCCCGATATAAAAGCATTGGCGGCGGCCGACGACCAATATGTATTTAAGTTGTGGGAAGGTCTCGGCTATTACAACCGTTGCAAGAACCTGCTGGCAACCGCGCGCTATATAACCAATGAGCGCAATGGACATTTCCCCGACACCTACGACCAGATTATCCAGCTAAAAGGCGTCGGGTCCTACACGGCAGCGGCCATCGGCTCTTTTGCATACGACCTGCCCCATCCCGTTTTGGATGGTAACGTCTTCCGTGTGCTGTCCAGGTATTTCGGAATGGACACGCCCATCGACAGCACCGAAGGACGGAAACTTTTTTCTGAAAAAGCGGAAGACGTCTTGGACAAAAAAAGACCAGCCCGGTACAACCAGGCCATCATGGATTTTGGCGCGACCGTCTGCACGCCAGCTACACCACAATGCAAGGACTGTAACCTGCAAGACACCTGCACCGCGTTCCAAAACGGTATGGTCAACAAATTGCCCGTCAAGCAAAAAACACTGACAAAAAGAGTGCGTCACCTCACATGGTTTGTCCTCCATGTCAGAAACGAAGTCTATATCCACCTGCGCACAGAAAAAGACATCTGGCAGAACCTATACGAATTTTACCTCATCGAAACGGAATCCAAACCCAACTGGAACAAGGATGCCGCAACCGCCACCATCCAAGAACAGACAGGCGCAAAAGAATTGGAAATCCTGTCCATCTCACCCGAAGCCAGACAACAACTGACCCACCAACTTATCCGGTCGCATATCATTCAATGCAGACTACCCCATAAGCCGACCGTGTTGAAACAGGTTTGGGTTTCGAAAACAAATCTTTCGCAATATGCGTTCCCGAAAATATTGAAAGAATTTGTGGAAAGGGAGAGGTGAATAGTGTGCATCAAACAGTACAAAAATATCAGGCACGTATAAACACTCCTTATTTTGTTACATAATTTTACCCAAAACATCCCTTATTTTGTTACATAATTTTATCCAAAACACCCCTTATTTTGTTACAAATTGCTATCTTTGCCATATTGTAAAATCAATGGAACATGGAATTTCACAGGAGCTTGTACACGGCATTGCTCGATTGGAAAACAAAACCCAACCGAAAACCGCTCGTCCTGCGCGGCGCACGGCAGGTCGGCAAGACCACGCTGGTAAAAGAATTTGCCAAAACCTACACGACCACCATCCTGCTCAACCTTGAAAAGAAAGTCGATGCCGACTTCTTTGACGGTACCGACGACGTAAAAGAAATCGTGGAATGGATACTCCTCTCCAAAAACATAAAGCGGAAGCCCCGCACACCGACCTTATTGTTCATCGACGAAATACAGGAATCGCCCAAAGCCATCAAACTATTGCGGTATTTTTATGAAGAAATGCCGGAGCTCCATGTCATCTCTGCTGGTTCTTTGCTCGAATTTGCCTTAAAAGATGTAGAAAGTTTTCCGGTCGGCAGGATAGAATACCTTTATCTGTATCCGCTCAATTTCATGGAATACCTCAAGGCTCTGGACAATGAAAACCTGTACAACGAACTGCAAAATGTCCCGATGCGCAAGATTGCACACCGGCCGTTGATGGACCAATTCCACCGCTACGCCATCATCGGCGGTATGCCGGAAGTGGTCAAGGAATACCTGCGGCAAAACAGTATTGCCGCCTTGGCTCCAACGTATGAAAGCATCTGGACTTCCTATACCGACGACGTGGAAAAATATGCCGCCACACCGAGCGTCAAGCAAGTCATAAAATTTGTCCTGAAAACAGCATCCGGCTTTATCGACCAGCGCATCAAATTCCAAAATTTTGGCAACTCCAACTACAAATCCCGCGAAGTGGGAGAGGCTCTCCGCGACCTGGACAAAGCCAAAATCGTCCGACTGGTCTATCCAACGACATCCGTTGCACCGCCGATTGTCAGCGATTTCAAAAAATCGCCACGGCTGCAAATATTGGACACAGGCATCGTCAATTACACGCTCGGCATCGCACACGAACTTTTGGCATCCGACGACCTGAGCGACAGCTACAAAGGCGCATTGATTCCGCATCTCGTCAATCAGGAACTCATATCACTGCAATGCCATAAATCCGAAACACCACATTTCTGGGTACGGGAAAAAGCGCAATCTTCCGCAGAAGTCGATGTCGTCGTGCCTTACAACAATTACCTCATCCCCGTGGAAATCAAGTCGGGAAGTACCGGTTCGCTCAAATCGCTGCACCAGTATATGGACACCGTGGACCATCCTTATGCCGTTCGTATCTATGGCGGCGAACTGGAAATACAACACACCAAAACGCCACAGGGAAAACCATATATACTGATGCACCTGCCTTATTATCTCGGTACGAAGCTGTATGAATATTTGGGGTATTTGGTGGAGGGGAATAAATAGACGGAAGATAACTTACTAGAGTGATAGCCTTTGTTTCGCTCTATTGACTTGTTCCGGCGGGCTGTCCAGTTCTAATCATTAAATAATACGATTTTGATTTATATTTTAGACCAAAAACCCATTTGCGCTGTTCGGGATTTGCAATCCCGAACGCTTATCGGTGCATTTGTAATGCACTGCTATTTGCGGATTGCAAATCCGCCGATACGGCATCAGGATTACAAATCCTGAAGAGCGGAGTAATAAAAATTATTGGTCTATATTGAATTTCATTATCGTATAAAAGGCGGTCAACAATATCAATGTGCACTACTTTGTAATGTACCAAAAAAACAGAGAGATGCATATTGACGTTTACCACTTTCTTGCAGCCATGGAAAGATTTCAAAAGCCGCCTGCCTACGCCATAGTCCGCAATCTCAAACTTATATCAATTTTTTCGTGGAAACTACATCAGGGACATTTGTAAAACTTAAAAGCGATTGCCTGGGCTAAGACCACAATAGCATCCAGGGCAAACGCATCTAAATTTTCCTATTGTGAAAAAACATCATGAATGCGCTGAACCGTCCGGCTACGGCTTCGGGAACGTTTCTTGCTGGCTGTTGAAACTATATTAGGCGTCCAACTGCTCCGCAGAAAACACCGCTCCCCCTGCCTCACTTCCGCTGTCGGACGTCGTGCTTCCAGAGTCCAAACATGCGTTTATATTATTCAACTGGGAACGCTATAGACCTTCCCA
>JASGDY010000079.1:0-28096 GCA_047606825.1 Chitinophagaceae bacterium
CACCAATGTCCCCGTCCGCAAACAGCGAAAAGGAGCGTTGGCGCGGGAGGTGTTTCCGGCGCGGTTTGAAAACAGCTACAAAGCTGCAACAGCCGCCGGAAATGTTCCGAAGCGTCAACACGACTGGCGCGCAGCGTTCGCCTTTTGCGGACTTGACTTTTTTGTCACTTTTTTTGTCAAGAAAAAAAGTGGGACAGATTATTAGTGGAGATAATTTAGATGCGTTGGCCCTGCTTCCCTAAACCACCTGCTTGCCAAAGACCTCTTCGGCATATTCGTGACGGAAGCGGTTGTGGGACCAGAGGTAGTTGTCGGGTTGTTCACGGAGATCTTGCTCGATGTGGGCGACCATTTGGGTGGTGATAAAGCCATTGGGTGTTTCGCGGGCATTTTCCGTCAGCACTTCCACGCGGGAAGTGTAGTGTCCTCTTTTTGTTTTTTTGATGGAACAGAACAGGACGGCGTGTTTTCCGAGTGCCGCGCCTTTCTCCGGTCCTTTTACGAAAGGAGTCATGTGACCGAAAAACGGTGTCCAAAAAGACCTGTGTGTGTTGCCCGGATTCTGGTCGGCGACCAATATGACACAATAAGGCCGTTCTTTTCCGAAAGGTTTTATTTCCGAAGCATAACGGTGTGCCGAAACCAGATGGGTCTGATACCGGCTTCTGAGCTTGACGAACATTCGGTTGAATATTTGGTTCTTGATCGGCATATAGACTACGACCAAGTCTTGTTTGACTTTGAGTGAGTATAATTGGTTGGTGTACTCCCAGTTGAAGAAATGTCCCAGTACAACCGTAATATTTTTGTTTTGCTGGTAAAACTTGTACATGACTTCCGGATTCTCGGCATGGAACCTTTGTTCCAACGACTTCTGGGAGATGGAAAGCAGCTTGATGGATTCGATGAAGTTGTCCGTTAGGTTTCGGTAAAATCTTTTACGGATGGATTCTCTTTCTGCCTCCGATTTTTCGGGAAAAGCAATCTGCAGGTTTTTTCTGATGACCGATTTTCTGTAATGTATGACATATCTTAGTATAAAAGCCACAATGTCACTGATAAGGTAGAGTACAGCGAAGGGTAGCAATGAAACCAGATAAAACAAACCGTATAGTAAATGATACATTTTAAAAAATAATAGGCAAATGTAAATAAAAGCCAAACAATGCAAGCGGATAGCCAGCGTGTATTGCAAATTTTAGCTTAATTGTATGTAATGGTTGACCTTGCTGCTATGGTGTGTCCACTTCCCAGCGAAAGTCTGGAATATATTCCTAAAAAATTCGGAATCGTTTTTTAATCTTTCTGTTTTTGTTTCGTCCAAAACGTTTTTTAGGTTAAGGATAGTCCTGGTTATGTTGTGTGCGTATGTCGAGTTGCTTTTGCAGTACAAAAGTGCTTCTGGGAACTGAAAGGCGAATTACTAGCGTTGCGTTTAGAATCCATTTAGTTCTTTGAAAGTTGTTTCGTTAGTACTGGGTTTGCGTGGATTTTTGAGAACCTAAAAAATAATCGCTTGCTGATTTTCAATTATTATGGACCATCGAATATATGTATTCTCCCAAACCATGGAAAGGAAGAACGGTCAAGTGGCCGTAAAGGGCATACAATATGTGATAGTCTGATACCGTTTAGTGAAGGTTCGCCACCTGATGATGGACGATTACTTCGCCAAACGGTATCGGATCTAAGGTGTATCGTTATGGTTTGAGTTCGTCAATGGTATGGGACGGGTTCACGGCTTTGTGGCTCTTTTCGACGATTAATGTAGAAGCTAGTTTGAAAGAAGCCTGCTGTCTACTGTCGGTGGAAGATGCACCTATTTTGACCGTATATTTTCCCGCTTCTGCAATCCATGCCGAACTTTCTGAATCAAATGAGGCAATATCAGCAGGACGGATCGTAAATGTCAGTACCTGTGATGCACCGGGCTGCAATGTCTGTGTCTTGCCAAATGCTTTCAGTTCCGATTCGGGTTTGTCCAACTTTCCGGAGGGTGCGCTTACGTACAACTGTACCACTTCCTTTCCGGCTACCTGTCCTGTATTGGTCACTTTGACCGAGACCGTGATTTGTTTTCCCAATACGTTATTGCTAAGTTTCAGGTCACTGTATTTGAATGACGTGTAACTTAGTCCGTAACCAAATTCGTATGCAGGTTTCACGTTGAAAGTGTTGTAATACCGGTAGCCGACATAGATGCCTTCACTGTAGGTAGTTTCTGCGGGAACTACCTTTCCGAAGAGGCCGGTGGTGGCTTTTTCGGTAAATTCCTTGCCCGGAAACTCCTTAGCCGTGGGATCGTCTTCATAGTTGACCGGGAAGGTCACTGCAAGTTTGCCCGAAGGGTTGACCTTGCCGCTCAGTATGTCGGCAATGGCATTGCCGGCTTCCAGACCGGGTTGCCAGGCGAGCAAAACGGCGTCTGCATAGGAAGTCCAGCTTGCCGTCTCGACAATGCCGCCGATATTCAAAACGACCACGACCTTTTTGTTTTGCGCATGGAACGCCGTCGAAACATTTTTTATAAGATTGCTTTCATCTTGGGTTAATCTAAAATCCCCTTCTTCCTTGCTGCGGTCTCTGCCTTCTCCCGCGTTCCGTCCGATGGTGATGACGGCGATATCGTTGCTGCTGACGATTTTTCCAATAGTGGAACCGTCAACCGCAGCTTCCGGGATGGGTGGCGTCGGGTTTAGAAATTCTTCGAAGAAACTTTTTTTCGGTCTTTTTGATAGCTGATCGGCAATATATTGGTTGTAAAAGTTCCGTAATGCATCATCGGCTCTGTAACCAGCATTGTCGATGCCTTGTTGCAAAGAAATGGTGTAGGCCTTGTTCACGTCGCCACTGCCTGTCCCACCCGCAATCGGACGATAAGCGGTATATCCAAACAAGGCAATGTTCCTGACACCCTCAAAGGGAAGCGCATTTTCCTGGTTTTTCAACAATACCATTCCCTGTGTTGCCGCTTCGCGGGAGATGGCGGCATCTTTTGCCAGGTCAGGTTTGTTGGAAAAAGCATATTTTTTGTAGGAAGGCGACTGTAAAAGTATCGTCAATATACGTTCCGCGTTTTCGTTGACCACCCTTATGTCAAGGTCCCCTTTTTTGAGGGCGGCAAGGATGGCGTCGGTCTGTGCCTGGGTGCCCGGTTCCAACAGGTCGTTCCCCGCCTTCATCTGGGCTACGGCGTCCACGCCCCCAAACCAGTCGGTCATGACAAATCCTTTGAAACCCCATTCTTTCCGGAGGATGTCAGTGAGCAGGCCATGGCTTTGGGAAGCGTAGGTGCCGTTGATCAGGTTGTAAGAGCTCATTACCGTCCATGGTTGTGACTTTTTGACGGCGATTTCAAAGCCTTTGAGATAGATCTCCCTTAATGCCCGTTCGCTGATAAATTCGTCCACGGTGTTTCTGTTTGTTTCCTGGTTGTTGGCAGCAAAATGTTTGATGGACGTACCTACTCCGTTGGACTGGATACCATTGACAATGGCCGCCGCGATATTGCCTGCGACCACCGGATCTTCGGAATAATATTCAAAGTTGCGTCCGCCCAACGGATTGCGCTGTATATTCAGTGCCGGCGCAAGTATGATGTCCACGCCGTACTCCTTGACTTCGTGGCCGAACGCCTTGCCGACACGCTGTACCAGGGCGGTATCCCAACTCGATGCGAGCAGTGTCCCCACCGGCCACGCGGTTGCGTAATAGGTTTTGTTGTCGTTGTCGCGTGTTGAGTCTATGCGTACCCCAGCAGGCCCGTCTGCCAGTACCAGGGAAGGGATACCGAGACGGGGAATGGCTTTTGTCGTGCCTGCGGCTCCGGGTACTTTGTCCTTGGTCGTACCTATGGTGGGACTATTTTGCGACTGTCCCGGTATTTTCATTCCGTTGCCGACCAACAGGGCCACTTTTTCTTCCGTGGTCATGCGTGCTACGAGTGCTTTTGCTTTCGCATGGTAGCTGACCTGTGAGAAAAGTAATGGCGATAGGAAAAGTCCGCCGACCAATAAAGATAATTTTTTCATTTTTTTCTGCAATTTTCTGTTTTGTGAAAGGGTTGTGCTGACGTCTTTTTTTAAATACCAAGTGTTTTTGTAATGTACGTATAACTCGTCCTGATGCTCTCCATCGGATTGCTGGGCATGTCGTGCTCTACAAAGAAATGTTTCATCCCGCCGGTTTTTGCGTGTGCAAAAATGGTTTTGTAGTCTACGATGCCTCTGCCGACGGGCTCTACCGTTTCTTTGTCTTTGTTCAGGTCTTTGACATGCCACAGGGGGAACCTTCCGGGATGTGCCTTGAACAGGTCAACAGGATTCTGGCCAGCCTTGACTGCCCAGGCCAGGTCCAGCTCAAATTTCAGGTGCTGTGAATTTGTTTCATTAAGCAGGAGGTCGTAAGGAGCTGTTCCGTCTATGGGTTCAAATTCCTTGTAATGGTTGTGGTAGCAGAGCTGTATGCCAGCCTTGTGGCAGGCCTCTGCCGACTTGTTCAGCACCTCGATTGACCGCTTCACGGCATCCAGCGTATCAATAGGGGTGCTTGCGCAGACGAGGTAGGGGACGCCCGCCTCAGACATGTCGTCGATAATTTCCTGCATGTTGTCCCGCAAGTTCTTGATGGGCGGCAATTCTATGGGTTTGCCATCGGAACCCATCGGCATTTTACTGCCTTTGGGCAACTCAAATGGTGCGCCCAGCACATGGTGTGATTGCCATGACATGCCAAGGCTGGCAACATACGTGGCAAATTCCTTGGGTTTCATGCCATAGTACCCGCCAAGTTTGCTGAATGCGGACTCTATCTCCCGGTATCCGGTGGCGGCTATCTTTTCCAATGTGCCTTTGACATCCTTGTCAATGGTTTCGAAGAATGTAAAAAGCTGTACACCGACCGGATGTGTTTTTTGGCGGAAATGGGCTGATAACATGTCTGGAAACAGGAGGCTTCCTCCAACCAGCGTACCCGCCGACTGTAAAAATTTTCTTCTATCTGTCATAGTTTGTTTGTTTGGTAAGAAATGACAGCCCATAGTTTCAGGGCTGTCTTTTTTAATTTAAAAAGTATAAGTGAGGGAACCCCAGAAGCTGCGTGGCAACAACGCACGTCCTGCCATCAAAGTCCCACTGGACACAGTCGAAAAGTCCCGGAACTGGTCACCACGCACGTCTCCTTCTGTCAAGGCACGAACATTGTTCAGATTGTCTGCCCAGAAACGCAGGCCGAAATGCTTATTGAAATTATACCCCAGGCCTCCGTTCATAATCAGGTAGGCAGGCAATTTGTAGCTGTCGGAAGGTGAGGTGTACCGGGGACCCACATACCTTGCGGCAAGGTATATGTTGAACCCTTTGAAATCATAGGACGTGGAAAATTCCATATTGAACGGTGGCACACGTTCTACTTTCTTGTTGGTAAAACTGTAAGTAGTGTCTCCGAGTATGCCAACAACCGTCGAACCACTTAATGCCGTATTGGCGACATAGTCGGTGTATTTGGAATCCTGCAATGTTCCGGTCAACCGCAAGGTGAGCGGTTTGACGGGATTATAGGCAACCTCAAACTCCCCGCTCCAAGTCCTCGTGGAGCCAAAGGCCAGCAAGGTCTGGGTGCCGTATGTTAGGGAAGGTACGCTAATGCTGAGTGATACGTTTTTGATGGCGGAATAACTGGCCGATGCAAATATGGACCAATTGTTACTGGCATATTTATAACCGATTTCTCCGAGATAGACCGGCCTTTTCTTGATAGACGACGCATCGTAGGCATAAGCTCCGTAGTCACCAATGTTGGGGGCGTTGTAGGCTCTTGTAGCACGCGCAAACATGGCACTGGTGTTGCTGATCTTATAGTTCAACCCCAAAGATGCCGCCCAGTTGTTGACGGTTTCCGAGTAGTGAGTAGTCCCCTGCGTATAGTCATTGGAGGAAAGGGGGCGATCGCCTGACACGTTTTGGTTGTCATACCGAAAACCCACGTCCACCCTCATGCGGTCACTCAAGGTAATCTCATCCGTCGCATAGGCTGACAGGGTGCGCGTGTTGCCTCCCGACTTGGAGGAGGATAGCAAGGTCATGCCATCATAATCGGAAGAGGGAGCCTGAGAAAGCAGACGCCTCGGGTGTTCTTTGAATTCCTGGATGGAATAAAAGCCTAAACTTGGAGCGTCCGGGGTTGTATTGTACTGGTAGATGCCTGTCCCCAACGATAAGTTATGGTCACCGACGGATTTTTTTAAGTCAAGGTAGTCAATAATCTGAACGTCATGCGCTCTCGTGGCTATAGTATAGTCGGCCACTATCTGGTCACCGGAGGAGAGCTGCGCTTCTGTTCCGTCTGTATAATAGTATTGGGTGCTGCCATCGTAAGTAGAGATAGCGGTGGGTACGGCCGCCGTGGTGCGTACCTTGGTATATTGGTAACGAAAATTGTTGTTGATTGACCATCCGTTGTCCGTCGTGTAGTGGAACTGTACCTGTCCAGACCCAAGCTTGGTGTGTATGCCGTCCGACAAGTCGTAATGGTAACTGGTGTTGGAGGCGTCATCCGTGTAATCCCACTTGGTGTCAACAGGGACGATGGACTGTTTAACCATGTCATAAGAACCGTATTTTTTAGGCTTGCCACTACCGTCATAAGGATAGTAGCTTGTGAGCATCCATTGTACCTTGTCGTTCAGGTACTTGCCATACACGCGTACAAATCCCTTGTTGTTCTTGAAGTTGAAGGTCAAGTTGCCCTTAAACTGTCCGCCCAAGTTGGCGGTAAAGCCGGGAGGTACTATACCCTTGTCAGTACGGAAAAAACCTCCGACGTTGTAGTTGACGTTCTTGCTGATGGAACCGCCCGTATTGGCATCCAGGCGGTACAGGTTTTGCGAAAGGCCGTCCGTGTACTTGATCTGTCCGTACTGCTTGTCTCCGCCCGTATAGCTTAGGTTGTTGATGACCGCACCTGGCGTGTTGGCCATGATGATGGACGCATTGCCTCCTCTGATCGCCTCCACGTCTTTTGTCGTCAGGTCGGTTTTGTAGTACTGGTCGACGGAAGGCGAAGAATTGAAGCCGGTAGGCAGCAACGGTAGTCCGTCCTCCATCACGCCCAGGAATATATAGCCGCCCTGTTGCGGAAACCCGCGTACCCATACATTGCCCGGACCGTCGCCTCCCGTGCTCTCGACCTGTAGTCCCGGCACGGCTTTCAGCATGTCCGTCGCATTCAACGGCGCCCTTATCGTAAGGTCTTTGCGACTGACTGTCGTAACCGCAACGCTTGACTCTATTTTCTTCCTTGCGTTGCCCGAACTGGTGATAATGACATCCTCCAGTTTCAGTATATCTTCGGTCAGGACTATGTCCAAAATGCCTGGATTGCCAGAAGATACCGTTATTTTTTGCGTCAAGGTAAGAAAGCCCAGGTGAGAGAAGCTGATAGTATGTTCTCCCGCTGGCAGATTGTCAAATGCAAAATTTCCGTCCTTGTCGGACACTGTGACGTTTTTCGTGTCCAGAATCTGGACGGTCACGTCAGCCATGGCCTCTCCTTTCGTGTTTTTGACGGTTCCTTTTAGTTTGCCGTCTTGCTGTTCCGCTTTGCCGTATTCTTCGCCGGGGGCTTTGTCAGGCATGGGGAAAAGGATTATTTTCTTGTTTGTGATTTTGAAATTGATGTTCATCGCTTCCAATACCTGCCGGACAAAATGTTGCAGTGTCTTGTTGGAGCCGTAGAAATTGATTTTGCGGTCAGCCCCTATGGCAGTGGAACTGTAGATGAAAGAGATGCCTGTCTCGGCTTGTATGTCGTGGATTGCCGATTTCAGTTCAACGTTCATGAAGTCCTGCCTGACATGTTTTTTCAGGATAAGGTCCTGGGCTTTTCCGTCTTTTGCGAATACGGAACACATACTCAGGAAAATGGCACAGACGGGGATACCTGCTCTTTTCATTGCAAACAAGATTAAAGCAATGCTTTGCTTTTTTTTCATAACTTTACTAGGGTTTTTATGCTTTTTATCAATAAAGGGGCGTAAACCATGATTCCTTTGCAAGAGGAATGTTTTTTGCCGGCAATGTGACAGCATTGTCGGCATCTTTTTTATTTTGAAGTTGACTAGACTTTTATCTGATAAGGCAATTGTTGGATTTCTCCTATCGTCGAACCGCAAGCTCAGCAAAGCTAAATGGCGCTTTTTGCTATAATGTTCTTTAAAAATGCACCGTCTTCCGACTAACAGAGGAATCTCCTATCTATACATTTTCAAAAGTCTAAACAAGTTCTTTGTCAAAAGATATTTTTATGTGCTGTCCAAGGAGAAATATTTGCTTTGTTTCATAAGGCTTGTACATTTATTTAATCGTTAAAAAAATATATCGTTCTTATTTGTTTCTTGGCCTTTTCCCTTTGATCGAGATTGTTGTCCCGTTTATTTCATAATAGGCATTGAGCACCTCGCAGATGATGTCCAGTTGAGAGAATAGGTTCTGGTCTGAGATGTCGCCCGTAAACCGGCAAGTTTCAGGATGCATGGAGCTGGAATCGGGTACTATGGTAATGCCGTAGACATCGGTGAGCTGTGCCAATACCTTGGAAAGCGGAGCCTCGTCAAAGACAAATTCTGAATGGTTACGTTTTTTGTCTATTTCCCTTATGGGTTTGGGGTCTTTTGCAAGAGAGGTTGTGAGCTTCCGGTTGTTGCTGTTGTAGGCAACGACTTCGTTAGGCATGAGTACAATCGTGTTGGGAGCGGTTTTTGAATCGCTGTGCTGTTTTCTCTTTTGCTTTTCAGAGTATACGCTTACTTTTCCGGACATTACTTCCACCTGGCAGATGGAGTCCGTCTTGTTTTGCTGTATCCGGAAAATGGTTCCCAAGTCTTCCGTTACAAGTCCCTTGTCTGTACGTACGATGAATCGCCGGGTGGGGTCGTGACGTATGTCAAACAGGGCGTCCCCTTTCAGATAAACCTCCCGATATTGTCTTTTTTCGAAGTCTGAGGGATACGTTAGTGTGCTGTTGGCTTCGAGGGTGACGGTAGAACTGTCGTCCAGCCGTATAAGGTAAGGTTTGCCGTCGTTGTTTTGTATCGAGACGTAACTGGTCAATAACCAGTCACGGAAACTGGTGCCGGGGGAATGTTCATATTTGACAAACAACACGGCGGACATAGTAGCTAATACTGCTACACAAGCGGCGATACTCCATCTGTGTATGTATTTTTTCTTTCGGTAGAGGCGCGCTTGCTGAACAAGGCTATTGTTGTCGGAGATCCGATTCCAGATTTTTGCTTCTATTTGTGTTTTCTGGGCATCTGACAGTTGTAGCCGACTTTCGTCGATCAGACGGCGATACCATTGAAAAACAATCTGCTCTTCTTCCGAAGTACAGTTGCCGGAAAGATATTTTTTTAATAGTATGTCAAAATCGGTGTAGGACATATATGGCAATATTTCTTCTTTCTATAGTTGACGCTGGAAATCAAAGAAACCCTAAACTCATAATAAGAAAAGAAGAAAAATAGCCAAAAAAAATTCTTTCAACTGCCATTTTAGGAATTGTAGGGACTTGGTGATATGATATTCGACGGTTTTCTCGCTGATCTTTAACAAGGATGCGATTTCCTTGTTGGATTTGTTGTTATAGCGGCTAAGGCAAAAGATATCTTTTGTTTTTTGAGGTAGTTTGTCGATTGCCAATTCCACCTCCTGGTCCAACTGCTTCATGGACATTGGCATTTCCGGGCCCTCTCCATATTGCTCAACATGCAGATAGTTCTGTACAAAGACCGAGTGTCTTTTTTTCTTTCGGTGGAAGTCAATAACCATGTTGTGCAAGGAGGCTGCTAAGTAAGGGCCTAAGTCCTTGATTATAAGTGATGTGCGTTTTTTCCATAGCTTTTCGAAAAGCTGTTGTAGGACTTCCTCCGCATCTTCTTTGGAGTGCAGGTACTTCAATGCTATGCAGTATAAGTGGTACCAGTATTGCTTGTATATGTATTCAAATGCCAGCACATCGCCCTTTTTCAAAAGGGTGAGCAACGTATTTTCTTCCATATAAAAGCCATTTCCGTTCAATGCAATCGTGCGATGTTTTACGTCCTATTCATTTGCTGTGCTAAAAATATGCTTTTTTGGATATATACATCGTACGGGGTAGTCAATCGTTGAATTTTTATCCAAAAATTTTGAAAAATTGCTGGACATTGGCATGGGTGCATAGAAGACAGGCTCTGAAAGTCGTTGCCTTTAAGTAGAAAGTCGTTGCCTGCTGGCGGTTTTCCTTCCTGTCCAATAGGCAGACATATTGATGAACAATACGCCGAACAATATGACAGCCAGCCCTATTATTTGTAAGAAAGAAACGGATTCGTGGCCAAACAGGCATCCCAATAATACAGCGATGACCGGATTGACATAGGCGTGCGTGCTGACCTGCATAGCGGAGCGGACTTTGAGCAGCCATATATAGGCGCTATATCCTGCCAATGACCCAAAAAAGATTAAATAGACGACCGACGCAATGGATGCTTTGGGGATTGCCTGCCAGTTGATGCTCCTAAAATCACCGTTGAAGAAGCCGCCAATACTGAAAGCGATACCTGCCGTCAGCATCTGCCAACCAACCGACACCCATATATTGCCCTTTTCGGATGTACGGTATTTTGAATAAAGAGAACCTATTGCCCACGTAGATGGTGCGATTGTCAATACGACCAAAGCAATGACTTGCCGCCTGCCGATACTGCCGGAAAGGAAACTGGAAAGCTGTTCTCCAAACAAAAGCAGCATACCCACAAGTCCCAGCATCAATCCCATGATGACATAGCCGTTTCCGAGGTTTTCTTTCCAGTTGCGTTTGTCCAATAGGACAAACCATAACGAAACGCCCGAACCCATGATTGCTGCCAAACTACTAGGGACGTACTGTTCTGCCCAGATAAATAGTCCGTTGTCGATAAACAGCAACAACAGTCCTGTGAAGACAGCTACCTTGATTTGGTTCCAATTGAAGATTTTGAGGTTTCTGGATTTGCACCATACCAATAATATAGTTCCTGCGGTGACGAAACGAAACGCACCAATCTCCATCGGCGTGAACCCTGTCAGCGCGTTCTGTATGAAGAAATAAGTAGACCCCCATACGATGTAAACGATGGTAAAGGCCAGTAGGACATATAATGTGGGTGTGTTTTTGTGGGACATCTGTTAACGGATGGACGGATTATGAAAACGATAGTTGTTGGCTGTCTTTGATGGTCTCTAGGACGATGATTGTCTGCGTCTCGACGATACTTGTGATAGGGCTCAGGGATTTGCGCATGACCTCCATGAGTTTCTCTGAATTTTCCACGCGTATCTTGACCAAAAAGCAATACACGCCAGTGATATTGTGCACTTCCAATATCTCGGGGATTTTGGCCAAAGCTTTTCCAGTTTCGTCTGAACCTATGGCATCCTTGGTTTTGATTTGGATAAAGGCCAGTAGGTTCAGTCCGACTGCGGCGGGGTTGATGTTGACTTCGTAGCCGGTGATGACAGTCTTTTGTTCTAGTTTTTTTACGCGTTCCAATATGCCGGAAGGTGCCATGCCCAACTCACGGGCGAGGTCGGCATTGGAGATGCGGGCATTGCCTTGAAGCGTGCGCAATATCTGCAAGTCTGTATTGTCTAAAACGAATTGATTTGCCATCTGGCAAATGTAGTGAATATTATTCTGTAAAATTATTTAATTTAGAATATTGTTCGTTTTTTATTTATTTTTTGTGTATGTTATGTTTTAAATCTGGCTTTTCTTGTGAACATCCTTACAAAACGATGTTTTGGGCAATCGCACTATGGTCCGGATAGTCTGTATTGTAATGCAGGCCGCGGCTTTCTTTTCTGAATTGCGCACATTTCACGATAAGGTAGCTGACTGTAATCAGGTTGCGGAGTTGGCAGAGTTGTGGGGAGACTTTTGTCGATTTGTACATCGATTCCGTTTCTTCAAACAAAAGGTCGAGCCTCTTGGATGCCCGCAACAGACGCTCGTCGGTACGCACGATGCCAACATAGCTGCTCATGATTTGTTGCAGTTCTTTTTGGCTTTGGGTAATCATGACCATTTCCTTTGGAGCGGCTGTTCCTCGGGCGTTCCAGTCGGGAAACAGGGATTCATCGATGATGGTTTCCAGTCCGGCTTTCATTTTCTTTTCCGTATCGATAAAGGCGCGGTGTCCAAATACCATCGCTTCCAACAAACTGTTGGATGCCAATCGGTTGGCACCGTGCAGGCCGGTGCTGCTGCATTCGCCGCACGCATATAGATGTTGGATGGAGGTACGCGCCCAGACATCCGTCTTGATGCCGCCGCAACTGTAATGTGCGGCAGGCGCGACGGGAATCATGTCTTTGGATACGTCGATGCCGATACGGAGACAATATTCGTAGATATTGGGGAAATGGTGTTTGAATTTTTCCTGGTCCATGTGTCGGCAGTCGAGCCATACATAGTCCGCGCCGCTTTTCTTCATTTCGTTGTCGATGGCGCGTGCGACGATGTCACGAGGTGCGAGGTCTTTGCGTGCGTCGTAGTGTTCCATAAATGCTTCGCCCGCCGCGTTGCGCAGGATGCCACCGTCGCCGCGCACCGCTTCCGTAATCAGAAATGACGGTGAAACGCCGGGCTGGAACAATGCCGTCGGGTGGAACTGGATAAATTCCATGTTTTCGATGCGGCCTTTAGCGCGGTAGACCATTGCCACACCGTCGCCCGTCGCAATCGTCGGGTTGGTCGTCGTGAGATAGGCCTGTCCCGCGCCGCCGCTCGCCAACAGGGTAATCGGTGCGATGATTTTTTCGATTTTTTTTGATTTCAGGTTGAGGACATACACGCCGTAGCAACGGATGTCCGGCGTGGACTTGGTCACGAGGTAGCCGAGATGGTGCTGCGTGATGATGTCGATTACGAAACAGTCTTTCAACAGTTCGATATTGGGCAACTGTTCCATTTTGGCAATCAGCGTTCTTTCGACTTCCCAGCCTGTGATGTCCTTGTAATGGAGGATGCGAAACTCGCTGTGTCCGCCCTCTCTGCCCAATGCATAGTCGCCGTCGTCGGTTTTGTCAAAATCCGCGCCGTATTTGATGATTTCGCGGATGCGTTTGGGGCCTTCCTTGACGACGATTTCGACGGCTTCGGGATTGCAAAGGCCATCTCCGGCAATGAGGGTATCTTCTATATGTTTTTCGTAGCTGTCGCGGACTTTGTCCCAGACGCCTGCGATGCCGCCTTGCGCGTACTTGGTATTGGTCTCGTCGGTCTGCGTCTTAGTGATGATGGTTACTTTCTTTTCGGGAAATTTTTCCGCTGTCTTGATGGCGTAGGTCAAACCTGCAATGCCGCTTCCTATGACTAAAAAATCTGTTTGCATACTTTTGATTCAAATGTGTAAACGTACAAAAAAGTTTCGGGCTGGTTTTTAATCCTTTACATTTCTCTTGAAAATGAATGTTTTTGATTGGACAAGAGCAACTGCCATGAAATTTTTCATTCATCCTATGGGTAATATATGAATGAAAAATTTCATGTACGTTTGTTTCTCCCCAAAACGTTTTTTCGCGCATGGTTTTATTTTTCACTGGACTGGTTCTGGTCGTCTTGCTCGGTTATGTCGTCTTGCTTTTGCAATACAGAAGATGGTTTGTGCAACTGAAGGAATTTCAGGTGCCGGATGCTGTTTCGACTGGGGATATCCGTTTTTCCATTGTCGTTCCTGCAAGGGACGAAGCACAAAACATCGCCCCCTGCCTGCAATCCATATTGGCCAACGACTATCCTTGGGCGCAATATGAAATCATCGTCATTGACGATTTCTCCACGGACGAAACGCCTGATATCGTCAGGGATTTTGGGAAAAAATACCTGAACGTGCGTCTGCTGCACATGAGTGAACTTATCCCCAATGCTGCGCAGCTCAATTCCTACAAGAAAAAAGCCATAGAACTGGCGATTGGTAAGGCTTCCGGCGACTGGATTGTCACGACGGACGCGGACTGTACGGTCGGCAAAAAATGGCTGACTACCTTTGCCCAGTATATCGTGCAGACAGAAAATGTGTTTGTCGCCGCGCCTGTCAAATTCAGTAACGATGGGAGTCTCATCAGCATTTTTCAGGGGTTGGATTTTCTGAGTTTGCAGGGAATTACGGCGGCGTCTGTGTCTGCGGGTTTTCATAGCATGTGCAACGGCGCCAATCTCTGTTATAAAAAAACGGCGTTTTACGCAGTCGAGGGTTTCAAAGGCGTGGACCTGTTGGCGAGTGGGGATGATATGTTCCTGATGCACAAGATATCGAAGGCGTTTCCCGGTAAAATCGGTTATCTGTTTAGCCAGGATGCCATCGTGTCAACGCTGCCGATGCCAGACGTATATTCTTTTCTCAACCAACGCATCCGTTGGGCAAGCAAGGCCGACAGTTATCAGGACAAAAAAATCATGGCCATTTTGGCAGGTGTCTATCTGTTCAATGTGTTGTTGCTTGTCGCACTGTTGCTTTGTTTTTTCTATCCGAAATTTATATTGACGTGGCTTGCCTTCATGGCGACAAAGATTGTATTTGAAATGTTTTTTTTGCTGCCGGTCGCAGATTTTTATAAGATTCGTCCACTGCTGTTGTATTTTCCGTTGATGGAGTTCCCGCATATTGTGTACACCGTATTAGCAGGTTTTCTGGGGAAATTTGGGAAATACCAGTGGAAAGGGAGGCGCATAAGATAGCCTGTTCAAGCAGTACAGTGCAGGATGATTATGTCATAATGCCCCGTACCTTTAACCTCGATTTTTTATCTCAACGATTGCATATGAACTTTTTCGTTACAATATTCCGACGCTCAGCTTTATTGTTGGCTATCCTGTTTTTTTTTCAGATGCGAATGTTGCATGCGCAATTGAATGGCAACAGAGAAAAATATAATTTCAATACCTCGTGGCAGTTGTGGGTAGGTGATGACACTGCCGCAACGTCGATAAACTATGACGACTATCAATGGAAAAAAGTCACGTTGCCCCACGCTTGGAATGAAGACGATGCATTCAGAGTTTCTATCGACAAGCTGCGTAGCGGTATCGTCTGGTATCGCAAACATTTCCGTATTCCAAAAGAAAAAAAAGGAAAAAAAATATTCATCGAATTTGAAGGCATACGCCAAGGTGGCGAATTTTTTCTGAATGGAAAGTCAATAGGTCTCAGTGAAAATGGTGTGATGGCTTTCGGTTTTGACATCTCCGACCTAGTTAAATTTGATGAGGACAATGTGCTCGCTGCACGTATCGACAACAATTGGAATTACCGCGAAAGAAAAACGAATAGTCCCTATGAATGGAACGACAAAAACTTTTACGCCAATTACGGCGGCATCAACAAAAACGTATGGCTGCATATTACCGATAAAGTGTACCAAACTTTGCCATTATTTTCAAACTTAGGAACGACGGGCGTTTATGTGTATGCGACCGATTTTAATATTTTAAATAAGTCCGCGGTTATACACACGGAGTCGCAAGTCAAAAACGAAACTGCTACGCCTGTGGTACTGCAATATACCGTGAGTATTGAGGATGCCGTTTCTAAAAAAATCATCAGTAGTTTTGGCGGTGAATCGAAATCGATTCAACCCCTCCAAACGCTTGTGTTTTCTGCAAAAAATGAAGTGTCTGATTTAAATTTTTGGAGTTGGGGATATGGCTATTTGTATAATGTTTATACGGTTTTAAAAGTTGGTAATAAAGTAGTCGATGTTGTAAAGACCACTACGGGCTTTCGCAAAACATCATTTGAAAATGGCTATCTAAGCCTGAACGACAGAGCAATACAAATAAAAGGTTATGCACAGCGCACGACCAACGAATGGCCTGCATTGGGACAGTCCGTTCCCGCATGGATGAGTGATTATAGCAACAAATTGATGGTGGATGGCAATGCCAATCTGGTGCGTTGGATGCATGTCACGCCTTGGAAACAAGACGTCGAAAGTTGCGACCGTGTAGGCCTGATGGAGGCAATGCCGGCGGGTGATGCCGAGAAAGATGTTGATGGACGGCGTTGGGAACAGCGCAAGGAAGTGATGCGTGATGCGACTATTTATAACCGTAACAATCCGAGCGTTGTTTTTTATGAGTGTGGTAATAATGAAATCAGCGAGGAGCACATGAAGGAAATGAAAGCTATCCGGGACCAATACGATGCAAATGGTGGCCGAGCGATTGGCAGCAGAAATATGCTCAACAGCAAAGTGGCTGAATACGGTGGCGAAATGTTGTATATTAACAAAAGTGCGACAAAACCCATGTGGCAAATGGAATATAGTCGTGATGAGGGTTTGCGTAAGTATTGGGACGACTACACGCCACCGTATCACAAAGACGGCGATGGTCCATTGTACAAAGGTCAACCAGCAAAGGAGTATAACCGCAACCAGGAAAGCCATGCCGTTCAAGATGTCGTACGTTGGGATGAATATTATGTGGCACGACCCGGCACAGGTAAGCGTGTCAATGCAGGAGGGGTCAACATTATTTTTTCGGAAAGCAATACGCACCATCGTGGTGAGGAAAATTACAGGACAAGCGGAGAGGTAGATGCCCTAAGGATTTTGAAACAAAACTATTATGCTAACCAAGTGATGTGGAATGGCTGGGTGGACAATGAAAAGCCCGGAATCCATATTATTGGACACTGGAACTATGACAATAATGTTACTAAAGATATCTATGTGGTATCCACGGCGGCTAAAGTTGAATTATTTGTAAATGGCAAATCATTGGGTTTGGGAGAAAAGCAGAACGATTTTTTGTTTGTGTTTAAGAATGTTATATATAGTGCTGGAACGATTGCCGCCAAAGGGTTTGACGAAAATGGAAAATATCTGTGTAGCGATGAAATTAAAACAGTGGGTAAACCTTATGCTATAAAATTAAAAACCATAACCCATCATGAACTTACTGCCGACGGAGCGGACGTCGCATTGATAGAAGTGGAAGTGGTCGATAAAGACGGTCAACGTTGTCCGACGGCAATGGACCTGATACATTTTGAAATGGAGGGCGCGGGCGAATGGCGTGGTGGCATCGCGCAAGGTAAAGACAACTATATCCTAAGCAAGGATTTGCCGGTGGAATGTGGCGTTAACCGTGTGCTTGTGCGGTCTACGACACAACCTGGGACAATTAGTGTTAAAGCTCATGCCGACGGATTGCAAATGGCAACACTTAGCTTGCGTTCAAGTCCTTTTGTTGTTGAAGATGGTTTGGCAACAGCGTTTCCTTCCGACAGTCTGCGAAGTAATTTGGAAAGAGGTGCGACACCGACAACGCCGTCCTTTACGCAAAAAAGAATCGCATTGAACATTGCCAAAGTCAATGCTGGCAGCAATGTGGCCGATGCCTATAAAAGTTTTGACGATGACGAATCAACAGATTGGTACAATGACGGACATCTAAATACTGCATGGATTTCATACGAACTGGACAAGGAAAATACGATAGATGAGGTCGTCTTAAAATTAAATAATTTTAAGACGCGTTCTTATCCTTTGTGCATTTCCGTAGATGGAAACCCTGTCTGGAAAGGAACTACAGACAAGACTTTGGGGTACTATACGATTCATTTTAATCCTGTAAAAGGAAAAAATATTAAGATTGAATTGTTAAATGAGGTTGTCGATTCGGCAGATTATTCTGTGGAAGTCAATGGTAAAAAACTGGACGACGGTGTGATGCGTGACGATGCCAAATCCAAAGGTCGGTTGAGTATTATCGAGGCCGAGATATATCAGTGAACAGTTGGTGGTTTAAGATCATATTTATGATGTTGATTTTGCCTGTCATTTCGTTTCATGAAGATATTACGCATAAGGGAAACCGCGACTATCTTATCGGAAAAAAATAGCGGAATCCTTGACGCATGTTTATTCCAATGAAGAACGCGTAACGAAAGAAACGTCGCCAACGTTGTTGTTTCACGCCAATGATGACAAAGCTGTTCCAGTGATGAATAGTGCCATTTTTTATGAAGCCTTAAAAAAAGAAAGGAGTATTGGGTTCGTTGCATATTTTCCCTTATGGTAGACACGTTTATAACATTATCAAAAATCCAGGTTCCGCTTTACTTTTACTTAGCATGAAAAAATATTTATTAATTAGTTTACTGGTTGTCGCGGGGATGGATGTACAAGCACAGCGCTATTGGCCGGCTATCACACAGGACGCCAAGCCTTGGACGCGTTGGTGGTGGATGGGAAGTGCCGTGGACGAACATAATATCGACATTTTACTAAAGCAATATAGTGCTGCCGGGTTGGGTGGAGTAGAGATTGTTCCCATATATGGTGCCAAAGGTTATGAAAATAAATATATTGATTACCTCAGTCCGAAGTGGATGCAGATGCTGGATTATTCCGTAAAAAAAACCGAGGCATTAGGAATGGGCATCTATGTTTCCGTTGGTACAGGCTGGCCTATCGGTGGTAAGGATGTAACAGTACGGGATGCCGCATCTAAATTAATAGTTCAGCAATACACCCTAAAGCGGAATACACCTTTTACAGAAAAAATAACCGTCAACGATTCCAAACAAAAAGGTTATGCAATATTAAATGCGTTGATGGCTTTCGATAAAAAAGGAAATGCGATTGATTTGGGTAGGAAACTCAATGCAGATGGCATCTTGGACTATGAGCCAAAAGAAGATTTAACATTGTATGCGGTCTTTAACGGCAAAACCCGACAGATGGTCAAGCGTGCTGCGCCTGGAGGTCAAGGTTATACGATCGACCATTTTTCTTCGACGGCGACGAGCAATTATTTTAAAATTTTTGATACGGCATTCGGCAATACGGCGCACGGTGTGAAAGCGTTTTTTAATGATAGTTATGAAGTCTATAATGCGGACTGGACTGGCAGTTTCTTAGATGCGTTTCAAAAAAGAAGAGGCTATGATTTAAGAAAATATCTCCCGCTTTTTGTTTCCGAAAAGGAAAGCGATTCCTTGGCGCGTTTGAAATCCGATTATCGGCAAACCCTGTCCGAACTGATGTTGCAAAATTTCTCCACAACCTTTACGCAATGGGCACACAAGCGTAACACGCTTTCTGTCAACCAAGCACACGGTTCACCCGGAAACCTGTTGGATTTGTATGCGGCATTTGACATACCGGAGACGGAGACTTTTGGAAGTAGCTATTTCCCGATTCGTGGATTACGGCGGGACAGTGCCGATGTTCAAAAGGTTGACCCCGACCCCAATATGCTAAAATTTGCGTCATCCGCAGCGCATGCCTATGGAAAGAAAATGGTGAGTTGTGAAACGTTCACATGGTTGACGGAACATTTCAAAACCTCGTGGAGTCAGTGTAAACCCGAAGTTGACCAAGTTTTTCTGTCGGGAATCAACCATGTATTTTATCACGGGACGACGTATAGTCCTCAGGGAGTGGCCTGGCCTGGCTGGCTTTTTTATGCGTCTGTCAATTTTGTTCCAACCAATAGTTTGTGGCCGCACCTTAAAGGTTTGAACGACTATATCGCACGTTGCCAAGCTGTTTTACAGTCGGGCGTTTCTGACAATGAACTGGCGATATATTGGCCGATATGTGATATTTGGAATGATGCAAAAGGTATGGACACACCCTTGTCTGTGCATGGGATTGACGAATGGCTGCATCCAACTTCTTTTTATAAGAATGTGCAGATCTTGCAGAAAAGTGGTTATTCGTTGGACTTTGTTTCGGATAAAATGTTGTCTGAATCCAATGCAGCCAATGGTTTGGTGGGTATTGGGACTCAAGGTGCAAAACATAAAGTTTTATTGGTGCCGACTGTGGACAGGCTGCCGTTGGGCACTTGGAAAAATCTTTTGCGTCTGGCAAATGAAGGCGCGACGATTATATTGCAACAGTTGCCGCAGGATGTTTCAGGTTTTAATAATATGGACAAACAAAAAGCGGAATTGATTGCTTCGGAAGCAGCACTTTCTTTTTCGCAAAATACTACTATGAAAACAGCAACAGTTGGCAAAGGAAAAATTGTGTTAGGCAGTTTTCAGGAAGCGTTGAATTATTTGAATGTCTATCCTGAAAGTATGGCGGTTGACGGATTGCGGTTTATCCGACGCAGGACGGATGACGCATTTTATTATTTTATCGTCAACTTTACCGAACAAGACTTTGACAAAACAATTGCTTTGCAAAACGATGCAAAGTCTGTGCTGTTGATGAATCCATTGGATGGAACTGTGAGCCAGTTACCTTTCACAACTACGAACCGGAAAGCTTCCTTTAGGTTGCAATTAAAATCCGGCCAGTCAATGATTGTAATGCTTTCGGACAAAAAAGAAACGGCGACGCGTTACCAATTTTTGTCCGCATCAGCGCATGTTATTGACTTGACCAACAATCTATGGAATATCCGTTTTAAGGAAGGTGGGCCAATTTTACCAAAAGAAAAAAATATCAAAGGTGTCCAACCTTGGACAGCATTCACGGAAGATTCCACGACGCAATCTTTTTCGGGTACGGGCATTTACACAACGACATTTCAGTTAAAAAAGAAAGATGCAAAAGATTATCTGTTGCAGTTCGACAAACTGTACGAATCTGCAAAAGTGTTTGTCAACGGTAAAGACGCGGGCTTGCTTTGGAGTTTGCCTTTTGAACTTAAGATTGGTTCGTTGTTGAATAATGGGCAAAATACTATTCGGATAGAAGTGTGCAATTTAATGGCAAACAGGATTAGGGACATGGACAGGAATAAGCAAATCTGGCGCAACTATAATGAAATCAATTTTGTCAACGCCAACTATGAAACTTTTGATGCAAGTGATTGGAAGGTGCAACCGTCGGGTATTGGTGGTTCAGTTCGGATTATTCCTTTAAAATAAATCATTGGTTAAACTATTCATTTTTTTCGGAGTTTAATTATTACATACTAAAATGTTTCCCCATGCGTAGAGCTTTATTGTTGTTGTTGCTGTCTGTTCTATTAAGAAATAAAACCCATGCCCGATTTCCATTGATAGAAAATGGTAATGCGGCAACACTATGTTATGGAGGGCATGATGTGGTTGTGCATACGGCGATTGATATTTTAATAAACGATTCCCGATTGGTTTGTTCTCAACCTATACATCTTAGTGAAAAAATAAATGGCAAAGCTATCATTGTCGGCACTCCCAGTAACGATAGTCATTTTCAGGAATTATTGCAACACTATCATATTGATGTTTCCAATATTGCCGGTCGATGGGAAACTTTTAAAATACAGGAATTAAATGCCGATGGGAAGAATTATTTGTTTGTAATAGGCAGTGATGCGCGCGGACTCGCTTATGGCGTACTTGAATTGTCAAGGATAATGGGTGTTTCGCCTTGGGTTTGGTGGGCAGATATCCAACCTGAAAAGAAGAAAAATCTCTTATTGCCGGACAATTTCAATACGCTGCAAAGTCCGTCGGTACAGTATCGTGGCATTTTCCTCAATGACGAAGACTGGGGCTTGAATCCTTGGAGTAGCAAGACTTTTGAACCTGGTATTCCGATCGTAGGAAAAACAAAAGGTGCAATAGGCCCCAAAACTTACGCCAAGATTTTTGAGTTGCTGTTGCGTCTGCGAGCCAATACAATTTGGCCTGCGATGCACGAAGTAACTGTCCCTTTTTATTTTACTAAAGGCAACAAAGAAATGGCGGATAAATACGGTATTACAGTCGGAACTGCGCATTGTGAACCTTTGATGCGCAACAGTGCTGTCGAGTGGGACATTGCAGGACATGGCGACTATAATTATTTAATCAATAAAAATGCCATGCTGGATTATTGGACGGAACGATTAAGAGAACTTAAAAACGCGGATAATATTTATACGATTGGATTGCGTGGTAAGCATGACGGTATGATGCAAGGGGTGAAAACTTTGGCTGAACATAAATCCACACTGCAACAGGTCCTCTATGACGAACGTGAACTTTTAAAGAAATATATTAATCCCGACGTAACAAAAATTCCACAGATTTTCGTTCCGTACAAGGAAGTTCTGGATGTTTATAATGATGGACTGCAAGTGCCAGACGACGTAACGCTGATGTGGTGTGACGACAATTATGGATACATCACACATTTTCCCAATGCTGAGGAAAAACAGCGTTCTGGCGGCAACGGTGTGTATTACCATGTGTCCTATTGGGGACGGCCGCACGATTATCTTTGGTTGGGAACTGCGAGTCCTGGGTTGGTTTACCAGCAAATGTTAACGGCTTATAACGAAGGTGCCAAAAAGATTTGGATATTAAATGTGGGCGATATCAAACCTGCCGAATACCAGACAGAATTGTTTCTTGACATGGCCTGGAACATCCAGAACGTACAGCCGGAAGCGCATTTGAAAAAATGGCTTGCCCGTACTTTTGGGAACGATATTGGAACACGGCTTTTCCCTGTCATGCAGGAATATTATCGTCTTGCCTATATCCGAAAACCAGAGTTTATGGGCAACACGCGCACCGAGGAAAAAGATAAACGATACAGTATCGTAAAAGACTTGCCTTGGGACGAAGCAATAATAAAACAAAGATTAAATGACTATGTGGCTATTTCAGATAGTGTTGAATTAATGAACAGAAATGATGACGCTTATTTTGAATTGATTAAATATCCTGTGCAAGCTGCCCTACAGATGAACCTAAAGTTATTAAATGCACAACTTGCCCGTCACGGAAAAGCCGATTGGGCAAAAAGTCGTTCCGCTTATGACAGTATTCAATTTTTGACTAAAATATACAACACTCTGGGCCATGGCAAATGGAATCGTATGATGGACGATAAACCTAGACGGCTTCCTGTATTTGAAAAAGTAGATGAAGCGGTGGTTGACGAACCTTTGCCTTCACTTCCAAAGCCCTTGTTTGTATTACGTTGTACGGACTATAAACACTATAAAACAAAGCCAACCGTTTTTAAATGTTTGGGTTATGACAATGCGGTTGTAGCAATTGACGAGGGAAATTCCTTGACGTACACTTTGGGAAAAGTCGCGTCGGATTCCATTTGTGTAGAACTTCACTTATTGCCGTCGCATCCCGTCAAAGGAAAACAGTTGCGTTGCAGTGTTCAGTTTGATGATGCAACTTGTGATATAGCTTACGCAACCAAAGGTCGGAGCGAGGAGTGGAAAGAAAATGTTTTGCGTAATCAGGCAATACGCAGTATGGTATTTTACGTGTCGTCTGGCAGTCAACATCAATTAACCGTTACCGCCAAGGACGAAGGTGTCGTTATAGACCAGATAATGATTTATAAAAAGTAAAAATGCTTAATGTCTGTAGTTTCTTATCGGTCGGTGGAGACGCCGACCGATAAATATAAAACAACTTCATTTTAAAAAACATACGTCACAATGCGAATTATTCCGAAAATATTGTTCCTGTCATTATTAGCTTCTGTTGCAATGACAGTAACCGCCCAACGTTATATGGAACGATTGGACCGCGGATTGATAGCCATTCCCGATGGACATGGAAAAATATTTGTCAGTTGGCGTTTGTTTGCGCTCGACCCTGAAAATATTTCTTTTAACCTTTATAAAAAAATCGGAGACAACACAGAAAAACTAAATAAAAAACCGATTGCGGATGTGACGAGTTTTATAGACAAGGCATCGAACACTCCGGCGATGACGGAATATATCGTCAGGCCTGTCATTGATAATAAGGAACTGCCAGAAACCGACCATTTTATTTTAAAAAATACAGATAAACCATATCTCTCTATTCCGCTGAAAATCCCCGACGGCTACGCTGCCAACGACGGTTCGGTTGGCGACCTGGATGGCGATGGCCAATACGAAATCATTGTGCATATCGCTGGCGTCGGCCATGACAATAGCCAGGCTGGATTTACTGACCCACCGTTGATACAGGCGTATAAACTCGACGGGACTTTGCTTTGGACAATCAATCTAGGTAAAAATATCCGTGAAGGTGCGCATTATACGCAGTTTATGGTCTATGACATGGACGGTGACGGAAAGGCTGAGATTGCTATGAAGACGGCGGACGGCAGCATGGATGCCAGAGGTCATGTCATCGGCGACGGCAGCAAGGACTGGCGCAATGCGGATGGTTATATTTTGGCAGGACCGGAATATCTTTCTGTGTTCAACGGATTGACCGGGGAAGTTATCAATACCGTGGATTTTATCCCACCAAGAGCCAATACATTGACACCGACGACCAAGGAACTGAAAGATATCTGGGGCGATGGTTACGGCAACAGGATGGATCGTTTCTTGGCTGCGATTGCGTATCTGGACGGCGTACACCCGAGCTTGATTATGTCGCGTGGCTATTATGGACGCACGGTCATCACGGCTTGGGACTTCAATGCCGGAAAGCTCCAAAAGCGTTGGACATTTGACACCAACGATAAAGGTAATGGCATATTTGCCGGACAAGGCAATCACAATCTTTCCATTGCTGATGTGGACGGCGACGGAAAAGATGAAATCGTGTATGGAGCGATGTGTGTGGACGACAATGGCAAAGGGATTTATTCGACTGGATTTGGACATGGCGATGCGTTGCATGTGACGGATCTGGACCCGTCGTTGCCCGGACTGGAAGCCTTTGACATACAGGAACGTTTTGACGATGCAGGTTGCAGTTTCCGCTTGGCAGGTACGGGACAAGTCTATTGGAAAATAGCATCGGTCAAGCCGGGCGAGGACGGCGAAGGTCCGGGCAGAGGTTTGGCATTGGATATCGACCCGCGTTATCCGGGCTATGAATGTTGGGTCGCAGGTGCGGGCATCACGGGACTGTACGACTGCAAGGGCAACAAGATTGCGGAAAAAACGCCGCCCTGCAACATGGGCATCTATTGGGACGGTGACAACCTCAGCGAGATATTGAACGGCACACTAATCGGAAAATGGGATTATCTCCATGAAAAAACACGCAAACTCTTGAATACAAAAGACTTCCAATGTGTCAGCAACAACGGTTCCAAGTCCGATCCGGTGCTATCGGCGGATATTTTGGGAGACTGGCGCGAGGAAGTGATTTACCGGACGGCTGACAACAAGGAACTGCGGATTTTTTCCACTACGATTCCCACGAATTTGAAATTTTACACGTTGATGAACGACCCGCAATACCGTCTGAGCATCGCCTGGCAGAATGTGGGTTACAACCAACCGCCGCACACGGGGTTTTATTTCGGAGATGGCATGGCAAATCCACCGAAACCTAATATTAAGTATGTTCCGGTAAAATAAAAGGTGTGGATGCTGTTGGACATGGGATTAATGGCAGCATCTTTTTCGTTTATATAGAAGGTCTTGCCGTGACGGAAAAAGGGATGGCCACATAACCTTCTTTATTGTTTATGATACGCTCCGCGGTCTCCCTCCCCATCATTTCAAAATCGGTGGAGAAGGTCGTTATTCCTTGAAGTATCAGCTTTTTGATGGCCACTTCGTTGTAGGATATGATACCGATGTCTTTGCCAACGGTGTAGCCTAAGGCTATTGTTTTTTCAACGAGCGACACTAAGTCGTCTTCCATGAGTGTGATGAAGAGGCTACCTTTGGTAATGTCTTTTTGTTCGACCTTGGAGAGGACGGAAAACGGAATGTTGTGCATCGTGCAGAAATGTTCAAATCCATTCAGTATCGCCTGCGGATGGTAGCTCTTGGTCGGGAAGACTATTTTGAGGTTCTCGTATTTTTCGACGAGGTTTTCGGTCTGGGACAGGGCATCGTAGATGTTTTTTTCAAAATCTTGGTAGACGGCGGCAAAAGGATGCTTTATTTCCGGGATGTTTTTGTCCAGCAACACCAGTTTGTCTTTCGGGATGGAAGTGTTGATGAGTTCGATTGCCTTGTCCTCCTGGTCAAAGAAATGTGGAATGATGACGTAGTGCGTATAGCCACCTTCTTGTAGTTTTTTCTGCAATATTTTTTTGAACAGGTAGAAATCGTTGTTGTATATATAAAAGGAGATGGCTCCTTTTTCTGCAAGCGTGGCGACAAACGCATCGTAGATGATTTTTTTGTGCGCACTGAGTTTGTTGAAGAGTAAGAGGATTTTCAGGTTTTGGTCGAGATTGTCGTCCAAAACGAAATAACCTTTTCCGGCCACGGAGCCGATGATTTTTTTCTTTTTCAGGATGCCGTAGGCTTTTTCCACCGTGTCTTTTGCGAGTTCTAGTTCATTGCTAAGCTCGTTGAGCGACGGTAGGCTGTCGTTGTGTGCGAGATAACCGTCCTTAATCGCGTTGACGATGGCGTTGGACAACTGTATGTACAACGGTGTCACGGAATAATAGTCTATGAAAAGATATTTATAATATAGCTGCTTGTCAATCATTATGATTCATGTTAACGCCGAAAGCTTAACGCTTAATGCAAAATGCGATTTTGCTGTTAACTTGGCAAAACTTTCCGAAAAGTACGCCAAACGTACATTATTTTTTTCAAAAAAAGCAGGGAAAATGCTGAATGCTTGCGCGAGTGGTGTGCGTCAAAAAGCGTTCATCGTCCAGCTTTATTCTCCCATGAAAGTGCAGGATAGTCATTCCATTGTGCATGCCTACATTTACCCTAATGATTTTTAAATAATTAGGAGCTATATGAATGCATTGCTTGGTATTCTATTTCATTGGTTGGGTGGGTTTGCTTCCGGGAGTTTTTACATTCCATTTAAGAAAGTAAAAGGTTGGTCTTGGGAGAGTTATTGGATTGTGGGCGGTCTGTTTTCGTGGTTGATAGTGCCGCCGTTGGCAGCGTGGTTGACGATACCCCATTTTGGGGGAATTATCACCGCGACAAAGGGCTCTATACTGTGGACGACATATTTGATGGGATTGCTCTGGGGTATTGGCGGACTGACTTACGGTCTCGGTGTGCGTTACCTCGGTGTTGCATTGGGAAGTAGTATCATATTGGGATTGTGTTCCGTATTCGGCGCGTTGATTCCGTCGATTTACTATGAATTTTATCCGATGGCGGGCAAGGACTCCATTTCCCTGTTGGTGCATTCGCGTTGGGGACAATGGGTGTTGTTTGGTTTGGTCGTCTGTCTGGTTGGAATTGTCGTATGTGGTTTTGCAGGCAAACGAAAAGACAATGAACTGGCGGGCGAAACCAAGGAAGGCGAAGACTTTCATCTAGTAAAAGGTTTGACGGTTGCTATCATTTCGGGTTTATTGAGTGCCTGTTTTTCCTTTGGTATCGAAGCTGGAAAATCAATGGCGGACACTGCCAACGAAGTGTGGAAGCTGTCGCGTCCCGGACAAGGGGAATTTTTGTTCCAAAACAATGTCACTTATGTCGTCATCCTTTGGGGAGGACTCACGACCAATTTTATCTGGTGCATGATACTCAATGCGCGCAACAAGACTTTCGGCGATTATACCAACAAAGCAACACCGCTTTTGAAAAACTATATTTTCTCTGCATTGGCGGGCATTACATGGTTTTTGCAGTTTTTCTTTTACGGGATGGGAGAGAGCAAGATGGGCAACGGGCCGAGTTCGTGGATTTTGCACATGGCGTTTATTATTTTAATTGCCAATAGCTGGGGACTGATATTAAAAGAATGGAAAGGCGTTTCCAAGAAAACTTGGGCAACCATCATTGCTGGTATCTTAATTATTATTCTTTCAGTATTTACGGTTGGTTATGGTAATTCTTTAAAATAAAACAAGTAAAAAGGTATAAGGAAAAAATGCCAAACATTTATAGTGAAATACCATACTTCTCAAGGCTTAGAAATGTATTTCCGCAAAGGAGCTCCCTGTATCGACTATGGCGATAGGAGACTGTGCGAAGAAGAAAAAACTTAATCTTTAAGAGCCTGTTTAAAAATAAAAAGTAAAAAAGATTAAGGGCATTGGTAAAAGGTTGAAACATACTTTATTTGAGGTACGAAACTTAAAGAAGATATGTATCCAACCGATGTAACCGATGCCCAGTGGGGCAATATTAAGAAATATCTGGACAAAACAGGACGTAGAAGGCAGACAAGCCTGCGCAGCGTATGGAACGCGCTGATGTATCTGTTGAA
>JASGDY010000080.1:0-10505 GCA_047606825.1 Chitinophagaceae bacterium
CTCTTTGACGCCGCGTTTCAGGGTTGGATGATACACCGAGATGTGTCCACACGATAGGCGTAGGCGGGAATCTGATTTACAGAGCAGAGCTAAAGATTAGATTCCTGCCTACGCAGGAATGACGGCTGATGTGTTTATTGTTGGCATTCGTGTCTATAACCTTATGTCCTTTGTATTCAGGTTTCTTCTTCAAACCCTCAAATTCCCAAATCTTCAAATCTCCTGGTTTATCTTTGCCGTCATGGACAAAAATCAATTAGTTGCTGCGATTCGCGAAAGAAAAAGTTATCTGTGCGTCGGACTGGACACCGACGCCAACAAACTTCCCGACCACCTGAAAAAAGAAAAAGACGGCGTATTGCTTTTCAACAAGGCGATTATCGACGCGACCAAGGATTTTTGTGTGTCATACAAAATCAACACCGCTTTCTATGAAGCACGCGGTCTGCAAGGCTGGAAAGAAATGGAAGAAACCTTGCATTACATTCCGAAAACGCATTTCACGATTGCCGACGCCAAGCGCGGCGACATTGGCAACACTTCTGCACAATATGCCAAAACCTTTTTTGAATCGCTGCCTTTTGATTCCGTGACGGTCGCACCGTACATGGGTGAGGACAGCATCCGTCCGTTCCTGGAATATGAAAATAAAGTGACCATCGTCCTCGGCCTTACTTCCAACAAAGGTGCCCAGGATTTTGAAATGCTGCCCGTCGGACAGCAACACTTATACGAACAAGTCCTTTCCAAAGTCGCCAGTTGGGGAACGCCCGACAACCTGATGTTTGTCGTAGGCGCCACGCAGGCGGACGAACTGGCGCATATCCGCACCATCGTCCCCGACCATTTCCTGCTCGTGCCAGGTGTCGGTGCGCAGGGCGGCAGTCTTTCGGATGTCACCCAATACGGCAAAAACGAGGAAATCGGGCTTTTGGTCAATTCCAGCCGGGGCATTATCTACGCCGATTCTACGGAAACTTTTGCGGTTGCGGCCAGTGCCGAAGCGAAAAAACTACAGGAGGAAATGGCGCAATATGTTTAAAACTTTGGACAAGGTAGATACCCCTTGTTGTTGTTCCGGAAGATATAGATAAGCGAAAGTTCCAGTCCACCACGGCTATTGGAAATTGTTTTGGCCTGTGATGTCGTCACGTCGTAGGATACACCCAAACGGCAACCCCAATAATCCAGCCCGATATAAGGAATGAGGGCATCCCCAAAACGGATGAAGCCTCCGGCATAGAAGTTCGTCGGATTGACAGTGTTAAATTCATCGTTCAACGAAAACTGTAAAGCTCCTCCGGCAACTGTTTCGTGTGCGCCCGACTGTATGCTGTGCAAGGCACTCAGGTGCAGTGTCGTAATCTCCCCGACCGGAAAATAAGTGCCACCGTGAAACGTATAGCGCGGCTTGATGTAATAGTCGCCTTCTGTAAAATTTTGCCTGGGACTGTTGATGTGGTAGGCACTGATGCCAAAATAGTAGTTGTCCTTGTCGGAATTGCTCCCTGTATACAGCAGGCCGGCACTCATATCAAAATAATGGTTTTTCAGCGTGCTGTTGCTGAAGTTTTCGCTGGTGACATTGGTAAAGCCCAAAGTTGTGAGCTGGTCTTCAAATTGCAGTTGGTTTGTATGGATGACCATGTTCGCATACGTAGCTTGCAGGCCAAGGCCGAGCTGGTGGTAGCCAAACTCGTCCAGACCCTTATGGAACGCTGCCGTGAACGAACCGTAGTTGAAGTTGGCCGCACCGTTGGCCGTCCTGTCCGAATATGCCATCACACCGATGCCCAACCTGTCCCGTGGATTGATGGTATTGGTCAATATGGGCATGTCCATCGCAGCCGTAACGGTCTTATAGGCGTTGTTGATGCTTGTCCATTGGTTTCGGAAACTGACGCCCGTGCGGACATCGCCGTCAAACTTTCCCGCAAATGCGGGGTTCAACGTCAAAGGAGACGCAAAAAACTGGGAGAAATGCGGATCCTGCGCATACATTTTTGCATGAAAAGCCATCAAAAAGCATATTGGAAAGAACCCTTTTCTGATTGTTGACCGCATTTTGTTAGACGTTATATTATATTCTCTTTAGATTGATTAAAAATAGCCTTTAAAATGGAAATATATGCCATCTCCCCAAAAAAAATCAGGAACTTCCTGTGTTTTTGTCATGGCACATTGCTTTCCCGCAGGAAATGACGCAGGATTAAAGCTCTGGTTTTATCAGATTGTTTTTGGCCATCAGTACGACACCGATGATTCCCGCTTTCCCGGCCAGGTTGGACGGGCATATCTGTGTGTCGTTGTGGCAAATACTGACACTATGTTGGAGTTGCCCCGACTGGATGTCGCTTAGTTGAATTGAGCATTCAACCTTCGTACCCTTTCAGTTCTTGCCTTGCAACGCCCAATCCGTCTATACCGTATTCAATCACGTCGCCGGGACGCAGGAATCGTTGTGGATTCATGCCCATGCCCACACCTGCCGGAGAACCAGTGGAAATAATGTCGCCCGGATGCAGCGACATGAACTGGCTGATGTAAGCGACAAGTTTGGGTATCTTGTTGATAAAGTCTTTGGTGCTGCCGTTTTGGACGCGTTCGCCGTTGAGTTTCAGCCATACTTTTAGGTTGTTGGGGTCGGCGACATCTTCTTTAGGAACGATGAATGGACCGATGGGAGCGAAGGTGTCACAACCTTTCCCTTTATCCCAGGTGCCACCTCTTTCCGTCTGGAAGGCTCTTTCGCTGATGTCGTTGTGCAGCGTATAACCCCAAATATATTCTTCCGCTTCTTCCGTTGTGATATAGGATGCTTTTTTGCCGATGACGACCGCGAGTTCCGTTTCCCAGTCCGTCTTATGGGAATCTTTTGGTATCGTAACACCGTCGTAAGGGCCGTTCAGCGCGGAGATGGCTTTCATGAACAATATCGGCTCGTTTTCCTGCTTGAGACCGGTTTCCTTTACATGGTCGGTATAGTTGAGACCTACACAAACGATTTTGGACGGGTTGGCGAGTGGAACGCCGATGCGTGTGCCTGCGTTTATTTCGGGTAAAGAATCTTTGTTTTCCGCAAGGAATTTTTTTAGTTTTTCCAGGCCATTTTCACTTAAAAATATATGGTCGAAATCCATTCCAAAAGCAGCTAAATCATATTTTTTCTCTGCTAAGACGATGCCCGGTTTTTCTTGTCCTCTTGTTCCGTGTCTGAATAATTGCATTAAAAAGTAAAAATTTATAAGTAAAAAAGCATTAACTCCAATGGTCGGTGCGGACACCGCCCATATTTACATATACTATATTTTATTGTAAAAACTTTCGGATATTCTTTATCGACTGATTACCTTCCAAAGCCTTGATGGGCTTGCCTTTTTCAAACAGTATCAACAATGGGATAGAGCGGATGTCCATGTCTTGCGTCAATGTCGCCGCATTGTCCACATTGATGCGCTCCACGTATATTTTTCCAAAAAACTCTTTCTCCAGTTTTTTAATTTTAGGAGCCATGACCAAACATGGGCCACACCAAGGCGCATTAAAATCTACCAAAACTTTATCGTGTGCATTCAATACTTTTTGCAAGTTTTCTTTTGTGTACGCGTCTTTGGATTTTATCGTGCCCTGCGCTTTGGCAATAGTTGTATGGAGAAATAAAAATAAAATCGCAATTGACTTAACGATGTTGGTGATACCGCCAACACCGGCGACTACTTTTATGGTAATTGCGCCATATTCTTTAACGGTACCGTCAATATTGGAATGCTTCAATGCCATACACTAAAATCTTAAACTATCATTCTTGATGCACAATCTAATGGACTTTACTTTTCCATTCCGATGGGGTTGATTCTTTCGTAATCCTTAATGTCGTTGATACGCCAGTCCTTGTCGTATTTTACAAAAAAGCTGAGCCATATCGCACGCGAAAGCCGCATTACATACGGTGTCGCGAGTAGAATGATTGAAACCGTCGTCAACAGACACCAGTATATCCGAAAATCATCGAGGTCGCTCATCGAGAAGCCAATCAATACATACCAAGCCACGAACACGGCCACCGCCAGCGCCACCGTCAACGCATAGCTTACATAAGCTGCGCCCGTATAAAAACCAACCTCAATCTCCGTTGGTTGTCCACAGGTAGGGCATTCTTTGTACATCTTCATGGTATTTTTCAGATGATAGGGATTGCGGTCTTCAAAGAGATGCGATTGCCTGCACCTGGGACACGCGCATGTCAATATTGTACCAAGATAGCTTCTGTTGACATCTTGGGATTCGGGAAGTTGATATTGGGATTCCGTTGCCATGCGGCAAAGGTAGCGATTTAGGGTGTATGGCGTGAGGTATAAGGCTGCGTGGGTGTATTTCAAATTTTTGCATACGGAACATTGCGGCGGTCGGTGAGGATACCAACCGCTAGAGTTTCCATTGGTGTGGTGTCTCTACCCACCAGCGAAAATTTGAGATTGCACCCAGTCTTTTACAAAGTTTAGGCTCGTTTAAATCCAGTTTCCCAACGCCTCCACATTTTCTACTGGTTGTTGGCAACGATAATCTTTGCACAGATAAATCAATGTTTTATTGAGTTGCCGACGATTTTGCAACAAAGGGAAATCGTCGTCGTCTTGTTCGGAGGAGACGATAAGTTTGTCGGGTAGATAGAGTGCATTTATTGTTTTTAAAAAGGTTTTATGGTTCTCGCCGACGATGGCTATTTCCTTGAAACCGTGGACCATTTTCTGCAACAGCAAGTCCCAGTTGCCAAAAGAAGTTGGATAGTGTACCATACCGCCGCCGACAGAGAGCAACATGTTTTTTGCCTTTTCGTGCCAGTCGGGTCTGTCGGCCATGACGGACAGATAGTAAAGGTTGTGCGCCATGAGCGAATTGCCGGACGGTGTTGCACCGTCGTAAATGTCTTTTTTGCGTAGGACGACATCGTCCTGCTCTTTTGCCGTAAAGAAGAACAACGTGCTTAACGAAGAAAAATGTTGGACAACATATTCGGTATATTGCACCGATTTATTTAAATAATCCAGATTCCCCGTTGCTTCCTGCAAACCAATATAAGCCTGAATCAGCGCACCGTAATCATCCAAAAACGCGGGGATTTTAGCATGGTTGTTTTTCCAGCTATGCATCCAAACGCCGCTTTCGGACAGCATATTTTTTTCCAGAAAATCCATTGCATTTTCTGCAATATGAATATAATAATCTTCTTTTAAAACCATGCCCGCATCGCAAAGTGCCTTTATCGTCAAGGCATTCCAGCCCAGCAATATCTTGTCATCGGTCATCGGACGTGTTCTTGTATTGCGGGCATTTAACAATTGCAAGCGACAGCTTTCCAACGATTGTTTTAATTCATTCAATGGAATGTGATTATTCAAAGCGATTTTTTCCAGCTTGTTGGGTTGCCACAGGATATTTGTTTTTTCCCAATTGCCGTCTTCCCAGATGTCATAAGCCTGGCAGAAAATGTCTGCATCTTTGTCCAATATATTTTCTATTTCTCTACGTGACCAAGTGTAGAATTTTCCTTCCACACCTTCGCTGTCTGCGTCGATGGCGCTATATAAACCGCCTTCTGGACTTGTCATTTCATTCATAAGAAAGGTAATCGTTTGCCGTATCGTGTCGGCATATTCCTCTTTGTTGGTCGCGCCGTAGGCTTCGGACAAAGTGGAAAGCAAGAGCGCATTGTCGTACAGCATTTTTTCAAAATGTGGTGCCTGCCAATATTTGTCGGTACTGTACCGCGCAAATCCCCCCGCGAGTTGGTCGTAGATGCCGCCCGCAACCATTTTGTCCAAAGAAAAAGTCGCGGCGTGCAACGCTTCATGACTTTTGCCATAATAATATTGACGGAGGAGATATTGGATGGCAAAGGTCTGCGGAAATTTCGGTGCTTTGGAAAAACCGCCATGTTCCGCGTCAAAAATCGTCAACAGTTCCTTTTCCACAGATTGCAGGTGTTCGTTGGAAACCAGGCCAGGATTGGAACGTGGATTGCCGATGGCATTGGCAGTATGTAAATGCTGCATCAGGTTGCCCGCCTGCAACGTCACCGTGTCGTATTTGTTGACGTAGGCATCATGTATCGTCGCCAACAGGTTTTTCCAACTCAACCTGCCGTAACTATTGACGGGCGGGAAATACGTGCCGCCGTAAAACGGTTTGAGTTCGGGTGTCAAAAAGACGTTGAGCGGCCATCCGCCCTGCCCGTTGTTCATCGCCTGCACGGCATCCATGTATATCTGGTCGAGGTCGGGACGTTCCTCACGGTCTACCTTGATATTGACAAACCAATCGTTCATCAACACGGCGGTTTCCGGGTCTTCAAAACTTTCGTGTGCCATGACATGGCACCAATGGCAGGCTGCATAGCCAATACTGACGAGTATCGGCTTGTTTTCCCGACGAGCTTTTTCGATGGCTTCCTTGCCCCACGGAAACCAGGCCACGGGATTGTACGCGTGCTGCAATAGGTAAGCACTCGTCTCGTGTATCAGGGCGTTGGTATGCGTATTTTCGGATGTCATGCCTGTAAATGCTTTGTCTTGCAAAGAAAGTTAAATATTTTCGGTTATTTTTACCGTTATTTTTATAGAAATCAGCACATGGATATTATTGAACAAATAGAACAGCTTTACCAAAAATTTGCTTCGCAAAAGACGGATAGGATTGAAAAACTGCCACAAAGCGGTAGCTCACGCATCTATTTTCGGATATACGACGGCGACAACACGTATATCGCGACTTACAATAGAAATATTGTGGAAAACGAGACGTTCATCGCTTTTAGCAAGCATCTCAAGAGCCAAAACTTGCCGGTGCCGGAGGTCTATATTGTGGACGATTGCAAAATGGTGTACATACAGGAAGACCTGGGAAACCGTTCGCTACTGGATGAACTGGAATCCAAAGGTCCTTGCGAGGAAGTGTATCAACTATACAAAAAAAGCCTACGCGAACTGGCACGTTTGCAGATTGAGGGCGACAAGGGTTTGGACTATTCGTTGTGTCTGACGGCGAGCGAATTTGGGAAGGAAGCGATATTGAGCGACTTGCTTTATTTTAAATATTATTTTCTTGATTCGTTGGAACGTCCTTACGACAAACAGGCGTTGCTCAATGATTTCGAGGCTTTGGCGGTGTTTCTGAGGCAGTGCCGTTTTAAGTTTTTCATGTTCCGTGATTTTCAAAGTAGAAATATCATCGTCGAAAAAGGCAATGTGTATTTCATCGATTTCCAAGGCGGGATGAAAGGTGCGATGCAGTATGATGCCGCGTCGCTGTTGTGGCAGGCGCGTGCGCAGTTGAGCGACGAATGGAAAGAACGCTTGTTGGACGATTATATAGATGCTGTAACGGAACTGCTCCCCAACCAAATCGACCGCACCCTGTTCACCAACCAATACAAGGGTTTTGTGCTGATACGGTTGTTGCAGGTCTTGGGCGCGTATGGTTTCCGTGGTTTGTTTGAAAGAAAAGCGCAGTTCCTTTCCAGCATTCCGTTGGCGTTGCGCAACCTGAAATGGTTTGTGGAAAACCGTCTGATGGGCATCGACCTTCCGGAGTTTGACAGGATGCTGCGCCTGATTGTTTCGGATGACGTGATACACCAGTTTGAAACAATCAAAGCGACGGACAAGACGCCTTTGAAAGTGGAAGTCAACAGCTTTTCCTACCGCAACGGCATTCCGGAAGACGCGAGTAGCAACGGTGGTGGATTTGTATTTGACTGCCGCGGCCTGTTGAATCCCGGCCGTTTCGACGAATACAAAACATTGAGCGGCAAGGATAAGCCCGTACAGGATTTCCTGGAACAAAAAACAAGGATGAACGTCTTTTTAAATAGTGTCTTTGATTTGATAGACATCTCCGTGGAAAACTATCTGGAACGCGGTTTTGAACATTTGCAGATTAATTTTGGTTGCACAGGTGGACAGCACAGAAGCGTGTACGCTGCGGAACAGACGGCACGGCACCTCCGCAACAAATACAACCTGAAAGTACAGGCGGTACATACCAATCAAGAAAACTGGAAGATAGTTAATAATGAATGATTCAATTTCGGTCGGTGAGGACACCAACCGATAGTTTGATAAAAAGGGATTTAAAATCCATATAATTAAACCTCACCCCGACCCCTCTCCCAAGTGAGAGGGGAGACTCGAAGTCTTGGGTTTCGCTTCACCCCTCTCTTTTAGGAGAGGGGTCGGGGGTGAGGTTTAAATATACATTTTTATGCTGAAAATAATATTGAAATAAAAATAAAACAGCCAACGACTTTTCTTAAATCATAATTCATACATCTTACATCACAAATCATAATTATGCGTGCAATGATATTTGCGGCGGGTTTGGGTACAAGGCTTAAACCTTGGACGGACGAGCATCCCAAGGCTTTGGCGGTTGTCAATGGTAAGACTTTGTTGCAGCGCAACATTCAATATTTGCAGCAATACGGCATCCGTGACGTCGTTGTCAATATTTATCATTTTCCGGAACAGATACGTGAGGCCGTGGAGCAAAACAATGGCTGGGGAAGCCATATCACTTTTTCGGATGAGACGGGACAAGTATTGGAAACCGGCGGCGGACTCAAAAAAGCGGAAAAACTACTGGCCGGCGATGGTGCTTTTGTCGTGATGAACGTGGACATATTGACAGACTTACGTTTGGACAAGATGATAGAGCGGCACAACTATGACCGCGCCGTGGCAACCTTGGCCGTTACCGACCGTGAAACGTCCCGCTACCTTTTGTTCAACAACCAAGACGAACTCGTCGGTTGGCAAAACAAAAAAACAGGCGAAACGAAAATCGCCCGCAACGCCAAAGACTATATTCCTCGGGCATTCAGCGGAGTACATGTCATCAGCGACATCCTGTTCAATTTAATCAAACAGGAAGGAAAGTTTTCTATTATCGATACGTATCTCAATTTGGCAAACGGCAGTAAAATCAAGGGTTTTGACCATTCGGGTGGCAAACTTGTTGACGTAGGAAAACCCGAAAGTATTGCAGTTGCGGAGGCGTTGTTTTTATAAATACGGAAAGTCCGAAAGACCGAGGACGGAAAGAAAAACAATACTTGTAAACTGTAACATGAAATCTGCAACTTGCAACTCAGGGCAATTGCTTTTAAAATTTTATACACGCATATAAATGATAGAGACCTCCGCGTCATTACTGCCTACGCAGGAATGACGCGGAGGTGTTCTTTTTCTGTCAAGTCACTAATTTACCCATTGCTTTGCGCATTATAAATCTTAAAAGCGATTGCCCTGCTTGAAACTTGTAACCTGAAACATGTAACTTGCAACCTGTAACTTATACATCATGCAAATCATATTAATTGCCGCCGTTTCGGAAAACAATGTGATTGCCAAAGACGGTGAAATGCCTTGGCATCTTTCTTCCGATTTAAAATATTTCAAAAATCAGACCTGGGGCTTGCCCGTCTTTATGGGACGCAAGACGATGGATGCTTTTGGAAAAGGGAAAGCCTTGCCCGGTAGGTTGAATATCGTATTGACGCACAATCCTGACTATAACGCCGATGGTGTCGTGACGGTTGCGTCTTTTAAGGATGCGCAGTTTGTCGCCAAGGAAAAAGACTATAACGTATTGATGGTCATCGGCGGCGGGCAGATATATGCGCAGACGATTGATAAAGCCTACAAATTGCTTATCACGCGCGTACACAAGACCATCGAAGACGGCGATACCTTATTCCCCGAAATAGACCCTAAAAAATGGAAACTTACTTCCAGTCAAGACTTCCCCGCCGACGAAAAAAATACGGACGCTTATAGTTTTCAGGTGTGGGAAAGAAAGTGAGGCTGGAGGTTTCTTCTCCGTATAATCTCTCGGTCAAAAATCAGCACCATAGGTAACTAAGGGAATTTTGCGAAAGAAAAGAATAACGAAAATCCAATATCTTTATTATTATATAACTCGTATATTATGACTAAAGCAATATCTTTTATCAAATTTATATTGTATGGGATGGCTTTTGCATTATATGCTGTAGTATGCCCTGCACAATTACATTATACCATTGTCGGCAATGGCAAACAGATACGTAACGGCGATGTTTTATATTTAGTTCATAAAATAAAAGATAAAGTAATAGTAGACTCCACAATCGCTAACAACAACAAGTTTTCTTTTACAGGAACAGTTCCCGAAGCCGTGAGGGCAACCCTCTACCGTAACGAAAATCCCATGTGGATAGATTATGCGCATGAATCATTAGATATATATTTAGAATCCGGAACTATCCAAATAAATAGCCAGGACAGATTGAAAAATGCCGTTATTGACGGCACTCCATTGAATGAAACACTGCAACAATTACACCTTATTAATAAGAGCATAATTTAAACCCTATATTAAAAAGATAGTTGTATCTTTGTGTTATGATAAAACGAGGTACAAAACAAAGCCAGGAAACTAAAAGGCACTTGGTGGTATCGTATTTAAAA
>JASGDY010000081.1:0-5125 GCA_047606825.1 Chitinophagaceae bacterium
CACGTAAAACGTTGCTTACCCTTTACAAAACCGCGTTTTACCTTGTTTTCTGAATTACATTTCACACATTTCATGATGCAAATATACAAAAAGTATATTTACTTAACAATACCATTTTTCTTACCATCGCGAAGCCTGTTTTTCCAGTTCTTCCTGTGTAAGATGATTGCCTGCATCTATGTCTGCAAGGGCTTCTTCTATTTCCCTGTTGTATTGTACAATATCAATCTGTGGCTGTTCACCATCTTTGAGAAAAGATTTCAACAGCAATACTACGGATTTCTTTTGCACCTCGTCTAACTGGAAAAAATACGTCTGCCATTCTCGTTCGGTTATCGTTGCCATAATCGTCTTTTTTATGTATTACAAAGCTATTGAAAATCCTCAACAATCTATAAACACGCCCAAGGCAAACGCATCTAAATTTCCCCATTGTGAAAAAACATCATGAATGCGCTGAACCGTTCGGCTACGGCTGCGGGAACGTTTCTTGCTGGCTGTTGAAACTATTTAGGGTTCCAACTGCTCCGCAGAAAACACCGCTCCCCCTGCCTCACTTCCGCTGTCGGAAGGCGGGTTCCCGGAGTCCAAACCTGCGTTTATATTATTCAACAGGGAACGCTATAGACCTTCTCAATACACCAATATCCCCGTCCGCAAACAGCGAAAAGGAGCGTTGGCGCGGGAGGTGTTTCCGGCGCGGCTTGAAAACAGCTACAAAGCTGCGACAGCCGCCGGAAATGTTCCGAAGCGTTAACACGACTGGCGCACAGCGTTCGCCTTTTGCGGACTTGACTTTTTTGCCACTTTTTTTGTCAAGAAAAAAAGTGGGACATAATATTGGTGGAGATGATTTAGATGCGTTTGCCCTGTAAACACGCCCAATCATCCTTTTGATTTGCTGCTTTCCGTTTTATCCATTTTTTTTGTAAAAAAAATAGCGATGGTTTACAGGTCAATAGGATTGATGAGTGGTTCGTCCCTGGACGGGCTGGACATGGCGATGGTCGAATTTGAGGAAGTGCGCGGCGCGTGGGATTTCCATATCGAGGCGGCAGAAACAGTGGAATATTCGGATGGATGGCTGTCCAAACTAAAGGGCGCGACAGGACTGTCAGCTTATGATTACCTGTCCCTGCACAGTGAATACGGACACCATATCGGCGAAACAGTACTGGCTTTTATCAAACGCCACCAACTGGAACACCGTGTGCAGATGATTGTTTCGCATGGACATACGACATTCCACCATCCGACGGCCGGAATGACGGCACAACTCGGCGACGGAAGTGCCATCGCGGCCGAAACCAATATCAACGTAGTCAGCGACCTGCGCAGCCTGGACGTGGCACTGGGCGGACAAGGCGCGCCAATCGTACCTGCCGGGGAAAAATACCTGTGGTCGGACTATGCTTATTTTTTAAATCTTGGCGGTATTGCCAATATTTCCATACATGATGAAACGTCGGACAAGGTATTGGCCTTTGACATCTGTCCTGCCAACCGCGTGCTGAACCTGTTGGCGCACAAAGAAGGTTTGGACTATGACAAAGGCGGAACACTGTCATCGCAAGGGCAAATCAACACGGCACTCCTGACCGCATTGAACGCATTCCCCTACTATAAACAAAAACCACCAAAATCCCTCGCCAACGAGTTTGGCTCGGAAGAAGTCATGGCATTGATTGACCGACACAACCTTGCGACCACGGATGCCTTACGCACCTACGTCGAACATATCGCCCTGCAAATCGGGTACAGTCTTTCATTCGCCAAAAGACCGGAAGGCGCACCGAAAATACTGGTCACGGGCGGCGGCGCGTTCAACACGTTCCTAATGAAAAGAATCAAAGCGGTATTGTCCCAATACGGTATCGAAACGGTCGTTCCTGATGCACAGACTGTCGCGTTCAAAGAAGCGATTGTCATGGCATTCCTCGGTATCCTGCGTTGGCGTGAGGAAAATACAGTGTTCGCTTCAGTTACGGGTGCACGGAGAAGCAGTATCGGCGGCGCAGTGTGGATTGGGCAGGAGTATTAGCGTTAGTGGAAAGTGGGGAATGGAAAATCGAACGCGTTCCCCGCACGGTCTTGTTCAAACAGCGAAAATCTACCGCTACTTCCCCGCCTCCAATAGTTTCCTTAAGAACGCCACTTCTTCTTTCAAGTTTCGAATGGACGTCTCATAACTGTCAATCAGCTTTTCGCGTGTCTCCTTGTTTTCTTGGTAGAGGTTGTCGATATGCCCGACAGCGTTGTCACTGTTTTGTTGGTTATAGATATTGTTGGGACTTGCCTCAAAAAAATAATAGGTCGGCTTTTCCAATATCTCCGCAATCTTGATGAGCCGCTCCACGCTGAGCTTCGCCTCGTTTTTCTCGAGGTTGGTATAAGCCGCCTGGCTGATGTTTAGTTCCGCCGCCATGTTGTCGTGGCTGTAGCCTTTGTCCTTTCGTGCCGTTTTGAGCTTTTCCAATACTTTGTCTATGCTTTCCATTTTTGCAGACCTTTGATAAGATAAACTGATAATATTCAAAACAAAACTAATGATTATTTTGAAATAGTGATTGAATATATATTGCCATATCGGGAATTTTGTAGGGAAATACAGACCTTATACTTCACAAGAGATAAATTAGTGATTGCAAATGCGTTTTTAGAACCTCACCCCCGCCCCCTCTCCCAAGTGAGAGGGGAGATGCGAATTATTAGGTTTAGCGCCCCCCCTCTTTTAGGAGAGGGTTCGGGAATGAGGTTCAACTCACGGTTTTATTCCTTGTGAAGTATAAAAGAAATTAGCTATAATAGAAAAGCGACGAACCCAGATTAGAAATGCAGCCACATTAAGCGTTAATACTAACAGACAATCACAAAACCAGAAAAAAATGTTGTAAAATCCCAGCCCACCCTCTCGCCTTAGCCAAGACAAGTAAAAGAAAGCGACGAAGCGACGGTTACGTGTACTCCAATGTAAAATCCCCATGAAATGTGCAGTACACCTGGGGAAATTCCCAGGTATCGATACTGGGGTTTTTCCCAGGTAAAATATGGGAAATTTCCCATTGCCCGGCGTTGCGGGAATACTCAATTTTGGGTTCAGAAATGAAAGCCGCCACATAACAACCAGTAAAGCTCGATAACGATAAAAAAGGTTTCTTATCCATTTGCAATTCCTCGGAAGCCGAAAAGAGGATTACAGAGTAGGCAAAAATTAAAAAATCACAATTATGAAGAAAATCATCTTGGCGCTCGGGGCATTCCTCATCATGTCCATCGCCGCCCATGCCCAACAGTATTGTATTGCTTATACAATAGACAGGGGGCCGTTTACCGGACCATCTATACTCTTTATCAGTAAAATATTTGACAGTGGAGACTTTGACGGCAGTAAGGACACCTACACGGGCATCAAATTTAGCATAAAAGACGCCCTGAAGAAAAATGGTAAAGAGCTATTTGGAACACAGGCCGTGTACCACCAATTTGAAATCGTCACAAAAAACCGGGACGGCAACTGGCTCACGACCGCATACGATGCCAACCTCGAAAGGAAAAAACTTATTACGCGATTGACGGAGGGGAAAGCGTTCAAAGTGATAGACTTCCAAGTCGAACCGGAATAGCGATTCCCCGGCTGGTGCACGCCTGTGGCGTGTGCCTATCTAAATTTGCCTCGTCCTAAAAAAATTACAGGGGAATTCATTCAAGACACGCGCGAAACGCGCGCCGACGTGGGATGAATAAATCTGATAGCTTCATCACCTTTAAAAACAAATTATATACAGATGAAAAAATTAATTTTTATGATTATAGTGTTTTGTAGCTCAATGGCACTAAAAGCACAAACAACAGCACCAACACTCGATGAAACGTGGAGCTATCTAAAAAAATATATGGGCGATTTAGAGCCGACGGATCGTTGCAATGGATATACTAATCATGATTATGGAATCTACTTCAATCGAACAGATGCCACTATTACAACTTGGCATGAAGGCAATTGTAAAGAGAGAAACGAGTTCTGGCACTGGACAGCGTATCTTAAAAACCTGGATATTAATAATATGGTTTGGAGTATAAAGGATGTAGGTACAACAGAGACTACAAGTGTTGTGTTACGTTTGAAGATTTATGCCAAAGAAGGCTTAATAGCAAGTGTTACAAATGATAAGAAGTCTGATGATTATTATAGTTTTATGTTTGATAATGGTAAAATAAATACTGTTGCAGATTTTAAGTACAAATTTCAAAATGCGTTAATCCATCTTATTAATTTGTGCAACCAACAAGCCCAAAAAGACCCTTTTAGCAGAAACTAACCTGCTGTTCTCCGGCTGGCGCACGGCTGTGGCGTGTGCCGTAGTTTTAAAATTCATTCAAGACATGTGTAAAACGCATGGAGGGCATCCAAGAGTAAATTCAAAAAAAAATAAAAAAAAATGAATATTTCAGACAAAACAACCGTAGTTTCCAACGAACTTTTCTTTAGAGGCAATAATGGCAATGTTATAACATCATACGACAATAACACATTACCCGTTTCCAAAACTTTTGGAATGTGGCTTCCTGACCCTACAAATATTACTGCAAGTTCAGGAACTATTATTTGTGCCAGCATTAGCAAAATCAAATTGACAATAATCAAAGCCCTTGACTTGAGTACAAACAGAATTGTACTTACAACAAACTTAAATTTTAATAAAACGAACAAGGGATATTATAATTATCCAAATAAAGGTGTTCCTTATTATATTCAGCTATTGAATAATTTGGGTGGAGAAGTTATCCGGTGGGATTTTACCGGAAGTCTTGAATTTTCATGTCAGGATAATGGAACGCCTGTTTCTTATGGCAAAAACGATTACAGGGAAGATTGGTTTGATTTGGTTGTTGGCGCTAAGCTCATCACTCCAGGCGGTGGACAATTTATAAAATGTGGGTACAACGGTTAGCACGCAGCAGCCAATGGCATTAAGTTAAGCACTTTTGCTGTGTCAGGCTGCCATGCTGTTCGGGATGTTAGCGTAGCGCATCCCGAACTTATAGATAATGAGGGATTTCCAATCCCGTCTTTACAATTCTTTCAAAACGGAGCAAACTTTTACCCAATCCATACCGTTCCCGA
>JASGDY010000082.1:0-14122 GCA_047606825.1 Chitinophagaceae bacterium
ACGTACATCAAATATTCCACGGACAGATGACGCAAAGCGGGATATACATGCCTCGATGCCAAGGATTCCATAGACCTCCTTTCAAAAATAAAAGCCATTACACCTTCTGATGTTTCCACAGTTTGGCGTATAGGCCGTCGTTTTGTACCAACGATTGGTGCGGTCCCTGTTCGACGAGTTGCCCTTTGTCCAGTACCATGATACTGTCGCATTGGCAGATAGTAGTGAACCGATGGGCAATGACGATGACGGTTTTCTGTTGTTGGCGAAACCATTGGATAGCCTCTTGTACTTTTAGCTCGCTGGCGGGGTCGAGTGAAGACGTCGCCTCGTCCAGAATAAGGATTTCCGGATTGCGGTAAAGTGCCCGGGCGATGGCGATACGCTGCCGCTGTCCACCGGAGAAGTTGGTGCCCTGTTCCGAGACGAGCGTGGCGTAGTTGTTGGGCAGTTTTTCGATAAATTCATGGATACCCAAGAGATGGCAGATTCCCAATACGCGCTGCACGTCGGGTTCGTATTCGCCGACGGCAATGTTTTCAATAATGGTACCGGAGAAAAGGTCAATCTGCTGCGGCACGACGGAAATCATTTTCCGAAGGCTGGTGTTGGTCACGTATTTGATGTCGGTGTTGCCGATGAGGACGTTGCCGTTCTGTATGGGATAGATGTTTTGTAGGATAGACAATAAGGTCGATTTGCCACAGCCGCTTTCGCCGACGATGGCGGTGCTTTGAGCTTTGGGGATGACCATGTTGAGCCCAGAGAATACCGTCTCTCGCGTACCATAACGGAAATGGATGTCGTGAAACGTAATATCGCCGATTATATCAGGTGTGAGGTTGATTTTTTGTTCGTCCGAGGCTTCGGATTCGAGGTCGATGATTTCAAACAGACGGTCGGCGGCGATGAGTGCATCTTGGATGCTTCTGTTGGCACCGATGAGCGAAGCTGCCGGTCCGGTAAAATAGCCGATAAGCGCGTAAAAAGACAGCAATTCGCCTGGTGTGAGCTCCCGCTGTACGACATAGTAGCTGCCTGCCCACAATATCCCAATCGTGAAAATGCGCGTGACAAACTCCGAGCCGTTCCCAATCTGTATGGCACGTACACTGCTTGTATATACGCCCCGCAACACCCCGACAAACCTGTTCTCGGTTTTCAGGTTTTCGTAGTCTTCCAGACCAAAACGCTTGATGGTACCGACGGAGTTGACACTCTCGACGAGCTGAGATTCCAGTTCGGCACTTTTCTCCATAAGCGTGCGCTGCCATCTGCGGTTGATACGGTTGCTTAGCCAATACAGCAACAGATAACAGGGTACGATACCCAGCATCATCAATGCCAGTTTCCAATAGTAGAGAAACATCACGATGATGGAAAATCCGACAATCAACACATTGACAATCAGGTTGAGTGCCACATCGTTGATAAACAGGCGTATCTTGACCGCATCGTTGACACGGCTTATAATCTCACCGACACGCATCGTATCAAAAAATCGCTGCGGCAACCGCAACAGGTGCTTGTAATAACCGAGTATCAACCTTGCATCTATCATCTGCCCCGTCTGCAAGCCCAACAGCGACTTGAAATAGTTGATGGCCAACTGGAACAACAGTATAAGCACCATAGCGATGCTCATCAGGTTGAGCAGGCGCAGGTTACCCTCGACGAGTACAAAATCGACGATTTTCTGCACATAGACGGAAGACGACAATCCCAATATCGTATAGACGACCGCTCCGACCAAAGCCTGTGCCATCAACCCCGAATGCGGCCGCACCAACTGCCAGAAACGCCTGACGTGTGACACCTTTTCCGAGCCTTTGACAAAATCCTCGCCCGGCAGGAGCAGGACGATGACACCTGTCCATTTTTCCTTGAAATCCGCCATTGGTTCCTTGTGCCACCTGCCGTCCGCAGGATCCATGTACTGGACATACCTCTCCGAGACTTTGTAAAGTACGAGGTAGTGGTGCAGTTGGTTTTTCAGTACGACATGGACGATGGCGGGCAACGGCACCTTGGCCAGGCTGTCGAGGGCACCTTTGGCGCCCTTGGCCTGGAATCCCAGATGGTTGGCCGCTTCTATCAACCCTAACACATTGGTGCCGCGCTTGTCAGTGCCAGCATATTGGCGGATACGGCTGACAGGTAGTTGCAACTGGTAATAAGCAGCAATAGATGCAAGGCAGGCCGCGCCGCAGTCAGTGATGTCCCGTTGTCGTACTTTGATATTTTTCCGCATGAATTTTTAAGGCAAAAGTTAAAAGCGTGTCGTTGAACCTCACCCCGACCCCTCTCCCAAGTAGGCTATTGTATTCTGGTCGATATATGTACCGTTCCTACGGAACTCACTCGCTGCCAATCGCATACAACGGAATAAATTCCGTTGCTACAATATAAAACGAGCCTACGGCTCTTATACGAAATGTATTTAAAATAGACCGATTTTTATTTCACGCAAAGACGCAAAGAGCGAATAGGCCTATCTAAAAAATCAAAATCGTATTATACGTTTCGGACTTTAGGCTTTCCGTTTTCTATCGAGACGTACGGACTTTCGTCTTCGGTCTTTTCATAGAGCCGTAGGCTCGAATCATTTTGTAGGGCCGGAATTTATTCCGGTTTAAATTGTTTATGTTAGACAGAGTTCCGTAGGAACGGCACATATCGTACTTAGAATACAACAGCCGTGGGTCGGGACGGAGGTCTACTTCGGCGCCGCCGGGTTTAGCCAGTCGTCCACCTTGTCCCAGAGCAACTGCCAGAGCGTCCGCTCGCCGATGACAAAGCGCGACTGGAAGGTCATCCCTTTCTTGAGGCGGCCGTTAAATCCGTTCTTGAGGTGCAACTGCGTCGTGTCAAAGCGGCAACGCACCTTGAACACAGGTGTCGAGCCGCCACCCTCACCCGATGTCGCCGTATAGTCGTCGTCTATCTTGGCGACCCTACCCGTCACTATCCCGAAATAGTTGTAATCAAATGCATCTACCTGGAACCTTACCGGCTGCCCTACCCTGACCAGCCCGATGTCGGCGGGCGATACGTAGCACTCCGCTATCAGACCACTCTCCGGCGATACGGTGCAGAGCGTCTCGCCCGCCTGTACCACGCCGCCCGCATAGCGGTTGTTGATACCCTGCACGATGCCCGCTACGGGCGCACGCACCTCGTAGAACCGTGCGTCGGCAACCACCTGTTCTTGGCTCTGTCTATATTGCGAAAGCTCCAACCGATACTGTGCCAACTGCTGCTGCCATGTGGTCAGTTGCTCCCGCTCAAATGCCTTGTAGCCCGCCTCGGCACGCTGCTGCGCAATCTGCACGTCAAAAAACTCTTTCTTGGAGATGACCTTGCCGTCCATCAACTGGGTATTCATCGCCAGCTCCTGGTTGGCCTTGCGAAGTGCGGCATCCTGGTCGGTATGCTGGTTGAGGTAATGGCTGAGCTGCTCGCGGTACAGCGGCGACTGCAACGAAGCCAACAACGACTCCTCCAACGGCCGCGAAGTGAGCAACTGCAGGTCGTGGATAAATGCCGCGCGCTGCCCCATCTCGTAGTTGTTGAGCGTGGTCTTGCCCTTGGTGGTATAGTCCTTGATGCGGACAATGGTCGCACCGCTCGGCACGGACTGTCCCTCGGTATAATAAACGCCGTCGATGATGCCCGACACGGCGGGCTTGATTTCCGTCCGCTCGCTGACAGGACGTGTGATGCCCGTAGTCTTGACGGACACCGTAGTATGCACGAGCGGCAATGCCGCGATGACCGCCATCACCAGCAACAATATCGTCCAGTAAATAAAGTAATTGCGCCTCTTAAAGCGCGGTATATAGGAGATGGAGGTGTCGGAGAGGAGTTGGAGGGGGAGCAAAATAATGAAAACTTGATTTTATAAAACAAAGCATGAAACACTTTAATCGCACGCTTGAACGAGCAACGAGCCAATTATAGCCACAAACATTTAATGACTCCTCTTTTCTATAATAAGTGCGTTTCGGGAACGTTCAGAATACGCAACATTTTTACCAATTAAATATCCACACCAAATTACTATAATAAAAATAAATAAAACTCTAATCAACTTTTTATCTTCCATAATAATATACGTTTAAAATTCATCTTTCCTTCTCAATCAATATAGAAAAGGAAAGATGAATTTATTTTAAAAAATTATTTAAATATTTAGATTATGAGGACTGCCGGTCTCTATCTGCCCGATCTTTCCCTATCTGATATCCAAATATCAAAATAGCCACCAAGAGTTCTACAACCCCTCCGCCATTAGTATCTTGTAATTCATCCTCTGTTAGAGGGATTAAACTACTAATATTCATTCCTTCGCGCATAATTGTTTAAATTTAAGTAATTAATAATTTCAGGTACGGAATTAACCAATCTCATTGTTGTTATACAAACTACTGATTAATAAAATAACCGGCCCAATAACCAAGACCCAATAGTCCGAAACCCATCGCTGCTCCAATTGCCAATGTTGTAAGAGATGGTATTTTTAAACCCCCATCAACCGTTTCCATTTCCGCTTCAGTCATTGAAGTCAGTCCCATTGCGTTTAAATCCAGATTTAATGTAGCCATGATAAAAGGTTTTGTGTCCTCCGCACTCAAGCTGTTTGGTTTGTTTTTTTGAACGAAGAGGACGGTTTAAAAAATAATTGTTTGCTTGTCCGCTAGCTTGACGACATAAAGTTGTGAATAAAATCCCAATTTTTTATCGTTTTTTTTTGTTAAAGTTTTGTGAAAATAAATGGTTTGGGCAGTCTCAGATAAGGAACAAGAAGATGAAAGTGCTATTGTCGTAATGCCAATGAACAATTACAGAAACAATTGCCGGAAACCTTCCGAACGAATTTCGAGCTTTAGGTTCCCGTCTGCAACGTGTGCGTCAGTTGAGGTGATTTTTCCGCCAAAACGTTGCTTCATTTTCTTAGTGGGTATTTTCTTCTATTTTGAATTTAGCCATTTTGCAATAGAAATGAATTTTATCAACCAAAATCGGAATGTTTTTGTTGAGGTACAAAATTTCGGTTTTGGCTGTTTTTTTCTGATGATTTTTGAGGTCTGTTTTATACAAAACCAAAGATTGCAAAATGAAATTAAGCAATTGTTCCGAAGTCTGCAACTCTTCGGGTTTGCCTTTCAGCATCGGTTTGATGTTCGTGTCGAAAATCTCTTTTTGTGAGGTTGCCAAATGAACCAAACTGTCCAATTTTTTGATTTTCTGTTTTTCGCTCTCTTTTGAGTTTACCGCATTTCTTCCGAAAGCAAATAATCTCTCACATCAAACAACTGATTGATGTTTTGGGTGGTTTGTGCGAAAGTGTGCGTTGCCGACAGCAACAGGATAATGCAAAATTTCTTAATCATACCAAGCTCCTTTTTCAATATTGTAACCTGCTTTTTTAAAGGCTTTTACCAATTCATCTGCCAGATATTCATTTTGCTTTGCTGCCGAAAGATGCAGGAAAAACAAATCGGTTTTTCTGCTGCTGTTTTCGCCGTTTTCTTCTGTATTTGTAACTGTTATGGCATCAGGTTCAGTTTCAAAAATGATGTTGATGTCTTTTACAATAGTTTTTATTTTCCGGAAATCTACTTCCTATTTTTCGGTGTAAAAACCATCTTTGTAAAGGTTTTTCTTTTTTACGGAAAGGCTCAAAATGTTATTATCTATTTTAAAATTTTCTGCCAATTCAAACTTTATCCCATAATAATTTTCGGGGTTTTCTTTCTGAAAACGTATTTCTTTCGCCAGTTCTATGTTCAGGATTTTTATGATTTCTTTGGTTTGTGAAAATGCAAAAACCGATTGCAGAAGAACAATAAAAATTAGGATTAGTTTCATATTTTATTTTTTTATAGTTCTACATTTACATCATTTCTTAACAAAATCTCTGAAATTTTCTTTTGAAATAATCGCTACTTCTGCATGGTAGGTTTTAACAAAATTAGCCGGAATTTTTGCTTTCGCATTAGGATTCCATTTGAATTCAAAACCTCTGATTTTTCCATCGGCTTCTTCCACATAATCAATTTCTTGCTGTTGTTTGGTTCGCCAAAAATAGCTGTTGCAAAAATATTGATGATAATGATTTCGTTTGAGCCGTTCCGTCATCAGAAAATTTTCCCACAACGCTCCCACATCATTCCGTAAATTCATCGGGTTAAAATTCTGTATCAAAGCATTACGAACGCCATTATCATAAAAATAAATTTTGCGGTTGGTTTTTATTTCATTCCGAAGATTACGGCTAAACGACGTTATCGGAAAGATAATATACGAAAGTTCCAGCAAATGGATATAATTGGCAACCGTATTTTTGTCCACACCCGTAAGTTGGGCTATCTCGTTATAACTCACCTCGTTGCCCACCTGAAAAGCCAATGCCCGAAGAATTTTTTCCAGAACTTCCGGTTTTTTGATATTGCCAAAAGCCAAAATATCCTTGAACAAATAACTTTGAGAAATTTCATTCAAAATAATTCTTTCTTCTCCTCTGTTATTGATGACATCGGGATAAAAACCAAATATCAAACGGTTTTCCAAATCTCTTGCCGCATCTAAATATCCAACGGCATTTTCGTATTCTTCGTACGAAATGGGGAACAAAAAATATTCAAACTTTCTTCCCGTAAGCGGCTCGTTGGTATGATTTCTCATTTCAAAAGCCGATGAACCGCTCATCATCAGTTGTACTTTTTTGAATTGGTCGTGAATGATTTTGGCGGTCAAACCGATATTGTCAATCCTTTGAGCTTCGTCTATGAAAACAATATCGGAATTTCCGATAATGGTTTCGATTTCTTTGGTATTTGGGTTGGTAAGCCGTTCACGCACCAAAGGGTCATCACCATCTAAAAACAAAAAATCTTTTCCTTGCAACACTTCTCTGATGAGTGTTGTTTTTCCGACTTGCCTAGCTCCAATTACCAATATTGTTTTCCCTTTGGATAACCGCTCGGAAATGCTGTTTTTCAGGATGCGTTCAAGCATAATATTATTTTAATTCACCAAAAGTAATTCTTTTTAGTGAATTAACTCGCTAAAAGTTATGTTTTTTAGTGAATTTCTATTTTGTCAGTTCTCTATTTAGGATTTTTACGATTTCCTTGGTTTGGGAAAACATCAAAATATTGATCAATAATGCGATAATAATGCTGATTTTTCTCATAATTTTCGTGGTATTTATTTTTTTAATTTGTCAATCCCATGTCTTATTCAATCAAAAGCCTGTTGTAGTAATAAGTGAACTCATTTAATATCCAAGCAACCATTTCCATGCAGGAATTATTTTTATCGTTTTATTTTCGATAACAAATTCGTCTTCGGTATCATCGGTAATAATGAGTCCGGATTGCAAATTATAGGTATTTAACGCATCAAGCAAACCCTCAATTTCACGTTTTTTAGTTTTTTCTGATGAAAAAACATAGCAAACTTGTATCGCAGAAACAACGGATTTCCCTTCTGCTATCACAAAATCACATTCGTTGTTTTTGAGGTGGTAATACACCTCTTTTCCACGTCTTAACAGCTCTATAAAAACCATATTTTCAAGCAAATGACCTAAGTTGTCGGAAAAGCTAAAACCAACTCTCGTTACCATTCCGTTGTCAATAAAATACGATTTTTTGGGATTCAAAATTTGTTTTGATAGAGAATAATCATATTTGCTCGTTTGAAAAACAAGATAACTGTCCGCCAAAAAACCAATGTATTTTTTTACGGTTGTTGCATTTTTTACGCCTATGATTTCAGCCAATTCACTATTAGTGGACAATCGGGCGAAGTTTCCTGCAAGATAGGACACTAATAATTTTATTTCTTTTTCGTTTGTGATATTGTTCCGAACCATAATATCACGGTACAGTATATTTTCAAAAAGTGTTTTCAGCACCAATTCATCGTTTGTTTTAATGAATCCCGGGAAACCTCCATTATGAAAATAATGATGAAAAAGTGACAGATATTCTGCTTTCACACTTGTTTTAGCTATATTTTTATCAAATAATCCGGTATTTTTCAGCGAAATAAATTCTTTGTACGAAAACGGATAAAGCTCGTGCGAAAGATACCGACCCGTAAGATGTGTCCCCAATTCGCGGCTCAACATTCTTGCGTTCGAACCTGTAACATACACTTTGTTTCCCATATCGTGCAATCTGCGAACAAAGCGTTCCCACTCGTCAATATTTTGGATTTCATCAAAATAATAGATTTTCTGTTCGCCGAAAAGTTCGTGAAAAACTTCTGTAAGCATCTGAAAATCTTCCATTTGGAAACTGACCAAGCGTTCGTCGTCAAAATTGAGATAATACTCTTTTTCAATTTGCTTAGCTCGGATTTGTTGCAACAAAGTTGATTTTCCGCAACGTCGGACACCAGAAATAACCGCTATTTGCGAAGATTGACAAAAACTTTCGGGAAACTCCCGTTCCAAACTGTCTTTTGCTTGTTCAAAATAGTATTCCTGTTCCGCGATAACCGTTTTAAGCAAATCCTTATTCATAGCATTTTCTTTTTTGTAAAGATACCACTTCTATTTTAAATAGAAGATAAACAAATGATTGATTTACTTCAAATAGAGGTTAGTTGTTAAAGTTTCAATATTCAGAAACGTATTTCTTTTGCCACTTCCCTATTCAGGATTTTTACGATTTCCTTGGTTTGGGAAAAGACAAAAAACCGATTGAAGAAGAAATAATATTGTGAAGATTGGTTTCATAATTTTTGAGAACATTCACCCCGAAGATAAAGCAAGATTTGCCGGTCACGAACAAAAAGTAACCGAATTTTTCAACCAAATTCCGCCCGAAAAAGTGCTGAAATACAAAGTAAGTTACGATTACAGACTGCGTTGCAAAGACGGCTCTTACAAATGGATTCTAATGCAGACTATCACAATTCAAAGCGACGAAAACGGTTCTGTTATCCGAGTTTTGGGCGTTCACACCGATATTACGCACCTGAAAACCGAAAACAAACCTTCGGGTTTGTCGTTTCTCGGATTGAACGGAGAACCTTCGTTTTACAACGTAGATACAGAAAAAACCGAAACTATTTTTCTGCCTTCGGAAGAGATTTTTTCGCCCAGAGAAAAAGAAATTTTAAAACTGATTATCAACGGAAAAACCACGAAAGAAATTGCGGAAATCCTGTACAAATCGAAACACACCATCAACTCTCACCGCAAAAATATTCTGAAAAAATCCGAAGTAAAAATCGTAACACAACTCATTATAAAATCCATTCAAAATAATTGGTTTTATCTTGTATGTTTTCTGAATCTCAGTTTGGAAACTGCCTGATTTTATATTTGGGTATTGTTAATTTTTTTTAAAATAGAAACGATATTGGACGGACTCAGATAAGGAACAAGAAGATGAAAGCACTATTGTCGTAATGCCAATGAACAATTACAGAAACAGTTGCCGGAAACCTTCCGAACGAATTTCGAGCTTGAGGTTCCCGTCTGCAACGTGTGCGTCAGTTGAGGTGATTTTTCCGCCAAAACGTTTCTTTTCGCAAAACAGTTATCGATACATCGCTTGATAATTGGCCAAAAAACCGGATTGCGGCACATTACCGTTCAGAAAATTGTACTTTTCTAACGCGATATATTTTTCTTCCATACTCGAAAATGACAAACAAAATCATGTTATTTTCTTCTACAACAGAGAAACTTTGTGCTAAATTTTCTTTCTCTTTTCGGCGGACAATTCCTGATACTTTGATGCCAAGCAGTAGGGCGGCTTTACAGTCTGACAGACCAGCACGATACGAAAATTATTTTACTGTATAATTTACACCTCGCCCGCTTCCTTGTTTTTCAATCAAACCTTTGCCCAACAAATCTGCTAAAATTCTTTTCACCGTTGGTGCAGGTACAGACAACTTTTTGGCAATTTCGCCCGACTGAATGTTGGGACGATTTTGAATAATCGTATAGATTAATTTTTCTCTTGCCGACAATTGTGTTTCCACACCGCTTTTCTCCAGCTTAGCCATTAACTGCGACTGAATATTTTTTAAGCCATTCAAAAAGAACAATACCCAGGCCGTTACATCTTCGTTGGGTCGCTTTGCCTGGCAACTTCTAAGCACTTGATAATATTCTGATTTCCGGCTTTCTATTTCGTGTTCAAAACTTACATATTGTATCCATTTGTAACCGTTTTTCAATAACAACAACGTTGAAATAAGTCGGCTCACTCTTCCGTTTCCGTCTTGAAATGGGTGGACACTCAAAAAATCATAAACAAAAGAAGCTACTTTAATCAGGGTATGAACTTCGTTTTCGGAATTATACCAATCTGCCAAACGCCTGATGGCATCTTCGGTGGCAAAACCCGCTTCCGTTGTTTGAAACACGATTTGGCGGGTTCCGTCAGGAAAAGTTGCTTCCACAGCATTGCTATGCACCTTGTAATTTCCTTTATGCCACTCATCTTTTGAACTGTATTTCATTAAAACGTTGTGCAAACTCTTGATATGGCTTTCAGAAACGGCAATACTTTCGTAAGAATCCGATATTAAGTCCAACGCTTCAAAATATCCTACAACTTCCTGCGAATCCCTATCGGTAAGCTTTGTAATATCTATCTTTTGCAACAATACATCCACTTCTTCATCACTCATCTTATTGCCCTCAATACGATTGGAAGCCCCGACACTTCGCACGGTAGCAATACTTTTCAGTTCTTTCAAACTTTGTCCTTCCCTGCGTTCAATAGCCGTCCAATTGGCATCAAAGCGGTCTATTTCACTGATTAAGTTAATCAGCTTCCAATCAATATTCAGGCTAAAATCATACACCTTGTTTTCCATTTTTGATACGATTTGATACGCAAATATACGATTATGATTTGAAACCGCAACACCAAAATGATACGATTTGATACGAAAATATGCGTTTTTAATACGCTTTTTTAAGTAGAAATGAGCCAAGCCCACTCCCAATGTTTTTTATTCAGGAATTAACGACAGGCCGAAGTTCTGCCTACAGCCAAAACGAACGGCATAAATAAAACCGGTTTGCCCCGACTGTTTGGCCGCTCATAAATTTTCTAAGTCAATATTTATTGATTCGTATCAGTAGTGATTTTTTGTATTTTTGGGCATTACCCAACCTCCAATAACCAACTATGGAACTTCTGATATTTGATGAGATGAAAAAGACGTGGTATCAAATCGCACGTCATAACGACGGAAACCTTCCGAACGAATTATCTTATACTGTAGGCTGCACAAAAATTTAATCTTCCCTAAACATTTCCTTCACTCCCACTTTTCCCGAAAGTCCTATATTCGTACAACAACGATTTGAACATGATGACGCATATACAGGTCAACTCAGAGATTGGACGCCTGCGACGGTTGCTGATACACAGTCCCGACGGCGGTATCGGCAAGGTCATCCCCGCCAAGTTCAAAGACTGGTTGTATGACGACACGGTGCAGTTGAGCCAGATGCGGCTGGCGTACAACGAGTATGTCAAGCTGTTGCTCTATTTCCTCGACCCGGACAAGATCACGTACATCCAAGAATGCGAAAAACAAGCACCGAGAAACGGGCAGTACGATTGCTACAAACCGGACAACGCCGCTTATTTCAAAAGCGACAACTTATTGGAAACACAATACCTGCTCTCCAGCATATTGGAAACCGACGAGGTACGCCGACGCATCATCTCCGCCGTCTGTGCGTGGGAAGGCTGCGGCTGGACGACCGAACGCAAACTGGAAAGCATCGACTCCGCTACGGAACTCGCCAAAGTGTTGATTTCCGGGATATTCCAAAGCAAGGAAGGCACGGACGAATTTTTGTTCCAGCCTTTGCCCAATTTTATTTTTACACGCGACATCGGTATTACGATCAATACGCAGATGCTGTTGAGCAATGCCGCTACTTCTTCCCGCGAAAGGGAGTCATTGCTCATGCGCTTCATCGCCCAATACGGTCTGTTCAAAAACAACCCGGAAAGCCTGATTGAAATCGGCGAACCGGGCAACTTCTTCCTCTTGAGCGAAAAAGAACAGAAAAAACACAAAGTCAGCGTGGAAGGCGGCGACGTGATGATGATTGCGCCGGGACACCTGTTGATTGGTTGCAGCGAGCGGACGACGGCCGCGGGTGTCAACGAGGTCATCCACGGCGTGTTCCGCCACAAGGATTCCGGTATTGAGAAGATTTCCGTGATATGCATCCCCAAGCACCGCGCGATGATGCATATCGACACCGTATTTACGCAGGTGGACAAGGCGACATGGGTATTGTTTGGACAGTTTTCGGAACACTACCAAAACCCACAGTCCGCCGACCGTTTTTCGTACCACGGCCTACTGGAAAATGCGGACGGGAAAGACAACAAACCCAGAATAGAGATTGTCCGTTTTTACAAACCTATCGACCAGGCCTACGACCCAAGCCACAACTACCAGCAATACATCTCCGACCATATCACAGGCCTGGAATCACTGCTGCGTGACATCAGCGAAGAGGATTTCGGCGTGGCCAGCCATGATGTAAAAATCCTGTACAGCGGCGGCGGCAGGTTTCCCTACGACGAACGTGAACAATGGACGGACAGCTGCAACCTCTTAGCGTTGCAGGAAGGCGTGGTCGTGGGTTACGACCGCAACGAGGAAACCATCCAAACCTTTCGGGACAATGGTTTTGCGGTATGGCAGCCCTCGGCACTCTTCCAGGCTTTTGAAAAGGATGGACTACGACCCAACGACCTCAACAAATCCTTGATCGTATTGCAATCCAGCGAGCTTTCCCGCGCACGCGGCGGCGCACACTGCATGAGCTGCCCGATATTAAGGGATACGGTGTGAGGCGGAAGCCGGAAAGACCAAAAGTAAGTGGACTGCAACCAGTAACGCTAAACATGAAACATGAATCAAACAACTTCATATATTCTGATGGTGCGCCCGGCACGATTTGGGTTCAACGCCGAAACGGCAGCGAGCAATGTTTTTCAGGGAAAAATAGACATCGATGCGGTGGAAATACAGGAAAGAGCCGCAGTGGAGTTTGACACTTTTGTCGCGCGGTTACGGGCGCACGGCATCCATGTGCAGGTCGTACAGGACACCGACGAACCGGCAAAACCCGATGCGGTTTTCCCGAACAACTGGTTTTGTACGATGCACGACGGCACGCTGTTCCTTTTTCCCATGTTCGCACCCAACAGGCGATTGGAAAAACGCCCGGAAATCATCGCAGACCTGCAAAAAAATTTCCATATCAAAAAAGTGGAAGACGGCTCTTTTTACGAAAAAGCAAACCTTCTGCTGGAGGGCACGGGCAGCATCGTATTCGACCACATTAACCGCCTTATATTTGCCTGTCTTTCCCCACGGACGGACGAGATGCTGGTGGAGCGGTTTGCCCGTATGGTCGGTTACAGACCTGTCATATTCACCGCCGAGGATGAGAACGGGACGCTCATCTACCACACCAACGTGATGTTGCATATCGGCGTGGACTATGCGGTTGTCTGCCTCGAATCCATCCGTTCCGCAACGGAAAGGCAAATCGTCATGGAAAAACTTTCCCTCAACGGAAAAACAATTGTTGACATAACTTTGGAGCAGGTAAGCCAATATGCCGGCAACATGTTGCAAGTCAACAATGACACGGGCAAACTGTTTACCATATTGAGCGCACAAGCTTTTGCAAGTCTTTCCGAAAGCCAAAAGGCAACGATACAGTCCCGTTCGCAGCTTTTGCCTATGGACATTCCTGTTATCGAAACGGTCGGGGGTGGCAGCGCAAGGTGTATGATGGCGGAAATATTTTTTTCGAGGAAAAGTTAAGAAGCTGTTTGAGTTATTTATTTCCTTCTCCGCACAGTCTCCCGCCCGCTGCGGCGGGGACTGTGCGGGAAGGAATACACGTTTTTATGTCTTGGAAGCATATAAAACCGTACAGAAAGACTTAACTCAAACAGTCTCTAACAGCCTGTTTAAAATTATAAAAAAGAACAATATAATACGATAATGAAATTCAATATAGACCAATAATTTTTATTACTCCGCTCTTCAGGATTTGTAATCCTGAAGCCGTATCGGCGGATTTGCAATCCGC
>JASGDY010000083.1:0-91302 GCA_047606825.1 Chitinophagaceae bacterium
AAATCAAGACTGTATTGAATTAACTAAAAATCAACGCATAAGTCGGAAATAAAAGAAACTCACTCCGCTTCGCTACGTTCAGACAACTTTTATTTCTATCGACTTATTTCTTTGATTTTCTTAACGTTAATTCAATAAGGTCGATTCCAAAATACATACTACCTTATCCCGAACTCACGTTAAATTAATGTGTTGACAGAAAAAGAACACCTTTGCCGCTGGCGTGCATCTGTCGCGTGTGGTTCAGGTGCTGAGAGATACAATCTATCGGTCGGGTGTCTCCACCGACCGATAGATTAAAAAAAAATGACGAACTACACTAATCCTTGGACTTTACTCCTCAATTGCATCCGCAATCCTTCCCGAGGAGCAGCAATACATAAGCTGACCGATAAGCCGGGCTTTCCGTCAATATATTGTCCAATAAGGCTTTGCCGTATTGGCCGTACAGCGTTGCGATATTTTCTATGCGTTCCTGCAAACTGTCGTCGGGGAAAAGTGTGGTTTTTAAATATTGCAGCCATTCGCTTTCGGTGACGAGTTTTTTGCGTTCCTGGCGTTGCATTTTTTTCTCTAAACCATGCAGCTTTTTTTCTTGCTGCACGAGGAGCGCGTTGACATGTTTTTCCAGTGTGGACGAGGCTTCCAGTGCTTTTTCCTTGATGGAACGATATATTTGTTTTAAGGCGTTTATTTCTTCCGTGAGCTGTATTTTGTTGTGGTTTTTTCTTTCGGAAAGGAAGTTGAGAATGTCCACTTCCGATGCAAACAATTGCGTGGGTGTAATCTGCAAGAGTTTGTAAAAACAAGTGGCACGCTCGTCCAATATCGTAAACGAATTGCGCAGCATCAAGACAGGATAAGGCACTTGCACGGCATTGAAAACATTTTTCAGTTCCAGCCAATACGCCAACTCTCCACCACCGCCGACAAAAATAATATTGGGCAAAACTGTTTCCTGAAAAGCTCCACGCAGGATGACATTGGCGCTAAAGCGTTCCGGGTGGGATTGCAGTTCCTCCAAAATTTCTGTTTCGGAAAAAGTTAGATTAAGTGCCGGGACGCTATATTTCCCGTCTTCTTTTTCGATGCGTTCGCGCCTGTCGTCCAGCAGATAAAAAAGGTTGAGCGCACGTCCTGACGCTTGTTGTTTGTAGCCTGCGGCTTCCAATTGTTCGGATGTTTTCTCGACAATCGGGTGTGAAAACTGGGTTTCCAGTTCTCGGCGGACGACAGGTTCAAACAGTTTTTTCAATACGGCGTTGTCGGGAACCAACACGACCAAGCCATATTTCCCAAAGAGTTGGTGCATGATTTCCAACGTCGCTTGCTGTATTGTTTTGCCTAATGTGTAACAGGACGCGAAGAGTTCCGTCAGTTCATTTCCGTGCGGTTCGACGTCGATTTGACCTTTCAGTTCTTTCAGTAGTTGCAGCAACGCCGGGTCTACTTTCATGCGGCCGACTGCGCCCGTCTGCGGGGTGTCCCACACGTATTTTTTGCCATGTACGGTAAACTGCCCGATTTCGTCCAGGTCCGCATCCTCACTGCCCATATAATATACTGGAACAAAATCGTATTTCGGAAAATCTTTTTTTAAATATTTAGCGAGCTGGATGACGTGCAAAATCTTGTATATCATGTACAGCGGCCCTGTGAATATATTGGGCTGGTGCGCCGTGGTAATCGTGAAAGTATTGTCGTTGTTGAGTTTTGCGATGTTGTCGGCGACGTTGTGCGTGAGGGTTAAGCCTTTGTATTGTAGTTGTAATTGTTCAGCCAAAACCGTTCTTTGTTGGGAAAACTGTTGCCTTGCTTCAATAGCCTGTTCAATGCCGGACTTGGAAACCGCGTGGGCGTAAAAAGGCCGCAACGCTTCCGCCGACTGCATATAATCGTTCGCAATTTTGGAAAAATAACCTGTATCCGAAAAAGACAATCTGGTTGACATACATTTTTAGCTTTTAGCTATGTGCTTTTTATTTAAATATTTCCGATTGTTTATATTTGACGTCAATTATAACATTTTAGGTAATTGCCCGACCACTTTCAACTTTCCACTACTTCCGCTTCCAAATCATAATCGTAGGCCTTCACGATGCGCACCGTCACAAAATCGCCGATGGGCAATTTCTTTTTGGTGTTGATGATGACGTCGTTGTCCACTTCCACGCTGTCGTATTCCGTGCGGCCGATATATTTCCCGGCTTCTTTTTTATCGATGAGGACTTTCAATGTTTGCCCTATTTTTTCCTGGTTTTTTTCGTAGCTGATTTCAGATTGGAGTTCCATGATTTCCTGCGCTCTCCTTTCTTTTTCTGCGGCAGGGACGTCGTCGACCAAGTCTCCTGCGGAAGTGCCTTCTTCATGGCTGTACGGGAAAATGCCTACGCGGTCAAAGCGTTGGCGACGCAGGAAATCCTTGAGCTCTTCCACGTCTTCCAAAGTCTCTCCGGGAAAACCCGCAATCAGCGTCGTGCGCAGACAGATGCCAGGATTTTTTTCGCGGATAGCGGTGATGAGGTCTTCCATTTCCTTACGTGTGCTCTGGCGGCGCATGGCTTTCAGCATATTGTCACTCGCGTGTTGCAGCGGCATATCGATGTAGTTGCAGATATTGTCGTGCTTTTTCATTACGTCCAACACGTCCATCGGGAACTTGTTGGGATAGGCATAGTGCAGGCGTATCCATTCCAGGCCGGCAATTGCCGCCATGCGGTCGAGGAGTTCGGCCAGCTTGCGTTCCTTATATAAATCGAGACCGTAATAAGTCAGTTCCTGCGCGATGAGCATGATTTCCTTCACGCCGCCCGCGACCAGCCTTTCTGCCTCTGCCAGCAAATCTTCGATAGGCCGGCTGACATGGCCGCCGCGCATGAGTGGAATCGCGCAAAAAGCGCAGGTGCGGTTGCAGCCTTCGCTGATTTTTAGGTAGGCATAGTGCTTGGGGGTGCTCAACAGCCGTTCGCCGAGGAGTTCTTTTTTATAGTCGGCATTGAGTGCTTTGAGCATGAGCGGCAGTTCAAAAGTGCCAAACCACTGGTCTACTTCGGGGATTTCCTCTTCGAGGTTGCCGCGGTACCGCTCGCTGAGGCAGCCTGTGACGTACACTTTGTCCAGCTTGCCGGAGCGTTTGAGTTCGACCTGTTCCAGTATCGTGTTGATGCTTTCCTCCTTGGCACTGTCGATGAAACCACAGGTGTTGACGACGACGATGTTGTGGTCCAGTTTTTCGTTTTCGTGCGCGACGGCGATAGCGTTGGCTTTCAGTTGACCGCTCAGGACCTCGCTGTCCACGAGGTTTTTGCTGCAACCTAGGGTGATGATATTGACTTTGTCTTGCTTTAGCGTTCTTGCTTTCATAATTGTGGGTGCAAAGTTAGCCATAACCATAACAAAACAGCATGAAATTTATTTCCCCACATCGCGCAATACCCTTTGAAGCACCCGATATTTTTTGCTTTATAAATGGTTCAGAACCAGATGTCATTGTATGCGTTTTCTATTTCCACCCACCGCCGAGTGCCACATAGAGGTTGGTGACTGACTGGTATTTCTGCAAATAATCGTTGACCTGACTGAGCTGTGCGGACAGCAGGCTTTGCATGGCGATCAGGACTTCGCTATAATTGGCAAAACCGTTCTTGACCAGTTCCTGTGAATAGTCCACGGACTTGTTGAGGTTGTCCAACTGATTTTTGCGGGGTTCTATTTTGGCAAGGGCTGTCAGGTAGGCAAACAGCGCGTTGGAAACTTCCTGTCCGGCGGAGAGCAAGGTATTTTCATAGGCGTAATAGGCTTGGTTCTGTTTTTCCTGGGCGACCGTCAGGTTCATTTTGTTGATTCCTTTGTTGAAAATCGGTTGTGTCAGGTTGCCGACAATGGTGCCGATCAGTGAACTGGCGGAAAAATAGTTTTCCAATTTATTGCGTGAGAGACCTCCCGAAGCCGTGATACTGAGCTGTGGGTAAAAATTGGTACGCGCTACATTGGTCAGCGCGTAAGCCTGCCTGAAATCGTTTTCTGCTATTGCCACGTCGGGCCTGTTGGACAAGAGCTGTGCCGGCAGGCCGACATTGATGGCCGGAATCGGGTGGTTTCCGTTCAGGCTGTCGCGCGGGATGGAGTCAGAAGGTATGCTCAGGAGGTTACAGATACTGTTTTCAGCTTCACGACGCAGTTTTTGGATGTCGGGAATGCTCACCTCTGTGGCGTATAGGCTCGCTTGGCTCTGTACGACGGCGGCACCGGTCACGACATCTCCTTTTTTCAATATTTTCATTACCTCTACGGTACGTCGCCAGGTGTCTCGCGTCTGTTCCATGATTCTCAGCTGCCAGTCGTATCCCATCAGGATATAGTACTGGTTGGCGACGGAAGCTACAAGCCTCGTCTGCACGGCTTTTGCATTGGCCTTGCTGCTCAACAGTGCGGCAAGGTTGGCCTGCTGCGTATTTTTCAGTTGTCCCCAGATGTCGGCCTGCCAGGTCGAGGCGAGTGTCAATTGGTATTGGTGTACATTGCTGCGGAGATTGGTAGTGGTGGAGATGGTCTTTCCGACCGTGGCACTTGCATTGGCATTGAGGTCGGGATAAAAGTTAAGACGGCTCTGGTCATAGTATGCTTCCGTCTCCCTGATTTTGGAATAGGCCGTTTTCAGGTCGAGATTGTTGTCGATGGCCTTTTGGATGAGTGCCTGTAGTTTGGTGTCGGTGTAGATTTCCTGCCATGAAAGCGCCGCAATCGTTGCGGTATCCGTCGAGTCCATGGGAATCCTGTATAGGCTGTCCGTTTTGGCAACCGGGGGTTGATAGCTTTTGGTAACTGTCGTGCAGGAAAAAAAACAAACGACCCATAGGGCAAGCATTACATTTTTTATCGAGAAAAAAACAGGAAAATTCATTGGACTATCTTGTTGCTATACGTTTAAAACGTCCCATTTGTTTAAGAAGTCAAGTCCACTCCACTCAGAGTTGGCTGACCGCTTGTGTAGACGGTAAAGTTAACTAGTGGGGTTGAGCCGACCAAATTGTTTTTGGGTGTATTGCGGATGGCATCGCTACGGTGGTATTGCCTTAGACGAGGCCATTAGCGGTTATGAGGTTCTAAACCGGCCTCGTGTCTCCATCCACCAGGGAAAAAGTTGTATTTTCTATACCTCAAAGGTTTTTCCTTCTTCCGCGATATTGGTATTGGGGAAAACGGACCTCGCCTCGTCCAAAAAATCGTCCAAATATTCATATTGGCTACTGAAATGGCCGATAAGCAGCTTTTTTGCATTCGCCTTCAGCGCGATTGCGGCCGCTTGTTTGGACGTCGAGTGGAATCTTTCAAATGCTTTTTCCTTCAAATTGTCCAGGTAAGTGGTCTCGTGGTATATAAGGTCAACCTCTTTTATATAAGGCAGGAAATGCTCGACATAACGCGTGTCTGCACAGTATGCGTATGTTTTTGGTGGCGTATTGGGAACGGTCAATAGTGCATTGCGTAGCACGTTACCGTCGCTGTCGACATAGTCCTCTCCTTGCTGCAAGGACGGGTATTTGTCAAATGGGATATTGTGGGTCTGTACTTTTTCCGGGGCGATGGAGCGGCTGTGTTTTTTTTCCCTAAAAGTAAAACCGTGGCATTCTATCCGGTGCTCGGTAAGAAAGGTCGTGACCTCAAAGTTTTCGGTTTCCACGAGCTTGCCTTCCGACATCGGCAGGGGATGGAAATGCAGCGGAAAGTGCAAGGTCGTATTGGCTGCCTTGAAATGCAGTGCCAATATTTGCTCCAGTGTCTGCGGGGCATATATGTGCATATCGGTGGTGCGTCCCGTCAGGTTCAGTGAGTTGAGTAGCCCCGGTATGCCCAAGTAATGGTCTCCATGCAGGTGGGAAACGAAAATATAGTCCAGCTTGCCCCTTTTTACCTTGTACTTGAGCATCTGCATCTGGGTGCCTTCCCCACAGTCCACCATAACAGCCTGATTGTCAAAATGCAGGATCTGGGAAGTCGGATGCCTGCCGTATGCGGGCAGTGCCGAGTTGATTCCTAATGTTGTTACTGATAGCATATTGTATTCATATCATGTGAGCTTAGCAATAGAATTACGCTAAAGGTATCAATTATTGCGGTAAATTGCATTATGGGATAGGGTGCCTCTCCAAATTTGTGTTTTCTTTTATGCGGAAACGGTGTTCTCCGGAAGCAATGCGTTGTCCCGGGTTCGTAACAAAAAATATAAGAATGGAAAAAGTCTCAATGGGAAACATTTGTAGTGGATTGCTTACAATGAACCCTCGGTCGTTCGGATGGGGGTATTCTCTCCATTGGGGCGTAAGATAAAACCAAAAAGACAGCTTTTGGAAACCATCAATGCTTACAATCATTCGTTTTAACAGTGGCATTTATGGGCTTTCCACTACATTTGCGGCGCTTAAAATAGACAGGTATGCGTAAGCAGTTTATTCTTTTTTCGGTCATCAGTCCTTTGGTGCTTTTGGCTTTGTGTTATTTTGACAATGGTCTTTGGTTCGAAATCATCTTGGTCATAGATCTTATCCTTATAGGACTGGGCATCTATGACATGGTACAGACGCGGCATTCCATCATGCGTACTTTTCCGGTTTTGGGTCGTCTGCGCTATGTCATGGAAGCCATGCGCCCCAAGATCTACCAATATTTCGTTGAGTCCGATACCGATGGAAAACCGATTGACCGTATCGACAGGTCTACCATCTACCAGCGTGCCAAGAAGGAGACGGACACGATGCCATTTGGCACGCAGCTCGACGTGTATGCCGAAGGGTATGAGTGGATCAGCTATTCTCTGGCACCCACTGATTTCCACAAACTGGATCTTGATCCTCGTGTCGTGGTCGGCAACAAGGATTGTAAACGCCCTTATTCTGCCAGTATCCTGAATGTGTCCGCTATGAGCTATGGTGCATTGAGCAACAATGCGATAGAAGCATTGAACGGCGGTGCCCAGATTGGAAATTTTGCACATAATACGGGTGAGGGCGGCATCAGCACCTATCACCTGAAACATGGCGGCGACCTTATCTGGCAGATTGGCACCGGTTATTTCGGTTGCCGTGACGAAAAAGGTTTTTTTGACCCGGAAAAGTTTAAGGAAAAAGCCGCTTATCCACAGGTCAAGATGATTGAGCTGAAACTCTCACAAGGGGCTAAGCCTGGGCATGGTGGTATCTTGCCCGCGTCTAAAAACACCGAAGAAATCGCAGCTATCCGACATGTCGTTCCGCATACGACGGTCGCGTCCCCTCCATACCATACGGCGTTCAACAATCCACGGGAGCTGGTACAGTTCATCGCGACGATGCGGGAACTCTCAGGTGGCAAACCCATAGGATTCAAGCTTTGTATTGGCAAAAAAAGTGAATTTATCGCCATCTGTGAAGCGATGCGTGAGCTGGACACCTATCCGGACTTTATCACAGTGGACGGAGCGGAAGGCGGTACCGGTGCCGCACCGCAGGAATTTTCCAACTATGTAGGAGTCCCGTTGCTCGACGGTTTGGCTTTTGTTGTCAATATGCTCAATGGCTTTGACATCAAAAAGCATATCAAGGTATTTGCGTCGGGCAAGATATTGACGGGTTTCCATATCGCGCGCGTCATCGCCTTGGGTGCGGATGGCTGCAACTCTGCCCGTGCGATGATGATGGCATTGGGATGTATACAGGCCTTGCTATGCAATACCAACAAGTGTCCGACCGGTGTGGCCACTCAGGATCCTGACCTTGTGGTAGGGCTGGACATCGCCGACAAAAAACAGCGTGTTGCCAACTACCACCACCTGACCGTAAAAAGTTTCATGGAACTGATCGGGGCGGGAGGTCTGCGGAACTATAAAGAAGTAAACCGACACCATATCTACCGCCGTGTGTTTATGAACGAAATGCGCTCTTTTGAGGACATCTATCCTTCCATGAACGTGGGTGCGCTTATTGACGGAAAGGGGCTCTATCCTGACAGGTACAAGCAGGACATGGCAGAGGCTACGCCGGATCATTGGTAATAGGGAGAGTGGTGGAGAGCCAAAATTTTACCCGGATCTGCCGAAAACCCCGTTTTTTCAAAATTAAGAGACTGTTTGAATTAAGTTTTTCAGTAAGGTTTTATATGCTTCCAAGACATAAAAACGTGTGTTCCTTCCCGCAAAGTCCCCGCCGCGGCGGGGACTTTGCGGGAAGGAAATAAATATAACTCAAACAGCTTCTAAGAAAACGGCTTTTTCGGTAGACAATGTTTACCTGCGGCTCTACTGCAACGCCTTGATGATTGCCAGGAACTCGTCTGCATTGAGCGACGCGCCACCGACCAGACCACCGTCAACATCCGGCTGGGAAAATATTTCAACGGCATTGGCAGCCTTGACGCTACCTCCGTACAATATGGAAACATTGTCCGCAGAGGCCTCGCCATATTGAGCAGCGACGACGGCGCGGATATGTTTTTGGATGTCTTCCGCTTGTTGGGAAGTTGCGGTCTTGCCCGTTCCGATAGCCCAAATGGGTTCGTATGCAATGACGACATTCGCCAATTGTTCGGCAGTCAGGTGAAATAAGGATTCTTTCAATTGCGCTTCGACGAAAGCGTTTTGGGTTTCCTGTTCGCGTATTTCCAACGGTTCGCCACAGCAGAACACAGGTTTCAGCCCGTTTTCCAGCGCACGGTCAAGCTTTGCCGCAAGGATGGCGTTATCTTCATGGTAATACTCACGGCGTTCGGAGTGGCCGATCAACACATATTCAATGCCCACGGAAGCTAGCATCTCACCGGAAACCTCGCCTGTGTAAGCGCCTGATTTCTTGTCCGAAAGGTTCTGCGCCGCAATATAGACATTTGGTTTTCCGGCTATTTTTTCCTGAAAAGTGGCGAGATAGGGAAAGGGGACGGCAATGACGACTCCCTGATGGTCTTTCAACGCTGGAATACCTGGAATCAATGTATTCAAGAGTTCCTGCCCTTGCTGGAAGGTAAGGTTCATCTTCCAGTTGGCAGCTGCAATTTGGTTTCGCATAAATGATTGATTTAATTAGCTATCAGCTATCGTCTAACAGCCATTTTCCTTAGAAATGCTCAAATATATAGTTTAACACGTTTATTTCCGCGTCTTTGAGTTTTTTTCCTTTCAGTGCCATCCATCGGTTGATGTCCTGTATTGCTTTTTCGCGTTCGTAGCTGTGTTTTTCTTTGTCGCCCCAGACGAAGTTTGGAATTTTTTTGGGTAAAAATCCGTTGCCAAAGATATTAGACGCAATACCGAAAACGCTGCCCGTGTTGATGCTGGAGTTGATGGCCGTGCGTGTATAGTCACCTATGACCACGCCGCCTTTGAGTCCGACAGGCAGCAGTTTGTCGGATGACATGTCCCACATCTCGACTGTACCGGCCGTGTTTTTGATATTGCTGTTGGTCGTGCCGCCGCCGAGGTTGCACCAATATCCTAAAACCGAATCGCCGAGATATCCGTCATGCGCCTTGTTGCTGTATCCCATCAGCAGCGCATTCTTGATTTCCCCGCCGCCCGCGCAATGCGGTCCCAGTGTCGTCGCGCCATAGACTTTGGTGCCGAGTTTCAGCACCGAATTTTTCAGCATGGCAAAAGGCCCACGGATAAGCCCACCCTCCATCACCGTAGCGTTTTTGCCGATATAGACAGGTCCGGTTGTGGCGTTGATGGTAGCGCATTCCATCGTCACGCCTTCTTCCAGAAACAGGTTTGCTGCATCGCCGATGATGTGGTTGGATTTGGGTATTTTGGCAGATTTGCGCTTGTGCGTGAGTAGTTCGAAGTGGGCGCGGAGGAACTCATCGTTCAACTGGAAAAGTTCCCATACGTGGTGCAGCTTGCGCACGGATTTGAGCTGGGTGGCATTGCCTGGTTCTTTTTCCTGTAGGCATTGTTGATAGCCTTCATGCGTTCCGTTAAATGCAATCAGTTGGCTGCTCTCGTCCAAGAGCGCACGGCCAGGCGATAGCAGCAATATCCGCTTGAGCATCGTGAGATTGGGCAAGAGCAAGGCATCCACAAAAAGATGTGTGCCGACCGGAGGAGCGGGATATAACGGCTGTAGATAATCTTCTGTCAGGACATAAACTTTCTGTTTGGTAATGGTTTCCCACCATTCCTTTCTGGTGAGGATGCCCAGCCGGATATCGGCAACTGCGCGCGCGTAGGTCAGTGGATATAAATGTTTACGTTCTTTGGTATCAAACAATACGATGGCCATCTTCTGTTATTTTTCCTAACTATGATAAAAAATTACATATTGCATAAGTACGTTATTTTGTCCGACAAAAGCACATCTGTCTAATTTTTAGGATTTTATAAAAAAAATGGCGGAGATTGCAAAGCAAATAGTACGTTTTATAGAAGCATTTACATTATGTTTGCTTTGAACTTGTTTATACTGATTTTAAACCATATCGATACATAGTAATCTATATACGAAAAGTTCCTCGTATTAGGTGAAGAGCAGAGAAGAATGCGTAGTATGCTCATCAGAGATGCAATTTTTGCGTTCCTTTTATTTCTGGTTCATACCTAAAAGCTATATAACCTATGTGGTCAATCGAAAAAATATAAACAACTTCTCTATCATTTTCCTGAAAAATCTCATCGTGAACAAATTTTCTTTTATCGCAATTGGATTGATGGCAGGCGTGCTGATGTGCAACTGCAAACCCAAGGACAAAAATAATGATCCCACAAAATATTTTGACACCAAATCAGGTATCCTCACAGACGGCGACGATTCCTATTTCCGCCAACTAACGTCTGGGGAACAAAAAAGATACCACGACCTGGCGGAAATGGCGGCACACAAGATATTGGGCAGCAACTTCAACGGGCAGCTGCTGGTCGCCAAAAATGGACAGACCGTCTTTGAAGAATACAAAGGCATCTATGATTTCAAGAAAAAGTCCCCGATAACGGAACACGCGCCGATGCATATCGCGTCCACGTCCAAGACCTTTACGGGCATGGCCATCCTGCATCTCTGGGAACGAGGCGAAATCGACCTCGACGATTCGATACAGAAATTTTTCCCTGCGCTTCCCTACCACGGCATCACTGTCAGAATGCTGTTGGCGCATAGAAGCGGACTCCCCAATTATCTCGATTTCATGGGAAAGGGCTGGGACCGACGCCACATGGCCACCAACCAGGATGTCATCGACTATATGGTTGCCAACAAGCCACCCATCCTGTCGCTGCCCAACAAGCATTTCCATTATTGCAATACCAACTTTATGTTGCTCGCGTCGATATTGGAAAAAATCGTCCACCAGCCTTTCCCGCAATACATGAAGGACAGCCTGTTCACTCCCTTGGGCATGAAAGACACGTACATATTCGAGGCAAAGGATACCGCCAACTACCTCACGACCTATAATGGCAACCGACCTTATCCGATGGACCAGACCGACCTGACCTACGGTGACAAAAATGTTTATAGTACCGTTCGGGATTTGTTGCAATGGGATCGCAGCCTCTACATGCATAATTATATTAAGGCCTCCACGCTGAAAATGGCTTACGAACCGCAAAGCAACGAACGGGCATCGATGCACAACTATGGCCTGGCGTGGCGTATGCTGTTTTACAAAAACGGCGACTCGGTCATCTACCACAACGGCAAATGGCACGGCACCAATTCCGTGTTTACACGGCTCATACAAGACACCGCGACGATTATCATCATCGGGAACCGTATGGACAAAAGGATTTACGGAGGTAAAGCAATTTCCAGCATATTTACCGGAAGGAAAGACACCATCATCCCACAAGAATAACCACTTATGGAAATAGTTGCGCTTGTTGTCGTCATGGGAGTCTGTCTGGCATTGGTTTTTGGGCTGCCGTTTGGTGTGGCACGTTATGGCTATTTATTCCTTAAGAAAAAAAATGTCCCGTTCTATTGGCGTTGGATTGCCGTCGTTCCGGCATTGGTGATTTTGTATCTGGTGGCATCGGCAATACTGCCCGAACAACACATTTACAAACTGGACTATAAAGAAATCATGGCTTATGACCCGCCCGCAGACGTGGTATTCTTTGCCCAGACCTCCGGCCAATATGGCAGACACGCCGAAGATTATTCGTTTGGCATACATACTCATCCCCAAAACTACTCCGCCATGCTCGACCTTGTCCAAAGGCGCGGTTTTGTAAAAGATTCCGCGACCATAACGCCAGACAGCATCAGCGTTTTTTTGAAAAAAAACAAGTTGCGCATCCTCCAAAAACTAAGCCTTACAAGATATTCCAAATACGACTATTATGTCGATTTCCTGTCGGACAGCAGCACGGTGTTTATGCGGAAGGTTCCGAAGTAGTGGATAGCCTGTGGCTTTAGCTACGGGAACAGTCGGAAAGACCCAAGGCGGAAAGAAAAAAACCAGAAGTAATACGATTTTGAATTCTTAGATAGGCCAATCGAAACCTTTGTGTGCAACACTTCGCTTCGCCCACAGCTATTCATCCGACTTTCCGACTTTCCGACTTACGGTCTATTTTCTAAACGCAGGATGGTACATCTGCAAAGTAGAGCGCAGATAATCGCGGTCGAGGTGTGTGTATATTTCCGTCGTGGTAATACTTTCATGTCCGAGCATTTCCTGTACGGCGCGCAGGTCTGCACCTCCTTCCACAAGATGTGTCGCAAAAGAATGGCGCAAGGTGTGTGGGGAAACCTTCTTTTGGATGCCCGCTTTGGCGGCAAGGTCTTTGAGTATCATGAAAACCATCACACGGGAAAGCGACTTTCCGAAACGGTTTAGAAATACAATGTCTTCATAACCTTTGACAATCTGGCTATGCACACGTACCGTTTCTAGATAAATCTTGATGTGCTTAACGGCATCGGAGCCAATGGGAATGAGCCTTTCCTTGTCACCTTTCCCAATCACACGCACAAAACCCTCGTCAAAATAGAGGTTGCTGATTTGGAGATTGACAAGCTCGCTTACGCGCAACCCCGAACTGTACATCGTCTCAACAATCGCTTTGTTGCGTTGTCCGTCCGGTTTACTGAGGTCAATCTGCGCCAGCAATGATTCAATCTCTTCGACAGTCAAAAAGTCGGGAAGCTTTCGGCGGATTTTCGGAAGTTCCAGCAATATGGTCGGGTCGTTGGATACAATGTTTTCCGTTAGGCAATATTTAAAAAAAGCACGGATTCCTGAAATGATACGCGCTTGGGAAGTTGGCGTCATTCCCAGTTCGGCAATCCATTGTACAAAAGACTGTAAGGTTTTTAAACCAACCTGGTTAGGCCTGATGGCCTCTTTGTTTTCTGAAAGAAAAAAAGAAGTCAGCTTGTCCACATCCCGCAGATAAGACTCAACGGAATTGTCCCCAAGCGATTTTTCTAATTGCAGGAAACTCTTGAAACCTTTTTTATATACTTCCCACATGATTTACGGTAAAAGTTCTAAACACTTACTTCATCGGCAAATAACGATACGCACTATAATCGCCGTCCTGCATTTCCGTAATTGTTTTTTGATAGACGGCGTTGTTGGTCGAATCGCCGCCCCAGAAACGCCGTCCCAACATAAAGTCACTGTAATATTCCGACCAATTGTTATAGTCCTTGCGTGCGTCCTCCAATATAGACATTAAATACTTAAATCCCGTGTTGCGGTCGATATATTCCGCGCCGTATCCAAGACAGACAAGATTGGCATAACGTGCAATGTCCCAGGCCTTGATACCTGCCTGCCCGAAAGACTGGTAGTTGTTTTTCACAAAATCCAACAGCACGTTGGCTCCTGCCTCCAACTGATATTTTTTTAAATCAATTGTGGCAATATCCGCTTTTTCGCCGCCATTTTCGTCCAATACTTTTTTCACTTGCAAGTATAAATCCTGATGTCCTTTTTCTTGCAATTGTGTCAACAGCAAATGAAATTCGTGTTCATTTTGCACGTCCCACCAAGACTTCAATATATTGCGTGAGTCCAGTTTTTCCTTTATGGATTGGTGGTACGGATATTCAAAAAGTTTGCGATACACGATGTCCAAGTCATTGACAAACCTATCATCCCCAGGCTGGGAATGCATCTCTTTCTGAATCATGCGAAAAGTATTTTCCGCACCGCCATAACCTTGGAAAGTATAGACTCCGCCTAACAAAAACGCCACCAACGTATCGTCCTTAATCTTGAAACGCACATCACCTTGCTGTCCGGCGTTCGTCGTATATGTTTTGTTTTTTTCTTTGCATCCAACATGCAGCAACAACGCCGAGGCCATCAGAAAAACGAGCTTTTTCATCCTAACAATTTAGACCACAAAGAAACAACAAAAAGATTGACATCATTCCACTTTCCCATCGAAACGGACGCTGTTCAGCGAAAAACTACCGGCATTGCTTTCGGCATTAAACGCATAAAAACGAAAACGGACACTTTCGGCCATGTCGGCAAAACGCTCGTCCAACAAGAGTTTGTTGCCTGAGAGTATCGTCGTATAACTCCTGTCCGCAACCTGAAAAATATTGTCGCCCGTCAACCGTATCTTGTCGCTGGAAACAGAAGCTGCAATATTTGACTGAAAATTATCCAGACTGGAACGCACCGCCCATTGCCTCGGTCCGGTCGCCGACCGCTGCATCACAAACTCAATCAACGACAAAGTCAACGTTGCATCATTGTCGGGCGTTATCGTCACTTCATAATATTTATTCAGGTCAATCGTTCCCGTAAAATCATTATTGTTGCTATTAGCACCCAACGGCCAGTAATTAAACGCAAATCGACCAGCAGCCGAAGGATTGCTGCCTAAACCAACCGCTCGAAACAAACCAAATCCAAGCCCCGTAACGCTTGGTGCCGGTGTCGGGTCCACTGTGCCAGACATCGAAGTCACATTTTTAAAAGTGTATTCCGCAGCGAAAGCAATCGGGACGACAATCGTCGTTCCAGTATAGGCGACATCAGTGCTATTGCGCAATATCAACTGTAATTTTCCAGCATTTAAAGATACATAGCCTATCATCGCTGCCGCATTTCCCGGTTGCAGATTAAATCCCGCCGTAGAGCGAATAAAAGTTTCGACGCTTCCATGTGCATCCATGATTGTATAAGTACGGCCGGAAGTCGTTACTGTTGGTGTACTGATATACACATTTTGTAATTGCACTAAAGTTGAAGCCCAGTTTTCGATACTATCATTTAACTGCGCAATATTGGTAATCTTTGCGGAAATGGCAATATCGCTTGTCGGATATATTTTGCCTACATCAATTTTAGAAATCTCTAGTTCATTACTGAACTGTTCCAAAGTCGCACCGCCAACATCAATAATATAGGATTTGTTAAATTCAATATTAGTTAATGTCGTCCCATATAAAATAATACCACGACCGTCGATATCCTGCATCTTATAGTTTCCACTAGATTCATTCTTACTGTCCGAAATAACCGTACCTTTAATAACTGTCCCGAAAGGAATCGTGGCAGATTTACCTTGATAGAGACTACGCACTGCTCTTATTGTTGTGATTTTATTGGTGTCTGCCAACTGGAGATTACAACGAGTATTGGAAAATAAAAAATCGCTGGTGTCCCGTATGATGATTTGTCTGTCGCTATTGTATAGTGAAAATATCCCCGTCAGACGTCCATTGCCATCGGGAACATTGGCATCCGCAAACGACGCATAACTACTATTGCGCAAAACAACCGCTTCCCCGCTACAGCTTTGTAGAACATAGCTCACGGCACTCACTTGTTTGGTTACATCGGATAGTTTTTTGTTTACATCCGCATCGCTGAACTGCATGTTGTCTATGGCAATTAAGGTCGATTGCAAGGCGTCCAACATATTGTCCGTCAATTGTGACGGCGTCACAACATAAGGCACAACAGTTTGGTTAAATGCACCTTTTACGATAAACTTGTCAACAAGACCTGTCGCGATGCCATCCAACTGTGTACGATAAGACAGGCTACTGTCAATGCCGCCTCCCAACTGTATCGTACCGCCATAATCGCCGAGAAACAATCCTTTTGTTTTAATGTATAACCTGCGTCCAGTCGGATAAGAACTATACAAACCAGAACCAGACACACGAACGACAATACCACCGGAATTATCCTGTAGGACGATAGACTGGTAAAAATTGCCTGACTTGTCGTCTGCAACAACCACGCCCTCAATAACAGCATCCTGTTCTATCTTTTCAAACTTTCCAGAACTATGCAATTGTTTCAGTTCGCGGATGGTCATATTGGATTGTATAGACACAGTGCCATCCAAAACGGGTGTGTCATATTTAGGCGAACAGCCCATGATGCATATCGACAGCGTGAATAGAATATAGTTCTTCATAAACATTTTTTAAAAACGTAAAGAAATATTGATAGAATAGTTCCGTCCCATTGCATAACTATATTTGTTCGGAAACTTATCAAGGTTATAGTCTTGTAAATCCAACCGCATCTGTTCAAAAGCATAGCCGATAATGTCGTTTCTGTTCAACAGATTACTTCCGCTCAACGACACGTCAATATATAGTCTATTTTTGCTGTCGTTTTTCTTCTTAATAAAAAAGGTATGCCCAGCAAACAAGTCAACCAAATAGCCATTTGGTAGTTTTTCCTGACGCAGCATATTGGACAACAGTTCATTTTGTTCTACAGGATTGATGTTTTCCAAAACATCAGTCGTGCGCCGCATCGGATTTATTGCCGACCATCTATCAAAAAAAGCATTGGCACTCAGCGTAAAAAAATAATTGCCGTTGCGATAGCCAACACTGTTGTGGACAATGGTTTGTGGCGTATTGGCAATCTTATAGTTCTTAAGAAAGACTTTCGAACGCGACAATATATCCGCACTCGTTTCAGAGGTGACCATCAATTGCGGTCTATTGTTATAAAGACTTCTGGACAGATTCGAAACAAAAGAATAAGTCCAGTTCGGATAAAATTTCCAGTCCAGTGACAATTCCGCACCGTAATGCTTTTTGGCAATATCGAAAAGGCTGTAAGATGCAAAACCCTGATGCACGTCATCGTAGAAATACCGAAACTCCGCAGCGTGTTTTATTAATGTATAGTAACTATTGATTTGCACTTTTACCAAAGGCGCATTCATCACAAAACCAGCTTCAACCGATTGCGCTTGTATCGGTCGTACACTGTCATTCCGAATGTTTCTTGTCGTAGGCGATACATACACCGTATTGGGCATCGGTGGTTGCTGCATCAACGCCGCATTCAGAAAAATATATTTTCTTCCGTCTATTTTATAGGTTACGCCTATTTTGCTATTAAAAAGAAAGTCTGTCGTCATCACGTCTTTGTCTTTGGAATTGTCGGGAAACAATCCGTTGCGTACATTTCCAACTCTGTAAAGCTGACGCACATTGAGTTCCAGTCCGCTATACATATCCCATTTCTTCGTATTGAATTGCAGTTGTCCCCATTCACTAAAACGCTGCATGACAAAACTATAATCGTAGCTATATTTGTCTCCGACCAATACTTTGCCCTCGGGATTGTCCAGGTCGTTTTGTATAATCAACCTGTCGGAAGGGTTGTCGCGCTCCACAAAAGCATTGACATTTAACCAATATTGCGCACCCAGCAAGTCCTTTATACTTTTATAGTAATGCAGCTTGGCGTATTGGTATTCCAGACCTCCGCTGAATTTTGTTTTATCATTTATTATGGTATTTATGGAGGATGCCGCATTTATTTGCAGATGCTCGGTATTTCTGTTTCCCAATGCGTATAGGGCACGCCCATCGGTTTGTGATAGGTTTACCTGATACATTTTGTTCCAATCGATTTGCAGCATATCAGGATTGGATTTGATCGCATTGGTAAGGGCTTCATATTGGTACGCGTCATTTTGATAATAAGAAGGAAGGTAGCGGTAATAATCTGGTCGTGGGTCAGGTGCATTGTACCATTCCAACCCACTATAAGAGACCTTTCCTATTGTAGCGCCGATTCCTGTCTGCCAATATGTTTTATTGTTAAGATTTGCTTTATAGTTTGCAGTTGCCGTAGGTAAAAAACTTTTGGAAACATTGGCATTCCTTTTTTTGCCATTTTGCCAACCCCATTGCGGGTTATAGTAATTGGAGCTGACAAGTGCATACACTTCCTTTACGGTAGGTGATTGCCGTCCCGATTCATAAGGCGTCGCCCATACCGCAAGAGACAACACATTGCGCTTGATTTTCTTTTCCACAGAAATTAAATAGCCTTGTCCATTGTAATAACTGCCGGGATAATAACCTTCTGAACTATAACGCGCATTCAACGCTATTAAATAATTCCAACCTTTGCGATCATAACCACTATTGTAAACAGCAGATAACCGATGTTGGTAATTTCTGTTGGAAAATGTATAGTTAACCCTTAACCTATTGCGCTGGTTGGTAGGCGAAGTATTCATTGCATAATGATTACCCAAACCGCCGAAACTGAAATCTGAAGCTGCCAACTGTTCCGCCGTCTCGCCGACACGGAACACATTGCCCATACCGGAAAACATATTGTACGGCACACTATTGGTCTCCAAGCTATTGATGGGAATGTTATTGATGTAGGTACGGCCGGGAAAATTTTCATAACCTCTCTGTCGATAACGCACCGCGAAAAAACTGAAGTTATACACATTCAAAAAGTAATTCCTTCCTGCAAGCAGTAGTGAGGACGGTGAAGGACTGTCTTCCTGCGTAAGTTCCGCATCGTTGATGTCTATCGTGTTGACGTATTGTTGCCACGCCTCGTCTGTATGCGTTGTTGTGTCCTGGGCATATACATTGCCATAATGCAAAAGAATAGCAGCCAGCAGTATTTTTTTGGTTTTCATGAGGACACACGATTAAAGTCTTTTCTAAAAAAATAGTCCTATATTGTTACAAACGCAAAAAAGGCCGGGATATTTTCTATCCCGACCTTTTTTTTAAAAAAAATTATTTGCACACGCTAAGAGCCTAAGTGCCTTTGTGTTTTTACTTAACCTAGCATACTGCCCGTTTCATTAAAACGTGTATGCCATTTGTACACTTCGTCCAGCAAATGCGGTGTCTGGCCGCCTTTGGCTTTTGCACGGTTGAAGTAGTCCAAAAATTCGTCGCGGTAATCTTCGTGTACGATGTTGTTGATGATAACCGGAACCCTTTCTCTTGGTGCCAGTCCGCGCAAGTCCGCCAGTCCTTTTTCCGTCACCAACACGTCCACATCGTGTTCCGTATGGTCGTGGTGTGAAACCATCGGCACGACGGAAGATATCTTGCTGCCCTTGGCTGTCGAGCTTGTCACGAAAATGCTCATGTACGCATTACGTGCGAAATCGCCAGATCCGCCAATGCCGTTCATTATCTTGGTGCCTGTTACGTGCGTAGAGTTGACATTGCCGTACATATCCACTTCCAACGCGGTATTGATGCCGATAACGCCCAGACGGCGGATGACCTCAGCCGCGTTGCTGATATTTTGCGGACGGAATATCACCTTGTCGCGGTATTTGTCCAGATTGTCCATGAACTTGTTGTAACAGTTTTGCGAAACGGTCATGGATGTGGAAGACGCGAAATCCATCATTCCTGCGTCAATCAATTCAAAAGTGCTGTCCTGCAACACTTCGGAATACATTGTCAGGTTGTTGAAACTACTTTTCAGGAAACCGGACATGACCGCATTGGCAACTTTGCCGATACCGCACTGCAACGGCAGCAGGGATTCTGTCAAGCGACCTTTTTTTACTTCGTTGGAAAGAAAATCCAATATATTGTCGGCAATCGCGCCCGTGATCTCGTCCGGTGGTACGATATCGCCCGTCATGTCCGTGATGTCGTGGAATACGATACCCACAACCTTGTCCGGATTGATGGATATCGTGTCCGTTCCGATTCTGTCGCTCGGAGAAACTATCGGTATGATTTTTTTGTGGGGAGCTTTCCCTGAACGGAACACATCATGCAAACCTTTGATTGCCAGTGGAATCGCCGTATTGATTTCGATGATGACTTTGTCCGCTAGATCCAGGAAAACAACGTTGTTGCCGATGGAAGTCGTCGGAACGATGCTACCGTCTTCCAATATCTGTGTCGCTTCGACAACGGCGATGTCTATTTTAGGTAGGTCTCCATTGATGAGTGCCTCGTTTGTTTCTCCCAAGTGTTGGTCGATAAACAACAGATCTCCGTGGTTGATATGGTTGCGCAGGTCTGTATCTACCTGGAATGGCAATCTTTTGGATAATGTGTTGGCATTGGAAAGGTCGGCGTCGTTGCCGTGGCCGAGGGATGCGCCTGTGAACAACTGGATTTTCAATGGTTCGGACTGCGCTCTTTTTGCCAGGGCTTTCAAAACAACTTTTGTATCGCCACCGCGCGTAAAACCGCTGGCACCTACAACCATACCATCCTTGAAAAACGTAGCCGATTCTTCCGCGGAGATAACTTTGTCACGCAAAGACGCGCGTTTTATCCTTTCTTCGTACTCTGACATAATGCTTAATTATTTTTTGTACTGCGCAATTTATAAAAAATATATTCCAAAGCTGACATTTGTTAGTGCCTTTTTGGGAAAAACGGGGATAAGGTCAATACGATATTGGTTTTTAGCCAGATAGAACCAGCTCTCAATGACATTGTCGTTTTGTGTTACGTCACCGACGATTGTCCCGTTGCCATTGGGGGTAACCGTGCCTTTTCCCGGTTCTCTGATATTATTTGACATCTCAGAGACTGTTTGAGTTAAGTTTTTCAGTACGGTTTTATATGCTTCGAAGACATAAAAACGTGTATTCCTTCCCGCACAGTCCCCGCCACGGCGGGGACTGTGCGGGAAGGAAATAATACGATAATGAAATTCAATATAGACCAATAATTTTTATTACTCCGATCTTCAGGATTTATAATCCTGAAGCCGTATCGGCGGATTTGCAATCCGCAAATGGCAGTGCATTGCAAATGCACGGATAAGCGTTCGGGATTGCAAATCCCGAACAGCACAAATGGATTTTTGGTCTAAAATATAAATCAAAATCGTATAAATAACTCAAACAGCTTCTCAATCGTTGGAAAATATAAACCCGAAGCATAATGCCTAATCCCGAACGCTTAAAGAAAAACAATGATGCTAACCAAAAATTGAAAAAAAGGTATCGAGCCTACGGTGCCGTTTCCGGCGAGATAAACGTAGGCTCGATACATGTTGTAGTAACGGAATCTCTTCCGTTGTAATGGATGGGGAAAGATAGAAGTTCCGTAGGAACGGAACGTATAAATCAAATTTGAACTTTTGATTGTACATCGCAAAAGATGAAAATATTCATTGCTTCCCGCAAGGTCTCGCCAGTCTGGTTTATGGCGAGAAAAGCTAACAGTTGCCGATCGGCAACTGTTAGCTTTTCTCCCTGCTAAAAGAACCCCAACGCCTTAGGGCTGTACGACACCAGCATATTCTTGGACTGGCGGTAATGGTCGAGCATCATCTTGTGGTTTTCACGGCCGTAACCGGATTTTTTGTATCCGCCAAATGGTGCGCCTGCCGGATAAGCGTGGTAGTTGTTGACCCAGACACGTCCCGCTTGGATAGCTCGCGGCACTTGGTACAGTTGATAAGCATCACGTGTCCATACGCCCGCGCCCAAGCCATACGTCGTATCATTGGCGATTTCGATGGCTTCTTCCGTTGTTTTGAATGTCGTCACGCAGACTACGGGTCCAAAGATTTCTTCCTGGAACACGCGCATCTTGTTGTTGCCCTTGAACAGTGTCGGCTGGATATAAAAACCATCCGGCAAACCATCCACATACTGTGCCTGGCCACCTGTCAACACTTCGCAACCTTCTTCTTTTCCAAGGTCGAGATAAGAAAGGATTTTGTCGTATTGCGCTTTGGAGGCTTGTGCGCCTATCATGGTTTCTTTGTCCAAAGGATTTCCTGACTTGATGGCTTTGACACGTTCGATGACTCTTTCGATGAATTGGTCATAAATGCTTTCGTGTATCAGCATCCTGGATGGACAGGTACAGACCTCCCCTTGGTTTAAGGCAAACATCACCGCACCTTCAATCGCCTTGTCCAAAAAGTCGTCGTCTGCATCCATCACACTCGGGAAAAAGATATTGGGCGATTTGCCGCCGAGCTCCATCGTGGACGGAATGATGTTTTCCGAGGCATACTGCATGATCGTGCGTCCTGTCGCAGTAGAACCCGTAAACGCAATCTTGTTGATGCGCTGATTGGTTGCCAACGCTTTTCCAACTTCCGCACCGAAACCGTTGACGATGTTCAGCACGCCTTTAGGCAACGCTTCGCCAATCAGTTCGGCAAATACCAATATACCAACAGGTGTCTGTTCGGCTGGTTTCAACACCACACAGTTGCCCGCTGCCAAAGCCGGTGCGAGTTTCCACGCCGCCATCAGCAACGGGAAATTCCAGGGGATAATCTGTCCTACAACGCCTAAGGGTTCGTGTATAATCAAGGACAAAGTGGTGGGGTCCAGTTCGTTGGCGGAGCCTTCCTCGGCACGGATGACACTCGCAAAATAGCGGAAATGGTCCACCACGAGCGGCAAATCGGCGTTCAAGGTTTCGCGGATGGGTTTACCGTTGTCTACGGTTTCGACGGCTGCCAATTTTTCGAGGTTTTGCTCCACGATGTCGGCGATTTTCAACAGGATGTTGCTTCTTTCGGTTACGGAAGTGTTGGCCCATTGGTCCTTGACCTTGTAGGCCGCGTCGAGTGCGAGCTCGATGTCTTCTTTGGAGGAGCGCGGCACTCTGCTGATAAGCGTACCGTCGATAGGCGAGGTGTTTTCAAAATACGCGCCTTTTACCGGAGCGACCCATTCGCCGCCGATATAGTTTTCATATTGCGGTTTAAACGTCGGCCTTTCTACTAAAGTGGCACTTCTTTTTACTGCTGTTTCCATAATTAAAGGTTTTAAAATGTTTTCGTTAGTGGTGCTAAATTGGTGGTATTTCTTATGTGTTTTGTGTACAATCGTCCAGTTTTTGTGTACGATACTATCAAATTACTACCGTTTGTTAGTTTTAGGTAAATTATCGTTAAATCAATGCGGAAGCGTATTTTTTTGACGGGGAAAGCACTACCTTGGAATGGCGATAAAATAAAACGTAAAACACATGTCAGTCCTATCAAGACATATTGAGATACGTAAGGAAAAGCAAATCAAGGAAACCCTGGAGGACCGGAAGATTGTCCAGTTTGACAAAGGCGAACTGGCCATTTTTGAAACGCGTGAAATTGCCAAGGATTTTGCGCTGGAGTTTGACAGTTTTGCATTGACGGCGATGATACAGGGCAAGAAAATCATGCACATGCCGGGATATGATTCCTTTGATTATTTTCCAGACGAAGTAGCCATCGTGCCTACACACCAAAAGATGCTCATCGACTTTCCGGAAGCGACAGCCGCGAACCCGACACGCTGCATCGCGCTGGTCATCGACGACCAGTTGCTGAAAAACACGATTGACTCCGTCAATGCACACGCCCCAAAGATATCCATTCGCGAAGAGTGGCAAATGGACACCAGCAACCTTCACTTCAACGCTTCCAAGGAAATATTGGGAACATTGACGCGCTTGGCTTCGCTCGCACAGGAACAGGACGTTCTGTCGCGTACTTTCCTTTCCGAACTCACCTTAAAGGAACTGATCATCCGCCTCATGCAATCACAGGCGCAATACAAAGTCGCCCAATATTTTATGGGAAAAAACAATCCCGCCAACAAATTTTCCGAAGTCGCCAACTATATAAAAGAAAACATCACCGAAAAAATAGACATCAACCGGCTGTCCGCCATCGCCTGCATGAGCAAGGCCAATTTTTTCAAGGCTTTCAAAAAAGAATTTGGCATCACGCCGATAGAACTTATCATCAAGGAACGCATCAACCTAGCCAAAAAACACTTGATGAACCCTGGGATTTCCATCACCGATGTCTGTTATGCATCCGGATTCAACAACCTCAGCCATTTCTTCCGCCTGTTCAAAAAACACGAGGGTGTAACCCCCAAGCTCTTCCAACAACAAATTGTTTGAATTGGGGAATTTGGCTGTTAGCCGTTATGCTTTCAATCTTTGCGTCTTGGCAGGCTTCCTTGTGGTCTTTGCGTGGAAAAAGCCGCTTGTTTTTTTCTCACAACGCAACCAAGATGGCAAAGCATACGAGGTCGTTCCTGTTGTTTTTCGTTGTCCCTTTGCTTAAAAAAACATTTAACCCATGCTTTTCTTCTGCATCGTCATAAAACCAATCGCCAACCATACCCCGATGCCCGCCATGGCGGCACCGACCAGCGACGGCGTATTGTAGGTACAACCATAGACAATGGGCAGACCGCCCAGATACGCACCAATACTGTTGGCAAAATTAAAACTCGCCTGTCCTGCCGCTGCTGCAATCGTCTCTGAACCTTTGGCGGCATTAATCAGCATCATCTGCACGGGTGCACTGTTGGAAAACGAAGCTGCGCCCGTCACAAACGCCATCAGGTATGCCAACCACTGTATCTGCGACGTAAAGAAAACAATCAAAAGGCAAAGCATCATCGAGGAGAAAGACACGATAACGGCTTTCGGCGGCGTGATCGCATCGGCGAGTTTGCCGCCCAACAGATTGCCGACAACCATGCCGAGACCGACCAGCACCATAACGACGGCAACCTTGTCCGCAGCAATATGGGCAACGTGGACAGCCAACGGTGCGATATAGCTAATCCACGCAAAAAGTCCGCCTGTGCCAATCCCGATAATCGCGATGGTAAGCCATGCAACCTTCGTCTTAAAAAACGCAAACTGTTTAAAAATATTCCCCGAATAGTGGTTGGCTATTGTCGGCAGCCATGCAAATAGGGCAGCTATCGTAACCAATCCCGAAAACGCAACAAAACCGTAAGTGACACGCCAGGAATAATGGTGACCGATATAAGTTCCCAACGGCACACCTGCGAGGTTGGCAATCGTCATGCCCGTAAACATAAAGGCAATCGCCTGCGCCTCCTTGCCTTTGTCCGCCAGACGTGAAGCCACGACCGTTCCCACACCGAAAAACGCACCGTGCGGCAGTCCCGCCAGAAACCTGCAAAGCAATATCAGATGATAACCTTGCGCAACCGCGAAAACCCCGTTGAAAAATACAAACATCGCCATCAGTCCGAGCAGCACTTTTTTGGGTGCCATTTTGGATGTAAGCGTTACCAGCAACGGCGCGCCAATCACAACGCCCAAGGCGTACAAAGAAATCAAATGCCCTGCCGTCGGAATATCGACATGCAGTTTTTGGGCAATGTCCGGCAAGATACCCATCATCGTGAACTCTGTCATGCCGATGGAAAAAGAACCTAAGGATAACGCAAGGATACTTTTCTTCATTTTAAGTGTTGGATTTCGGCGGCAAAGTTCCCCAAATACTTTCGTACTTTTAGCTAACGAGTGTTCGCGTATGAACTATGGAATTTTATTATCTTGACAAATGTTGTTGGAAATACACAAAATGGTGTTCAATCGACTTGCTCCAGTATTCTGTGTTGTGGCCTCCCGGTTGACTGATAAAAGTTGTCGGGATTTTCAAACTGTCGGTTAATGATTTTAAATTTTCAGCATTAGGATATAAGATATCGTCCGTTCCGCAGTCAAAGATGAAGGCTTTTTTGAAGTCGGTATTCTGTTTTAAAAGCGTTGAAATGCTGTAACTGTTCCAGTTTTCCGGATTGCCAAGATTCCGAGCCAAGTCATTTGTCAGTCTATCTGTCTGCCAGAAGTGGCGGCTTACATTCTTAAAATTTGGAAAGTCAATCTCCAACGCCCCGCTTGAGGAACCTGCCGTATTAAAATAATCAGCGTGTAAAATAAAATACCGCAACGCACCATATCCACCCATGCTCAGCCCACTGATGAAAATATTTTTGCCATCAATGTTAAAAGACTGATGCACTTTCGGTGCCAATTCTTTAAAGAAAAAATCTTCCATCCGCGAACCTTTGTCGAAAGGACTGTTGACATACCATGAAACAAAACCGTCAGGCGTGACGATAACCATTCCATATCGGTCAGCTAATTTTTGCAAGTCCGTGGTTTGCGACCATTGCCTGTAATTTGCACTATAACCATGTAAAAGATAAACCAAAGGATATTGTTGATGGTCGTTGTACGTTGCAGGCTTAAACACCAGTACCGTATCGGGTTGGGACAAGTATTGCGATTTTAAAATCCATTTTTCTTGTGCCGACAAGGAGACAGACACCAATAATCCGACCATCGTTACCATTGTTGTTTGCATGTTTCTTATTTTTGTCGCAAATTTCAACAGATATTTTGTCGTGCACAATAACGAACAAAATTGTGAGCCTGTATTTACAATATGAATGCAATCCAACATTATTTTCAAGCGTTAACAGATATTTCGGAAAGCGACTGGCAATTTTTTTCCTCAAGATTACACAGAGTCGAATTTTCGCGCAAATCAATCATACTCCAAAGAGGAAAGACCGAGAAGAGCCTCTCGTTTATTGAAAAGGGGATAGTTCGGTTCAATATTCCCAAGCTGGATTATGATTTTACTTTTGCTTTTGTTTTTGAAAATTCTTTTGTGAGCGCTTATGATTCCTTCTTGACTCAACAACCTTCCATATACAATATCGAAGCCATTTCGGATTGTGTGTTGTGGCAAATTTCTTATGACAACCTGAATGAGATTTATGAAAAGACACAAGTCGGAGAAAGGATAGGAAGAAAGATTGCCGAAAATATTTACCTCAAAAAAATGAAACGAGAAATGTCCTTGCTTCAAGACACCGCGAAAAAAAGATATCTGGACTTGATGGAAGAGCAGCCGCAATTAGTCCGGCATATTCCGCTCAAATATTTGGCTTCCTATATCGGAATCCGCCCGCAGTCGCTGAGCCGTATCCGAAAAGAAATTAGTTAACATTTGTTCATTGGTTCTCTTTTGGCAACGGAATACCTTTGTCCCTAAAAGAGAAAGAGATGAAACCATTATTTGTGTTAGCCGGTGTGTTTGCGGTATCCTTGATAGGGTGCAAAATTTTCGAACATAGTTTTGATTATCGGTTGTCTGGTAAAATTGCATTGTCCGCGATGCTCCTCTTTACTGCGTTAGGACATTTCCTCTATACAAAAGGTATGGCGATGATGCTCGGTTTTATTCCGTTGCGCATGGAATTGATTTACCTGACAGGCATCATAGAAATACTAGCTGCAATAGGAATCTTTGTTCCCGGTTTGAGTGTTCTTACCGGAAAGCTTTTGATGCTGTTCTTTATTTTGATTCTTCCCGCCAATATTTATGCAGCCTCCAAACACTTGAACTACGAAACCGGAACGTTTGATGGAAAAGGAATTTCTTATCTTTGGTTTCGTATTCCATTCCAGGTTTTATTAGTTGTATGGACTTATTTTTTTGTGGTAAAATGAACACTGGAAAATGTGACAATTGAAACGGCGGACAGATTATTATGAAATAAAATATGCGAAAAGAAAATTCAACCAATGCGATAAATGAACAGTTTTTGTTCCGGGTCTGTGCATTAAACTCGGCGATTGCAATGATTGGCGGACGTTGGAAATCACAGATTGTCTATTCTATATCAAAAGGAAAAAACCGCTTCCACTTATTGAAAAAAGAATTGCCGAATATTTCCGAGCAAGTTTTGGGCAGACAACTAAAAGAACTGGAAAGACACGCTATCATCTCCAAAAAAGAAGTCTCCACGACCATTCCAATCGGGATCGAATATGTTTTGACCAATAAAGGATTGGATCTGGTCCCGATTTTGGACAGCCTTTGCAATTGGGGGAAAACCTATGCGGCCGGAAAAGTAATCTCAGTTTGTCCAATGTCGTGAGCCGACCAAGAGCCAACTTCCTCAATTACCAAATCATCAAATCATCAAATTATCAAATTATCAAATTATCAAATTATTTTTGCCCCATTGTTGATTTCAAATAACACAACTTTTGAAGAAAATAATCATTGCCATCGACGGCTATTCCTCCTGCGGGAAAAGTACGCTGGCCAAGCAGCTGGCAAAGAACCTGAACTATATTTTCATTGATACCGGTGCCATGTACCGTGCCGTCACACTTTATTTCCTTGGAAAAAACATCGACGCTTCGGACAAGGACGCTGTCCTCAAAGAGATTCCCAATATCCATCTTTCCTTTGTCCCCGATTCTATATTGGGCATCAACACTATCCTCCTCAACGGCGAAAACGTCGAAAAGGAAATCCGCGAAATGAACGTCAGCAACAACGTCAGCCGATACGCCACCATTCCCGAAATACGCCAGCTCGCCGTCGCACAGCAACAGCGTATGGGACAGGCAAAAGGCATCGTCATGGATGGTCGAGATATAGGGACTGTCGTATTTCCCCACGCCGAACTTAAAATATTCATGACTGCATCCCCGGAAGTCCGTATCCAGAGGCGTTTCGAGGAAATGAAGGCAACCAATCCCCATATCACCAAGGAAGAAGTCCGTAAAAACCTTGAAGAACGCGACTATATCGACTCGCACCGTGCAGTCAGTCCTTTGCGGCAGGCCGCGGATGCCCGGATGTTGGACAATTCCGACATGACGCGCGAGGAACAGCTGGCTCTGGTGGAACGCTGGGTTGCGGAGTTGGCGTTATAACCGTATAGCCTCCCTAAATGCAGATCGTCTTACATGGAGAAGTCTTATTTGCTATTGCATACTGCGCTGTTGTTTATCGGATGCCCACCTGTTTTTAAAACATAGGAGTCGATTGGTCTACGATCCTCGCCTGTGGAAAGCGATGAAGGGTTTTATATTTTAATTTAGAGAAGCTGTTTGAGTTATTTATTTCCTTCCCGGAAAGTCCCCGCCGCGGCGGGGACTTTCCGGGAAGGAACACACGTTTTTATGTCTTGGAAGCATATAAAACCGTACAGAAAAACTTAATTCAAACAGTCTCTTAATGTTTGGCGTTAAGTGTTTTTAGCTGTTCCAAGGTGATTTTTTCTTCATAGATGGCTTTTCCGACGATAGCACCGTTACATCCGATGTCGGACAGTTCCTGTAGGTCTTCCATCTTGCTGACACCGCCGCTGGCGATGAAAAAGAGTTGGGGAAAGCGTTCCAGTATTTTTTTGTAGAGGTCGGTGGACGGACCTGCCAATAGTCCATCCTTGGCCACGTCGGTACAAAAGATTTGCTGCACACCTTTTTTGGTGTACTTCTCTATGAAGTCAAAAATAGAAATGTCCGTAGTGTCGATCCAGCCGTTGATGACAATCATTTCTCCTTTGACGTCCGCGCCCAGCAGGAATGTTTCTGCACCATATTGACTGAGCCAGTAGGTGAGGATCTCTTCGTTTTTGACGGCGATGCTTCCGATTGTGGCAAAAGTCGCGCCGCTGTTCAGGACAATCTCCACGTCTTTATCTTTTTTGATACCGCCGCCGAAATCAATGGTCAGGTCGGTATGTGTGGCAATTGCTTCCAATACGCGCCAGTTTTTTATCTCACCTGCCTTTGCGCCGTCAAGATCCACGAGGTGAAGCCTTGTGAGGCCTGCATTTTCAAACTGTTTGGCAACTTCCAGCGGATTGTGGTTGTAGACCGTTTTTTGGGCATAGTCTCCCTGTGTCAGCCTTACACATTTTCCGTCGATGATATCTATTGCTGGTATGATCTGCATGATTCAGGTTTTAGCGTTCAAACGTACATTAAATTTTTAATTCATATATGCGTTTGTCGTGCGGTTTAATTTTGAAGTAGCTTTGTTTCGTTAAAATAGAAAACGGATGAATCGACACACAGTTCAGCGATATTATGGTTTCAAATTAGTTTTCGCATCTTTGTTCATAGGGATCGTCGCCTCTTTTCTGGCTTTTTCTTTGAAGCAGATAACGGAATTTTCGCAGGAGCATATTTTTAGTCTTGCGGAGCGGAAGGGTAGTTTGTGGTTCTTCTTTCTACCGACAATCGGCATTACAGGCATTTATTTTCTTAGAAAATATCTATTTAAAAACCGCAAAAACAAAGGCATAACAGAGATTTACGATACGCTGGGACAGCGCAGGGACCACCTGCCTTTTTTCAAGATTCCGTCACATTATATCAATGGTTTCATGACCGTTATCTTCGGTGGCTCTACCGGTATCGAAGTTTCTACGGTCGTCGCGACGGCGACGGTGGGCAATGCTGTGTATAAGCAACAATTTGCGGCTAAGGCCTACAAACAGGAATTGGTAAGTGCGGGTGTTGTGGCTGGGATTGGAGTGCTTTTTGGCAACCCATTGGTAGGTGTATTGTTTGTGCTGGAAGTGATTGCACGGAAAACCAGCAGGGCGCTGTTGGTCAGTAGCATGGTGGCAGGTATTGTCGCTTGGGTGTTTCTTGCGTGTTTTCGGCCACGACCGCTGATTATGCTGTCGATTACCGACTGGCATTGGCGCGCCGTTCCCTTTATGGTGTTGCTCAGCTTGCTTTGTGGCGTGCTTTCGGCCTATTTCACTGCATTGGTTATCCGGATTAAGACTTTCTTCTCCAGGATTCACAATAATTTTATACGCGTCAATCTTGGAGCGTTGGTCGTGGGTGCTTTGATTTTTTTCTTTCCGTTTCTTTATGGAGACAGTTACCATTCGCTGAATCAACTGCTGTCCAACCCCCGCAGTTGCTCCGTGCTGTTTTTGTTTATGTTGGTGTTGCTCAAACCCTTGGCGTCCTCGCTCACGCTCGGTGCTGGTGGAGACGGTGGCGTTTTTGCGCCCAGTATTGTGACGGGTGCATATTTGGGACTGGCGTTTTCCATGGCGTGCAATATGCTGTTCGGTACATCGTTGATTCCGGTCAATTTTATGTTGATTGGCATTGCTGCCACGCTTTCGGCTTCTATTTTTGCGCCTTTTACTGCCTTGGTTTTGGCTTGTAGCATGATTCCTCACGGATATGTTTTGTTTTTGCCCGTGCTGCTTGGCTGTATTGTTTCCAAAACAATGGCGCAAAAAATCCTGCCTTACAACGTCTATACGTACAAGCACAAATAGTGCTCAATTATTGGGATATAGAGGTGTGCTCATACTGTATGCCCTATACGTTTATCTTTGCAAGCGATGCAGAACCAACAACCATCCGTCGCGGTTGTCCTATTGAACTATAACGGGCAACGTCTTCTCGAGCAGTTTTTACCGTCGGTATTGGGTTCCACTTATCCCAATCTGTCGGTCTATGTCGCGGACAATGCATCGACCGACAGTTCGCGCGATTGGTTGGCTGCAACATTCCCGGATGTCAAATGTATTGTGCTTCCGCAGAATTTTGGTTTTGCGGAAGGCTACAACCAAGCGTTGGCGCAGGTGGAAGTGGACTATTATGTACTGCTCAATTCGGATGTGGAAGTAACTCCTGGTTGGATAGAGCCGGTGGTTGCACTGATGGCATCGGATGTCACAATAGGCATCTGCCAACCTAAGCTGTTGTCATATACAGAAAAGGACAGGTTTGAATATGCAGGTGCAGCAGGTGGCTGGCTGGATGTTTTGGGCTACCCGTTTGCAAGGGGGCGCGTATTTGACACGGTGGAAAAAGACGAAGGGCAATATGACGAAAACGAACCTGTATTTTGGGCGAGTGGTGCGGCGTTGTTTGTCAAGCGGGAAGTTTGGGAAACTGTGGGCGGCTTTGACGGTTATCTGTTTGCACATTGCGAGGAGATTGACCTGTGCTGGCGTGCGCAATTGGCAGGTTATCAAGTGTTTTTTTGTAAAGATTCCACGATATACCATGTCGGCGGCGGCACTCTGCACAAATCCAATCCGCGGAAAACCTATCTCAATTTCCGTAACAGCCTGATTGTGATGGCCAAAAACCTTCCGGCAGGGCAGGCGTTTACGAAGATTGTTGTACGGTTGATACTGGACGGCGTGTTTGGTGTCAAGCTGTTATTGGAAGGCGAGTTCGCAGCTATGTGGGCGGTCGTCCGGGCACATTTTGGGTTTTATCGATGGCTGCTGTCGGGAAAAAGAAAGCCCATGTTTTCCAAGAAAAAACTAGAAATACTACAAGGTACTGTAAACCAGTCGATTGTATGGTTATACTTCGTAAAAAGCAAAAAAACTTTTTCGGAAATTGTACACAAAAAATAAGGAAATCTTAAATCTTGCCCTTATTTTTGCGGTCGTTAAATGACTTAATTATGACAAAAGAAGAAGCGTTGCAGAAAGAGATTGTTGAGCTGAAAGAACAGGATCTTCGCTATAATCGCGTATCTACCTCGCGTTTGTTGTTTTATCTTTCTTTGACGGCGTTCATCTGTTTCGTGGCAGGATGTTCCTTCCAGTTGTACTCGCACAGCTACGCAGGTAAACCTGACGTTGAAATCCAGTCCAGCACGCATTACGTTCCAGAATACAAATAATTTCCCCGGAAATATTTTGCCAGTCCGTTAATACGCTTATCTTTGCGACCCCTTATGGGATAAGCTCTTTAACGGAAAAGCAGCAAATGCATCAGCGGAAGTAGCTCATTTGGTAGAGCACAACCTTGCCAAGGTTGGGGTGGCCGGTTCGAGCCCGGTCTTCCGCTCAAAAAAGAACCCCATCTCTCAACGGAAAGCCCTGGTGGTGGAATTGGTAGACACGCAGGACTTAAAATCCTGTTGGCAGCAATGTCAGTGCGGGTTCAAGTCCCGCCCGGGGCACTAAAACAGTATTGCATCAGCGGAAGTAGCTCATTTGGTAGAGCACAACCTTGCCAAGGTTGGGGTGGCCGGTTCGAGCCCGGTCTTCCGCTCAGATAAAAATCCCTTTTATGGGATTTTTTTATGCCCCTACTTTTTTGTTTCAGGTATTGCACTTCGGATGCAGGAGAAAACGTGACCAATAGCTGCGCCATCATGGTTCTATATTTATAATGCTATTACCAACAAATTGCTTCCATTCCTCCTTGATGGCGCCTTTCAATACGCGCGGAAATTTAATCTGGCTACCTACTTTCCCTCTCTTGGCGAGGAAATCGATGAAGTATTTTTCAGGAAGAACGTCGACGATGACATCTTGTAACGTGCTTGCTCGTTCCACGGCGTAGTCGTCGTTGCGTTTCTTCAGATGCTCGTCCAAGCGTGAGCGGAATTTTCCCTTGTCAAATGTGTCGTTGGAGCCAATATACCAATGGTGTGCAAAGAAGCTGCCGTGCGGTTCGCCGAAGACGGTGTATTCCGCGATGGTGATGTCCAGGTCGCGCGCCGTCTCCGTGATGGCATGGTTCATGTTGTCGAGGGAGAGGTGCTCGCCGACAAGGCTTAGGAAATGCTTGATGCGGCCTGTGATGATGATCTGCACGTCCATCTTGTCGACAATGCGTACGGTGTCGCCGATAAGGTAGCGCCAGGCACCTGCGGGTGTACTGATGACGAGTGCATAGTCCACGTTTTCCTCCGCTTCCTGAAAGGTAAATGCTTGGGGGTTACCGATGAGTTCGCCGTTTTCGTCAAAATTGTCGTCGGTAAACGGAACGAACTCAAAAAAGACGCTGCCGCTCGTTGCCAGCCGCATACTGTTGGACAACTGGCGGTTTTGGTAGGCAAGGAAACCTTCGCTTGCCAGATAGGTTTCGATATAGGTGACAGGCTTTCCCAACAGTTTTTCAAAACCTTTTTTGTAGGGTTCGAAAGACACCCCTCCATGTACAAAAAACTCCAGATTGGGCCAGATGTCATGTATCGTACCGAGGTTGTACCGCTCGATGATTTTTTCCATGCAGAGCTGCGCCCACGACGGCACGCCGACCAGAAAACCAATGTCCCACTGTGGTGCTTTCTTGACGATTTCTTCTATTTTTTTGTTCCAGTCCTTTTCCTTGGCGATTTTTTTGCCGGGTTTGTAAAAGGGCTGGAACCATATTGGCGTTTTTTTGGTCGTGATGCCGCTCAGGTCGCCTGCATAGTAACCGATGCCTTTTTGCAGGTCCGTGCTGCCGCCGAGTGTCAGCCAGCCTTTGCCGATGGATTTGTAGTTGACAAGCTGGTAGTTGCGCAGGCTCAGCAACTGTTTGAGCATGATGATTTTGTTGGCTTTCAGCAGGTCTTTGGTGATGGGGATGTATTTGCTGGCTGCTTCGCTGGTGCCGCTGCTAAGGGCGTAATATTTGATTTTACCGGGCCAGCACACGTTAGGTTTGCCTTTTAGTGTCTGACTCCACCATTGGTTGTAGATATTGTTGTAACATGTAATAGGGACACGTTCCTGGAATGTCTGGGTGATGTCTTTACGGTTTTCCAACATTCCGTCGAAATCGTACTGCTGCCCAAAGTCCGTAAACCGAGCCTTGCGCAGTAGCCGGACTAATGCCTTTTTCTGCTGCCTTACGGATGCTTCGTCTGGAAGCTTCAACGCTTTGGCCAGCGATTTTGGTAAGGTGATGTCAAACAATGCCATGCAATGTGTGTTGAGTGCCGCTAAGCTAGTGCAATTTAGGGAAATGGGAATTGCGAACCTTGTAGTTCGTCAATGGCTATTGTTGATAGCATTCTTCTTGTATCAAAAAAACTACATATTCATATCCTTATACTTCCGCATAAACCTCTCCACTTTTTCGACCATGTTTTTGGAGCCGATGACGATGGGAATGCGCTGGTGTATTTTTTCGGGTTGTATTTCCAGGATACGTTTGTAACCTGTGGAGGCGCGGCCGCCCGCCTGTTCGACGATGAAGGACAAAGGGTTGCATTCGTACATCAGTCGTATTTTCCCCTCTTTGTGGTCCCAGGACGAGGGATATAAGAAGATGCCGCCTTTCAGCATGCTCCTGTGGATGTCGGCAATCATCGAACCTGCATAACGCGAATTGTATGGTCGCCGGGTCGCCGGGTCATACTCTTGGCAATATTTGATATAGTCTTTGACGCCTTGCGGGAAATACACATAGTTACCTTCGTTGACCGAATAGATATAGCCATCGTCGGGGATGTGCATGTCTGGATGGGAAAGGCAAAATTCGCCGATGGTCGGGTCTAAGGTAAAACCGTTGACGCCGCGGCCTGTCGTATAGACAAGCATCGTGGAAGTGCCGTAGATGATATAGCCAGCCGCGACCTGTTCCGTGCCCGGTTGTAGAATGTCGCCGATGTCGGGTTTTGCAGTCAACGGAGATTTTCTCCTGTAGATGGAAAAGATGGTGCCGACCGCTGCGTTGACGTCTATATTGGACGAACCGTCCAATGGATCCATCGCGACCGTATAGTTGGCATCCGACGAAAGTTCGTTGTCCAATATGACTTCATCCTCGTTTTCTTCCGAAACAATCAAGGCTACGTCGCCGCCGCGTTTGAGTGCCTGTATAAATTGTTCGTTGGCGAAAACGTCCAGTTTTTTCTGTTTTTCGCCCTGTACGTTTTCCGTGTTGGTCTCGCCGAGTATGTCGGTGATGCCGGCCTTGTTGACTTCTCGGCTGACGATTTTTCCGGCGAGGGCGATGTCACGCAACAGGCGGCTGAGTTCACCTTTGGCATAAGGGAAATCGGCCTGTTTTTCGGCGATAAACTGCGATATGGTTTTAAATGCAATCATGCGAATTAAGAATTAAGAAGTGAGGTTTTGAAAGCTATTGGCTGTATATAAACCTCACCCAGACCCCTCTCCTAAAAAAGAGGGGCGAAGCGAAACCTAAGACTTCGCGTCTCCGCTCTCTCAAGTGAGAGGGGGCGGGGGTGAGGTGCAAATACACATTTATAGTAGATGATTTTTTTACAACTGAATTATCTTCATTTTCGGAACAAGTGCTTTCATGATGACCCAGCCGATAAGGTAGGCAAATGCAGACACGACGAAAATGATAAAATAACCCGATTCTATTCCTTTAAAATTAAATAACTGCATCTGCGATTTTTCGGCGTAGTCAAAGAGTTCACCTGAACCTTTGTTGATAAGGAACGAACCTAAGCCACCCGCCATGCCGCCAATCCCCGTAATCGTTGCAATCGCAGATTTTGGGAACATGTCGCCAATCGTGGAAAATATATTGGCAGACCACGACTGATGCGCCGCCCCAGCTATGCCGATGATGATGACCGGCAACCAAACCGAATATTGTCCCAAAGGCTGTGCGAACAATGCCAGCAACGGAAAGAACGCAAATATCAACATCGCTTTCATGCGTCCTGCGTAAGGGTCCATGCCTTTCTTGTCTACGAAATAGGTCGGTAGCCAGCCGCCGACAATCGATAAAAGCGTAATCAGGTACAACGTGAAAATCTGCGGGGCGCTCTGCGTGGAATCGAGGTTGTAAACCGAACTCAGGTACGCCGGCGTCCAGAAAAGGAAGAACCACCACACGCCGTCGGTCATGAATTTACCGACCGCAAACGCCCATGTCTGCTTGTATTGGAAGGCCTGTCCAAAGGTCATTTTCTTTAGTGTTGCAGACGTTACGTCAATGTCCACAATGGTTGTAGGATGGTCGTCCTGTTGTATATACACAAGTTCTTCCTTGCTGACTTTGGGATGTATGTGTGGTTTTTGATACATAAACAACCAAAAAAACAGCCACAGAAATCCCAGTCCACCAATGATGACAAAAGACATTTCCCAACCCCAGGCTTTGGCGATGAACGGAATGCTCAACGGAGCGACCAATGCGCCGACCGTCGCACCAGCATTGAAGATACTCGTGGCGAAAGCACGGTCCTTTTTCGGGAAATATTCCGCAGTCGCCTTGATGGCCGCTGGAAAATTGCCCGCTTCCCCAATTGCCAAAATAATCCTTGCAAATACAAACAACGTCACACTGACGGATATGATTTTTGCTACATCCTCCACGGACGCGATGGTTTCCTTGGCTTCCTTAAAATCTACAAACCATCTACCGGCAAGGATTCCAGAGGTCGCGATGCCGCAGAAGGCGTGCAATATTGCGCCGATCGACCAGATGATGATCGCCCAGGTAAACCCTTTTTTGGTGTCCAACCTGTCCACAATCCTGCCGGCAAACAGCATCGCAATGGCGTAGACAATGGAAAATATGGCCGTAATCGTACCGTAGTCGTTGTTGTTCCAATGGAATTCCGGCGCGATAAAATCTTTCCATGTCAAGGAAAGTACCTGCCTGTCCAAATAGTTGATCGTCGTTGCAAAAAAGAGCAACGCGCATATCGTCCAGCGATAGCCGCTTTTCGGTTTGGACAAGTTGTTGGATTGTATATCGGACATGAATGTAGAATTTAGATTTTAGAATTTAGGCCGAAAGCCGTAAGACGGAAAGCCCGTCTAAGGATTCCTGTTGTCTCTAATAATTTCCATTGCCAACCTCGTTCTTTTGGAGAGTTCCGCATAGTCTTTGTTTTCCATGATGTCTTTGCTGAGGAGCTTGCTGCCCATGCCGACCGAGCAGACACCGGACTTGAACCAGGACTTGATGTTTTCCGCTTCGATGGACACGCCGCCTGTCGGGATGAACAACTGTCCGGGAAACAAGTCTTTGATGGACGCGATAAATTCCGGTCCGAGTATATTGGCGGGAAATATTTTAATTAATTTGGCTTGGTAGTTCTGCGCCTGGTTGATTTCGGATGGAGTCATACAGCCCGGAATCCAAGGTGTGTTGGTTGTGGACGCGATGGTAGCCACGATTGGATTGACGATTGGTGCAACGATAAAATCGGTTCCCGCACTTACATAATCCAACGCTTCGGGTTTGTTACGTATCGTGCCGATGCCCAAATACAAATCGGGCATTTCCGCGTCGCGTACCGCTTTTAGTTTTTTAAAATTGTTAAAAGCCTCACTGCCTCGATGTGTGTATTCGATGACACGTATGCCTTCGTTGTATAGGGTACGCGTGATTTCTATGCTTACTTCCGCGCTGTTATTGTAGAACAAAGGCAACATGCCCTGCTCTATGATGGCGTTGATGATTGTGTCTGCCTGCATGGTGTGGTTATTTTTCGATGATTTTATTTTTGATTTGTTCTACTGTGGAGGTCGTCGCATCGCCGATGATGTCTAATTTGTCCACGGCGGCGGCGGTTGCAAATTCCAAGGTTTCTTCTTCGGACAGTTCATTGTAATAGCCGTAGATGAGCCCAGCCATGAAACAGTCGCCGCTCCCGACGCGGTTGAGGATGGTCTCCTTTTCCCAAGTATGCGAAACTTTCAATGCCTTGTTGGAATAAAGCGAACTATAATAATGAATGCCGTTGCCTTGGTCAAAGCGGAATGTATTGGCGACGATGGTACATTTGTCAAAAGTACTAATAATCTCTTCCGAAGTATGTATTGCCTGATGCAGCAAATGTTCTTTGGAATAGGCATTTGGTTTTAGGAAAAACTCCTCAATCCGCATGCCCAACATCTGGTTTGCCGCCCAGATATTGCCCATGATGAGGTTGCAATAGGCGGCAAGTGCGGGCATGATTTCTTTTGGGGTTTTTCCGTATTTCCATAGCTTGGCTCTATAGTTTAAATCCAATGAAATGAAAATCCCTTTTGCCGCTGCGGCTTTGACTGCATCGAGACAAATGTCCGCTACGTTTTGATTCAGTGCTGGACATATCGCACTGAAATGAAACCAACTGATATCCTCGAAAACCTTGTCCCAATTGATTTTCCTGCGGTCGAGCGTAGCAAAGGAAGAGTTGGCGCGGTCATAGATGACCCCTGCGTTTTTTAAATCTTTTCCTTTCGTTAAATAATACAAACCCAACCTTTCCCCGTCGAAAACCATCTTTGCCATGTCGATTTTTTGCCGTTCCAGCTCCTGTACGATTTCATGGCACATGCTGTTGTCCGGAATCGCGGACATATAGGCGGAAGGCACGTCCCACAATGCCAAAGCCGTAGCTACGTTGAGTTCCGCGCCACCAATATAAAAATTAAACGTATTGGACGAAATCCATTCGCCATCGGCATCCAAGCCAATGCGCAACAACATCTCCCCAAAACTCAATACCTTATTTTTTTTCATATTTGCTTCAATCTAGTGGTTACAATATTACTAACTAAAGTTGAAATAATTCTTCGCGTTGTAGTAACAGATGTCCTGAACTATCTTGCCTATCCATGGAATATCGTTGGGCAATTCGCCGTTTTCGATGTCCTCGCCGAACAGGTTGCAGACCAAACGCCTGAAATATTCGTGTCTCGGGAAGGAAAGGAAGCTACGCGAATCAGTCAACATACCGACCAACCGACTCAGCAAACCCATATTGGACAGGGCATTGATCTGTTTGGTCATGCCGTCTTTCTGGTCCAAAAACCACCAAGCGGAACCAAACTGTACCTTTCCCGCAACCGAACCGTCATTGAAATTGCCAATCATGGTCGCAAAGATTTCGTTGTCGGCAGGGTTCAGGTTATAGAGGATGGTTTTGGTGAGTTTGTCCTGCGTGTCGAGTTTGTTGAGGAATTTGGACAATGTCTGCGCCTGTGAATAGTCGCCGATAGAATCCCAACCCGTATCGGGGCCAAGCAGTGCCAGCATCCGCGTGTTGTTGTTGCGTAGCGCACCGAGATGGTATTGCTGCACCCAACCTTTTTCGTGGTTCCACAATGCAAACCAATACAGCATGGCGGATTTGAATGTTTTGTTTTCTTTCCGGTCGATACGTTCTCCGGTTCTTATTTTTTGGAAAATCTCCGTGACTTGCATTTCCGTAAAATCTTCCGCATCGATATTTTCCAGTCCGTGGTCGGAAACCTTACAACCGTTTTCCGAAAAATAATCGTGGCGCGATTTCAACGCCTCCAGATATTCCGCGAGTGTATGTATTTCCTTGCCGATGACTGTCGCGAGTTTGTCTATATAATTGTTTAAAACCGTAATGTCGTCGCAGTTCATCGCCTTGTCGGGACGGAACGCCGGCAACATTTTAAATCCTTTGTTTTCTTGTTGTTTAAATTGTTGGTGGTATTCCAAATTGTCAATAGGGTCGTCTGTCGTGCAGATGATTTCCACGTTCATTTTATTAAGCAAGCCACAGACGGCATATTCGGATGTCTGCAATTTGTTGGAAGCCTCTTCGTATATGGGTTTGGCGGTTTTTTCTGAGAGGATTTCCTTAATGCCAAAGTAACGTTTCAGTTCCAGATGCGTCCAATGGTACAACGGGTTGCGCAAAGTGTAAGGGACGGTCGCTGCCCATTTTTCAAATTTTTCATAGTCGGAAGCATCGCCAGTGATATATTTTTCGTTGACACCGTTGGTACGCATAGCGCGCCATTTATAATGGTCGCCGTAGAGCCACACCTGCGTGATGTTTTCAAACTTTTTGTTGTTGGCAACTTGTTCCGGAATTAGATGATTATGGTAATCTATAATAGGCAACGCTTTTGCATAGTCATGGTATAGCGTTTCCGCTGTTTTGCTTTGCAATAAAAAATTATCGTCTAAAAATTGTTTCATCGCTATCGTATTTTATTGGGCTAATGTATATTCGATGTTGTCGTGGTGACATCAACAACGGCGTGCTTCTTTTTAAAAATTGTTTTATTGCTTGTTTTGCGAGGATGCTAATGGCTGACAGCTAATAGCCATTGGCTCTCGATGCTAAAGACTAACGCCTCTTTTCCATGGAATAAAATCATCTTGGTTGAGTAGGACAGCTTTTGGCAAGACTTCGCCGCTTGCCGCCTTGATGCAATATTCCAAAATATCTTCGCCCATTTCTTCGATTGTTTTTTCGCCTTCGATGATTGGGCCTGTGTTGATGTCAATGATGTCGGACATTCTGTTTGCTAAAGCATTGTTGGTCGCGACCTTGATGACCGGACATATCGGATTTCCTGTCGGTGTGCCCAAACCCGTCGTAAACAAAATCAATGTTGCTCCGCTGGCAGTTTTACCTGTGGTAGCTTCCACGTCGTTGCCTGGCGTGCAAACGAGATTGAGACCTGGCTTGACAGCCGGTTCGGTATAGTCCAAGACATCGACAACAGGCGAAGTGCCGCCTTTTTTCGCCGCACCTGTGCTTTTGATGGCATCCGTAATCAAGCCGTCGCGGATATTGCCCGGCGAGGGATTCATGTAAAAACCGGAACCAACATTTTCCGCCGCTTTGTTATAGGAGCGCATGAGGTGGATGAATTTTTCCGCTGCTGCTTTGTCGATGGTCCGGTCGATGAGGTCCTGTTCCGCGCCGCAGAGTTCGGGAAATTCCGCCAGCAAAATTTTGCCGCCCAAAGCCACAACGAGATCGGACAGATAACCCACGGACGGATTGGCGGAAATGCCGCTGAAACCGTCGCTGCCACCGCATTTCACGCCGATGGTCAACTTGTCCAACCCGACAGGTTGGCGTTCCAATTTGTTAATTTCAACCAGGCCTTCAAACGTGGAAAGAATGGCCTCCTTGATAAGCTGTTCTTCGCTTTTGGAAGTCTGTTGTTCGAAAATATGTAGCGGTTTGTTGAAGTTTGGATTGCGTTGGAGCAAGTATTCCCTGAAGTCTGCAACTTGTAGGTTTTGGCAGCCGAGGCTCAGAACCGTTACGCCAGCTACGTTGGGATGGTCGGCATACGCCGCCAACAATTTCCCCAAAATGGCAGCGTCCTGACGTGTGCCGCCACAGCCGCCTTGATGGTTGAGAAACTTAATGCCGTCAACGTTTTTGAAGATACGCTGGCTTTTGTGTTCCGTAGTTGGATAGAAGTCGAGCGTCGTTATGCCGGACAGATCTTTTCCTTCCTCGTAAGCCTTTAGGAGTTGATGTGTGAAGGCTTTGTACTTGTCCGAAACCGCATATCCTAGCTCGTTGTACAAGGCTTCCTTAATGATGTCGAGATTGCGGTTTTCGCAAAAAACCATGGGAATAAACAACCAATAGTTGGCAGTGCCGACGCGTCCGTCATCCTTGAGGTAGCCGTTGAAAGTACGGCCTTGGAATTTGGAGATATCCGGTGCCTGCCAATGATAGTCGTAAGGTCTGTAATGAAACGGGTCGGCTGCGTGTTTGGTATTGTCGGTGCTCATCCGTCCGCCTTTTGGGACGAAATATTGTGTCTTGCCGACCAATACGCCGTACATATTGATTTCGTCACCTGCCTCCATGTCCTGCATGAACATTTTGTGCTTGGCTGGAATGTCTTCCTGCGCAATGTATTTTTCGCCGTTAAAGTCAATTTCTTCGCCAGCTTTCAAATCCTGCAAAGCCACGAGGACATTGTCTTTGGGCGTTATCTGTAAAACTTTCTTTTTCATTTCATATATTTTCTACGCATTAAAAGTAATAGATTCTATGACATCCGTTGCGTTAATTTTTGAGAGTTGCTCGATGCTGTCTTTTATCGTGCCGGTCAGGTTTTTATATTGGGATAAATCAGTTCCCCATATTTCCGTGTTGCTTAATAAAGCGATGACAGGATCAGGTTCGCTATTCCATATTTTTTGGATGGTTGGTTGCCACTTGTCTGAAATGTTATTGTTCGTTGCCAACAATAAAATATAGGCGGCAAATCCCGATGTCAGACCTTGCGGAATCTTGCCGTATTTTTTATAGTATTTGTCCAAAATAGGGATGCACCGTAGTTTTAATTTTTCTGTATAGTTGACAGCGATGGAGCTCCATTGGTGTTCCAAAAATGGATTACTGAATCGGTCCAATACTTTGTAGGTAAAATCCTGAATGTCTTTCTGCGTAACGGTTTCGGACAATATAGCGTTCCCGATTTCTTCTAATAGCAATGATTTTATAAAATTAAAAAAACATTTATTGTTCATTGCATCTTTTACCGTCGCAAAGCCGCTCAATATCGCCAATGCGCAGGAGGAAGTATGGGAACCGTTTAAAAGACGCAACTTAATCTCCTTGAACTTTTCGATGGACGGTGTTAAGATGATGCCTTTGTCTATCTGGGCAAAACATAATCTGTCTTTAACTATGTCGTTGTCTGTCTCAATTGCCCAAAGGCTATAAGGCTCCGCCATGATCATGAGTTTGTCGGCGTAGTGGAGTTCTTCATTTTTATAGCTACCCGGAACAATCCTATCCACTAACGTATTGCAGAAATAATTGGCATTGGCAATCCATTCCAGGCAATCGTCGCTGAGTTTGTTTTTGTGGGCCAAACCGAATACGATTTCTTTTAGTTTAGTGCCGTTTTCGGAGATGAGCTCTGTAGGTAGGATGACAAAACCATTGTCTGTATTGCCTTTGCAGCTTTCAAAACGTCTAACTAAAACCGCCAATAATTTACATGGGAAACTACTCGGAGGATTGTCGTTTATGTCGTCGTCGCTATCCACGATGCCCGATTCTGTTGTATTGGACACAATGATTTGGATGTTGTCGTTCGTAACCGTATCCAGTATTTTCTGCCATTGTGTTGTTGCGTTGACGACACGGCTGATGCTGCTGTTGACAATGTTTTCCTTGACGATGTTGCCGTTCTCAATGCCCTGTATGCAGGTCGTGTATAGTCCGTCCTGTTCTTCAAAAGCATCTGTATTGCCGGAAGAGGTGGATTTGACGACGACAATCCTACCGTTGAAGACCTTAGCCCTGTTTGCTTTGTCGATATAATAATCGGGCAATCCGCGCAACAGAACGCCGGTGCCAAACTGCAATACTTTTTCCGGTAATTCAAATAAAGCATTGTTGGGCTTTATCAACTGCGCATCAGATATTTGGTCTATATTTTTGCGATTTAATTGCATTGTGCTATGCGTTATTATTGTTTTGAAATCCATTCAACTAAATCATTTGCGGCTTGGAAGTTTTCAAAATCGGGTGGAAGTTTTCTTCCGTCTACATATTCGTTGTAGACCCAAGGGTCGCCTACTGCAAAGACTAAGCCCTTGCCATATTTGACGACGGTCATAATCGTATTGCCGTCATTGGAAAGTATAATGTTGACCTTTTTTTTGTCGAGGATGTTGATAGTCGATATTTCTTTTAAATATATTTTTTTCGTATTGGGAAATACGGCATTGCCCAATGGAATATTAACTGCACCTTGTTCGAACTGTCGTCCCTGCACACGGTTTTTACTATCGTTGTTAAATTTAAGTCCAAATTTTTCTGTGAGGATATTAAGATGTTCTAAGTCGCAATTACCAGAATCATTTGCCAACAACAAGAGCTTCCCGCCTTTTTTAACCCAATCCGTAATCGCTTGTGCGTGTTGTTCGTTCATGTAGTTTGGATGTTTCGTTTCCTTTTCCGTGTCAGGGTCAACTATAATAAAAGCGGACGCGTTTTTTAAATTGTTGATTGTTGGTGCTTCTTTTAATGTTGCGAGCCGATAGCCTTTGTTTTTCCAGACATTTCCGAAAAAAGAAAAACCATTGTTGTCTTCTTCATGCCATGCATAATGGAAAGGTTCCTCAAACCCGAACGGTGTTTTCGTCCATTCATTGTTGAAATAATTGTCCAGTAATACTGTATTTTTTAAAGGCTTAATAGTATAGGATTTTTCTATTTCGTCGACTGCCAAAAGATAGGCTCCAATACCTTTTAAATCGTTCGGAACGACCTTTTCGCTCATATAGTATCCAAAACTTCCGTCCCTATGATTTTTGCTGCCACCCAAACCGGAAACGGAAACTGTTCCATTTAATGTCGTTTTGCCGTCTTTTATTTCAATGAATCTCTTTTGGATTGATTTAAAAGCGTTTTGTGCGACCCGCAGGTATTTGCTGGGGAGATACTGGTTGCGCACACCTTTGGCCAGTACGTACACAAACATGCAGGATGCAGAAGCTTCGGGATAATTTCCCTGACTTGTTTCCTGGTCCAATATATTGTTCCAAAGTTGGTCGTTTTTGCTTTGGTATTTAACGACGGTGGCTGCGCAATCGTTGAGAATTGCAAGGAGCTCTTTTCTTTTCGGATGGTCTTGTGGAAAATAATCCAAAACGTCCACCAATGCCATCATGTACCAACCCATTGCCTGCGCCCAAAAATGTGGCGACAAACCAGTATTGGGATCTGCCCATTTTTCTTTTTTAGACTCATCCCAACCGTGGTACAGCAATCCTGTTTTTGTGTCTTTTGCGTTTTCTGCGACGAGGATAAACTGGTGTGCGATGTCGTCAAACGCCGAATCTTTATGGGCAAGTGCCGCATATTCCGTATAAAACGGTTCGGCCATGTATAGACCGTCGAGCCATATCTGGTTTGGATATATCTTTTTATACCAGAAACCGCCGCTTGCAGTCCTTGGTTGTTCTTTTAACTGATTCCATAAAATGGTTGCCGCGTCTAAATATTTCTTTTGTAATGTTACTTTGTACAACAGCAATAATGACCTGCCGTTTTTGATATTGTCCAGATTGTAGTCCGCCGCTTTATAGGTTCTTATCGTGCCGTCTTTTTCGATATACGGGTCGATGTTGGACGGTATGTATTCGAAATATCTTCCGTTGGCCGAAGATTTCCACATAGCGGCAGTACCTTCCAAGACGACACCTAAATCATAGGACCATTTCATCCGCGAACCGCTGTCGTTATGTGCAGACAATAGCTGCATGGATGTCTCCAATAATTCCTTTTTGGTTGTTGTCTGTGCTTGATTTGCGCCGTTATGCAGGATGCTGATAGTATCTTTTTTTAATGTTGGTAGGATAGTTGCTGGTTGCGCCGACAGATGCCCGACAGAGGCAAATGCAAATATTCCCAATGCCTTTATTTTACAGTTGAAAATGTTCATGCTTAATATCCTATTATGGCTTACAATTGCTCGTTAAGCTTACAAATTTACATCTTGCAATAGGAAATGGTCCGAAAAATCTATGCAAACGATGCCAGTAAAAAGCCAAAAGCATTTCTTATACCATTTGTATAAGTAAAATGGACCAAACAAAGGAATCCAAGATTGCTTCGTTCGCTTCGCGGCTACTTCGTGGTCGTTCGCAATGACGTATTTTATTGTCATAAATAGGAATATCAAAATAGTATTCTCTCAAAGTTTTCTTCGCTCTTCGGCTACATTTGCGTTCCAACGCCATGCCGTGTAGAACTGTATATTTTGTGCGAATGTGGGACTACTTTAGGCTTTTGTCTATTAATGCTTTTTTGCCTTTTTCATATATCCGAAAAATGGACAATCTCACTCTGGAGCGTAATCGTTTCAAACTGTGTTACGGGTCTTTTGGCTTCAATCAATTCCAACAAAAGCCGAGTGGCGATCTGTCCCATTTCAAACGCGGGTTGATAGACGATGTCCAGTTCTGGTGCGACCAGTTCCATCACGCTGGAGTTGGTGAACCCGGCGATGCTCAATGTTTTCAGCTTTTCGGCGTTGGTACGTTTTAAGGAGAGTAACGAACCCGTTGTCAGGCGGTCGTTGGCGATGACAAGGCCGTCGCAATTGGTTTCCAGTATTTCCTGTATGACCTGTTGCAGGTCGGTGGCGAGGTTGCCTGTGTCGGTGCAGTATTTGACGAGAGCCGGGTCATAGGCTATATGATGTTTTTGGAGTGCCGCCTTATATCCAGCGAGACGTTCCTGCACATTAGGAAGGTGCGATGCATACGTGATGTGCACGATTTGCTTTTTTCCTTTTTTGATTAGATTTTCCGTGATGTTGAACGAACTCTGGAAATTGTCTACAACGACCTTGTGCGTATTGATTTCGTTGCACACGCGATCAAAAAAGACGATGGGAAGTCCACTTTCGTGGAGCTCCTTGAGGTAGTCGATGTCGGTCGTGTTGGCGGAAAGTGCCACCAACAGACCGTCGATGGCGCGCGAGCCAAAGTTGGAAATGATCATCTTTTCCAGTTCATAAGATTCGTGTGTCTGAGAGACGACGACTTGGTAGCCTTTTTGGTAGGCGATAGTGTCCACGCCGTCAATGACCTGCGAATAGAAATTGTTGGCAATCTCGCTCAGCACGATCCCGATAGTATAGGTGCGTCTTTCCTTGAGCGAAAGCGCGATGGGATTGGGCTTGTAATGTATCTTGTTGGCATAGTCGAGGACAAGCTTTTTGGTGTCTTCGCTTATTTCGTAACTGTCGCGTAGTGCCCGAGAAACTGTTGATGGGGACAGTCCAAGCGTTTTTGCGATATCCTTTATGGTTGTTATCTCTCTTTTCATATAACCACAATTCGTTTGCAATATAGGTCATTTTGTTGGGATAGCTTCTTCCTTATAGATGTCGGTAACGATTGCGTAAATTTTATAAATAACATTTGTTGATTTTATGTTTCCATATACTAACATTGTACCGTAGGATTGTTCTGCCTGTATGCTTTTTTATTTGTCCACATCCATAAAGTCTTCCGGCAAAACCATTTCGACTAGCGGCTCCGTGGGTGCTTACAATCTGTCGCCCAGTCCGTTCGATTATATATTGAAATTTTTATGCCGGTAAGATGTTCTTTTCTTCATTATGCGTTTTTATCCAACGCGAAGCAATCGCGCACTTACTGTCATTGTGTATTATTTAATAATTAAACAAATAGGTTCAATAAGTTCAATAAATTAAATCCAAAATATTCAAATGAAAAAATACACATGCTTCTTTTGGCTTATTGCCATTGCCACAATGGTAATGGCTTTTGTACAGGGCAGTCCGATTACGTTGTATATGATTGGCGATTCGACGATGAGCGTCAAAAGTCGAAAAGCTTATCCCGAGACGGGTTGGGGAATGGCGTTTCCCGCTTTTTTCAAAAACGGTGTTACCGTAAAGGATTTGGCATTGAACGGCCGCAGTTCGAAATCGTTTAGGAAAGATGTCAACGAGGCGAAAGCCACGACTGTGGACCATTGGCAGCCGATATTGGATGCATTGAAACCCGGCGACTACGTCATGATAGAATTTGGACATAATGACGAAAAAAAAGACAAACCATTGGTTGGTACGACGGTTGACGAGTTTAAAGCCAACCTTGCACAATATGTACAGGAAACACGCGACCATAAAGCGTTTCCGATATTGCTGACACCGATTGTGCGCCGTGCGTTTAAAGGCGGTGTGTTGCAGGACACGCACGTACCGTATGCCGATGCGGTACGCCGAGTAGCGGATTCATTGAACGTCCCGCTCATTGACATGCAAAAAAGTACGGCCAAACTCGTCGGCGGTCTGGGAGACCAAGCTTCTATCGAATTGTACAACTATGTGGACAGCGGCAATGTCAACTATCCAAAAGGAAAAAAAGACGACACGCATCTCAGCCCCAAAGGCGCGGATGAATTTGCGTATTTGGCTGCGGAAGGCTTGAAGTTATTGCATCTTCCTTTGTCGGACTATGTGGAATTGAAGAAGCGTTAAATATTGGGCGAATATGCCACAACCTACGGTTCGGAGTCTTCACTGACCTGCATTACAATTGTTTCGGTCGTATTGCCCGAGGCGATATGACCGATAGATTTATAGTTTGCAAGTGGATAAATTAGTGAACTGGCAGAAAACGACCGCGTTAGCCGTCATTCCCGCGTAGGCGGGAATCTGATATAAGCACGAAAGATTAGCTTTGCTCACTTCGCGGTCGCTGCACTAAACAGTTATCGTCTTTGAAAACGTGCAAATCAACGGCAGCAGGAATCTTGACATACCTGCATCGCTGAAAGACGCTATCAAGATGCAATAGCACAACTTAACTTTACCCGCTCAATCCCTGCGCTTTGGACGCAGGGATTGGTATTTTAATAGGACGAACGTATTCTTTCCAAGTACAAGGACTGCTGCGCCACACTTGGACTCGTGGGAATGCCGTTGGGTATTTTCCCTTCTTTCTTCCTCGGCTAGCTTCGTGGGATTCAAACAGGAAAAACTGAATCGGGGCAATAAGAGCAACATTTTTTATCCGTGTTTTACAGTCCTATCCATTTTTTCCCTACATTTAAATCGATAATGTGTAAAAACTAAAATCGAACCCATGGCTATAAAAATCGCTATCCGGCACAAGACCACTTACCGATACGACCGGCTCGTGTCGCTTTCCCCACACGTATTCCGTCTGCGGCCTGCGGCGCATTCGCGTACGCCGATTGAGTCCTATTCCTTTAAGATTAAACCAACGGAGCATTTTATCAACTGGCAGCAGGACCCGTTTGGCAATTTTCAGGCACGCGTCGTGTTTCCCGAAAAAATGCGGGAACTCGATGTGGAAGTGGAAGTTGTTGCACGTATGGAGGTGCTCAATCCTTTTGATTTCTTTGTGGAAGAATACGCGGAAAAATTTCCGTTTAGATATGCGCCGAACCTGCGCAAGGAACTCGTTCCTTATCTGGAAGTCATGGACGGCGGACCTTTGCTCGACCGATGGGTGCGGGACAATATCGACCTGAGCGAGCCGATTCCTATCGTCAATTTCCTTGTGGACATCAACCAAAAAGTCAACCAGGCGGTCAACTATACCATCCGCATGGAGCCCGGTGTGCAGAAACCGGACTACACTTTGTCCACGGCGTGGGGCTCTTGCCGTGACAGCGGTTGGCTGTTGGTGCAGATTATGCGCAAGCTCGGTCTTGCCGCGCGGTTTGTTTCCGGTTATCTCGTGCAGTTGACCGCCGACGAAAAATCCTTGGACGGCCCATCGGGTCCCGAAAAGGATTTTACCGACTTGCACGCCTGGTGCGAAGTGTATATTCCCGGTGCGGGCTGGATTGGGCTGGATGCCACGTCCGGACTATTTGCGGGCGAAGGGCATATTCCCCTGGCGTGTACGCCCGACTATCAGAGTGCCGCACCCGTCGTGGGGGCTTCGGACGTTGCGGAGGTGACTTTTGAATTTGACAATGCCGTCACGCGCATCTACGAAGACCCGCGTGTGACCAAACCATTTTCCGAACAGCAATGGCTGGAAATCGACGAAATAGGCAAAAAAGTCGATGCCGACCTCGCGGCTTACGATGTCAAGCTGACGATGGGAGGGGAGCCGACTTTTGTGTCCATCGACGACATGGAATCGGCACAGTGGAACACGGCTGCCGACGGCAAGGAAAAAAGGATTCTTTCGCATGACCTGATTTTTCGGCTGCGGGACGCTTTCGGTCCCAATGGCCTGATACATTACGGACAGGGAAAATGGTACCCCGGCGAGCCGTTGCCGCGTTGGCAATACGGTCTTTACTGGCGCAAGGACGGCTATTCGATTTGGAAAAATCCCGGGCTTATCGCACACGAAAAAACGGAGAAAAAATATACTGCCGCTGACGCGCAATTGTATTTGGAAGAACTGGCGCGACACCTTGGCATCGATACGCAAAACATTAGCGCGGCTTACGAAGACACGTTATTTTTCCTATGGACCGAAGGTAAGAACCCCCTCAACGTGGACCCGCTGAAAACCAACCTCAAAGACCCACTCGAACGGCGCACGCTCGCGCAGTTGCTCGACAAGGGCCTGGGAGAACCCGCGGGATTTGTCCTGCCGATGGAATGGAACTATTGGAACAATACTTGGCTGAGTTGCCAATGGCGATTTAACCGTCAACACCTGTTCCTGATTCCCGGCAATTCGCCGATTGGGCTGCGTCTGCCGTTGGATTCGCTGCCCGTCATCTCCAAGGCCAACGCAAAAGTCAACGTCGAACGCAGCACTTTTGAGGACATGCCGGATTTCCCGCAGTTTGAGGAAGCGATAGCCGCACGTTACGGAACGATTACCGAATTTACCGAACCGCCGAAAAAAGAAATCCCCGCATTTGTCCTCCAAGAGGAAAAAGAGGAAGCGCTGAAGCATCCCGAAAAAAAGAAGGAAGTGCCGGAAGAAGAAAAGGAAATCCTCTTTGAAGTGCAGACGATAAAAACAGCTTTGTCGGTCGAGGTGCGCGACGGATTTATCTACCTGTTCCTGCCGCCGCTGAAATGGGCGGAGCATTATCTTGACCTCGTCGCATCCATCGAGGCGACTTCCGAAAAACTCCAGATGCCTGTCCGTATTGAGGGTTACGAACCGCCGCGCGACAACCGTTTGGAAAAAATCGTCGTCTCGCCCGACCCCGGCGTCATCGAAGTCAATATCCACCCGTCCAAATCCTGGGAGGAACTCAAACACAATATCGAAACCCTGTACGAACAGGCGCGGCTTTCGCGTCTCGGCACGGAAAAATTTATGCTCGACGGCCGACACACCGGCACGGGCGGCGGCAACCATGTCACCATCGGTGGCGACAAACCAGAAAACAGCCCATTGCTGCGCCGTCCCGACCTGTTGCGGAGCATCATCACTTTTTGGCAGCACCATCCCTCGTTGTCCTACCTGTTTTCCGGGCCGTTTATCGGACCGACCAGCCAGGCGCCCCGTATAGATGAAGGCCGTGAGGAAAAGCTGTACGAAATGGAAATCGCCTTTAGCGAAATTCCTGAATCCGGCAATACGCCGTTCTGGTTGGTGGACCGCATCTTCCGGCATCTGTTGACGGACATTACGGGCAATACGCACCGTTCCGAACTGTGCATCGACAAGATGTATTCACCGGACAGTTCGTCCGGTCGGTTGGGGATATTGGAGTTCCGCGGTTTTGACATGCCACCGCATCGGCACATGAGCCTGTTGCAGATGCTGCTTGTGCGCGCACTCGTCGCCGCTTTTTGGAAAAAGCCCTACAAACACGACTTAGTACGCTGGGGTACGGAACTCCACGACAAATTCCTGTTGCCGCATTACGTCAAAAAAGACATTGCCGACGTGGTCGCTTACCTTAACCAGTCGGGTTACGCTTTCAAAGCCGAATGGTTTGACGCGTTTACCGAGTTCCGTTTCCCGCGCTACGGTTCGCTCAACCTCGAAGGTATCCAGATGGACATACACATGGCGATAGAACCTTGGCATGTACTGGGTGAGGAAATGTCGTCCGCAGGTACTTCCCGGTTTGTGGATTCGTCGTTGGAGCGCGTACAGCTCAAAGTCTCCGGTCTCAACGACAGCCGCTATATATTGCTCTGCAACGGTGTGCGCGTACCACTTACCCCTACGGACAGAAAAGGCGAATACGTCTGCGGCATCCGTTACCGCGCATGGCAACCGCCGAGTGCGCTGCATCCGACGATTGGCGTTGACACACCGTTGACTTTTGACTTGGTGGACACTTGGAATGGCCGTTCCATTGGCGGTTGCACATATTATGTTTCGCATCCGGGCGGCCGCAGTTATGACGTGTTCCCTATCAACAGTTTCGAGGCGGAATCAAGGCGCATCAGCCGTTTCGGTACGACGGAGTTTACGCAGGGTGTTTTGTTCTCCAATCCTGTATTGACCTCGGTCGTGCAGCATACCGTAGAACAAAACCGCCAACCGTTTGTATGGGACGCACCGATCCCGGAAATAAGCAACGAATATCCGTGCACGCTGGATTTGAGGAAAGCGAGGAAGTGATTGGGTGATTTGTAGAGACGCACGATTGTGCGTCTTTTTACAGCCGGGGTCTTTGCTCGTACAGCGCAGTAGTAAGAGATTTAAATATCGAATAGTTTAAATCTAAAACGAAAAATGGAAGACATTATAGAGGGATTTATTTTTAAAGGGGAAGCTCTTTGGTCATACTCGTACCAAATACCTTTTAATGATTCTGACTTAGTTAATAAAGGTTTTGTTTCTGGGATGGTTCCATTTTATAGCTATAAAAGTATTATATATATAACCAAAGAATATATAATATTGAAAGATATTGATAATGAACAATCTATCTTAAGCATCAAAGTCGAGGACGTTACACAACTTTATTTAGGATATGATGAAACTTATAGAAATATTTATGTAAAAAATATTGGCTTTTTTTGGAAGCCATTAAGAATTTCGTTCGCAAATGCGTATAATTCCCGTACAGAAACAGTTTACTTAATCGTGAATTACAATTACTTTCTTACTTCAAATAAAAAATGTTATAATATATTAGTTTCTTTAATGAAACACTAGCGTTGCGTTGTTGATTAAATAATAAATATTATTATTTATAAAATATTGATTTTTAATATTTTAGTCACTTGAAAAATATTTTCAAAAATTCAAATCGTTTCCAAATAAAAATGCCTTAAAACTCAATGATGACAATACTTTCAAAGAACTAAATCAAATCTAAACGCAACGCTAGTGTTAATGAAATAATAATAAATTAAAAATTGTTAGATATTCATCGGTTTTATGACATGTTGTTTTGCTGTTCGGAATGTTAGCGTAGCGCATCCCGAACTTTTCATAAAAAAGGATTTAAAATTCGTTTTATCCATCGTTCGACTTGCCCTGCGTAACAAGTCGAACCGCGTAGGCATATAGATGCCAGCCTACGCAGGAATGAAGGTGAGGTGTCCTCTTTTTTCAATATACATTTTTATCTTGCGTGAAGTATCATAGATAGATTTAATCTTTGCGCCTTTCCTTCCTTGCGGTCTTTGCGTGCAGCTCTTTTCATTTTCAAATATTCAAATCACCAAATTGTCAAATTAAAAAAATGCAATTCCAAATCCGCTTACATATTCCGCAGCTCGAGCCGAGCATTCGGTACGAAGACAACATCCTGTTGATGGGTTCTTGCTTTACGGAACATATAGGGAAGTTTTTGGAAGAGGACAAGTTCAGCGTACTGCAAAACCCTTACGGTATCGTGTTTGACCCGGAAACATTGTCGCGGAGTGTGGTTGACTTGATGGAGCAAAACGAGATTGCCGAATCGGAATTGTTCCAACAGGACGGTGTCTGGCATCATTGGAAATTCCATAGCGGTTATAGTGGTTTGGACAGAAAAGAAGTGCTGGACGGGATGAACCGTTCCATCCGACAAGGGCATGATTTTCTCAAAAAAGCAAAATGGTTGCTATTGACGCTTGGTACGTCTTACGTGTACAGGCTTGCGGGCAACAACCACGTCGTTGCCAACTGCCATAAAGTTCCTGCGAAAAACTTTGTCCGCCGTCTCAATACGATTGAGGCCAATATACAAGCGTTTGACATCATGCTTTATCGCTTGTTCCGTTTCAATCCCGATATCCGCGTGGTGTTTACCGTCAGTCCAGTGCGCCATATCAAGGACGGTATAGTGGAAAACAACCGCAGTAAGGCAAGGTTGTTGGAAACGGTGCACCATCTTGTCGATAAATTTGACCGTTTACACTATTTCCCGGCGTATGAAATCATGGTCGATGTATTGCGCGACTACCGTTTTTACGATATTGACCTTGTGCATCCCAACTATGCCGGCACCTCTTATGTGTTGGAACGATTCAAGGAATCCTGCATGAACGCCGAAACCATTGAACTTTCCGAAACCCTACACAAAATATTCCTTGCCAAAAAACACAAACCGTTCAATTCCGAATCTGAACAACACAAGGCTTTTTTGCGGAAATACCATGCGTTGTGCCTGGAGCTTTCCGAGCAATATCCATATCTGGATTTTCGGGAGGAACTCAAGTATTTTGGAAACGTATAGCTTAGGTTATACGTCTATGATATTCGACTGTTTAATTCTTTGGTCTTTACGTGAAAAACTTTCGTAATTAATAGCGGTTCGTGCGGACATGAACCACCGGGTAAGATGTTTTAAGAGATAAGAAATATATCTTACACTACTGTATTTTGGGTATTGTTAAATTGAGATAGTTTTAGGTCGAGATTGCTTCACTTCGTTCGCAATGACGTGATTTTTATCTTCATAATACATTAATAATCAACGTCATTGCAAGGAGGTACGACGAAGCAATCTCGACCTAATTGGATAAAATGTATATTAAATTAACAATACCGATTAATTTTCAGCGATGACATTATAATAAATGGAGCTATATGTATCGTTCCTATGGAACTCTCTACCGCTTCATCCATTACAACGGAATAAATTCCGTTGCTACAAGATAAAATCGACCCGCCGCGGCGGGTCTGGTACGTTGCATGATGATGCGTATTCCAACCTTGATTTCCAACTTTGCAGCATCCCCACTTTCCATCGTGTAAAGCCGCGGCGCATCGTCCCATTTTGTAGGACCAGAATTTATTCCGGTATAATCGGTGCAAATCAAGTAGAGATCCGCCCCGGCGGATTGGCACAGATTATCTCACTAAAGGTTGCTGTGCAATATTGGAGAAGAACATTATTCTAAAATAAATTTGGAAACATACTTTCATACTTATGTTTAGACGATAGCATATCAACGCACGGTATGGCAATATGTGGTCGAGCGTTAGGTACAGTGCGCTTTTTATGATTTTATGACAAAACAGATTAAAATCCGGTTAAAATGAGTTAATAAATAGAATATCGCCAACGCTTGTTTTCGCTATTTTTGGAAACATTTATTAAATTGACGCGTATGATGGGTAAAATAATCTTTTCGTTGCTGAGTGTAACTTGTTTTTTTGCAGCGTTTGGACAGGCAAGGGGACATGGACCTTTTACTTATTCAGATAGTTTGCGGGGAAGCATCACACCCGAACGGAGCTGGTGGGACGTGCAGCGTTACGACCTGATGATTGCACCAGACTATTCCCGACAGTCCACAAAAGGCAGCAACCGCATCACCTACAAGGTTGTCCAAAACAGCACAAACCGAAAGATGCAGCTAGACCTGCAACCGCCTCTGGAGATTGACAGCGTTGTATGGGACAGCAAGCAACCGCTTGACTTTTGGCGTAATCCAAAGGATTCCAATGTGTGGTACACCAGCGTTCCCGAGGAAAAAATCGGAAGTACGCATGAGGTCAATGTTTACTTTGCGGGTAGGCCGCACATCGCGGTGCGCCCGCCTTGGGACGGTGGTTGGACTTTTACCAAAGATTCCCTGGGCAGGCCGTGGATGACCGTTTGTTGTCAAGGTCTAGGAGCGTCGATATGGTATCCCTGCAAAGACCACCAGAGCGACGAACCGGACAAGGGTGCGACCTTGACGATGATTGTTCCAGACACGCTCGTCGGTATTGCCAATGGACGACTGCTTCAGCAAAGACAATTAAGCAACGGTCTGAAATCCTATACCTGGGGCGTTGTCAATCCTATCAGCACCTATTGCCTGATTCCCTATATCGGAAAATATGTGGAAATAAAAGACAGTTTCAATGGTGAGAAAGGTAAGCTGGACTTACGTTTCTGGGCATTGGACTACCATGCGGCGTTGGCAAAAGACTATTTCCATGACCAGGCGACAAAGGTGTTGAGGTCGCATGAATATTGGTTTGGCCCTTATCCTTTTTACGAAGACAGTTACAAGCTGGTCGAGACCGACAACACGGGAATGGAGCACCAGAGCAATGTCGGCTACGGCAACCATTACGCGTTTGGATATAGGGGGCGCGACGATTCGCATACGGGATATGGATTGAAATCAGATTTTATCATCCTGCACGAGTCGGCGCATGAGTGGTGGGGCAACAACCTTACCAGCTATGACCTTGCGGATATGTGGCTACATGAGAGTTTTGCCAATTATGCCGAAGCCTTGTATGCGGAATATTATTGGGGGAAGAAAGCCGGAGATGACTATGTGTTTGGCGTGCGTTCCGGCATCCATAACACCGGGACTATCGTTCCTGCGTTCAATGTCAATGCGGAAGGCACGGGCGACATGTATCCCAAAGGTGGCAACATGTTGCACGGCATCCGCCACAGTATGGACAACGACGAGTTGTTCAGAAGCATCCTACATGGTTTGCAAAAAGACTATTACCATAAAATTGTCACAGGCAAACAGGTCGTCGATTATTTTAATAAAAAGTCAGGATTTGATTATTCCAAAGTTTTTGAGCAATACCTGACGACGACACAGATTCCAACGCTTCAAATTTATTTTAAAGGTGATGGAGTGCATTTTAAATACGATAGTTGTATCGCTGGGTTTAACTTGCCCATCGTGTTGCACGATGGTAGAACCAAAGTGGCGTTGTATCCCACACAGCAATGGAAATCATTAAAAATATCCAATGAACAAAAAACATTGCTCACATCTGAAAAAATTAATTATAAATATTATGTCAATGTGGAATTAAGTCAAAAGTAAAAAGGCAAAAACAAAAAGCGGAGATAGTATTTAGGATATACAATGTAGTTAGCTATTGAATATACAATTAAATAATGACACGCTGGCGTGTTTTGCCTATCGGTCCGTGTCCTCACCGACCGAAACAAAGCTTAATTTGTATTCCTCGTACTTCACCTCACACCGTTTCAATTATGGGTTATAAAAAACTTCCGATGCTCGTCGCATTGTCATTCATCTCTTTTGGTGCCAATGCGCAATACACGCTTTACGCTCCTAATGCAGACGAGATGAAGACCCGCTACAAGTCCGCATATTTAATGGACAGCATTACCCAAAACAAAGTTTTGAATGCGACTTTAAACGTCCAGTGGAATCCGCAGGATCCCACCTATTGCTGGTATGCCAAACAAACCACACCCGACAAATGGGACTATATGATAGTCGATTTGCCTTCCGGAAATAAAACCTTGGCGTTCAATATGGACGATTTATTGAAAGTATTCAAGACTAAATATAGTTCCGTCCAACCTAAGGATTTTTCCCGTGTTTTTATTAATTCCAAAAAAGATTCGGTGCGGTTTGCGGTAAGGGATTCGCAATATCTGTATCATCCCGCGGGCAAGACCGTTGATTTTATTGGCAAGGTAAATAGGAGAGAAGAAGACGGTCGTCGTTTTTTTCGTCCCAATGGATTTGAGCCTCGATGGTCACGTTGGCGGAGTTTTGGGACGGACAGTGTTTCGTCGGATAAAAAATGGACGGCTTTTGTCCGCAACGGCAATCTATGGCTGCGCAACAACACGACCCAATCCGAAACACAATACACGACGCAAGGCAATGACAGCAATTATTTCGGTAGCATTGCCTGGTCGCCCGACAGCAAATACTTGATTTGTTATCATGTACGTCCGGTCGTCGATACCAATGTTTATTATGTGTTGAGCTCTGTTCCCGGCACGAAGAGAGGCGTACTGAAATCGCATCCCTACAAGCAGCCGGGCGACCCGTTCACCACTTATGAAATGTATATCGTGCACCCCGGAAATCCGACAAAAAGTATCAAGGTCAATACCGACATCATTGATTTTTTCGACGTGCCAAAAATCAACTGGGAAACCGACAACCAGTTTTTTACGTATGAACGTGTGGACCGCGGACACCAACGTTTCCGCATTGTCCGCGTCCATGCGTTGACCGGTGACACGACAAATCTTCTGGACGAAAAGTCCAAAACGTTTATTTACGAAAGCAGGTTGATGACCTATTACCTGCCGCAGACCCAACAGATTATTTATTCATCCGAAAAAGACGGGTGGCAACATTTATATTTGTTAAACACGCAAACAAAAAAAGAAACCCTTATCACCAAAGGCGACTGGATTGTCCGCGACGTGGACAGCATCGACACGCGCAAAAAAGAAATATGGTTCAAGGCAAGCGGACTGCACGCTGGCGAAGACCCTTACAATGTCCACTATTGCAAAATAAAATTTGACGGTTCGGGTTTGGTGGACTTGACACCGGAGAAAGGTAACCATATAGTATCGTTTTCTTCCGACAAAAAATATATGGTTGACAGATATTCCCAAGTCAACGTCGCACCAGTGACGAAGTTACGGAACATGGAAAACAGAAAGGAATCTATATTGGAAGCGGCCGACACAAAAGGACTTGAACAGACAGGCGTTTCCTTGCCAGAACCCTTTGTAGCAAAGGGGCGCGACGGCGTCACCGATATTTATGGTGTCGTATGCAAACCGTCCAATATGGAACCCAACAAAAAATATCCTTTAATTGAAAATATCTACGCCGGACCGCAGGATGCTTTTGTACCCAAGGATTTCTTACCTTATAGTGAGATGCAGAGTATCGCCGAATTAGGTTTTATTGTTGTGCAGATCGATGGCATGGGGACTGCCAACAGGAGCAAGGCTTTCCATGATGTCTGTTGGAAAAACTTGCAGGATGCGGGTTTCCCCGACCGTATATTGTGGATGAAAGCATTGACGCATCAATACCCGTTTGTCGATCATAGCCGGGTTGGGCTTTACGGTACGTCCGCGGGTGGGCAGGACGCATTGTGTGGATTATTGACACACCCGGAATTTTACAAAGCCGGTGTTGCAGCCTGTGGTTGCCACGACAACCGCATCGACAAACAATGGTGGAACGAGCAATGGATGGGCTATCCCGTCGGCGAGCATTATGCCGCCCAATCCAATGTTACCAATGCTTACAGGCTGAAAGGCAGCCTCATGCTCATCGTTGGTGACGCCGACGAGAATGTACCACCCGAAAGCACTTACCGTGTCGCCGATGCCTTGATACATGCCGGAAAAAGTTTTGATTTCCTACCCGTTCCGGGAGCTAACCATACGGACGGCGGTCCTTACGGCCGTGAGCGGAAAAAGGATTTTTTCGTACAGCATCTGCTGAATGTCACGCCACCGGAACGCAATGTTTCCAATGAATTTCCGTTGCCGACGACAGGCGTTCGGTAACGCGTAATACCTGTGTCAGGCAACTTTTTTCAAAAAGATTTGTCCAATAGGAAATAACGTCATATATTTGCAATCCATTTACGAAATGTAATGATAGGGAAGTGGTTGATAATGAATGTTTTGTAGATGTAAATGCGTCGAAAGTTCTAACAATATTATAGCGCGAGGTAGAGCAGCGGTAGCTCGTCGGGCTCATAACCCGAAGGTCGGTGGTTCGATCCCGCCCCTCGCAACTAAGAAGGCTTCGCAATATTTTTGCGGAGCTTTTTTGTTTTATTTGAATGCAAAAAATGGTATAGTCGTTCGTTGTTGCCGTAATTTTGCGTATCGTTTTTTGCAATTTCATCTTGGAATTGAGAAAACAAAAGAATATACAGATGAAAGCAGGTTTTGTCAATCTTTTCGGGAAGCCCAATGCGGGAAAAAGTACCTTGCTCAATGCTTTGTTGGGCGAGAAACTTGCTATTGTCTCGTCCAAAGTCCAGACGACACGCAATCGTATCAAGGGTTTCCTGACCGAGCCGGACAAATACCAGATTATATTTTCGGATACGCCAGGCATCATCGAGCCGAAATACAAGCTCCACGAGCGCATGATGGCTTCCGTCAAGAGTGCCTTGGAAGATGCGGACGTGGCTTTGCTGTTGGTCGATGTCAAGGACGACCTGGAAGAAAACAATGAACTGTTCACTTCGCTGCGCCTCAAAGTGCCTTGTATCGTCGTCGTCAACAAAATCGACAAAGTATTGGCGGAACAGGTATTGGCGGCAGACCATTTTTTTGAAAAACAGCCGTATTGTTCGTCGGTCGTCAATATATCGGCACTGAACAACGACAATGTCGATGAACTGGTCAACGTGATTGTCAAGCTCTTGCCCAACGGCGTTCCATTTTACGCGGAAGACGACTTGACGGATTTGCCGACCAAGTTTTTTGTCGGGGAATTCATTCGCGAAAAAGTCTATGAACTGTACGGTGACGAGATTCCTTACCATACGGCGATCGTCGTCAACGAGTTCAAGGAAAAAGACACATTGACCAAAGTGCAGGCGGATATCGTCGTGCAGCGCAATACGCAAAAAGGCATCCTCCTTGGCGAAGGTGGCAAGATGATCAAGCAACTCGGCATGGCGGCACGCATGGATATCGAGAAGTTTCTCGACCGTAAAGTTTTCCTACAGTTGTTTGTCAAGGTACGGCCCAAGTGGCGCGACAATGATCTGCAGTTGAAGGAATATGGATATAAGTAGAGATGGCTAGGTCATGGACTTGGCGTTCCGCTTTTAGTTTTTGACGTTTAACTTTTGACTTAATATTATACAATGGGTTTTACAGTTGCGATAGTAGGACGCCCGAATGTGGGCAAAAGTACATTGTTCAACCGTCTGTTGGAACAGCGTAAGGCAATCGTCGATGATGTGAGTGGCGTGACAAGAGACCGCCAATACGGTATTACGGACTGGAACGGCAAGACGTTCAACGTCGTGGACACCGGCGGTTTTGTCGCTAGTTCGAGTGATATCTTCGAGGTGGAAATCCGCAAGCAAGTGCATATTGCGATTGAGGAGGCCGACGCGATTATATTTATGACCGATGCGCAGGTCGGCATTACGGATTTGGACAGTGATGTGACACATCTGTTGCGTCGCTCGACCAAACCTGTGTTCCTGGCGGTCAATAAGGTGGACCATACCGAAAACATGTTGGATGCCAACGAGTTTTACGCGTTTGGTTTTGAAAATATCTACTTTATTGCGTCCATCAACGGTAGCGGTACGGGTGAGCTTTTGGATGCCGTGGCGGCGTTGATTCCGGAGAACAACGAAGAGGAGCTGGAAAAACAGCGCGCTGAGGACGAACTGCCGAAGTTTGCCATCATCGGTCAGCCCAATGTCGGAAAGTCTTCTTTGCTCAACGCATTGACCAACGAGCAACGTACTATCGTCAGTGACATCGCCGGCACGACCCGTGACACGATCCATACGCGCTACAACCTGTTCCAAAAGGATTTCATATTGATTGACACGGCCGGTATCCGTAAGAAAAACAAGGACAAGGACGACCTGGAATTTTATTCCATCATACGTGCCATCAAGGCGATGGACGAGGCGGATGTTTGCATCCTCGTGCTGGATGCCGAGAAAGGTATCACGGCGCAGGACATCAACATATTTTCCCTTGCAGCCCGCAAAGGCAAAGGAATTGTAGTGCTGGTCAACAAATGGGATTTGGTGCAGAAGGAAACCAATACCGCACGCGACTATGAAGCTGCGTTGAAGAACAAAATGGCTCCGTTTACCGACGTGCCTGTCCTGTTTGTTTCCGCACTGGAAAAAACAAGGATCTTCAAGGCAATCGAGGTCGCGTTACAAGTCTTTGACAACAAGAAAAAACGCATACAGACAAGCAAACTCAACGATGTCATGCTCAAGGTCGTCGAGGCTTACCATGCACCTGCCGTGCGCGGCAATCCGGTCAAGATCAAATACGTGATGCAGTTGCCGACATTTGTGACATCGTTCGCGTTCTTCGCCAACTATCCCGACGACATCAAGACGCCTTACAGAAACTACCTGGAAAACCAGTTGCGCAAAAACTTTGATTTCACGGGTGTCCCGATAAGGATTTTCTTTAGGAAAAAATAAGGCGTAATCCGATGATTTGGTAATTTGAAGATTTGATAATTCATATAGAAAGTGAAACCCACGGATTTTGTCCGTGGGTTTTTCTTTGTGTCTTTCTTCTTTGCCGTCTTTGTGTGAAATTTCTGTTTTTCACACAAAGGAACAAAGACTACAAAGCCAACAACGTCGTGTTCTTTGTTTTTCGTAGTGTCTTTGCGTGAAAGCTACCCGTTTTTATCCGCCATCGATTTCCGCATCTGGAAATAGAAAAATGTACACAGAACCAATAATGTCCCCAACAGCAACCACAGCGGCATATAACCCCAGTTGCTTGCAATATAAAAGCCGCCTGACGGACCGACGACTTGCGAAAAAGACCAGCACATATTGTAACTGGCGGCATACAAGCCACGGTTTTCCGGATTGCTCCTTTGCACGACCAGTGTATTGACAAACGGCGTGGAAAGCATTTCCCCAAAAGTGAAAAATACCATCGACACAGTCGCTACCACAAGCGGGTAGACCGGGGGCAATGCCAGTAAATAATAGGAAACCGCCAATAATGCAACGCCGATGATGACGAAGTAGATCGGTGGATGCCGATGCTCTATTTTCGCAATCAGCAACATCTCAAAAATGACAATCAACAGTCCGTTCAGTCCCATGACAAGCCCAATGACAAATTCGTTCATTTTCCACTCTTCCTTGAAGAAGATCGGGACGACTCGGAACATCTGGAAAAAACCTATCGTCATCAATGCACAGGTAATGATGAAAAAAACGAAAACCTTGTCCTGCCAAGGTTTCAGACCTGTATTGGATTGTCTTTCAATGGATGTGTTTTCTTTTTTGACATTGGTTTTGTGCGGTAGTAAAAAGAAAATCAACAAGCCGGCACTTATATTGACGGCTCCCTGAAAAATGAACAATAAATGGTAGTTGTATGCCGCAATTATCCCTGCCAGACTGATGCCCAAAGTCCAGCCTAAGTTGATGGCAAGGCGGTTTAAGGTATAGGCGCGCGTCATGGTTTCTTTGTTTGCGTAAGATGCAATGGCTGTGAAATTTGCCGGTCCGAAAGCGTCCGTGAAAAAACTCAATACGACCGCCATGATACAAAGCGTTTGGAAATGCTGTATCGCCCCAAACACAAAAAACAGCGCACCGCCCAATATTGCCGAGCCTATCTGCACTTTCCGAAACCCAAACTTGTCCGTCAGCCGACCGCCCAGCATCGACCCAAAAATCGACCCAACGCCAAACAGCGTGATGACCAAACCTGCGTCCTGCTTGGGTCGGTGCATGTATGTCGTCACGTACAGTCCGATAAAAGGTACCGCCATGTAACCGCACCGGTTGATCATCAGCACAATACTTAAAAGCCAGTTCTCCCGACTGATACCTGCAAATGCTTTTTTATAGCCTTGAATGAATGACATTTTCAAAAAATGGATGCAATATAGTTGAAAGTTGAAAGCGTCTATAGTTGAAAATGGAAAATTGAAAGTTGTTGTTTTGGGGTTTCACACAACGGAACAAAGGTTACAAGGCTAACAACGTTGTGTTCTTTGTTTTTCGTCGTGTCTTTGTGTGAAGAAATAACCGCATAGCTGAGGCAAGCTTGAAACATGTAACCTGCGACTTGTAACTGACTTTTATTACTTTTGCAGCGCAATTTTGCCCGTAAGATATGCGGGTCCATAGTCATCATGGAATATGGGCGCAGGCCCATGTCTGAAATTAAAAATTTATGGCAGTATTACACAACCGGGTTTCGCAGACGGAACTCAAGAAAAGGCTCATGGAAGAAACCGAGCCCCGCGAAACGATTAGCTTTTATCGTTATTTCACCGTCCAGAATCCACAGGAGTTTAGGGACGGTTTGTACAAAGCGCTGGACAATCTGAATGTGTTCGGACGCATCTACGTGGCCAAAGAGGGCATCAACGCACAGATTTCCGTCCCCAAAAGTAATTTTCAGTTGTTGAAGGATTGCCTGGAATCCGTGCCGGGACTGGAAAATCTTCGGCTCAACGTTGCAGTGGACGACGACGGCAAATCCTTTTGGGTGTTGAAAGTCAAGATACGCGAAAAGATTGTTGCCGACGGTATCGATGACCCGACTTTTGACGTCAATGACCGCGGCGGCTACCTCAAAGCCAGGGAAGTCAACGAATTGCTGGAAAACAAAGACGCGATTTTCGTGGATATGCGCAACCATTACGAATATGAAGTTGGACATTTCAAAGATGCTTTGGAAGTGCCTTCCGATACGTTCCGTGACCAGTTGCCGATGGCGGTCGATATGCTGAAAGGCAAAGAAGACGAGAAAATCGTTATGTACTGCACGGGCGGCATCCGCTGCGAAAAAGCAACCGCCTATATGAAACACCACGGTTTCAAAAACGTGTTCCATGTCGAGGGCGGCATTATCAACTATGCCAAACAGGTAAAAGAAGAAAACATCGGCAGTGCTTTTGTCGGCAAAAATTTTGTCTTTGACGATAGGCTGGGCGAGCGTATCACCGACGACGTGATTGCGCATTGCCATCAATGTGGCCAGCCTTGCGACACGCATACCAACTGCAAAAACGACGGTTGCCATCTCCTGTTCATCCAATGTCCCGAATGTGCCGCAAAATACAACGGCTGTTGCAGCGTGGAATGTGCCGAAACGCTTGAAATGCCCATGGAACGCCGCAAAGAGCTGCGGAAAGGCATCGACAAGGGGCAGAATATATTCAATAAATCCAAGGTGCGGTTGAGGCCGAGGGTTAATGGTTGAGCGTTGAACGTTCTACACTATGGTTCCTGTCCGTGGAAACCTCAATATTGTCCCACGCAAAGACCAAAGATGGAATAGGTCTATTCAAAAGCAAAATCATACAACTTATGGTTCACCCGGGCGTGGATCATGGGATAAACTTCTTTTTATACAAACTTGAAATCTGCAATTTTCCACTGACTACTGTTTCACATACACCAGATAGCCGCCCGGTTCGATACAGAACGTTTCGCTGTTTTGCAGATCGTACGAGATCCCCGAAAACAAAGACGTGTATTGTCCTGCCAGATATTCCGTCTGCACAGGAACCATGTGCGTCTCGCTATGCGAAAAATTAAAAAGCACCAGTACCTGGTTGTTGTCTTGCTGCAAGGCAAATGCCAGCGTGTCGTTGCAATGGGATACAGCAATAGCTCGATAGGTGGCGGTGGTATGGAAACAAGGATTTTGTTTGCGTAGATGTAGCATCGCCTGGTAGAAGCCTTGCAGTTGCGGTGCATCGTCGTTCCAGTCGATGTGGTCTTTTTCAAAAAAGGCAAGTCGTTTGTAGTTTGGAAGTTCCTGTCCGCTGTATATCAACGGGATGCCCGGGAACAGGAAGGTAAAGACGGCCCAAGTGCGGGCGAGCATGCCATATTTTTCGTATTCCGTACCGTTCCAACTGTTTTCGTCATGGTTGCTGGTAAACCAGAGTTTGCATGCATCGGGCAACAGTTCTAAGTCTTCGTGCAGTAAGGGAACGATCGCGTTCAGCCCTTGTGCTTTGTTTTGAGACAGGGCATTGGTAGCGTGCATCCAGCGCCAGGCATAGTTGACGTCAAACACGTTGAGGTATTGGTCATCGTCGCATTCCGCCAGCCAGAACAAGGGTTTGGTCTGGTCGCAGCTTTTCCGCGCTTCCATCCAGAAGTCCAATGGTACCAGGTGCGCCATGTCGCAGCGGAACCCGTCAATGTCAAAATTTTTTACCCAATACTGCATGGCATCCACCATAGCCGCGCGCAGGTTGGGATTGGTATAATCGAGGTCGTACACATCGCTCCAGCCATTCTTTTCGCGGAAGTTGCCATTGTCGTCTTTTTCGTAGAAATCCGGATGTGCGGTCGTCCATTCGTGGTCTTGTCCTGTGTGGTTCGTAACCCAGTCGATGATGACTTTCATGCCGAGTGTATGCGCCTGCTGGATGAGTGCTCGGAAATCGTCCTCGTTGCCAAATTCAGGATTGATCTTGGTGTAACTACTGCATGCGTAATAACTGCCCAACGTTCCCAACCGCCCCTTGACGCCGATCGGCGTGATGGGCATCAACCAAAGTGTTTCCACGCCCATTTCCTTTAATCTGGGCAAGTGCCGACAGAAGGCGTTGAAGGAACCTTCGGTTGTATATTGGCGTATGTTGGTTTCATATATATTGGTGCCCTGCGCCCAGGAGACCATGGGGAATAGTTTGCTCATTGCTCTAAAATATGGACAGGAAAACGGAAATGCCTAGGATGGAAAGTAAAAAATCCTTCATGGGAGAGACGCTACGACGTTGCTTCGGACTTCCCGTCTTTCTTTAAAAATCTTCTTCAAGATCATCCAGGTTCAGGCCGATAATGCCGCCGACCACGTCGTTGAAATGGGTATTGCCGTCCGTATTTTTCCGGCTGATAAGTGAATAGGACGCTAGGCCGTACAATACAAATTCCATCAACAAGGCATTCTGCTTTTCGGAGGCGTGTGGGAAATGCTGCTTGACCACGCCGTATAAGCCATCAACTTGGTAAAGTGTTTGTATGCGGTCACTGTCCTTTATATTATTGGCGATGTCAATCGTGTTTCCCTTGTCAAACCAAGCTTTGACAGCTTTGTAAGGGTCTTCTTTTTCAACGTTTTCTGCGATGGATTGTTTGCCCGTGTTTCTTTTTTTCTTGATCGTGTCCGGGTCGGGGAAGTATTGGACAAATGCCGTGCGTATGGCTTTGTTGAGGAGGTTGACGGCCACTTGGTAAGAGCCTTCCTGTTCTCCTTCGTAGACCAGTTCGATTTTTCCGGTAATGGCAGGAACGATGCCCATGAGGTCGCTGATCCAGGCCTGTGTATATTTTTCTCGATTGACGATTGCGCGCCTTTCGGCAGTGCTGACGAGGTTTTCGTATGCCGCGATGGTCAGACGGGCACTCACGCCGCTTTTTTTGTCCACATATTCATTGTTGCGGGCTTCGAAGGCGACGAGTTCGACGATTCTTTTGAGCAGGTCGGCAATTTCCACCGTGTTTTCCTGTTCCGGGAGGAGATTTGCTTCCTGTTCGGTAATGGCGAGCGCCGTTTCCAGCCTGAGCGGGTAATGTGTCAATATCTGGCTTTCGATACGGTCTTTCAATGGTGTGACGATGCTGCCCCTGTTGGTATAATCTTCCGGATTGGCGGTGAAAATGAACAAAATATCCAGCGGCATCCGCAGTTTGAATCCGCGTATCTGTATGTCGCCTTCCTGCAATATGTTGAACAGAGACACCTGTATGCGTGCCTGCAAATCTGGCAGTTCATTGATGACGAATATCGAGCGGTTGCTTCTGGGGATGATGCCGTAGTGGATGGCATTTTCGTCGCTGAAACTTAGACGCATGTTGGCGGCCTTGATGGGGTCGATGTCGCCGATAAGGTCGGCGACACTTACATCCGGTGTCGCTAGCTTTTCGCCGTAGCGTTCCGTGCGGCTTAACCAGGAGATGGGTGTGTCGTCTCCTTTTTCCTTGATGAGGTCAACGGCGTATTTGCTGATGGGCGCATACGGGTCGTCGTTGATTTCGCTGCCACTGACGATGGGGATGTAGTCGTCCAGAAGATTGACCATCTGCCGCGCCATGCGTGTTTTGGCCTGACCGCGCAGCCCGAGGTACAATATGTTGTGCCGGCTCAGCAAGGCGCGTTCCGTGTCGGGAATCACTGTATCCTCGTAACCCAGAATGCCGGGAAACGGGTCGGCGCTTTGCCGTAGCTGGTGGATGAGATTGGCTCTGATTTCGTCTTTTATCGAGCGGGCTTGGTAACCGCTCCGCTTCAATTCGCCTAAGGTTCTTATATTGGTATCCATGTCACCAAGGTACGGGAAAATGCAAAAAAGCAAAAGTAAAACGACAAAAAATTGATGTTCAGTGCCTAAAGTGGAATGCTGCGCCTGTATCGTCGTTGGTGCTCTAAAGCAATATTGCCTGTATTTAGTTATGTTTTCCCCAGTCGTTCCACCAGTGCGGTGTATTGCGCCTTGGCCTCGTCGGACGTTGCGCCTTGCTGTTGTTTCCAGGCTTCGTGTTTGGCTTTGGCGACGAAGTCGAACATGTTGTAATCGCCTTTTTCGGGAGCGTCGCCTTCCGTTGCCTGTTTGTACAGGCTATACAGTTGCAACAAAATATCGTTGCTTGGTTTTTCGGACAATGTCTTGCTGTTTGCTACAGCTTGTTCAAATGTTAGTGCCATTTTTTTTAGTTGAGAGTTGAAAAGTGAATGTTGTAGGTTGTTTCACACAAACGCATTTATAGTAGTTGTTTTGGTCGGTGGAGACATCGACCGATAGAACCTGTGTATTATAGAAAAACTATGCGTATCATTTCGTTGTCCTGCTCCATGTCGTCGTGCGGCCAATGAGCGAGATGCCGATGAATCCTCGGATACGCAATGTGTTTTCATCCTTTGGTGTCATCTTGCAGGAATAGGTCTTCCCGTTTTTGGGGTCGTAGATGGTTCCACCGGTATAAATGTTTCCGTCCTTGGAAAACCCTTTTAAGATGACCAGCCCAACGAGCGGATCTGTTCTTAATTTTTCGTCTTTGTTGTTGATGTCCAGTTTGGGTTTGCCGTTGCGCTTCGGTTCTTTGAGCCAGACGAGTTTGCCATAGTATTTGCCGTCCGGGTTTTTGTAGATTTCTACTTTACCTTCTTTTTCTTCGTTGAGCCAGTAGCCCTCGATGTTTTGCGCTTTCGCAAAATGGATAACCGTGGTGAACAATAGTGTTACGATACAATACTTCAATTTATTTTTCATTGTTTATTTTTTAATAAGTTAAATAAAAAAGCTGTTGGCCATTCACGGAAACTTCACACCCGAATACCTCGTAGCGTCAATCTGTGGAATCGTCGATCCGTATTTGCTGTTGATGGACTTGATAAATTCATTGGCGAGTAAGGCGTTGCCCAAAGGTGTCAAATGGATGCCGTCCAACGAAAATGCGCCCCCTGTGACAAATGTCGCGCTTATCACGCGTCCGTTGTATTCGATACCGGATTGTGCCTCTTCCATGAATGCCGCGACATCGACGAATGCCAGTCCCTTGCTGTCGGCAACGGATTGCAATTTTTCGTTGTAAGCGGTGGTCGCCGTCTTGATGGCACTGACTTCCGTTGCAGTCAATACCATTGAGTCGTCCAACGGGAATGAGACGCCGTATTTGTTCAATGGGCTTATGGCATAGGCGGAGGACGGTGCCGTGCCGATGACCGAGCTTGTGCTTAACAAAACCAGGTCGCTGGCAGTTGCGTGGCGCGCCTGCCCGAAGACCAATCCCAATAGGGTCGCTTCCGTTGCGTCAATGCCGGATGCAACCAATGCGGCCGTATATGCGGTCGCCATATTGGTCAGGGAATTGTCGGTTATCAAGACCGGATTGCTCGTCGTAGTCAGTGTCTGGAATCGTGTACTCTGTCCCAAAGCCGTTAAGATCGTATTTAACGGTGTGAATATTTCCGTATTCAAGGTCGTCGCGCTTGATTCATCCAAAGGCACAGGATTGTAGGGAACTGTCGTGAAATAGGGAATGTTGGTAATGTCCGGAATATTGGCAACGACGCCGGATGTTGCAGTTACCATCATGGTGGAGACAATCGCATCGATACTGGCGTTGAAGTTCGCAGTCGGCGTAATCGCATCGGACGCCCCACCAGCCAAAGCATAGGCCAATACATCGTTGTTGCCAATGAACATACTGAAAAAAGTAGGTTGCTGTGCCGCCGCGTCGCTCAAGATGGAAGCGTTGACAGGGTCAGTCGTCATGCGTGTAAAGAAAGGATTATAATTGCCCGCGCCATTGGCTGGATTGCCATAGCCGGCATAGACTGTGGTAATGGCTTTCGCCCCGGGAACGCCCATGTTGTTGAAAGGTCCGCTTGACGCAACGCTCGTCGTCCAGATGCTCGAATCGCCAGATGCAGCAGCATAAACGGGAGTAAGCGAACCGTCAACGACGCTCAATATGAGTTTGGCATTGCCTGTGCTGCCTATACCGACGGAATTGGCAGGTGTCAACGGTTGTACGAAATCGCCACCGCCAATGGTTTTGAGCTGTTGTGCCAGCAGGTTGGGATAGGAGACTTCCTGTCCTTCCATGTACAATGCCGCGTCGGCAAAACCAGAAGTGATGCTGTTGCCAATAGCGACATATTGGGAAACGTCCAACGTACTACCCGCGCTTGGTGTCGGTACGCTCGTTGTTGGTCGGCAGGAAATAATGCTTGTCATTGCTATAAGTGATACGGAAAGCAATTTATAATAAGTTTTCATATACAGGAAGTATTAATAATTTGAAAATTTGATTAGTTGAAGATTTGAAAATGATATAGGATTTACAATGGCATGTCGATCATCAATCTCAAATCATCAATCATAGATTCCTTATAATTTATAAGTAAAACCGATGCTTGGGAAATACAGGTTAAATTTATAGGTGCCGTCAATATTCGTTACGACGTTGTTGCTTTTTCGGCTTATATGTTCGTATAAAAATGCGGCTTCGAGAATAAATTTGTTGGAGACATGGTAGCTGGCACCGACGGAAGGATTTAACCTGTTGGCATCCGGAACATCGGCGGCTACGTATTCCGAAGGAATGGGTGTTTTACTATAATATAGTCCGGCACGACCAAAAATTTTTGGCGTGATTTTGTATTCTGCACCGAGACGGACGGAGTAACCTCGTTTATAATTGCGGACCATTTCCGTTTCGGTTTCGCCAGCAACAGATGCAGACTGGTAGTGTACAAATATGGTGTCATAGGGTTTCCAGTTGGACATCGTACCGTCGAGGTTAATGGTGAGTTTGTCGTCGGGTTTGTAGGAAAAGCCAATACCCCATATTTCCGGAAGCGGAAGTTCAGCTTTGATTTTCTGGTCGGGGAAGTTGCTTTCAAGGGAAGAGGGGACGTCAAATTCCACTTTGCCGTTCTTCGTTGTTTTCATTTTTAGTGCCGAACGATAGGTTATACCCGCAGATAATTGTTTGGAAAATGCATAGTATATGCCAGCGTTGACACCATAAGCATTCGCAGCAGAAGTGATTTTGGCACTGCCATAACTGCCGTCTTCAAAGTTGACGGGAAGGTCTTTCTCGATATCGACGTGTCCATAGCCGTACACAAATCCTACGCCGACACCGAGTTTGTCGGTGACTTTGTAGCTGATGGTGGGCTGTGCGACGATGGAAATCAGTGAAATCTTCCGCACGTCAAAATTGACAGTCGCATCGTCTTCCCATTTCATGGTGCTTCCAAACGGCGTGTAGACAGCCAGTCCGTAACGCAGTCTGCTATTGGGATTGCCCAACAAAACCGATGCCCCGAAAGGTGTAACGATGGGGTTGTCCGAGTTGGAAACTTTCCCCGAATTTGCATCTGTAAACGTTCCTTTGCTGATTGCTGGTGAAATACTGAATGTAATGGAATTGTCTTTGGTAAAAGACGAACTTCCGGGATTGAATACAAGCGCCGCGCCGCTTACGGGGTCGGCGATACCCGTGCTGCCCATGCCAATCTGTCTGGTGCCTTGTAGGTTGAGCTGGTACGCCTGCGCAAAAATAATGGTCGGGCAGAGTAATAGAAATGTGTTTAGTAAACGTTTCATATGGAATAACAATTAAAAAAGATGAAAGATGTTTTTTGATGAATGCAAAAGGTTTGATGCCTAATGCTTGTTCCACGGTCCAGACGTGCGGTTCGCCTAATGATGTAGGTGTCATCACCCGCAACGATACCGAATCTTTAAGTTAATGCAATTGACAGGCTGTTCATGTTTCTAATATTATTAATTAAGTTTTGTTTTTACATTTTTCCATTCTTTGAGTTGCCACTGCACGGTTCCCGTGCAGATATGGTTGTCGTTCAGGTCGTAGACTTCCACAACGAAATCTTTAAAAAGAACACCTTCTCTTTTCAATGGTTGTAGTATCTCGTTTTCCAGCATTTCTCTGGAAATGCCCCATTTGGTGCGTACTGCGGTTTTGGCCTGGTAATGGTAGACCATTGTTATCTGTTTCATGATGATACGGTATTCTGTAGGCGAAAGGTTTATCATCAGGTTGACACCAACGGTATATTCGCACAGCGTTGCCAACAGGCAAGCGTGGATACCTTTGATATGATTCCTATTGGAACGACGGTACGGTGCTTCGAACAAAATATAGGCATCGTTGATTTCCACTATTTTTATTTTGTGTGGATTGTTGAATGGTACCATTCGCCACAATATCCTATTGAGTATCCATCGTCGGAACGACGAGTTTTTGGCTTTTTCAAAATATTCTACGAGTGGATTCATAATAATTGAGAATGTTTTCTGAACTGTGATTTATTTGATTATTGTGATTGGAATACTAGGCGAAATCATATAAATCACACGCGTCACAGTTCAGATATTATTATTAATAGGCTATCGTCTCTATCCTAAATCCTGGTGCTTTTGGCATTTCGAGAAAAGTCTTCTGCATATCTTCGGGAAGAGTGCCAAGCTTTCGGATATTTAGGTCGAGCCAGGCACCGTCTACATTGACTTCTGCTGCTTTTATGCCGTCCGATTTCCGGTAGATATTGGATTGCAAGGAATAACGTGAAACATCCTCCCGACATTTTAATAATTCGCAGCTCACTTCTATATATTCGTTCATCCGGATTTCTTTATGGTATATCAGTTCTTCCCGAAACAATATCGGTCCTATATGTAGTTTTGCCAATGCCTTGGAAAACCCATATTTCTCCAAAATGCTTACCCTTGCCTGAGCCGCAAAATCAGCATACGCGCTGTGCCGTAGGTGGCCGTTCATGTCTATCATCGACCAGATGGCTTGTCCTTCGTGGAAAATATGTTTGTTTGGCATAAAGTAAAAAGTTAAAAGGTGAGAAGTGAAAGTTATACATCACGCTGGATAGGAATATGTAATGAAGAAAATGAACACCTCACTGTCATTCCCGCCTACACGGGAATGACGGCAATCGTTTTTATTGTTTATATATGTGTTCATGCTTTAAGTGTTATTTGAAACAATATATTGCAATTGCTTTCCATGGTTATCAAATTATGATTGCTCGTACATCGCTTCAATTTCAGTGGCGTATTTCCTGATGATGACTTTGCGTTTCATTTTTTCGCTCGGTGTGAGTTCGCCGGAATCGACTGTCCATTCGTTGGGCAGCAACGTAAATTTCTTAATCTGCTCGACGTGGTTAAACTGTGGATTAAACTTGTCGATAGCGTCTTGATAGGCTTGTATGACCTGCGCGTTTTTAATTATTTCCGTGTTGTTGGTATAAGCGACGTTGTGCCGGGAACACCATTCTTTCAGCGAATTGAAATTGGGAACGATAAGAGCAGATACATATTTTTGTTGTTCGCCGACGACAATGATTTGACCTATTAAAAAGATTTCTTTCATTTTGTTTTCGATGGGTTGCGGTACGACGGACTTACCGCCAGAAGTTTTGAAGATTTCTTTTTTTCGGTCGGTTATTTTGAGGCATTCACCGTCCATTTTGCCGATGTCGCCTGTCATAAACCAACCGTCGTGCAATACTTCTGCTGTTTCCTGTGGTTTTTTATAGTATCCAACCATGACGTTGTCGCCTTTGCAACAGATTTCGCCGTCGTCCATGAACTTGACCTGCATATTTTCCAATACGGGACCAACTGTTCCGATTTTTCTTCTTGCGACCGGAAATCTATTGACAGCAATCACGGGTGATGTTTCCGTTAGTCCATAACCTTCCAATATCGTAATCTTCGCCGCCGTGAAAAGCTTTATCAGTCGCGGTTGGCAGGCCGCACCGCCGACGATGATTACTTTGACATTACCGCCAAGAGCTTCGCGCCATTTGCTGAAAACCAGCTTGTCCACGATTTTGAGTTTCGTTTTATAACACCATGAAAACGTGCTTTCGTCCAGTTCATATTGCCCTGCCAACTTCAGCGCCCAGAAAAATATCTGTTTCTTTAGACCTTTCAACGAATGGCCTTTTCCTAATATTTTTTCATAGACTTTTTCCAATAGACGAGGAACGGTTGCGAACAGATAGGGTTTTACTTCCACTAAGTTGTCACCGACTTTGTCAATCCTTTCCGCAAAGGAAACGGAAATCTTATTGAAGAGATAGGTGTACATAATCATCTTTTCAAAAATATGGTTCAGCGGAAGGAAACTCAACGATTTGAGTTCGTCGTGTTGCAATCCTATTTCTGGTAATATATTTTCTATGACGATGCTGATGTTTGCCATAATGTTTTTGTGCGAAAGCATAACACCCTTGGGCATTCCGGTCGTTCCTGAAGTGTAGATAATCGTGGCGACATCTTCTGTCTTTATCTGTTTGGAAAGCTCCATGATATTGCGTTCCAATTCCAGACTATAAGGTTGCACAATCGTTGTCCAGCAAACCTCTTTGGGTGTTGCACCATCAAATACATAGATTTCGCGAAGATGTGGCAACTGCTCTTTGAGTTCCGTTATTTTTAGGTAGAGTTCCATGTTGCCAAGAAAACAGATTTTAATCTCACATTCATTAAAAATCTGTACGATTTCCGTTGACGATATATTCGGATAAAGCGGCACGGGCAATGCGCCTGTCAACTGCGCGGCGATATCAACGACCAGCCAATTGGGTCTCGAGAAACAAATCAATCCAATCTTTTCTTTCTCTTCTGCATCTTTCCCAATGCTGTCATAGCCTTTTTGTACAAAATAGGAAGCTAGGCCAAATGACAATTCTTTCAGTTTCTGAGGACTATAGTATTGCCAACTTTCATTTTTCTTGTAACGCAAAAGTTCTTCTGGTAATGTGTCGAACATTTCTGGCATCAAAAAATCAAAAAGTCGAGAATTTGAAAGCATTTCAATACATTAAAATAGTAAAAAGGAAAAATTAAAAAAGCCTAATGCTGAAAACGTAAGGACGAAAGAAAACTAATTTTTAATTTTTTTTATAGCTTCTGTCAACTTAGGTACAATTTTAAAAGCATCACCAACAATACCGTAATCCGCATTTTTAAAGAACGGAGCTTCTGGGTCGTTGTTGATGACGACGATTGTTTTGCTACCGTTGACACCAGCCAGATGTTGTATCGCCCCGGAAATACCAATGGCAATATACAAATTGGGACGGATGGCGATACCTGTCTGTCCCACGTGTTCATGATGTGGGCGCCAGCCTGCATCTGCAACCGGACGCGAACATGCCGTCGCTGCGCCAAGTGTGTGTGCCAACTCTTCTACAATGCCCCAGTTTTCCGGACCTTTCAATCCGCGACCGCCGCTAACGACAAGTTCCGCATCCGGCAACGGAATGCCGCCATGCGCCACGTCATCGTTGGATTTGAAGCTCTCGAGTTTGACGGAAGATGTAACGCTTTCGCTTGGTTGATAGTTAACAACATCGGGTATTTTACCTGTGTTTATCAACGCAATGCTATTGGGCAAAACGGAAATTACTTTTGTCGGGCTACTAATCGCGTAAATGGCTGTCGCTTTACCTGAATAGACGTTTTTCTTGACTTCAAGAGTGTCGCCATTGACAGTCGGAAAGGCACAGGCCCCGGCGATGATGCCTGCATGTTCTTTTGCTGCGACATAAGGTGCGACAGAGAGACCTGAACCTTCATAAGAAAAGACGATAATACTAGCCTGTTCAGCTTTGGCGGCATCAATGACAGCGTTGGCGATTGTTTTGATGGACGACGCATCATTATAGTGGTCGCCTTCAATATTTACAACCTTGTCTGCTCCAGCGTTTCCCAAGTCTGCAATACATTCGTGCGGAATATTAAATGTTACTGCGGTTACGGAAATTCCTGTTTGTTCCGCGATATGGGATGCATAGCTTACGGCTTCCAAAGAAGCTTTCTTTATCTTTCCTTTATGGGGTTCGATATAAACGATGATGCTCATTTTGTTTAATTTGATGATTTGGTCATTTGATGATTTGATAATTCTTTTTCAAATGGACAATTATTATTTTTCAATAGTTAAATGAGTTTTTAAAACTATCTATGTTGAACTTTGAATAAAAATATGTATTGAATAAAGTGGACATCTTACCGCCATTCCCGCGTGGGCGGGAATCATGAGAAAGTTATCATTATATAGTTATGTGTTCATTTGCTTAATCAATACACTTTTTATCCGACTTGAAGTGTAACTCTAATTACACTTTTTGTTTTTGCCTTTTTACTTTTGGCATTTATTAAATAACCCTTGCCTTGCTATGTAACAATTCTACTAATTCTTCTACATTGTCTTCTGAAATCATCACACATGCCTGGCGACCTGCGGATGGCTGGAATGAAATGGCTTTTGTTAGGCTTTCAATTGCAATAGGTTGCACGACCTGCAAAGGTTTGGTACGCGCAGCCATGATGCCGCGCATATTGGGGATGCGTTGTTCCGCCATGCCTTTGGCGGCGGAGACGACGAGTGGGAGTGCGGCGGATATTTCCGTCACACCACCGTCGGCATCCTGTTCCAGTTTGACCGTATTGCCCTCGATGTCAAGTTTGGTCGCCAACGGAACGTAATCCCAGTCAAGGTTTCCGGCAACCAAACCGCCCGTCGCCGCACTGTTGAAACTAATCGTTTCCTTTCCTAATAGTACCAAGTCATAGCCGTTGTTTTGGGCATAGTCCGCGATATTGGCCGCAACAAAATTGCTGTCGCCATCGCCGTCCACACGTACTGCATCGTCCGCGCCGATTGCCAAACCCTTGCGGACTGTAGCCTCGTTGGCAGGAGGCCCGATATGGATGATGGTTACTTTTTCCGCTTTCCCGGATTCTTTCAGTTCCAATGCGCGCACCAGCGCATACCATTCGTCGTAAGGATTGATGATAAAAGAAACGCCTGTCGCATTGAGCTGCGTATCGTTGTCCGTGAATGATATTTTTGCCGTGGTGTCCGGCACCTGGCTTATCGCTACCAATATTTTCATGAGTTGTATGTTGTATGTGATTGGTTTTAAGTAGTAAGTCCTAAATAGAAAGACCTCCGACTTATTACTTAAAACCTACTACCTAAAAATTGTATTTATTGTCTGCGATGAGTTTCAGCGCAATGCGTTGACGTGCTTCCTTGGTATTGAAAGGTTCTTGTTTGGTAAAGCGTTTTAAGCCCATGAGCATCATGCGGAGCTCGTCGCCTTCGGCAAAACTGTTGAGAGCGTCTTTACCGCTTTTCCAGATGCGGTCGGTCGCGTCACTGAGATAGACACGCACGATGTCCAGTTTTTCTTTTGCTGCATCCTCGCCGTAAGTGTTGACGACTTTTTCCACGCGGAGCAGCGCAGATTCCACGGCATATATCTCAATGGCGATGTCGGCAATGTTCATCAGTACTTCTTCTTCCTTGGCGAGGTGCTGCATGAGTTTCTGGACGGCGGCGCCAGCGACCAACAACAATGCTTTTTTCAGTTTCTTGGGCTGTGTTTTTTCGTACGCAAACAATACGGAGTCATCCGCTTCCTCGAAATCGGGAATCGAGGTCAACTCCTGTGCGACGGCTTGCGCTGGTCCCATCAGGTCTAGTTCGCCTTTCATTGCCCTTTTCAAAATCATGTCTACAATCAATATGCGGTTGATTTCGTTGGTGCCTTCAAATATCCTGTTGATACGTGCGTCGCGGTAGGAACGATCCATCGGTGCTTCGGCACTGTAACCCATACCGCCATAAATCTGTACGCCTTCGTCAGCCACATAGTCCAATGTTTCCGAACCGTGGACTTTCAATATGGCGCATTCTACGGCAAACTGTTCCGTGCCTTTGAGTTTGGCTTTTCCGAGTTCCATACCGTCTTCCATTAAGCTGTTGATGGCATCGTCGATGTTTTGGGAGGCGCGGTACAAGGCACTTTCGCTGACGTAGGTTTTGATGACTTGTTCGGCAAGTTTGTGGCGAATCGCGCCGTATTTGGCGATGGGACGGCCAAACTGTTCTCGTTCGTTGGCATATTTGACAGCGTTGTTGATGATGGATTTGGACGCGCCGATAGCACCGCCGCCGAGTTTGATACGGCCGATGTTGAGAATGTTGACAGCGATTTTGAAACCGTTTTGCCTTTCGGACAACAGGTTTTCGACAGGCACCATGCAATCGTTGAAGAACACCTGGCGGGTGGAACTGCCCTTGATGCCCATTTTCTTTTCTTCCGCATTTAGGGAAATGCCGGGGAAGGTTTTTTCCACGATGAACGCGCTTAGTTTTTCGTCGTCGTCGATTTTGGCAAACACGGTAAATACGTCCGCAAATCCCGCGTTGGTAATCCACATTTTCTGTCCGTTGAGGATATAGTGCTTGCCGTCGGGCGACAATACCGCTTTGGTTTTGCCGCTGTTGGCATCGGAACCCGCATTGGGTTCCGTGAGTGCGTAGCTGGCTTTCCATTCGCCGGTGGCGAGTTTGGGGATGTATTTTTGTTTCTGTTCTTCCGTTCCATAATAGAGGATTGGCAGCGTTCCGATGCCTGTGTGCGCCATGATGGCGACGGCAGCGGAATAGCCCATGCCGATGACTTCGCTCGTCAACATGCCCGTAACGAAATCAAATCCCAGCCCGCCATATTCCTCCGGTACGTTGACACCGAGGATGCCAAGTTCCCCCGCTTTTGCGACGATCGACGGCATCAGTCCCTCTTCCAGTTTGTCGATGCGGTCGAGATAGGGATAGACTTCCTGCGCGAGAAAATCCTCGCAGGTCTTTTTCATCATGAGCTGTTCTTCACTCCATTGTTCGGGAATGAAGATGTCTTCAGCGTTTGTTTCTTTGACGATAAATTCGCCGCCTTTTATGCTTTTTGTTAGTGTTGCCATGATCTTTAATTTGATGATTTGAAAATTTGGTAATTTGAAAATTGTTTTTAACCTCACCCAGACGTCTCTCCTAAAGGCGAGGGGAGATGCGACGGCCAACTATTGACTTTTCGGTTTAATTCAACAATTCAAAAATCCCTGCCGCGCCTTGGCCAGTTCCGACGCACATGGTGACCATGCCGTATTTCTGTTTTTGGCGACGTAGCTCGTTGAATAGCTGTACCGAAAGTTTGGCACCTGTGCAGCCCAATGGGTGTCCCAATGCGATGGCACCACCGTTGACATTGATGATTGCCGGATTCAAGTCCAGTTGGCGGATGACAGCCAAGGACTGGGAAGCAAATGCCTCGTTGAGTTCAATCAAGTCGATGTCGTTTTGGGAAAGCCCTGCTTTTTTCAGTGCTTTGGGGATGGCGGCGACAGGGCCGATGCCCATGATGCGCGGTGGAACGCCGGCAACCGCATGGGAAACCAACCGCGCAACCGGCGTGAGGTCGTGGTCTTTCAGAAACTGTTCGCTTACAACCATGACAAATGCTGCACCGTCGCTGGTCTGCGACGAGTTGCCCGCCGTCACGCACCCATTTGCGGCAAATACGGGTTTGAGTTTCGCCAAGGCATCGGGCGAGGTGTCTGCACGGGGGCCCTCGTCCTGCTTGGCTTCGTAGGTTTTTGTCTGGCGTTTTTGGTTTTCGTCCAGAAAAACCTCTTCTATCGTAATCGGAACGATTTCGTCGTTAAACTTGGCGTCTGCCAAGGCTTTCACGGCTTTCTGGTGTGAGTTGAAACTGAACAAATCCTGGTCTTCGCGGGAAATGTTGTATTCCTTGGCGACCGCTTCCGCTGTCAAGCCCATACCCCAATAATAATCGGGCGTAGTCCTTGCGACTTTGGGATTGGGGATGACTTTCCAGCCACCGAAAGGCATCAAGCTCATGGTTTCCACACCACCTGCGATGATGCAGTCCGCCATTCCCGAGTCGATTTTTGCGGAGGCAATGGATATCGTTTCCAGCCCGGAAGCGCAATAACGGTTGACGGTCATGCCCGGCACCTTGTCCGTGTCCAATGCCATCAAGGAAATCAAACGCGAAACATTGAGTCCCTGCTCTGCCTCGGGCATGGCACAACCAACAATCACATCGTCAATCAAATCTTTGTCCACCGACGGGACAGATGCCACCAAATGCCGTATGACATCCGCTGCCAAATCGTCGGGGCGATAAAACCGGAACAAGCCACGCGGCGCTTTGCCGACTGCTGAACGATATCCTGCTACTATATAAGCCATATTGAATTGATAATTTTGCCTCACCCCGACCGCTCTCCCACGGGAGAGGGGAGACGTGAAGACTATTGTTTTTTCTTTTTTCCGTGACTAAGCCCCGGACTATTCACCGACCACCGACTACTCTTTTGGTCAGTTCCTCAGAATCTTACCACCGTTGAGCAAACTCTGGATACGTTCGAGGGATTTCTTTTCCGCGCAAAGTTTGATGAAGGTTTTTCTTTCGAGGTCCAATAGGTATTGTTCGGAGACCAGTGTCGGTTGTGAAAGGTCGCCGCCCGCCATGGCGACGCCGAGCATTTCGGACATTTTCTGGTCGTGGTCAGAGATGTAGTTGCCGCTGCGCATGGAGTTGGCACCGATATAGACGATGCCCAGGGCTTGGTCACCCAATACGCGCACGTCGTTGCGCGGTGTCGGCTGTACGTAACCCTCGTCCGCCAGGCGCAGACAGGCAGCTTTGGCCTCGGTCAACAAACGTTCTTTGGACACGACAACCTCGTCGATGCCCTCACGCAGATAACCCAAATCGAATGCTTCATGTGCCGACGTGGACACTTTGGCCTGTCCGATGGTGAGGAATCTTTCGCGGAACACGTTCAGGTCGATATCACCTTCACGGTGTGCGTCGCCCGCCCGCAAGGCAAATTCCTTGGTGCCGCCGCCGCCTGGAATCAAGCCAACGCCAAATTCAACCAGTCCCATATAGGTTTCGGCATGTGCGACCACTTTGTCGGCGTGCAGACAGATTTCGCAACCGCCGCCGAGCGTCATGCTGTGCGGTGCGGCGACCACCGGAATCGAGGAATAACGTAGGCGCATGGTCGTCTTTTGGAAAAGGCGGATGGTCATGTCAAGTTCGTCATAGTCCTGCTCCACCGCCATCATAAATATCATGCCCACGTTGGCGCCGGCGGAGAAATTAGCGCCGTTGTTGTAGAGTACGATGCCGCGGTAATCTTTTTCGGCAATGTCAATCGCTTTGTTGATGCCCATCAATATGTCGCCGCCAATCGTGTTCATCTTGCTGTGGAATTCCACGTTGAGGATGCCGTCGCCGATATCGATGACGGAGAGACCGGCATTTTTGTAAATGGTTTTGGTGTCGCGGAGTGCGTCGAGGTTGACCAGCGTTTCCGTACCGGGAATGATTTTGAAAGATTGGGACGGAATGTCGTAATACAGCACCTGTCCGTTTTCTTTTTTGTAAAAGCTGTCATGTCCCGCCTGGAGGAAATCGTACACCCAGTCGGCTGGTTTTTTGCCTTCTTTTTCCATCATGTCAACGGCAGCTTTCACGCCGACGGCATCCCAGGTCTTGAAAGGACCGAGTTCCCAGCCAAAACCCGCCTCGACCGCATCGTCGACTTTATATAATTGGTCAGCGATTTCGGGAATGCGTTGGGAAACGTATTGAAACAGTCCGGAAAAGGATTTACGGTAAAATTCGCCTGCTTTGTCCTTGCCTGCCACCAACACTTTGAAACGTGGGGGGAGGTCGGCAATCGTCTTTGTCGCTTCCAGCGTGGCAAATTTTACTTTTTGGGAAGGCTTGTATTCCAGTGTGTTTAAATCCAACGCCAGTATCTGCGACTTGCCGTTGTCGTCTTTTATTTTTTTGTAAAAACCTTGTCCGGTCTTGTCGCCGAGCCATTTGTTTTCGTATATTTTTTTGACGTAATCGGGCAAGAGGAACAGGTCGCGGCTCTCGTCGTCGGGACAGTTTTGGAAAAGTCCGTCCGCTACATGGACCATCGTGTCCAGTCCGACAACGTCGTTGGTGCGGAAGGTTGCCGATTTGGGATGGCCGATGACCGGGCCGGTCAGTCTGTCCACTTCCTCGACCGTCAGGTCGAGCTGCGGCACGAGGTGCGCAATGTCCATGATAGCAAAGACGCCGATGCGGTTGCCGATGAAGGCCGGCGTGTCCTTACAGGTGACGGTCGTCTTGCCCAATACCTTTTGTCCAAAATCATCCAAAAAAGATACAATCGACGGTTCTGTCTTGTCGGACGGGATGATTTCCAACAGGCGCAGGTAGCGTGGTGGATTGAAGAAGTGCGTACCGCAGAAATGTTTCGCGAAATCTTCGCTGCGGCCTTCCAGGAGTTGGCGTATGGGAATGCCGGAAGTATTGGTTGTTATGAGCGTTCCGGGTTTGCGGAACTGTTCGACTTTTTCGTAAACGGATTTTTTGATGTTGAGGTTTTCGACGACTACCTCGATGACCCAGTCGCAGTCGGCAATCTTTTGCATGTCGTCGTCGAAGTTGCCCGTTGTGATGCGGCCGGCAAATGATTTTCGGTAGATAGGCGAGGGACTGGATTTCAGTGCCGATTGCAGTGCGTCGTTGACGATGCGGTTGCGGACGGTTTTGGCTTCCAGCGTCAGTCCTTTTTGGGTTTCAGCCTCGTTGGGTTCCTTTGGCAGGATGTCGAGGAGCAAGACTTGGATGCCGACATTGGCAAAGTGGCAAGCAATACGACTACCCATAATACCCGAACCAAGAACCGCAACTTTTTTGATTGTTCTGTTCATCTGTGTGTATGGCTTTTGTTTATTCTATTTACGTTTTCGCCAAGAAGGCACTAAGGCATGAAAGAGAGAAAATAAGAATGTCGAACTCCGTCATTTTTTACTTTTGCCTTCTTAATTTTTAACTTTACAGGTGCAAATAGCGAATTATATTTATCATTACCTTTGACTTAAATCAAATTAACTAACATTTGTTTGCTTTTGGTAGTTGTATAAAACAGCGTAATGTAAAATAAAAAGGATTGTGGTATGGGTAAAGAACGATTGTTGGCATATATCAATAAGATTGTAGTACTGTCGCCCGATGTGGAAGACGTGATTGCAGAAGCATTTCAGGAAGAATGCCATCCCAAACGCAGCTTACTGGAAAAACAAGGTGCCGTCTGCGACAAGCTGTACTTCGTTGACAAGGGGCTAGCGCGGTTGTATTATCTCAAAGAGGGAAAAGATGTCACGGGCTGGTTTGCATCGGAAGACAATTTCATCACTTGCAACGACAGCTTTTTCCAGAAAAAAAGGTCCTATCTCAACCTTGAACTTTTGGAGGATTCCATATTGTACTCGATAGATTATAACAGTCTCGACAGATTATTTCAATACAAGGAAATGGAGCGGTTTGGTCGCTTGCTGACCTACAACCTGTTGAGCGAACTTTCGGAACGGGTTTACTCCACCATGTTCCAGTCCGCAGAAAAACGCTACCAGTTGCTCTTCCTCCGCTATCCCGAAGTTGCGTTGCGTGCACCGTTAGGCGACATCGCGTCCTATCTGGGCATTTCGCAGGAAACGCTGAGCCGTATCCGTTCGCAGCAAAGCACCAGAGCGAAAAGTAAACAAGGCGTGTATAGTTGACGCATAGTTGTGCGTCTCCATTCTTCTTTATTTTGCACTGTATGGGTGCCATAATGTTTACAAAAGGCACTATATAGGAGTGCGTTTTGTCTTTAGGGAACACATACAATCGTGTGCCTCTGCCAAGCCTCCGCCCAATATGCCAGCCTTCAACTTTCAATTCTCCCCCTTTTTCTATGTGCAAAAAATATGTTATAAAACATATTTTCCTTTATATTTGCCCTATATGATGTATAAAAGAAAGCAAAACTATTCTATCTAGTGTAGCGAACATTCCCAATTTTAGCCTGATAAATTTCTCCCTGGTTCTAAGCAAGATGACTTCTGGGGTGCATCCACTGGCATCATGTCTCCTCCCTCCGGCAAAAATGGGAAATGCACCTCACGACTAATGCATTCTACTTTTGGTTTCTATGGAAATATTGATGTGCTGTTATGCATTGTTTATGCAGAAATTCATGGTCGTTTGACCGGTAGTCCGTTTGTGGTAACTACCCACTGAAGTCTATGTTCCATCTTGGTATTTATAATTTGATAACGCAAAAAATCTTGTTATCATGGATATAAACATTTTTTTTGCCGACAGGTCTTCTAAATCTATAATTAAAATTAAATGGCTAAACCAAAACTCGGGGCATGGAAGAAAATTGTCAGGGGCGGTGTCGGTGTGACACTGTCGTTGACGGTTTTTAATGCAAGAGCCCAAGTTGACACAGTGCAAGTACGTCGCGACACGATGGCGGCGGAACAGACGGGAGAGATGAAAAGCAGCATCCCGATTATTTCCCTTGACGAAAACGACGCGGAAAATTCAGCGAGCTCCGACGGACAGACGATATCGTCCGTCCTGTACGGTGGCCGGGACCCTTATTATTCCAACGTGTACAATTTCAGTGCGGCACGTTTTCAGGTAAGGGGCTACGACAACGGCTATACTGACACGTACATCAACGGTATTCCTGTCAACGATGCAAACAATGGAGCGACGGTCTGGAATCTTTGGGGCGGACTTAACACCGTCATGCGTGGACGCACGAGTAGTTTTGGGTTGCGGTCGGTGGATTTCTCTTTTGGGGACATCGGCGGTGCCAACTATATTGATGCCAGGGCGTCGCACCAGTCCAAAGGCCTCGACTTCAGCTACGCCAATACCAACAGGAACTACCGCCACAGAATCATGGGCACCTATTCCTCCGGGTTGAATCGTTCGGGTTGGGCTTATACGTTGGCGGCATCTTACCGTTATGCGGACGAGGGCTATGTCAAAGGCACGTACTACAACGGTCTTTCTTATTTCCTGAGCGTGGACAAGGTTATCAACAGCCACCACACATTGTCGTTTACCACATTTGGTACGCCGACCAGCAGCGGAATGCAAATGGCGGCTACCAAAGAAGCCATGGAACTCAGCGGAGACAAATATTACAACCCGAGTTGGGGTTACCAGAACGGGAAAGTGCGTACTGCCAATCAGCGCAGGGTGTTCCAACCGTATTTTATTCTCAACCACGAGTGGAACATTGACGGAAAAAGCAAGCTGACTACGTCGGCGGCATACCAGTTTGGAAACAATATCCGAACGGCACTCGACTGGTACAATGCACCCGACCCGCGTCCGGATTATTACAGGTATATGCCCAGCTACTGGACAGATTATCCTACTACGGAGGCTTTGCTTACGGAAAAATGGCGGACCGACGAATCGGTCCGACAGATTAACTGGGACCAGCTATATGCCGTCAACCGCAACAGTTTCTCCACCGTCAACGGCGTGACCGGCAAGCGTTCGCGCTATATATTGCAGGACCGATATGCGGCGACCAGCCATTTTGTCTTCAACTCTTTTTATACCAACAAGATTAACAGAAATGTCGAATTGGACGCGGGTATTTCCTTTAACCAGCAGTCCAACAGGTACTACGCAAAAGTCAACGATTTGCTTGGCGGCGATTTCTGGGTAAATATCAACCAGTTTGCAGAAAGAAGTTATCCCAATGGCACCGAGAGCCAATATGACCTTGACAATCCCAACAGGATGGTCAAGGTGGACGAAAAATATGGCTACGACTATTCCATCAACAACCGGGTCGCCAACGCTTATTTGCAGACCAATTTCACGTTTAGACATATAGATTTCTTCCTGTCGGGTTCCTATTCCTCCACGCAGATATGGCGTGAAGGAATGTTACGCAATGGTTTGTTTCCAGACAATTCTTTGGGCAGGTCGACGACCAATACCTTTATCAATTACGCGGCAAAAGGCGGCATGACCTATAAGGTTGACGGGCGCAACTATCTTTTTGCCAATGCTTATTTTGGTACCCGTGCGCCTTATGCCGACAACCTGTTCATCTCGCCCAGAAACAGGAATACCACCCAGGACAATATCTCTTCCGAAAAAGTATTCAGTACCGAGGCGGGCTATATCCTGAACTGGGAAAAACTGAAGTTCCGCATCAATGGCTATTATACCACGTCGAGGAACGGTATGGATGTCACAAGTTATTACGATGACAGCTATTCCAGTTTTGTCAATTATGCCATAACAGGTATCGGAAAGGTTTATTACGGTACCGAGATTGGTGTGGAAGTGCCGATATACGGTGGTCTCTCCGCATCTGCCGCCGCCAATATTGGTCGTTATCTTTATGATACAAGACAGAATGCAGTGATAACGGTGGACAACAGTGCTGAAACCATCGCCGAGGAAACGGTCTATGCCAAAAATTTTCATTTGGCAAATTCTCCGGAAGAAGCCTATACCGCAAGCCTGTACTACTCAGGAAAGGGCAACTGGTTTGTAAAAGTCAACGGCAACTATTTTGCAGGTATGTGGGAGAGCATCAATGAGATAAGACGTACCGTAAGGGCTACGCAGACCATCGTCCCGGGTACTGATGCATGGAATGAAGTCATCAACCAGCAAAGTTTACCATCTACCTATACCATTGACTTATATGGAGGCAAAACATTCTATGTCAAGACGGGGAAGAAGCGCATACCTGTCAATTTTACGCTGGGCATCAGCAACCTTACGAACAACAGGAAGCTCATAAGTACGGGTTATGAACAGGCGCGTTTCGACTATGACACGAAAGAGGCGGGTGCTTTCCCTTCCAAATACTACTATGCCTATGGGATAAATTATTTCGCAAGCATAGGATTCCAATTTTAACCACATGCTATTAAAACCTAAAAAAATTGAATATGATGCAGAATATGAACTTTTTAAAAAATAAATGGAGCATTGGCCTATCTGCCATCTTGGTTGCCGCGCTCTTGCTTTTTGTCGCGGGATGTAGAAAACATTTTGACCAACCACCTTACGACAATGGCGACCCGGACCTGGAAGTCAACGCCACGATTGCCGATATCAAAGCATTGTACGACGATGCCGGCGGCGCGGTTTCCTCCGTATCGGAAGACCTGATATTTTCTGCTATTGTCGTCAGTAACGACTCCTCTGGCAACATATACAAAACGCTGTACATTGAAGACACCACGGGTGCTATCAATATACAAATCGACGGCAGCAGCCTGTATGCCACATATCCCGAAGGGATGCGCGTATTTGTCAAGATGTCCGGCCTTTCCGTAGGAAAATATAATGGTTCTTACCAAATTGGTTTAGGTGTCAGTAGCACTGGAAGTGTAGTGCGTATCGCGTCGGCTTTGATGACGGACTATGTTGTGCCGGGCAGTACGGGACATGTGGTGACACCTGTCGAGTTTGACAACTTTACCGATATTACCGATGCATTCCAGTCCATGTTGATTAAGGTCAACAGTGTACAATTTTCGGATACGACGGCTTATTATGCCGACTCTACATCGCAAAGCACCAGCGTTAGCACTACATTGGTGAGCTGTGCGGGCGATTCGGCAGTGTTGTACACGAGCGGCTATGCCAGCTTTGCCGGTACAAAAGTGGCGTCCGGTAGCGGCTCCATCACGGGTATTTACATTCCGTATGTTTCTTCTTCTGGTACGACCACAAAAGAATTGAAGATAAACGACCTTGACGATGTCGCCAGCATGACCGGAAGCCGATGCGGTACATCTTCCGTAACAGTTTCCACGATCGAAGAGCTGAGGAATGTCTATTCGAGTTCTGATGTCAGTTTTACTTCAGGAACGGTGACAGGTGTTGTCATATCCAACTCCACCAACGAGTCAAGTGGCAATGTCCGTGTCGTGCAAGAGGATAATGCTGCGGGTATATTGCTGTACGTTCCAAGTTCCACGACGACATATAGTGTGGGAGACAAGGTTTCCATCAGCCTGTCCGGTTCTACCTTGACTACATACAATGGTGAACTGGAGTTGAAGAATCCGACAATTACCGTAAGCAGTACCGGCACCAGTGTTACGCCACTTACAACGACTATTGCAGACATTTTGAGTGCAGGGGCTGCGTGGTCTACTCGGTTGGTAAAAATATCCGATGTGACCGTTGCCACTTCCAGTTCGGGTAGTTCCTATACCTATTATTCCTTCTCCGACGGAAGTAACAGCTTGGTTTCTTATGTAAGGTCGACTTCAGGTATTACGCTGAGTGCAGGCACGGCCACCGTGACAGGATATGTGTCCGTGTACAAATCTTCCTCTGCGACGGATACAACCTTCCAGTTGACTATCCGTACTGAGGATGACGTTACGTATGGCTCCAGCACATCCACCGATGCTGTAACATTGTCGTCGTCTCCGCTGGAGTACGACTTGGATGATGTTGCAGACGGACTACCAACAGGCTTTTATGTGTATTCCGACATGTCGTCCACAAGTGCTGGTACCGAGGCGACATTTACTTCCACGGCCACTGTCTGGACTAAGACCACTTATGGCTTCTACAACATGGCATCTGCCACGGGGCTTACGTCCAGTTCCACGGAAACAGAACAGGCAGCATCCACGGACAGGGCATTGGGCGTAAGACAAACAGGTACTTATGACAATGGAGTAGGTTTTGTGTTCAAACTGGCAAACACGACAAGCAAGACAGGATTGACATTGGGCTTTGACTTGATGAGCTTGGATGCGTCCAGCCCGCGAACCATGACTTGGGAAATAAGCTATGCCACCGGCGACAGCCCGACATCCTTCACGACCTTGTCAAGTTCCAAGATAACAGGAACGTTGACAACGGGCGGTTCGGCATTTTCCTCCAACAGCATTTCGGCGGACTTGAGCGACCTTGACAATGTTTCTTCTACGATTTATGTCAGGATTGTGGCGGCGGGTTCGTCTGGTTCTGGCACTAGGCCGACTTCGGCAATCGACAATGTTACGTTTACTTGGCAATAATGAAGCAAATGGTTCAATACAAAAAGATAAATACCTCGTTTCTTTTCTGTGCGCTGCTGCTCTGTTCGGTGGCAGTCGCACAGAAAAAGAACTATCAGGTTGCCAATATCGGTTTTTACAATTTGGAAAACTTTTTTGACACGCTGCACGACGCGGACAAAAATGACTACGAGTTTTTACCGACAGGCAAAAAAGGTTATACGCCGGAAGTGTATGCTCGGAAACTGCACAATATGGCATCGGTGCTGCGCGACATGGGCAAAAGCTATTCACCGGACGGTATTGCCGTATTGGGCGTGGCGGAAATAGAAAATGAAAATGTACTCCGTGACCTGGTTGCCGATCCGCAAGTAGCCGAAAGGCATTTACAGTACGTGCATTACGAGTCGCCCGACGCGCGCGGCATTGACGTGGCGTTGCTGTACAACCCGACGTATTTTTCCGTGGAATGGAGTGCGCCGTTGACCGTGACGCTTCCTGCGGGCAGCCACGGCGGCGCGGCGGCGACACGCGACGTCCTTTATGTCAAGGGCAAGCTACAATCGGAAACCTTTCATTTTTTCGTGAACCACTGGCCGTCGCGTCTGGGCGGGCAGGCGGCGTCGGAAGGCGACCGTAAGATAGCGGCGAGCGTGGTGCGCCAAGCCATCGACTCTATTTTCAAGGAAGAACCCAATGCCAATATTGTCGTGATGGGGGACCTCAACGACAATCCAGACAACAACAGCGTCGTGCAGACCTTGCGTTCCAACGGTGAGCCGGAAAGCAGTGATCCGATGGTGCTGTACAGTCCTTTTCTTTCTCTTTTCAAAAAAGGGATCGGGACATTGGCATACCAGGATGCCTGGGCGTTGTTTGACCAGATCATGGTTTCGCGTAATTTGTTGAAACATGGCAACAATGCGGGTGCGTTTTTCTTTTACCGCCCGTCTATTTTCAAAAGGGACGACATGATACAGTTGTCCGGTCGCTACAAGGGCTATCCCAAGCGGACGTATGATTTTGACCGTTTTGCGGATGGGTTCAGCGACCATTTCCCGACATTCATCACGCTTTTAAAAGAGGTTCAATAACTATTTATCAATCACTTCATTATGATTTTAAAAAAATACAATAAGACGACCATCGCATATCTGTGTGTGATGGCGACGTTTTCCTTTCTCTGGACAAGTTGTCGTAAGGATGTAGTGAGCAGTGTGGACACGCCGTCCTCGCCGACCTATGTCGATACGCTGGTCTCCAGTCTTACCGTTGCTTCTGCATCTTCCGCCGACAGTCTGGTCGCGGCAGATACCTTGGATGACGGTAATCTCTTGTTGGGCAATCCAACTGAGGCAAAACATACATCGGATAGCACAACCAATTATTTGTTCAGCACAACTTACTACGTGGAATCTTATAGTTCGGTAAGAGGTATTCCCAACTGGGTAAGCTGGCATCTGCAATCTTCGGATATTGGCTCGGTTTCCCGAAGCGATGCATTTACCAATTATACACTGTTGCCTACCGGCTGGTATCAGGTATTGTCAACGGACTATGCGGGTAGTGTGACGGGATTTGACCGTGGGCACAACTGTCCTTCGGGCGACCGCACAAGTACGTATGTGGCAAACACGACCACATTTTATATGACCAATATGATACCGCAGGCACCTAAATTAAACCAGGGTCCCTGGGAAGGGCTGGAAAGTAAGATTAGGGATTCCATTGTCACGAATGCCGGGAATGAAGTGTATATCATCATGGGCAACTATGGAACGGGTGGCATAGGCTCCACAAGTACCAGCGTTACCAATACTATCACCGACGGCTATGTAACCGTCCCCAACCATGTATGGAAAGTCGTCGTCATCCTGTCCAAAGGCTCCGACGACCTGAACCGTATCGATGCTTCCACAACAGTGTTGGCGGTCGATATGCCCAATGAAAACAGCCTTTATAGTACCAACAGTGCGGGTAAAACCGCCTGGCGCAACTACATAACGACCATCAATGACATCGAGTCCGCCTCCGAAGCGGCGGGTAGGCCGTTGGATATACTGTCCCGGCTTTCTTCGGGAACGGTAAAAACAACATTGAAAGCCAAAATATACACGGATTGATTTTAAGGAAAAAGTAAAAAGGCAAAAACAAAAAGCGGTCAACCCTTTGTCGGAACTAGTTAAGGTGTTTGCCAATACACTACTTTATCCTTGCAAAGTATAGCATTAAAAAGAGAAGGCATCGGTTGGTATCCGATGCCTTCTCTTTTTGGGTGGGTAGGTTATACGATAATGAAATTCAATATAGACCAATAGTTTTTATTACTCCGCTCTTCAGGATTTGTAATCTTGAAGCAGTATCGGCGGATTTACAATCCTCAAATAGCAGTGCATTGCAAATGCACGGATAAGCGTTCGGGATTGCAAATCCCGAACAGCACAAATGGATTTTTGGTCTAAAATATAAATCAAAATCG
>JASGDY010000084.1:0-20551 GCA_047606825.1 Chitinophagaceae bacterium
ACGTACATCAAATATTCCACGGACAGATGACGCAAAGCGGGATATACATGCCTCGATGCCAAGGATTCCATAGACCTCCTTTCAAAAATAAAAGCCATTACACCTTCTGATGTTTCCACAGTTTGGCATACAGGCCGTCGTTCTGTACCAACGCTTCGTGCGGACAATGGCCGCACCGCTCGGCACGGACTGCCGCTCGGTATAATGGACCTTGTCGATGATGCCCCAGTTGTGAATAGGCATTTTCCATTTTTTTGATACTTCCCTGAGTGCCAGGTAAACGGATTTCATCACTGCATCATCTGTAGGGAAAGAAAGCCTGTTTTTCGCGTATTTCCTGATTTTACCGTTGAGGTTTTCAATCAGGTTGGTGGTGTGGATAATCTGCCTGATTTCAATAGGAAAATCAAAAAACACGGTCACTTCGTCCCAGTTGTCCCGCCAGGATTTTATGACGTAAGCGCACTTGCTTTTCCATTTCAGCTCAAAACCATCGAGTGCAGCAAGCACTGCATCTTTGGTCGGATCGGTATAGACTGCCTTCATCTCTTTTGCAAATGCCTTCTTGTCTTTCCACACCACGTAACGCATGGAATTTCTTATCTGATGTACAACACAGATTTGCGTGGATGATTTCGGAAATACGGTTCGGATGATACTTATAAACCCCTTGAGGTTGTCGGTTGCAGACAGTTTATGGGACAGTGTCTTAATCCGTCCAACCTTTTTGGGGTCACACCATTTTATTTGGGCAGCTTTTTACTTTTGCCTTTTTTAATATCCGAACAACTCTTCCAACGTCAATACTTTGACCCTTCCATAATTGCTAAGCGAGGATGGTTCTATCTTTTTGTCGGAAGCGACGATGAAGTATGAATAAGGCTTTTGGGTGAGTTCCCCATCATGGTATTGCTTGATCTGGTCCATCGTGATGGTTGGGTACTGCTTGTAGTAGGACTTGCGTATGTCGTAGTTGATACCCAGTTTTTCCAGTCCAAGGTATTGGAACAGTATGTCCGTCTTGGTGATACGCTCCGTTTCGATGTCCTTGCGCAATGCTCCGACTGCATCGACAAAATTATGTTGGTTGATCGGTAAGGTATCTATCAATGCATTCATGGCAGTGATGGCATCGTCGTGTTTGTCGGCTTGTGAGCCTACGTAACCGAGGAATCCATATTGGTCTTCTTTTTTCGAAGGCGGTATGACAAAAGCATAAGTGGAATAAGCCAACGCCTTGGCTTCCCTTATCGTCTGGAACACGACCGAGCCCATGTTGCCACCGAAATAGTTGTTGAAAACATTGACTTTCGCAGCTTTGGAAGTGTCGAAATTGTCCAACGTTCTATACCAGAATATTTCGGACTGTACCATGTCATAGTTGGCAAAATAGACAGTATTGTCGTGTTGTTGGATTTTTTTGTACTCGATTGCTTTTGGTGTGGCGGTCCATGATGTAGGTAGGCTATGCAGTTTGTCGACGTTGGCTGCCAATGTTGTGAGCGGTTGCGGCCCGTAATATAATATACGGTGCTTGTATTTCGGGAGTCCATGCAGGATGTTGACAAGCTGTTCTGCTGTCAGGTCTTCGATTTCCTTGTCGGACAGGACATAGTTGAACGGGTTTTTGTCACCGTACATTGCGTAGTTGCGCATGGCTGTTGCAATGGCACCTTTGTTAAGCTTAGCGTCGCTTCTGGATTTCATCAACCTGTTTTTCAAGCCAGCGAGGGCTTCCTGGTCTGGTTTGCAGTGCAGCAGCAAGTCCTCAAACAACGATACCGCTTTGCCGAAATTTTCGTTTAGGCCGCTGACGGAGAGCGTCATCGATTCGGCTGCTGCACTTGCCGTGAAGCTCGCTGCCTGGGCATAGAACAGTCTGCTTACGTCGGCAGCGCTGTATTTGTCTGTTCCGAGATATTGCAGATAGGTCAGTGCCAACGGTAACAGTTTGTTGCTGTACGAGCCGAAGTCGTAGTAATAGTATAGACTAAACAGACTGTTTTCTTTGTTGGGAACGTATAGGATGCCTACGTTTTTGACTTTTCTTTTTTGGATGGTTGTTGCGTAGTCGATCCATTTGGGTTGTATCGGCGGCAACTCACGGCTGGTCATTTCTTTTACAAAGTCGGATTGCTTTCCAGCATTGGTTTCCACGGGAGAGATGGCCGGTTTTTCGACTTTGACGATGTTTTTGTCTTCGCCTTTGTGCTTGTACACAACCACGTAGTTGTTGTCCTTGAAGATTTCGTTGGCAAAATCGATGATTTCTTTTGCGGTAACCTTGGACATATCGTCAATTTCGGAAACGGAGGCAGGCCATTTTTCTCCTTTGCTGAAAATAAAGTCCTTCATCAAAAAAGAGACGCGTGCATCGTTGTTGTCGAGGCTTTTGAGCTTGTACAATTTGTTGTTGGCAACGATTGCCTTAATGAGGGAGGTGTCAAACTGTCCCTTTCTCAGAAGGTCGATCTGTCCCAAAAGAAGTGTTTTGACTTCTTCAAGCGTCTGTCCTTGTTTGGGTGAGCCGTCCAGTTCAAATACGCCGTAGTCTTTGTTCTGGTCGGGGCCTGCGGAGGATTTGGCGACTTTCTGTGTCTTATTGAGGTTGAGGTCAAACAGACCCGCCTTGCCATTGTCGAGGATCTGGCCGATAAGGTCTGCCATCATGGCTTCATGGGATTCGGATTTTCCGATTCTGTAGCCAATGGTTACGGATTCGGCACTTGGCCCGTAGACGTCTTTGGCAATCGGGCCGACGATGGGCTTTTCAACAGGGTTTTGATAGTCCTCGACTGGCTTGGCGGCCATGTAGCCAAAGTTTTTGTCTATCAGCTTGATGGCCTCGTCCGGATTGAAGTCTCCTGCCATTACGATGGCCATGTTGTCCGGGACATAGTATTTGTCGTAATAGTTGCGGATGGCGATGAGCGACGGGTTTTTTAGATGCTCGATTGTTCCGATGGTGGTCTGTTGGCCATAGTTGGAAGTCGGGAACACGTTGGCCAGCAAGGTTTCGTTGACTTTCCAGGCATCGTTGTCCAGTCCTCGGTTTTTTTCTTCATATACAGCTTCCAGTTCGGTGTGGAATAGACGGAACTGGGGGTTGCGGAATCTTTCTGCCTGTATCTGTATGAATTTGTCCAGGGCGTTGGAAGGGATGTTTTCCTCGTAGACGGTTTCTTCTACCCAAGTGTGCGCGTTGGTGCCTTGGGAGCCGATGTTGGCCATGAGCTTGTCGTATTCATTGGCGATGGCGTAGTGCGACGCCACACCTGAAATGCTGTCGATTTCATGGTATTTGGCTTTCCTTCCGGCGGTGTCCGTCGTCGGGGTTTTGTTGTATTCGGCATAGAGTTCGGTGATTTTGTCCAGATAAGGTTTTTCCTTAGTCCAGTCAAGCGATCCAAACTTGTCGGTGCCTTTGAAGAGCAGGTGTTCCAGGTAGTGCGCGAGGCCTGTGTGGTCGGCAGGGTCGTTGTTACTGCCTGTTCTTACAGGAATGTTGACGGCGATGCGTGGTTCTTTGCTGTTTTGTGAAAGGATGACTTTCAGGCCGTTTTTCAGTGTGTAAAAACGGGCTTTTAGAGGATCGTTGCTGACATATCGGTACGTATAGCCGGCAGAGGTGGCTTCTTTCCATTGATAGCCGCTCTGGGCAGACAGTGCATGGGGCGCAACCAACAGGAGGGCAGCACCCAAACGAGGAAACAAATTTGACATATATAATAATTTCTGCTGTAAGGTAAATAAAAGTTGGGTGCACTAGCTAAAAGAATGATGAGTTGTCCAATAGCGTGATGAACGGTGTGTTGCCGAATTGTTGGGAAGCCGTCAGTTCCGAAAGATTAAGGTCAACAGGTCGTTATTCGGATTATTCAAAAATATAACCTACCTATTGATAGGTAAGTATTTTTCCTTAGCTTTGCCCTTGATATGGATACAAGGACAGAAATAATCAAGCTTGGCGACAACCTCATAAGAGAGAAAGGGTATAACGCTTTTAGTTTTGCGGACATATCCAGGCAGCTAAACATCAAGAATGCGTCCGTACATTACCATTTCCCGACAAAAACAGCATTGGGACTGGCTATTGTACAGGAACATCGCAACCGGCTTGATACGTTAAAAACTAAATTGGAAAGCAAAGAGCCGCTTGAAAAACTTAAAGCCTTTCTGAATGTCTATACCGCCATAAAATCAGAGAACAAAATCTGTATCGTAGGTTCCTTGGCAACAGATTTATATACGGTTGAGCCCGAAATGCAGAATGCACTCAAAAGATTGGCTGACGATATTTTGAAATGGGTCATTGAAATTTTAAAAGAGGGGAAAGCCAAGAATGTTTTTCAATTTGACACGAATGAAAGGACTAAAGCATTAATGGTTATAACCAATATGCTTGCAGCGGTACAACTGACAAGACTTACGAATAAACAGGATTTTGGGGCAATCAAAGAAAATATCATACACGGTTTAACACAACAGTCCTTATGAAAAGAGTGGTAGTAACAGGCATTGGCGCACTTACGCCGATTGGAAACAATGCAGCCGATTTTTGGCAATCCCTTGTAGGCGGTGTGAGCGGAGCCGCTCCCATAACAAAATTTGATACGACAAAATTCAAAACAAAATTTGCGTGTGAACTTAAAGACTTCAACGCGCTTAACTATATTGAAAAAACAGAAGCAAGAAAATATGATTTGTTTACGCAATATGCTTTAATTGCTGTCGAGGAAGCGATTAAAAACGGGAATATCAATTTTGATGATTTAAACAGGAACCGCATTGGTGTCATTTGGGGTTCTGGCAATGGTGGCATTGGCACGTTTCAGCAACAAGTAACCGAGTTTGCACAAGGTGACGGTACGCCACGTTTCAATCCGTTCTTTATCCCCAAGATAATTGTTGACATTGCTGCGGGTGTTATCTCTATTAAGCACGGGCTGCGGGGGATTAATTATACGACAGTTTCCGCGTGTGCCACATCCAACACGGCTATCATTGACGCATTTAACTATATCCGTTGGGGCAAGGCCGATATGATTATTACCGGAGGTTCGGAAGCACCGATCAACGAAAGTTCTGTTGGCGGTTTTAATGCTTCCAAAGCATTGTCAACGCATAATGAAAACCCGAAGATAGCCTCGCGTCCGTTTGACATCCATAGGGACGGGTTCGTCATGGGCGAAGGAGCAGGTGCTATTATTTTAGAAAGCCACGAACACGCCGTTAAAAGAAATGCTCCCATCGTTGCAGAAATTGTTGGCGGTGGTATGGCGGCAGACGCCTATCATCTGACCGGCACGCATCCGGACGGAGAGGGTGCTTATCTTGGTATGCTTGCTGCGTTGGATGACGCCGATATTGCAGCAAACCAAATCGATTACCTGAATACACACGCCACATCGACACCGCAAGGCGACAACAGCGAATTGAAAGCAATCGAACGCGTATTCGGAAAAGAAAACAAACTAAATATCAGCGCGACAAAATCCATGACCGGGCATTTGTTAGGTGCGGCAGGAGCCGTCGAAGCGATTGCGTGTATTAAGGCGGTGCAACACAATATCGTGCCTCCAACAATTAATTCGGTAGATATAGAACCGGAATTTAAGGACGGCTTTAATTTCACGTTACATCAAGCGCAAAAGCGCGAAGTAAATTATGCAATGAGCAATACTTTTGGTTTTGGAGGACATATTGCTACGACTATTTTTAAAAAATATAGTCTTTAACTTTTTCTCATAAGTTATTGTTGGCAAGTCTCTAAACAATAAACAATAAACAATAATGGATAGAAAATTTCATTTTAAAATAATTAAACCAGGCGATTCGTTATCGGATTTTGTCTATTGTTTTTCCTCTTTGCAAAACCTGTCAAGTATCAAGGACGCTGTGATTATTCCTAATGGCAGAATTGATATCCATTTTTATAAAGGCTTAAATAATAAACTGTACGTCGCATTGATAGGATTGGAAACGCAACCTAAACCAATGCCTCCGAACAATATAGAAAAACTATTTTCCATCAATTTGAATCCGCTTTCGGTGGAGTATATTTTACACCATCCTATTGCCGACATATTGAACGGAGGCAAAATGTTGCCGAGTGGTTTTTGGGGGTTCAATGTAAATGATTTGAAAGATTTTGACGTTTTTTGTGAAAAGGCTTCCTTAAAAATGCAGACGCTTTTGCCAAAAGAAACCGATGAACGAAAACGTAGGTTGTTTGAACTGATTTTTACAACCAACGGCGAAATTTCCGTAAAAGAACTTTCAGAAAAAGTGTTTTGGAGTACACGGCAGATGAATCAATATTTTAATCAGCAATTTGGACTTTCGTTAAAGACATATTGCAATATCTTGCGTTTTCAGGCATCGCTTTCCCATATCAAAGAAGGGCAACTATTCCCACAACTGAATTATTACGACCAGTCACATTTTATCAAGGAAATCAAAAAACTGTCCGGTGCTTCGCCCAAGGAATTATTTAAAAATGAAAACAGCCGATTTTTACAATTTTTACATACGGACACGCAATAATTTTGCATCTAAATGTTAATGCTGAATTATGTTATTACAAAATAAAAAAGTTGCCATTGTCGGTGGTGGCCCTGCTGGCCTGACATTGGCACGGCTTTTACAAATGCACCATGTGGATGTATCGGTGTATGAGCGTGATTTTAACCGAGACGTGCGCGTGCAGGGTTCTACGTTGGACTTGCATGAGGGTACTGGTCTGGAAGCGATGAAGCGTGCCGGTTTGTTGGCCGAATTTTACAAACACCATCGTCCCGAAGCAAGCAAAATGCTATTGGTCGATAGAAATCTCCATATAAAATTTGACGAAAACAATTTTGCGAAAATCACTGCGGAAACGCGCCCCGAAATTGACCGTGCGCCTTTGCGTAACATTTTGTTGGATTCGCTGCAATCCAATACGGTTATATGGGACTGCCAGTTCGTCTCAATGGAAAAGGAGGAAAACGGCTGGCGGCTGTATTTCAAAAATGGAACTTCGGCTTATGCGGATTTAATCATTGCAGCCGATGGTGCGCACTCGAAAGTGCGTCCGTATCTGAGTGACATTAAACCGATTTATTCGGGCGTTACTTTAATCCAAGGTGATATCTACAATGCAGCAAAAGATATCCCGAAACTTTTTGCCTTCTCGAAAGGTAGCAAGATGATGGCCTTTGACGACGAAAAAATAATTGGTTATGGCGTCAAAGGAGACGGTTCTGCTATGGTTATCGTTAGTTTCAAGGCACCGGAAGGCTGGCTGGCAGATAGTGGAATAGATTTTAAAAACAGCAAAGCTGTACTGGATTGGTTCAAAGAATCATTTACGGGTTGGAATGAAGCTTGGCAGGAACTTTTTACCTGCGACGAGGTGCATTATACGCCGCGTCCGCAATATTATTTACCGTTTGACCAACATTGGGAAACGCAGGAAAACCTTACCATGATTGGCGATGCCGCGCATCGTATGCCGCCGTTTGCCGGAGAAGGTGCCAATGTGGCCATGCAGGACTCGTTTGAATTGGCAGAAGTGCTAACGAGTAATCGATTTTCGGATATCAAAGCGGCTATCGCCTATTTTGAAAAAGACATGGTTGCACGCGGGGCACAAGCCACAAAAGAAACGCTGGACAATATGGATAGGATGTTTTCAAAAACAGGGTTGCAACAGATGATGGCGTTTTTTAATCAGGTGGAAGGGATGGAGTCGGATATTTTACCTACTATTAACAATAGTGATTTATAAATTCTCGTGCTGTTAAAATTGGGATATTTGATTCTTTGAAATCTTTTTTGTTTCTGGTAATGATTATTTCCATCTCATTTTCAATGGCTGTATAATATTGGATTGCATCTTCAAAGTCTTTATGGTCGGATGATAATGATAGCTCTAGAATCTTGTCAGTCATGGGTAATACTTCGACAAGGACTTTGAATTTTGACAAAACTTTTTTTGCTTCCCTTTTTAGATGTTTAAATAGAATGTAATGAGCATTTGCAATTGTCAATGCAGAAACATAAAGCTGCACTTCGTTTTTGTCAGCCAACGTAAACAATTCTTGAGCCTCTTGGTAAAAGTCTTCTCGTTTCTCGAGAAGGTCGATTACAATATTGGCATCTACAAAAACCTTCTCCATTAAGAATATTTTTTGCTTAGATATTCATAGTAGTCGTTTTTGTGATCTTTGTCAGACTGGGATGGAATGACGCCGGTCAGGCTTTCGACCAAAGGGCTTATTGTGGTTTTCGTTTTCTCTTTAGTGACGATGGATTCCAAATAATTTTCAATAAGTTGGGACAGACTTGTTTTATTGTCTTTTGCATAGTCCTTAGCACTTTCAATGGTGCTTTTATTTATATTTAACGTGAGTTTTGTGGTCATGTCAAATTTGTTTATGCGTAAATATAATATTATCGTCAATGATGATTGCCGTGGTTTATCAAAGTTAGGTATTTTTTAGGGTGCAATCAAAATGTGCTTTTTGCGCTTTGCTACCGCCCACAGTCCCACATCTTTCTCGCCATTGTCTGTATGGTGTCCTGTATTTCGGGTTTGTAGATGTATTTCCTGGTTTCGAAGTTTAGTGCGCCGACAGTGAAACAATCGTCCTTGTCCCTACGGAGGCGCCATTTGTCCAAAGGATTTTCCACCAGATATTGCAGGCGTTCCGGATGGAGCGGAATGCTTTGGGCATATTCTTCTCCACGTTTTTGCGGGAATGTAAAATCCCATTGCGTGCTATTGGCGAACAAAAGGGAAAAATGGCTGCTGCTCAACGGGAAGTCCTTGTCGAGGGACAGGATGTCCATGTACACTTGGTCCGTTTCGCGGTGGAATGACAAGTGGACGGTCGTCAGGTAATGCTCTTCGTTGCTGTGTTCCGTCGTGTGGAGTGGCAGGCTTTTGATGGGATTGCCCGCGATTCTGGAAAAGCTGTAAATGTTTCCATCATGTGAGACGGCGGTGTCCGCAATGACTGGAATGCGGTCTATATAGATACCTCGTCGATTTTTTTCCTTGGGCATATTGGCAGGTCGTTTGGGCCATTCCTCGCTAGTGCTGTCGACAATGTTCCAGCTGGACTTGTCGGAGAAACGCCGCGCTTTGCGTAAACGCACGATAAAGACGAACAAGCTAATCAATACGATGGAGACGATGCTTGGTATCAACATGGGAATCATTTAAATGCCGGCGATGTCAGCGACGCTCTGGTGTTCCAATATGGCGAGGTTGGCATCCCTGACCTCAACCAACACTTTGCGGAGTCCGCAGGTCTTTTCGTCGCAGTTGGCACATTTTTCATAAAAGAATTTACTGACACAGGGAAGTAGGGATATCGGGCCTTCGATCAGGCGCATGACGTCCGCCAATACGATTTTGTGGGCCGATTTTGCCAGGAAGTAACCACCTCCCTTGCCTTTTTTGCTTTCCAGAATGCCTTCCTTGCGCATCTCCAGCAGGATATTTTCCAGAAATTTCAAAGGGATTTTTTTCTTCTGCGCAATCTCGGCTATCAGGACAGGTCCATTTTTCTGGTTCTGGGCCAGATACATCAAAGCCTGGAAGGCGTACTGCGTTTTTTTGGACAACATAGTGGTTTTCTTTCTATTTGCAAAGGGCAAATTTACGCAAAATCTAACATTTTGGGTGTCATAGTTCTATGACCAGTTTGACGTTGTTGTTCATGTAGGGGCCACCCGGGTAACGAGCCGTGTAATCAAGGTTGATCCAGTATTCCCCATCGTTCTCATGGTAATAGATTCCCGAAATCTGGTAGTCGGAAAATAGCTGTATCACGGCCTGCTGCGCCACGAGGAAATCCTGTTTGCTGCCAATGTACAACTCGGGGTACATGTGCCCTTGGACGATGACCAATCGGCATTTGGCACCGATGTCCATCATGCTGTTGGCCATCAATATGCTGTGGTCGTCGCAGTCACCGCCAAAGCCGTTCAGTATGGTTTCCCGGGCGGTGGCATAATATTCGTCCCTGGACGGGTCCGACACATAGTTGAAATGCAGGTTGATGTATTTGAACAAGGAAAAATAGCGGACAAGATTGCCGTATTTAGGTTTGTATTCCTTGAAATACTCCAGCGAGCGGCGGATCGCAAAATTGCGTACCAGCGAATCGTGGAAATCCATCTTGGACTGGATGACGCGCGCTGTCCTGCTTTGGATATTTTCAAACATGGCGGGTTTGAGGTTCAGGATGTCGGTGGCTTTCTTTTCCTTGATGCCAAAGTTTTGCTGTACAAGGAACTTGTACGACCGCAGCGTGTCCCCGACGGTATATTCTCCATTTGACTGTTCGTAGCCAAAGAAAAGCACGACCAATATAAAAAGTGGCAATATCATCGGTTTCAACAACCAGATAAACAGCCGGACTACGATTATCGCTATCAATATGGACAGTATAAAGTCAAAGTTGAAGTCGCCGATAATCAACGGTGGTATGAAACGGCAGATGAACGGAGCCAATGGTACGATGATGACAATGCCAACTAGGTTGACCAAGAAGTTGACCCAGCTTTTTTCCCAAAAAGATTGCTTTACCATTGCGTTGTCCATCGCGACAAAGATAGGAAATGCTTGACGGCAGAAAGTTTTTCACGCAAGGACGCAAAGTGTGCATGGGACTGTTTCTATTTCACGCCTCATGAAAATGAATACGAATGTAAATAATGGACACGTCAACCGTCATTCCTGCGTGGACAGGAGTCTTCAGTTCAGTACAGCGAATCTTTGGTGTTATAAAATTAAAGGTTGTATAAGATTCCCGCCTATGCGGGAATGACGGTAAGTTGTTGATTTTCTTTATTAAATATTTTTATGCAGTGTGTTGTACACTATACAAACCAAATCGGTCATCAGGAGCTTAACTTGATGACCGATATAGGATGATTTCTAAATTCTCAGTTCAAAATTAATCCTGACCTACGATACTGATTTTCAATGTATTGGTTGGTCTTTGTTTGACGACTGGGGTGCTGCCGGTATTGACAACGACGTCGTCGTCAACGAGGTATCCTTTTTGTTTTAGGATTTCGATTTGATCTTTGATGATATTGTCCAAGGAGATTTCGTCGTCGTAGAAGAATGCCCTTACGCCCCAGCTCAGGCTCAACTGGTTTACGACGTATTTGTTTTTGGTGAAGATGAACAAGGGGACGCTTGGCCGGTAGCTACTCAGACGGAAAGCCGTCCTTGTCGTAGCCGTCATACCGATAATGGCCTTGGCATGTGTTTCTTTGGCGATTTTGCAGGCGTTGAAACAGATGGCGTCTGCGAGTATGGTAGGAGAGGTCGCTTTGGGGACGACGTCTCCTTCACGGTCGTAGGGATATTCGGTTTTTTCTACTTCCATGATGATTTTGCGCATGGTTTCCACAACCAACACGGGATGTTGTCCCATGGCGGTTTCCCCGCTTAGCATCACGGCGTCGGTACCTTCCATCACGGCGTTGGCAACGTCGGTGATTTCGCTGCGGTTGGGTTTGACGTTGGTCATCATACTTTCCATCATCTGAGTAGCGACGATGACCGGTTTGGAACGGTGTACGCAGGTGCGGATGATTTCGCGTTGTGCCAAAGGCACTTTTTCCACGGGCAGTTCGACGCCCATGTCGCCGCGGGCAACCATGACGCCATCGGATTCGTTGACGATATTGCGGATGTCGTCGACGGCGGAAGGCATCTCGATTTTGGCCATGATTTTGGTCTTGCTGTTCTTAGCGTTGACGCGGTTGCGGAGGTCAGCCATGTCCTCGGCACGTCTTACGAACGAAAGCGCGACCCAGTCCAGTTCATGTTCCAATATAAATTCCAGGTCTTCTATGTCCTTTTCCGTGATGGCGGGCAGAGATATGTCGGTGTCCGGTAGATTGACACCTTTTTTGGGTAGTAGTATCCCGCCGTAGGTCACTTCCACTTTGATGTCGCCTGTCGCCTTGTCGATGCTTTTGACGACTACTTCCAGTTTGCCGTCGTCGATCAATATCTTCTCGCCGACCTGTACATCGTCGTGCAGGTTGGGGTATGAGATATAGATTTTGTCTTTTGTTCCCACTACTTTCTGGGTGGAGTTGAATGTCAGGATGTCGCCCCTGTTCAAGGTCAGCTGTCCGCCTTCCAAATCTCCAACGCGAAGTTTAGGACCTTGGAGGTCTCCCAATATGGCGATGTTGAAATGGTTGTCGCTGTTGATTTTCCGTATTTTGTCGATAACGTCCAGCTTGCCGTCATGCGTGCCGTGTGAAAAATTGAGACGAAAGACATTGACACCGGCTTCTGCCAATGCGTACAGCATTTCGTAGGTAGAACTTGCCGGTCCGACGGTTGCCACGATTTTGGTACGGTGGAACATGGTATTGATCGGCCATTCACATTCTTTCATCTGTGTAGTGGGTTGAACACTTGAATTCATACATTGCTTTTTTTAAAAAATATACAGGACTTGTTTTATGTGCTGTATCGTATTATAACAGTAAAACTAGCTGGAGAGTATTTTGACCATCCTGAGCCAGTCTTCGTTGATTTTGTCTTTTTCGCGGATGGCAACATCCAATGGCGTGTAGGCGATCTGGTCGTTGATGACACCGACCATGACATTGTATCGTCCTTGGATGAGGCTCTCCACGGCATGGAACCCGACACGGCTCGCGAGTATGCGGTCGATGCAGGTCGGTGCGCCGCCGCGTTGTATATGCCCGAGTATGGACACGCGGGTATCCATCTTGGGAAGCCTTTCTTTCACGACCTTGGCGACCTCAAGTGCGCCTCCAAATTCGTCTCCTTCTGCGACAACGATGAGGTTGACAAGCTTTTTGCGCCTTTCTTTTTCAGAGAGTGAGGCGATGACGTCGTCGATATCGGTTTCGCTTTCAGGTATGAGGATGTTTTCCGCACCTGTCGCGATACCGCTGTGGAGTGCTAAGTAGCCTGCGTGGCGTCCCATGACTTCCACGATGAAAAGACGGTCGTGCGCGTCCGCGGTGTCCCTGATCTTGTCGATGGCGTCGATGGCGGTGTTGACGGCCGTGTCAAACCCAATCGTATAATCAGATCCATAGAGGTCTTTGTCGATGGTGCCCGGAAGACCAATTACTGGCAGACCAAATTCGGTGTTCAGCTTCAGTGCCCCGGTAAAACTGCCGTCGCCACCGATGACGATGAGTGCATCGATGCCGTGATTTGTTAAATTGTTGTATGCTTGTTGGCGACCTTCCGGGGTGAAAAATTCCATGCAACGGGCAGACTTTAGAATAGTGCCGCCCCTCTGTATGATGTTGGCTACTGACTTGGATTCCATCTGGAATATATCGTCATGGACCATGCCGTGGTATCCCCTGACAACGCCATACATCTCCAGCCCGTAATATATACCAGTGCGGACGACTGAACGAATCGCAGCGTTCATTCCTGGGGCGTCCCCACCGGATGTGAGCACGGCTATTTTAGAAATTTTTTTGTGCATAAAAGTGACTAACAATACCTCATAGGTATTTCAATAATTAACAATGCTTCCAGCGATTAAGCCAATTACGCTTGTCGGATTGCGCGCCAAATGTAGCAAAATTAATTTTTTCTACGCAATCGTGTGCAAAAATGGGGAGGTGTACTTATCCACATACAAAAAATCCACCCTGCAAATGTGTGGTCAACGATATTTTCAAAACCGTATACGACATTGAACATATTGGGTGCCGTAGCTCAATCGGCACGGTCTTCAACTTGTTTGCAGGCGTATGCAGCGGCTGTTTTTTGGACAGGAAGCCTGCTGTTTTCATCGGGTGTACGACCAATTGCATTTAAAAAAGCAGATGACTTACAGTAACCAACTCATCCAAATCATAGAAAAATCAAACCTCAAAGTACGGATATTAAACGCGATATCGCCAGAACTGGAGCAGTGGCTCACCAAAGAGTCCGGCAACGGCTACGAAACGGTTTTCCCCGCTCATGCGGAAAAAACATCAACCGCATTGTTTTTGAGAAGACCGTAGGCTTCCCGGTAGCTAACCGGAATGAAAAACGCCAGACCTGTTTTGGGAAAATGGAAGTAGGCAAGGTGCCTGTTCTTTGTAGGCTCGCGTGTGGCGATATAAGACGGCCGCAATGCGGTAGCGCAGTCGCTTACCTCTACCATTTAGGCGGACACAAAGAGTGCTTAGACAAATGGTATCTGATAGGTTCCGGCACTATCGAGTCCCACCCATTGGAACGTGGTGCAGCAACGATTAAAATTGTCCGGAAAAGGATAGCCTATAAGTGTTGCGCAACGCATCCTCAATCTCAGTGCATGCGAAAAAAGCAATCAATAGCACACGTAGTCAACATCATTGAAGCCGCAGCATAATGCAATTTGTCGTACACTTTGTCATCTGATTTTGCCCAAAACTCATGTTATGAATTTAAATAGAATTTTTCAATTTAGTTAAATAGTTGTTAGCGATTGCAAATAAAATATTAATATTTCTGTAGTTTGTTTGAAATAAATTTGTACTTTTGACAAATAATATAGATGAATAAATTCTATTGCTCAATTTTCGATTGGTCATAAAAAATGATGCATTATAAAGTGTGCATTCACGCTTGTTTTTAAAGAATTAAGGGATTCTTATTATATTATGCTAAATCCAGGACTTCTCTGCTGTCCCCTCACTTTGTCGTTCGTGTTCCTTTGCAGATAGCAGCATCGTAATTGTCCATGTGCTTTTATGGCGTTGCTGAAGTATTGTCAAATTGTCATTTTTAAATTTAAAGTTGCATATATGAGTAGAAAAAGAACCAGATTATTGCTTTTTGGAGTATCTTCGATTGGGACACTTGTCAGATGTTTGATTTTTTCGTTGCTCGTTCTGTTTGCCGACAATGTCGTAGCCCAAAAAGTTTCAACTATTTATGGAGAGGTAAGGAATTCCCAAAACATACCTATTGATAATGTGTCGGTCTCTGCAAAGAAAGCCAAGACCCATTCTTTTACAGACAGTACGGGGAGGTTTGAACTTAGTGCAGAGGATTCCGACAGCCTTGTATTTTCGTTGGTCGGGTACAAGACCCAGGTTGTCGCCGTTGCGGGACAGACTGGATTTAGTATCGTGTTGCAGGACGATGGCCAATCGATGAACGAAGTGGTCGTCGTCGGTTATGGTACGCAGAAAAGGCTGGATATGACCAGTGCGGTAAGTACCGTCAACATGAAAGACGTAGCCAATCGACCCGTGCAGAATCTGGCTCAGTCCCTGCAAGGACTCGTCCCGGGGTTGAATATTTCCCAAAACAATGGTTCGCTTGAAAGCTCGCCGAGTATCAATATACGTGGCATGGGTACGATAGGCTCGTCATCTTCCGATCCTTTGGTATTGGTTGACGGTATGGAAGCGTCCATTACGGCCATCAATCCGCAGGATGTGGAAAGTATATCTGTGTTGAAAGATGCATCTGCATCTGCCATTTACGGAAGCCGAGCGGCATTTGGTGTTATTTTGATTACGACCAAGAAAGGCCGTGCGGGCAAGGCAAAGGTCAATTACAACAACAACTTCAGGTCTTCTCGCCCTGTATTGCTCCCCAAACAGATGGATTCCTACACTTGGGCTACTTATATGAACGCTGCCAATGTCAATAGCGGTAGTAGTGTATTTTTTGATGATGAACACATTGCCAGGATATTGGCTTACCAGCAAGGCACGATAACGGCATCGATTATCCCGAATCCCAACAATACCCAATATTGGGCCGACGGTTACGGCTATGGTAACGACAACGTGGATTGGTACAGGGCAATGTATCGTTCTTCCTCTCCGTCCCAAGAACATAATATCAGCGTCAACGGCGGCAATGAGAATACCACCTATTATCTTTCCGGAAACTACATGAGCCAAAACGGGTTGATGTATTTTAACCGTGATTTCTACCGTCGTTATGGTGCTACTGTAAAGATTAGCACCAAGATCAGTCAATACGTCACAGCGGATTATAGTAATCGCTTCCTGCATGAAAGCTACCAGAGACCCTCGGCATTGACCACTTCTTTTTACCAGGACTTGGCAAGGCAGGGTTGGCCGACGTTGCCATTGTACGACCCCAACGGCTATTTGTTCTCCTCTCCGTCCCCGGCTTTGGGTATGGCAGAAGGCGGAAAGGACAATACGCAGACCGATTGGGACTATCAGCAATTGAAGCTTACCGTCGAGCCTCTCAAAGGCTGGAAGATATACGGGATAGGAAATTACCGCTCTAAAGTTGTATTTCGGCATTGGGATTCCCAACAACTGTACAACCATGACGTAAATGGAGACCCCTACGTATATTCTGCCAGTTCCAATGTGTACGAATACGGTTACAAACAAGACTATTTCAATTTCAATGTGTATTCTGAATATAGCAAGACGTTCAAGGAGAAGCACAATTTCAAAATCATGGGCGGTTTCCAGACGGAATCTACCAAATACAGGGATGTCAGCGTGCAGCGTAACGGCATCATCGTACCGTCGATAGCGACCATCAACACAACTTCTGGTACCGACGTTGACGGTGTCGCCATCACCCCGTCCGTAAGTGGCCAATACCAGGCCTGGTCAACGGCTGGTTTCTTTGGTCGTCTCAATTACAACTATTCGGACAAATATCTTTTTGAGGCCAATATCCGCAATGACGGTTCGTCCCGTTTTAGAGAGGACAATCGTTGGATTTTGTCTCCATCCGTTTCCGCGGGGTGGAATATTGCCGAAGAAGATTTTTGGGAACAGCATAGAAACATATTGAGTACGTTTAAGATCAGGGCGTCCTACGGTAAGCTGGGCAATCAGAATACGGATGACTGGTATCCGACTTATGTGACGATGCCTGTCTATACCGCCAGTGGCTCTTGGCTTGTCAATGGTGCTATGCCCAATGTAGCTTATGCCCCCGGTCTCGTAAGTTCTACCCTCACATGGGAAAGTATAAAAAGTTACGATTTGGGTCTTGACATAGGCGCGCTCAACAACAGGTTGACAGGTTCTTTTGACATATTTACCAGAAGAACAAACAACATGGTCGGCCCGGCAATAGAGTTGCCTGTCATTCTGGGAACATCCGTGCCTGCGACCAACAATACGGACTTGAAGACTTATGGTTTTGAGGTTGAGCTGACCTGGCGCGATCATCTTGAGAATGGGTTGTCGTACAACCTGCATCTACAATTGGCAGACAACCAAACGATTGTTACCAAATATCCCAATGACAATGGGTTGTTGAGTAGCTATGTCCCTGGTAGAAAAGTGGGAGAAATATGGGGCTATACCACACTCGGCGTCGCCAAGACGCAGGCCGAGATGGACGCACACTTGGCTACTTTGACCGGCGGACAGACATCCATCGGCTCCAACTGGGCTGCCGGAGACGTAATGTATGCCGATTATAACAAAGACGGCGTATTGAGCACGGGTTCTAGCACGGTCAATGACCCGGGTGACCTGCATGTCATCGGCAACAGCACGCCACGCTATACCTTTGGTTTTACGGCAAATGCGAGTTGGAAAGGATTTGACATTAATATATTCTTCCAAGGTGTCATGAAAAGGGATTACTGGCAGGGTAGCAACTTCTTCTGGGGCGCAACAGGCAGCGGTATGTGGTGGGCTGCGGGATTTGTACAGCATGAGGATTATTTCCGCGATGCTGCTGACGGTCCGCTTGGCGAAAATCTGGATTCCTATTATCCGCGTCCTTTGTTTAGTAGTAAAAACGAACAGGTGCAGACACGCTATCTGCAGAATGCCGCTTATATACGGTTGAAAAACCTTCAAATCGGTTATACGCTTCCAGGTTCAATATTGAAAAAGCTGGGTGTGGACAACGTGAGGTTTTACCTATCCGGCGAAAATCTATGGACGGGAACAAAGACCGCCAAAATGTTTGACCCAGAAACCATCGACGGTGGTTCGGACGGTAGTGTTTATCCCTTGCAGAAATCGTTGTCGGGTGGCGTAAGCATATCGTTTTAAGTTAGATGAATATCCTAAAAATATATTGACGTTGTTCACCAAATGCCTGGACAATGAGAAAAATAAAAAAATATACAGATGAAATACTTTAATAACAGGAAAAGGAATTATCTATTGCTGTCAATAGTGATGCTGTTAATGACCGTGTCGTCATGTAAGAAATTTCTTGACAAATCTCCAATGTCTGCCATCACCCCCGAGGACTATCTCAACGACGAGTCTCAATTGTCCGCTTATGTATTGGGGCAATATCCCAGCATCCTTCCGGGGCATACCAACTGGACGTTTGGCACATTTGGTGACGATGCCAATACGGACAATATGTCGGGGATGTCCATGGACAATAAATACGGTGTTGGGTTGTGGTTGGTAGGTGCGACCGGCGGAGATTGGAGTTTTACCACTATATACTCCTTAAACTATTTCCTTGAAAACGTATTGCCGAAATGGGAGGCAGGTACGATTACAGGAAGTGCCGACGCCATCAAACAGGACATAGGAGAAATCTACTTTTTGAGGGCTTACGTTTATTTCAGCAAATTGCAGGCTTTGGGCGATTTTCCAATCGTAAGAAATACGCTGCCTGACGATGCTACCGTCCTTACGGAAGCGAGCAAGCGACAACCGCGTTCCGAAGTGGCTCGTTTTATTTTGTCTGACTTGGATTCGGCTGCCATGTTGATGGGCGGCACCTCTCCGGACGGAAATAACAACAGGTTGTCAAAAGGATGCGCCCAGTTGCTTAAATCACGGGTCGCATTGTACGAAGGCACTTGGTTGAAGTATTTTAAAGGAACGGCATTTGTTCCCAATGGAACCAACTGGCCTGGTGCTGCCAAAGATTACAACGCGAGTTATGAATACCAATCCGGTAGCATTGAAAGTGAAATACAGTATTTCTTAGGGGAAGCGATGTCCGCCGCAAAACTTGTGGCAGACTCCATCTCCTTGGCGAACAATACAGGAATTGTCCAGTCTCCCAACAATGAAAATCCGTATTTCAGTATGTTCGGCGCGGTAGATATGTCAAGCTATAGCGAGGTAATGCTTTGGAGGGCATACAGCAAGTCGCTTGGGCTTACACACAATGTACAAGTTTATGAAGAACTGGGCAATGATGGAGTAGGTACAACCAGAAGCATGGTCGAAAGTTTCTTGATGGCCAACGGATTGCCTATCTATGCAACAGGTAGTGGTTACCAGGGTGACGATTCGGTCTCTGCCGTTAGAATAGACCGAGACGACCGGCTGCAACTGTTTCTAAAAGCACCCGGCGATACGAATGTATTGCTGAATACGACCGAAGGTGATCATGCTACGATAATCGAACCTATTCCGCAAATATGGGTGTCCAGTGCCGAGCAAAAATATACGACCGGATACGCCATCCGCAAAGGTTTGAATTATGATGGGGCGCAGGCTGGAAATGGCCAAGGATATACGGGTTGTGTTGTTTTCCGAGCCGTAGAAGCTTATCTCAATTATATGGAAGCTTGTTATGAAAAGAATGGTTCTTTAGATGGAGACGCTATTGCTTATTGGACGCAAATAAGGACAAGGGCTAAAGTCAGCACTGATATTAATAGTACGATTGCGGCTACGGATATGTCCAAAGAGACGGCAGACTGGGGTGCTTATTCCGCGGGGCAGTTGGTCGATGCTACTTTGTTCAACATCCGCAGGGAGCGTCGTGATGAGTTAATGGCCGAAGGTTTTCGCAATATGGATTTAAAAAGATGGAGAGCGATGGACCAGTTGATTTCCACTCCCGCACATATCGAAGGGTTTAAGTTGTGGGGAACCATGCAAAACTGGTACACCTCTAGCCAGCTTACTTATGGTGCGAGCAATTCTGCATCTGTGGTTTCGGATCCGGCATTAAGTTCCTATTTAAGACCTTATGAAGTATTGGCGACCTCGACAGGGTATAACGGTGTCACTTGGCGTATGGCGCATTATCTAAGCCCTATCGCAGCGCAAGCTTTCATTATAACATCAGAAAACGGAGACCTTACAACATCCCCTATCTATCAGAATCCGGGATGGACTACGTCGGCAGGAACTGCCGCGACGGAATAATTGGTTGCACGTATTGTTATAATAAAGCCATGATTTTATGTCATGGCTTTATCTATTTCCAGTCCTTATACGTCTTGTTATAACCCGCCTTGGTGTATAGTTCCAACTGCACGTTGCCCCCGTCACCTTTCCTCACCATTTCTGTCAGGTTGGATACGTGTTGTAATAATAGATGTCCGACGGTTCGTATTGCGAAAGTTGGGCATTGGGAACCATTTGCTGAGTTGGGTTTGGGTCGAAGAAATGGGTTTGGGTTTTCTGAGAGAGGGAGTTGCCATGACCTGGTATGGCGCATTTCCGACCTGGCGTTTGCTCATGCCGTAGAACATATCGTTGAGTTCGCCGTCATTGGTCTCACCGACGATGGCGTTGACGGACTGCACTTTTTCGTTGCCGGGTTGTTGCAGCGTATAGTCCACAACCGCCTCCACTGCCCTGCCGACGTTGAGCGTAT
>JASGDY010000085.1:0-81688 GCA_047606825.1 Chitinophagaceae bacterium
CTTAGAGAAGCAATGGCTATGCTAATATTGAAAAGAAATAATCAATTAGATATACTTAATTAACAATGCCACAAAATGCTACTCAAAGAGTATCGACAGGCTTAGAGAAGCAATGGCTATGCTAATATTGAAAAGAAATAATCAATTAGATATACTTAATTAACAATACCCAAAAAATAAATTTTACCAAAAAATTACGGCCTTTCATTCCCCTCTTCCATACCCAGTCGCTATCTTGTATCCCACTTTTTTGAAGACTTAAAAACAAACAGAATGGAAAAGAGAAAAATCAAACACACGGACATCGAGGTCGCACCTATCAACTTTGGTGGTAACGTATTTGGCTGGACATTGGACGAAAAACAGTCTTTTGAAATATTGGACAAATTTGTCGATGGCGGCTTCAACTTCATCGACACGGCGGACACTTACGCGTGGTGGGTCAACGGCACGGGTGGACAGTCCGAAACCATCATCGGCAACTGGCTCAAAGCGCGCAACAACCGTGGCAAAGTCGTGATTGCCACCAAGGTCGGTTCGCAGACCAAGGAGCATGGCTACGACATCAGCCGGGCACATATCCTGCAATCGGTGGACCAATCCCTGAAGCGTTTGCAAACCGATTATATCGACCTGTATTACACGCATTTCGACGACGAAAAAACACCTGTCGAGGAAACAATGGAAGCCTACAACGAGCTCGTCAAGGCCGGAAAAGTGCGACACATCGCGGTCTCCAACGTCTCCCCGACACGTATCGACGATTCATTTGCCGTCGCCGAACAAAAAGGCTACGCCAAATACGTCGCATTGCAACCGCACTACAACCTTTTGGAAAGAATAAAATTTGAAACGGAATATGCACCTCTCGTTGAAAAGTACGACCTGAGCGTGTTTGCCTATTGGTCATTGGCGGCAGGTTTCCTGACCGGAAAATACCGCACGGAAGCCGATTTCGCCAAAACGGCACGCGGTCAAGGCATCAAGAAATATTTCAACGACCACGGCCTTGGCATATTGAACGCGCTGGACAATGTCGCGACAAAACATGAATCCCTACCGGCAACTATCGCCCTTGCCTGGCTGTTGGCCAATCCGCTCATTACTGCGCCAATCGTCAGCGCAACAAGCGACCGCCAGTTACAGACGATATTCGACGCGCCCAATATACTACTGGACAAGGATGATCTGGATTTGCTGAATGGCGCGAGTGCGTAATAACGTGGAAAAGGGGGAATTGAAAATGGAAAGTTTCTTCGCTGTATCAAGTTACGCTACGCTAAACTTGCGGGAGCAGCGGTGAAATCAAAAACCCGGCATGGAAATGACCGGGTTTTATTTGCAAAATTTATATAGTTCTATTTTATTAAATCCTTAGCGAAAAACGCAAGTCCGAAATGCATGATTATACCGGCACGGACAGGTCTACCTTGAAATCCTCGTCCTTGAGATGTTCCACTTCCGTTGCCATTTCGTAGTTCGTGGATTTTTTGGAGAAAAAGTCGTGCTGTGTTGTCTTGACGGACGTTGTGAGACCGTTCAATACAATCTGGTTGACTTCCTTGACTTCGTACCGTTCCCCAAATCCGAGGTTCGCCAATGCCTTGTTACCATTGTATTTGACATATTCCTTTACGTCAGCGGTAAGGCCGATGTCCGTATAGACCTCGTCGGTATATTTCATTTCGTTTTCAAACAGCACGTCCATCAAGTCGTAAAGTTCTTTCCTGACCACTTCTTTTTCCAATGGCGGCATGGCATTGTAGATTTCCTGCGCCAATAGTCCGACAAACACGCCGTGGATGGACTCGTCGGCAACGATTTTCTTGATGATGTCGGCACTTGCGACCATCTTTCCCTGTCCAGCCAACCACAACGGCAAGAAAAACCCACTGTAAAACAGGAAAGACTCCAGCAACACCGAAGCTGCCAACGCCAGATACATTTCGCGGTCGGATATGTCAGGATTGTCCGTCGCACGGTAATATTGTTCAATCGTTGCTGCCTTGAACTGGAGATGTTTGTTGTTTTCCACCCACTTGAATGTGTAGTCAATCTGTTCCTGGCTGCACACTGTCGTGAAAATCGTGCTGTAAGACTTGGCATGGATGGACTCCATCATGCACATGAACGACATGACGGACTTGTTTTGCAAATCCTTGACATGGTCGAGACATTTCGGCATTCCGACATGGCTTTGGAGCGTGTCCAGCAAGGTCAGTCCACCCAACGCCTGCATGTATGCCAACTGCATCTCAAATCCGAGGTTTTGCCACACATCGATATCCTTGGAGGGCGTATATTCCGTATCGACCCAAAACTGGCGGAGATTCTGCTGCCAGAAAACCTCTACATAGTCGTTGGAAGGCTTGTTCCAGTTGACTGCTTTAAATAGCTTTTGGCTCATGGTTATAAAGATTTTAAACAGTATATCAAAAATGACAGTATCCAAAGTTACAATTATCAACGGGACATGGGGCAACAACTTATCACCATCTTGGCAGAAGATTGTGGATTTCTTCTTTTTATTCTTTTATCTTTTTGCATTAATGGCATTGGTGCTTACCGACTGTCCAGCGTCCCCATGAAGGCGACAAGCGCATCTACCTCTTTCGGCGTAAGATGCAGGGAATCAGTACCAAGTGTCTGGTTCGGCACATATACACCCCGTCCCGCGCCGCCGCCGTCATTGTAAAACTCCACTACGTCTTTTAATGTCGCAAACACACCGTTGTGCATATACGGTGCCGTCTTGGTGGTGTTACGCACGCTGACGGTTTTGAACGCATGGTCAAACTGGGACATCAGAGAGGAGTCGTAAAAACCCTGCTGGGACAAGATGCCATACATGCCACGATCAGGGTCCAATACTTTACTTTTCGGCGCATCGGAAACACCCAACACTTCCGCGTCCTGTGAAATATATTTGGGGGGAAACACGCCGCTGAACAACGGCATGTAATGGCAGGTGGCACACTGTGCCTTGCCCATGAATAGGTTGAAACCCGATATTTCTTCGCTGTTCATCGCGCGGTCGTCGCCGCGCATATAGTCGTCAAACCGACTGTTGAGTTTTGTCAGGCTGCGTACATAAGTGGCAAGCGATTCGACAATATCGTCTTCGTTGGTTGCGTTTTTACCAGGATAGGCGTCCGCGATTAATCTCTTATAACCTGGGTTGGATTGTAGCCGTTGAATGGCTTGTCGGATAGAGCCTTTCATCTCTTTTGGATTGTGGACAACATCCAAAATCTGCGCTTCGATATTTTCTGCACGCTGGTCGTAGAACTGTTGCGGTTGCAAAGCCGTATTTATAAGTGTCGGTGTGTTGCGGTCAATCACGCCTGTGCCGTCAATCGTTTTTTCTTTTATTAAATTATTGGCAAAAACCTGCGCTTCGATATGGCAAGACGCGCAACTTCTGGTTTGCGTACCGGAAAAAGCCGGGCTATTAAACAGCCATTTGCCCAAAGCGATTTTTTCCCTTGTATTTTTTTGTTCCAAGAAAGGGGAATATGCCATCGTATTGAACACACCGGAATCAAACAAGGTCATGGCATCTTGCCGCAGCAATCGATTGTATTTCAATTCGGTCGTTGCGTATTGCCTACGTATTTCCTCGACGGCACGGCTCAATGGATTGATATAGTGTCGGATGAAGAACGCACGGTCAAAAGCGTTGAAATCAATGTTTTTATATAAATAATCAATCGTATTGAAAAATAAGGAATGCAGCTTTTCATCATTGGAATGCAGTTGCAACACTTCCTGGACGCTATGCAGTGCAGCAGCATTTTCCTGCATGGACTGCAATGTCAATGGATTGTCAAAACCAGTGATACCAATCGTTTCAATACGAAAGACCTCCAGCTTGGCAGCATCCAATATCTGCCAGGAAGCAATATCAATATGCGAAAAATAGGTTTTTAAAACTGCAACATTTTCTATCAATAATTGCGTTTCCTGTTGCAATGCGGCTTTCCGGGAAATCGTATAGTGCGGAAACAAAAATGCCTCCATCACTTGTAGTCCATTGGGATTGTTGATGGAACGGCTGGCGATTTCAATTTCTGGTTTGGGCGGGCCATTAATCATCTTGGCAGTGGAATACGTAAAATATTCCGCGGCCCATTCTACTGTCTTATAGTATCGTCTTGTTTTCAGAAACGCTTGCTGCAACTGGGTTTCAGGCGCATTGTTACCGGCAAGCGGCAACAAAGTATCTTTTAAATAATCAGACAAACTATCCAATTGCCGACACAGCTTTTCCCTAACAACCAACGCTGGCGTATTGTTTTGCTGTCGGAAGGATACCAGGATTTGAAACAATCCCAGTAACACAACCAATACCAGTACGACGCGCCAAAGTTTCATTTTTCAAAGTAAAAAGACAAAATATGGTTTGAGGTATGGAGCATAAGGTTTGAGGAATATAGCCCCTTTTAATCTACTGGTTGGTGTCTTCACAAACCAGCACAAGTTGTTTCGGTTAGTGAATACACCGACCAGTAGTTCGAAGGCCACTGACTTTCGGTCCTGCCTACTAATTAAAATCAAACGCACCCGTGAAGGGATTGGCATTGCCGTCGCGGCTGTTCAATGGTTTTAATCCCCAACGCTTTTCGATGAACGCCAATATGCTCACGGTTTCGTATTGCGTATGGTCCACATAACCTTTCTTCGCAAAAGGCGAAATGATAATCGCGGGAATACGCGAACCTGGCCCCCAGATATCAATCACAGGCGGTGCGACATGATCCCAGAAACCACCGTTTTCGTCGTAGGTCAATATCACGACGGCATCTTTTCCGTTTGGACCGTCGAGGACATCGTTGATAAGTTCGGCTGCATGACGTTCTCCAACAACGACATTTGAGTAGCCCGGATGCTCGTTGACCTTCCCGAGTGGTTTTACAAAAGACACTGCTGGCAATGTTCCGTCCTTTGCCTTTTGTATAAATTCCTTTTCGTCCCTTAAATGCTCTGCCTTTTCCTTTGTTCCGTCGGCATAACGTTTGAAATAAACAAAAGGCTGGTGGTGGTATTGAAACGAACCGTCCGCGTTGCCCGCCATAGCGTCGTCCCAACCACCCGAATACCAAGCCCAGGAAATCCCCTTGTCACTCAGCCTGTCACCAATCGTCGGGTTGGTCTGGTCGGTCACCAGATTAACCTTCCTGGCGGCGGCAGGATGCGGTTGATTGACGGAATACATCGTATTGACGGCATAGCCATCGGGCGTAACAGAGCCATCCTTCAACAGCCTGCCGTTGCTGTCCAGTTCGGCGCGGATAAGCGATGGAGCCGTAGGGAAATAAGGCGTTGCCGCCGCAATCAACCATTGGTGGTTAAGGAACGAACTACCAAACGCACTGTGGAAAAAATTGTCACAGAGCGTATATTGTTTGGCGATGGGATACAGCGGCAGCAATGCTGTTTTGTAATAGCCCATCGTCATGCCTGCGGTACTGTTGTAAGCCGCAAACTTGTTCATCTTGCCGCCGTTGATTTGGGCACGTTCTTGATAGTATTGGTGCAGGACATCGGGCGTTTCCTGATCTGCCGGTACATATTGGTCGATGTTGAAGATACCGTTAGGCAAGTTCGTCGGAAACGCGCTTGACCGTGGAATCGGTGGCAAATATTTATATACATTGTTGTCACGGTCCAACTGCGTCAGGCTTTCCTGTGTTGCATTGGACAGTCCGTTGGCACCTTCAAACTGACCGTAAAGGTTGTCGAAACTATGGTTTTCCATGTAGATGACGACGATGTGTTTTACCTTTTCGATGCCCTGCAAGGAAGCCGGGAGATCGGTTGCAACCGTCGTCTTCTTTACTGGGGAACAACCAGCCAGACCTAAAAGTACGCTGGCAAGCAAACCAATACTAATCGGTGATTTTTGTTTCATTACGCGTTTTTGTGGGGTTCTAACAATGAAAAAAGACTTCGTTTTTGTGGACTAAAAGTAAAGTTTTTTCGGAAAATCGAAAGGATAACGGAATGTAACGGGTGCATTTACTTTTGTTCAACTATCGCGGTCGCGGCTACTGCGTGGTCGGCGAGAATAGTTCAAAGTTTCTCCATTGTCTGGGTGAGGACATCGACCACTAGCCGTTCTACTGCCATGATGCCCGTACCCGCCAGCGAAAATCTGCAATGCACCGAACGTAAACGCTATTCTCTTTTTTATAAGGGAAACAAAAAAACGTCAGTTTCCAATCGCTTTTTTGTAGACACGGTAGGTTTTGTAGACTTTGCCGCCGATATCGAGGACGGCGCGGTTCATCATCATGTTCTGCTCCAAGATCCAGGAAGCCTCGATGCGGTTGATTTTAGGGTATTTGTCTGCACTGCGCATCAGGTGGGCGTAGAAACAGGCTTCGATGCCAAGTTTGCGGTATTCTTCCAGCACGCCAAGTATCATGATGCGGAAGCTTGTAAGGTTCTTCATCTGCGTCAACAGTTTGAACAGACCAGTGGGAAACAGGCGGCCACGTTTGATTTTTTGCTGGATTTCGTTGACATTGGGTATGGCGATACAGATGCCGATAATCTCGTCGTCCATCTCGGCGACATAGCAAAAATCGAGGTTGACAATCATCTTCAAGTCTTTGGCGACGTGGTTAAATTCGTTTTCGGTCAGGGGAACTGAACCCAGGTTTTTGTCCCATGCTTTGTTGTACACTTTCCGGATGCGTTCCACTTCGTGGTGGAAGTTTTTCTTTAGGTCTATTTTTCGGATGATGATGTTTCTTTTCTTGAGTCTTTCTTCGAGAAAGAGAGAGAGGCGTCTTACTTTTTCTCCGTTGTAATCGGCCTTGGTGTAGATATATGCCAACAAGTCGACTTCCTTTTGCATGCCGTAGTTTTCCAGCAATGTCCGGTAATATGGAAAATTGTAGGGCATCATGACCATGGACGGTGTGTCAAAACCGTCAATCAACAATCCCCACGAATCATTGGAAGTCGGGTTGGCTGGACCGACGATATTGCCTTTGACTCCCTGCTCCCTCACCCAACCGTAGGCTGCGTCGAGTAGTATATCGGCGACAGACTGGTCATTGATACAGTCGAAAAAGCCAAAAAAGCCGTCGTCTTTTTCGATAAACTTGATATAGTTGGCGTTATAGATGCCGGCGATACGACCGACGATATGGTGGTTGGCTTGGTCATAGGCAAGGAACAACTGCATACGTCCCGTTTCAAAAAAAGGATTTTTGCCCGGTGTCAACAGGTCTCTTTGCGCGACGAAAAGCTCGGGTACATAGTTGGCGTCGTTTTTATAAAGCTCGTGAGGGAAGTCGATGAATGCTTTCAGAAGTTTTTTGTCGTTGACTTTTACTATATGATAAGGCACGGTTACAAGTTTTCGGAGTGAGAAATATTATATTGTTAAGCCAAAAGTAAAAAGTAAAAAACAAAAAGCGCAATCTATTGATAATGAATATTGTCAAATATATTGTCAATACAGGTTGCTTTAGCGCGTATATACTTCACAGGGCATGAAAAAATGAATTTCTTCCGGCACAGTCTCGCTTGGCCTCGACTATGGGGAAAGGTGACTGTGGAGAGAAGAAAGTGCCACACCTCTAGGAACGGACTAATATATGAGATATGAAGCACAAAAAAGGGAGACGAAATGCTCCATCTCCCTTTATGCACTGTAAGGTATTATTGCTTACGAAACTTTTTGTTTGGCATGGGCTGTGTCCAGTTCCACACCGACTTTTTTCGCGTTTTTTGTAATTTTTTCGATGGCTTCGTCTATCTGGTCGACCGTGTGCGTTGCCATCAACGAAAAGCGTATAAGGGACGAGTCCGACGGAACGCCGGGAGATACGACAGGGTTGACAAAGATGCCGTCTTCCTGCAAAAGCTGTGTCAACAGGAATGTCTTGTCGTTGTCCCTGACGAATATGGGAATGATTGGACTTTCGCTCTTTCCAGTGTCAAAACCTGCGTCGTCCAACAGTGTTTTGGCATAGTTGGTATTGCGCCATAGGTTTTCAATGTGCTCCGGTTCATTGATGATGATGTCCAATGCGGCATCAACGCTTGCCACGGAAGCGGGTGTCATGCTGGCGCTGAAGAGGAGTGAACGGGCGCGGTGTTTCAGGAAATCGATGGACTCGGCATCGCTCGCAACGAACCCGCCCAAGGAAGCAAAAGATTTGCTGAAGGTACCCATGATGAAATCAACCTTGTCGTTGAGCCCAAAATGGGAGGCCGTGCCTGCACCTTTTTCGCCGATGACACCAAGGCTGTGTGCGTCGTCCACCATGATGGACGCACCGTATTTTTCAGCGATTTCCACTAATCTGGGGAGCTTGACAATGTCGCCTTCCATGCTGAAAATACCGTCAACGCTGATAAATTTTATGGCTTCGTAGGGAAGCTGGGACAGCTTGGTTTCCAGCTCGTCCATATCGTTGTGGGCAAACTTCAATACTTTGGCAAAAGATAGACGGCTGCCATCGATGATGGAAGCATGGTCATATTCGTCTAAGAAAATATAATCATTGCGCCCAACGACGCAGGACAATATCCCCAAATTGACTTGAAAACCAGTGCTGAACAGCACAGCGGATTCCTTGCCCACATATTGGGCGAGACGGCGTTCCAAGTTGATGTGTATATCTAACGTTCCGTTGAGAAAGCGGGAACCGGCACAACCAGTACCATACTTGGCGATTGCTTTTTGTGCAGCTTCTTTTATCTTGGGATGGCAGGTCAACCCTAAATAAGAATTAGAGCCAAACATCAATACCCTCTTTCCATCTATATATACCTCGGTGTCCTGAGCGGACTCAATAGGACGGAAAAAAGGATATAAACCTTTTTCCCTGATGGAGATGGCTTCTTTAAAGCTCGAAATTTTTTCCCTTAACTGTTTTTGCATGCAACTACTTTTATTTCGTAGCCATATCTCTGGTTACGTTTCTATTTAATATCTGTTTAGAATGCCGCTTTTCATCGGCCTCCCGTAACAAAAATATCGTTTTAGAAATAAATAATATTATTTTAACGTAAAATATTTGATTTTTTGCGAACAAAAATACTTATTTATCTGTTTGCCGAACCTTTTTGTTGATTCTTTTGCTTTGCATGACATGGTCGATGGCAAAAAAACGCCCCCCCCTTTTGGCTGGTCAGAAGGATTGGGGTATGACCATAACGACAAATGTGGCGCAACTGCAAAAGTAAGGCAATTTTTTTTGTAACAGCCCATGTAGATAAGAAACTCTGATTTTACGGTACTGAAAACGTCAAACCGTCCGACATAGATAGCCCACCGGTTCCCTATATGTTTCTATTGAGGGTTTACTGCCCTGTTATTATAAATCAATGCCCCTATTGCCGTAATGCAAAACACTACATAGAGAGACATTTTCTGAAAAAATGAATCCCTAGCTCAATAGAAGCATTGATGTAATTGTTGCTATTGCAGGATTCGCTCCGTGACACCATCTCGGGGATGTACCGAAGATAGTACAGGCAATAGCATTGTTGAAGCGGACTGCTGTATGGACTCCCTAAAAAAAGGCAATAGTTATTATTTGGCGCTTTTTTTAGCTGCTGCCTTTTTGGGAGCGGCGGCTTTCTTGGGTGCGGTTGCTTTTTTAGGAGCTACTGCTTTTGCCGGAGCTGCCTTTTTGACTGTTGCCGCCTTTTTGGGTGCTTTAGCTACCGCTGCTTTTTTGGGAGCTGCTGCTTTTGCCGGAGCTGCTGCTTTTGCCGGAGCCGCCTTTTTGACTATTGCCGCCTTTTTGGGTGCTTTAGCTACCGCTGCTTTTTTGGGAGCTGCCACTTTAGCCGGAGCCGCCTTTTTGACTGCCGCCGCCTTTTTGGGTGCTTTAGCTACCGCTGCTTTTTTGGGAGCCGCCGCTTTCTTTGGTGCGGCTGCGCTTGTTGCTGCTTTCTTTGCCATTTTGATTTTTTTAATTGGTGAAACAATAGACTGCACTACTTCTTGTGCTGCGATAGGACTCGACGGTTTTTGTTTTTTTTGAATCCTGTACTGCGAAGAGGCATTTTCTTTCAAAGAATCTTTTCTTTCAACTTTTTTATTGGTATTAGAATCTTTTTCGGATGTTTTGCGTTCCGTTTTTGTGGAAACGTTGCTTGCTGTTTGTTCTTGCCTGGGAACCCATTCATAGTCTATCTGCCTTCTTTCCAGGCTGGTAGCGGCAACTCTGACCCACACACGGTCGCCCATGGTAAATCTTTTGCCGGTTCTACTGCCGACAAGTGCATAGTCTGCTTCCTGCCATACAAAATCATCATAGTCTGCCAAGTCCTTGATGCTGACCAGTCCCTCGCATTTTGCGTCGGATGTTTCTGCCCAAAAACCAAAATGGGAAACGCCGCTGACGACTGCTTCCACTTCTTCTCCGACAAATTGCTGCATGTATTCAACCTGTTTGTATTTATTGGACGCCCTTTCGGTTTCCAACGCGGCTCTTTCGCGTTCACTGCAATGCAGGCAGGAGCTTGCCAATGTATCATCGACCGGTTTCTTGCCCTCCAGGCATTCTGCGATGATACGGTGTACCATGACGTCAGGATAACGGCGTATGGGCGAGGTAAAATGGCAGTAATCCTTAAAGCCAAGTCCATAGTGTCCGATGTTCTGCGGGGTGTATGCCGCCTTGGCCATGGTACGTATGCCAAGTTGGTGGATCATTATCTCCTCGGGCTTCCCCACGCAACTCTGCAACGCATTGTTCATGCTCGTGGCAATCGCGTCCAGGCTCGAGATGTCAAAAGGATACCCCAAACGCTTGACCAATGCGACAAAGCCCTCCAGCTTGGTACTGTCAGGCTGGTCGTGAATCCTGTAAGGAAACGGAATGGAGTCGCCTTTGACTTTGATGCCAGCGGCATATTCCGCAACAGTCCTGTTGGCCAAAAGCATCAATTCTTCAATGAGCTGGTGCGATTCGTTGGTTTCTTCAACTACTATGCCAATGGGTTTGGAATGCTCGTCCAGTTTAAATCGTACTTCCTGTGAAAAAAAGTTGATGGCGCCATTTTTAAATCTTTCGCCACGCAAACACTGGGAGATATCGTTAAGCGTAAGCAAACTTTTTTTATAGTCGTCGTTTTCGCCTTTGAGGATTGCCTGTACTTCGTCGTAGGTAAATCTCCTGTCGGAATGTATGACTGTCCTACCAATCCATTTGTCGTAGACCTTTCCCTTGGTGTCCATCGTGAACACCGCAGAGAAAGTAAACTTATCTTCGTTAGGTCTCAAAGAGCATAACATATTGGAGATATGCTCCGGCAACATGGGATTGACGCGTCCAGGCATATACACCGATGTTGCCCTGTTGTATGCCTCTTCGTCCAATATCGAACCCGGTCTTACATAATGGCTAACGTCCGCAATATGTACCCCGATTTCAAATCTCTTGTTGGGCAGAGGCTTGATGGATATCGCGTCGTCAAAGTCCTTGGAATCGTTGGGGTCGATTGTGAACGTAAGCGTCTTCCTGAAATCCTTGCGTTTCCTGATTTCGTTCTTGTCCAACTTTTCCGGTAAGGCGTTGGCAGCATCTATCACGGCCTGGTCAAACTGGATGGGAAATCCGTTTTCCATTAACAAGCCTTTCATGGCCGCATCGTTGATGTCTTCACGCGATAGTATTGCAATGACCTTTCCGGCTGGTTTCTTTTCCTTGTCCCATTTTATAATGCGGACAACCACTTTGTCCTTGTCCCTTGCGTTATTGATATTTTCAAACGAAACGTAGATGTCCGGTATTTGCTTTTGTCCGTCTGCGACGAAGAATGCAAATCTTTCAGAAACCTGCAATGTGCCTACAAACTCAATCTGTTTGCGTTCCAATACACTATCTATGCGACCCTCTTTTTTCCCAGTTTGTTTATTTTCTCTCAATACCGAAACCAAGACCTTGTCACCATTCATCGCCGAACGGAGATGGTGGGGACGCACCAACACATCGCCATCGATATTGTTGTCTTCCGGAATCACAAAACCCATCCCCGACTTAGTAACTTGCAATGTCCCTTTGAGGGAATAAAGCGCTTGTCGTGGTGCCGACTGTTGGGACGATTTAGACCTGTTCCGCGATGGCCCAATATGTCTGGAACCGTTATGTTTAGAACGTTTACTTCTACTCATTAATTATCTATGTTGTCAATGACAGCAATCATCTTTTTACGAAAATCGGCCGTCTCATTGTACAAGATAGCGCACTTTATCGGTAAAACATAAATGTCGATGGATAAATTTATAAACATCTGTTGATAACTCTGGATTTTTACTGCGTCTTTTTCTGTTACGACATAACTGAAATGCTTGTCACCATTACATTTCAGGTGAGTCGAGAATATTTTTTGGATGTCGTCATCCGTGAAATCGTGATGGTCGGTCAGGATGATTTTTTCTAGATGTTTTACCTTGGTTGCAAGGTAATCAAAATAAGGTTGAGGCCTCGCAATTCCAGCCACAGCAATGATTCCAGCGTTTTTCGAAAACGTATAAGGTGCTTTCGTTATCAGGTTATAAGGCGTTCCGTAATCTATCGCCGCGAAAAAAACTTGCTGACTTGGCGATGGTTTTAATCGTTCGGTAATGGTTCTTTTTTCTTCCGAACCCATACCGGGCGGGCATTTGGTAACGACGATGATATCTGCGCGCCTGCTCGATGAACATTGATCACGCAAAGAACCAACGGGTAAAAAATAATCGTCAACGTATAAATCACTATAATCCGTGAGTAAGATATTGCAATGCGCATTTACCTTTCGGTGCTGCATCGCATCGTCCAAAATAATTAACTGCGGTGGATGCGGCAACTGCGCCAACCGCTTTATGGCGCGGCTTCTGTCCTCATCGACCGCTACCAACACCTCTGGAAAATTGTTGTGGAACTGCATCGGTTCGTCTCCGATTTCAAGGGCAGTTGTATTGTTGTCGGCGATGAAGAATCCTTTTGTTTTTCTTTTATAGCCACGGCTGAGCGTTGCGGTTTTATAGTTGTGTTGGAGCATCGACAACAGCATTTCCGTCATCGGCGTTTTGCCGGTGCCGCCTACGGAAAGGTTCCCCACGCATATCGTCGGTATGTCAAAGCGATGCGAAGCAATGATTTTTTTATCAAAAAGAAAGTTACGGATATGTATCACTATGCCATATAGCAAAGCTATCGGAAACAATAGGAAACGTAATGCGGGTATTGATTTATGGGAATACATATATCTCATCGGGCGTAATGCCCACGTTAAGCGGAATGTCCAATGTGTCGGTATCGCTGATCGTGTCCACCGGGGGAAAACAAGAAAAACCTATCTTCATAACATCCGGTCTGCACTGGGTGAGGAACTTGTCATAAAAACCTTTGCCGTAACCTACGCGAAAACCTTTCTTGTCAAAAACCAGCAATGGAACAAATACAAGGTCTATCGCTTTGGGGTCAATAGATTCGATGGATTGCGGTTCTTCGATGCCCCAAGCATTCATGCTAAACGCTGTGTCGTCGTCCGTCGGTACAGCATGGAAAGTACAACTTTCCAAATCCGAAACCGGGTAACAAAAAATCACAGACGGATTGGTAAGTTGCAGGTAACTTTCAAAATGTTCCATGTCGATTTCCTGTTTTGAAAGTATCGGACGGTAGGACAACACAGTTTCCATGGACGGGAGATGCAGACGTTGGAACTGTATCAACATTAAGTCCGTAGCAACCAGGACTTGCTTGTGCGACAAGGCTTTGCGCTTGTCAAGGTACAGGTTTCGTAATGTCGCTTTTGTTGTCATCGGGATAAAAATATTTATCGAATTATTTTAAATCATATAAGAATATCGTGTTTATATAGCACGTAGAATTAAAATGTACATTGAAGAAAGTGAACACCTCTGCGTCATTCCTGCGTAGGCAGGAATCTGATTGTATGATACAGGAGGTTCCTGCCTACGCAGGAATGACGGCAAATGTGTTCAATATTTAGTTCCGTGTTTCATTTTCGTTTTTCTGTATATCTATATGTTGTCATGCATTACTCAAAAAAAGAAAATATCGTCGTGCCGTAATTGCGCGCAAAACTAAAACCTTCAAACTTTTGATAGTCGTTGCGCGGCGTATGTTCCAATACAAAATAACCGCTGTCGGAAATCAAACCCTTGCGGACAATGATTTTCGGAAGCTCATCTATCGTACCCAACGCATAAGGCGGTCCGGCAAAGATAAAATCAAACTGCTCATTGCAGGTTTCCAAAAACTGGAATACATCTTGTCGCAAAACGAGTGCATTTCCTATGCCCAACATGTCTACATTACTTTGTATGAACTGCGCCATCTGCGGGTCTTTCTCGACGATAATCTGTCTGGAAGCACCGCGCGACGCAAGTTCGTAACTGATGCAACCCGTACCGCCAAATAAGTCCAAGGTCTTGATGTCGTCAAGGTTCATTCGGTTTTGCAGGATGTTGAACAGACCTTCTTTCGCAATGTCCGTCGTCGGTCTAGTGTAGGGCATTTTGGTTGGCGGTTTGATTTTGCGTCCGCCATATTTACCGGAAATGATTCTCATATTGCGTATTTGAAAAAAGGTACAAAATAATGTTCGGGATATTCGTTGAATTTTTCGGCGTCGAACAAGTTTTTAGTGACGGAGTCGATTTCTATGTTCGGAATATATTTATAGATAGCGTCAAACAGGCTGGAATCACTTTCCAACATACCGGAAAGCACAACCGTTACCTGCTCAAGGTCTTGTCCATATTGGTCAGCGGCGTTGACGATATGGTACACGACGTCTAACGGCAACAGGAATTTGATTCTTTTAATAAAAAGCAATTGTCCATTTTGCACGCCTGTCAATATGGAATGCCTGTGGAAGCACAAAAGATGCAGTACAAAATTGGATGAGCTCACGCTGTTCATCAAGACTTTGCCAATAGCACCGTATTTATGTATGGCGCGGTAGTCGGGAAAATGTTTTTGTAATGTGTCAGCTATCACTTGGTCCACTTGGTACAGCACCGAAAAATTGCTTGTGTCGTAATGTTGTATCTGCGTATCGTAAGGCTGGTAAGGCATCATCATCTGGATAATGTTGTCGGTACAGGAATGGAAATAATCCTTGGGAAGAATCTCTGCAAATTCATTGTCCCAGATGACTTGCACATGCGCGTCGGCATTGTATTGAGGCAACAGCCCAGAGTTTTGCATGACGGACAGGAACGATTCTTCAAACGGTTTTTCCGGCTCGATTTGAAACAGTTCCATGCTTCCGACTTCTTCCGTATTGTGGTGCAATGTCCAGCACGCAATATGTTCGCGGCTTATTTCTAAAAACAAGCGGTCTTTTTTTTGCGTGGGGCTGTATATGCTCAATATTTTTTGTGTCATGGCGAATTTTAAAATGCAATGTTACAAATTAAGTTAAGGAAAAAGGAAAAATGCTTCACGCGGAATGCCAAATGCAAAGGAATATATACTTCTCGCTGGATAAAAATGTGCATTGAAAAAACGAAATTGACACGCCAACATTCCCCGCACAATCTCCCACAGGGGACTTTGCGGTCATTAATGTGCTGTTGCAAGATGCCAAAAAGTCAATTTCTTCCGGCAAAGTCCCCTGCGGGAGACTGTGCGGAGAAGAAAACTTCCTTTAGTTCAAAGCACATTTTTATGCCGTGTACAGTATAATAGCTAAACATCATTTAACTATATGTCTTGCCAATAGTGAAATCGTGTTTTTAAGACAAGCTATTCTCCTATGTCCATAAATAGTTCATCCCTTTTTGTTTTTGATTTTTTACTTTTGACTTAGCACTATCTTTGTCCTCCAAACATAAAAATGCGATGGCCAAGTTAAGTGTAAATATCAATAAAATAGCAACATTGCGCAACAGCCGGGGCGGCAATACACCCGATGTTGTCAAGGCTGCCATTGATATTCAACGTTTCGGTGCGGACGGCATCACGGTACACCCGCGACCGGACGAAAGGCATATCCGGTACAGCGATGTCCATGAAATCAAAGAAATCATAACCACGGAATTTAATATCGAGGGTAACTGCAATACCCAAAAATTTGTGGACTTGGTACTGTCCGTCAAGCCCGACCAAGTGACGCTAGTGCCGGATGCGGAAGGGCAGTTGACCAGCAACCATGGTTGGGATACGCTGACGCATCGCAAATATCTGACGGAAATGGTTCAGTTGTTCCGACAGGCGGGCATCCGTGTGAGTATTTTTGTTGACCCCGAAACGACGATGGTCAACGGTGCTGCCGAGACGGGAACCGACCGCGTGGAACTTTACACCGAAGGCTATGCCGCCGCTTACCGCGCCAACCCCGAAAATGCGGTTGAAAAATATCTTGCCGCCGCGCAACGCGTCAAGGAATTAGGCATGGGACTTAATGCCGGACACGATTTGGACTTGCACAACCTGCATTATTTTTCCCAAACGATACCTTGGCTGGACGAGGTTTCGATTGGTCACGCGCTGATTTCGGACGCGCTTTATTTGGGTTTGGAAAACACGGTTCAGCTCTACAAACGACAATTGGTCTGATAATTGAATAGAAAAAAAATCAAAACACATATTTTATGAAAAAAACATGGATAACAAAAGTATTGGCCTGCGGCATATTGGCATGTGCGCTATTGGTAACTGCCACGAATGTCAACGCCCAGAAAAAGTCAAAAAAGAAAAGTGATACGGAAACGACAAAGAAAAAAGAGGATAAGTCCAAACGTCCGAGTCCGCCCGCTTTCGTCCAGGAAACCATCAACTCCGGCGCGACGATTTCCATTGATTACAGCCAACCTTCCTTAAACGGCCGCACGCCTGGCGTGGACGTAGAGCCCAAGGAAGACACGCTATGGCGTGCCGGTGCCAACGAAGCGACCGTATTCCAAACGGACAAAGACGTGACCATCAACGGACAGGCGTTGCCTGCCGGCAAATACGCCTTCTTCACATTGAAACATGGCGATGACTGGACGCTGATTTTCAACAAGGTATGGAAAACATGGGGCGCATTTGATTACGAAAAGAACAAAGACCAGGACGCTTTGCAGGTTTCCGTCAAACAGGAACAGCCACTGGCTCCAGCACAGAAACTTTTGTACACGATTGACAAGTCCGGTAAAGTAACCTTGATTTGGGGTCCTGAACAGATTTCCTTTCAGGTGCAGTAGTTCAATTTAGTAAATTGCTGTAAGGTCAAAAGGAGTTCCGCCTATATACTATCGGTCGGTGTCCTCACCGACCGATAGGTAAAGGAGCTGTTGTGAATATGCGCGATTGTCATTTATCATTCATTGCCTTGCGTTGGACGTTAAGCATTCAGCGTCAGGCTTTTTTATTTTTTTACTTTTAACTTAGCACCATGTATATATTATATGGTATCAAAAACTGCAATACGGTAAAGAAAGCAGTTGACTGGCTTCAGAGCCACAATGTGGAATTTAGTTTCCATGACTATAAAAAAGATGGGATTTCTAAAGAAAAACTGACCTCCTGGACCAAACAAGTCGATTGGGAAAGCCTTGTCAACAAAAAAGGCACGACTTGGCGTGGACTGCCCGACGACGAAAAAGCAAAAGTCAAAAACGCCACTTCCGCCATCGCGCTGATGCAGGAAAAAACAAGTGTCATCAAACGGCCGTTAATCGAAAAAGACGGAAAAGTCCTGACGCTCGGTTTTGACGCATCCGATTTTGAAAAAAATTATCGTTAACTTCCCATACCTGCAATCAGGTTAATGGTCACGGCGATAATCACCGCATTGAAAACAAAGGAAATAAGGCTGTGCCACAAGGCTACATGCCTTATTTTTTTGGAAGTGATGCTGATGTCCGACACTTGGAACGTCATGCCCAACACAAAAGAGAAATACACAAAATCCTTAAAGTCCGGCATATAGCCATCACCCTCGGGAAATGTAAGCCCAACACCTTTTTCATGGTTGGGGTCGCCATAATACAGGTGCGCATACTTGACCGTGTATATCGTGTGCAGTAAAAACCATGCAATGGAAATGCCCAGTATCGCCGAACCGACATGCAAAAGCTTCGTCCGTGAATTGTCGTTTCTAGAGGCGAGTATCAATACGATTGCCAAGACGCTTCCCATAATGGACAAAAGTATCAGGAAAAAAACAACCGGTCGGCTACTGTCTTCCTTTTCTGCTTCGAGCTGTATGTGTCGGATAGGGGTCCGGTAAAAACTAATCCAGTAAAAGCCAAGCAACATAAGCCCAAATACGCAATATCCCAACAGATAGCGAATCAAACCCTCTCGTACCAACGGTTGCAACAGGAATACCGCCATCGTTCCCAATACCAGCGAAAGTGCGATTTTGGAAAAAGTATGGATTCCGTTTAACCAAAAACTGATTTTCTTTTTAGGCATATAATAAAGGTAAATGGAAAAAGTCAAAAGGAAAAAATTGAAGGCAGTCTGCTACCGAAAGTTGAGCGCAGCGTAACTTATGGCAGCTACACCGCTATACCATATTCCGCCAAATGAAATAGGCAAGGCACACGATGCGCCATTGCTCCTGTTGACGCAAGGGCAGGTTTTCTGTTTTTATTTCGAGGATTTTTGGGCGTAATATTTTTGCATCAACGAGTTTGTGTATGGCGGTTTGCAGCATCTCTGTTGGGATGCTGAGAGCCGGTTGTGCCTGTGGTTTATGGTGCTGCCACGTAATGTTTTGAGGACAATGGTTTTCCATGTATTTGCGGAGTAGCCATTGGTTGTAACCATCTTTAAATTTAAAATGTGACGGCAAGGAAAACAACAGTTCCACTAATTGGTATTGCAAAAAAGGATAGCGCAGCTTTAGCGAAAAAGCACGTGCGTTTTTGGCTTTGCATTTTAACTGGCTTTCGATGCCTCTTGTGAAAATATCAAAATACATCGCGTCTTCTGGTCGTCGGATTTCCGGTTGGCGCAATATGTCCGGATTGTGGTAGCGCAACAAAAACTGCTCGTTCAGAAAAGGAAAATTGACCTGCGTCTTGACAAGCTGATTCTGTGCCGACCGTGTCGTTTTTTCAGTTGCGAAAGCACTATAGTAGTTTTTAAATTTCCATTTTGGGAGAAATCCGTTTTGCTGAAACAATTGCTTTTCCTTCCAGAACAGACTATAATCTTTTTTTAAAAGATATTGGAGATAATAGGTGACATACGCGTCCTTTCCGCCCAATATTTCATCTGCACCAAGCATGTCATATAATACGGAAACCTTTTGTTGATAAGCATTTCGGTTGTTTTGGAACTGAAAGAACGTTTCCATGTCGGCAATAGGTTCTTCCTGTAATTGACAAAATAGTTGGAAGTCTTTTTCAATGTTATAGTCAGCATTATTTTTCTGTGTGTACCGTGGAATATTACCATCTTTTTCTTTAATCAATTGTTCGATAGAAATGTTGTTTAGGTTGTCTTCACCTATCAAACCTATATTGTCATTGGTTTTTAGACGATTGCCAACGGAGGTTTTTAATGCCGTTTCAAATACTTTCAAAGCATCTGTTTCCGAAATGTTTTCGTTGTATTGATAGCTTGGTCGATACCAACAACGCATCTGTATGCGCCCTTCGCTGGGAACGACTCTGAGATAATGACCTGCCGGAAGCGAAAGGATGTCGGAGTAAAACGTCGCCATTTTCTTGTTGGGATTGGAAGTGTAACCCAATGTAAGATAGTTGAGAGCCATTGTTCCGTCCATGTTTTTGGGTGCGCCTACGCGCCAGAGTGCCTGCATTTCGGAGGAAAACAGCAATTGCGCAAAACGTCCGCGCTCCCGAAAATCAGCATGATAATACAATTGCTTTTCCCCCAGTCGGTCACGCGCGAGGAACATTTCCTGTTTTTTTGCATCATAAATGGCGAAGACAAAAGCACCATCCAGATGTTCCATGCAGCGCTCCCGCCATTGGTCAAAGGCAGCCATGACAAGGCTTTCGTCGTTTCCTATCGGAAACATATAGCCTAAGTTCTTGAGTTCGGTATATAGTGCCTTGGTATTGTACAGCTCGCCGTCCAGCACAATCGTATAGTGTAAGTATTGCTGGTTGGCATTGGTGGAAGCCAGCCCCGTATTGGCTTTCTCGTTCAGCCAAACATTTGCTGCATTTTCGGATGCCGTCATTGTCAGAAGCTGCGCTTCGGAAACCTGTGACGGCGCAACGATTCCTGCAATACCGTACATGTTGTTGTTTTAATGCAAAGAAATGTGATTTTTTGCAATCCAGTCCTTTGCAAAAGTTTGCAGTTCAGGAAAGAACGCGGCAAACGACTGTTGGAGAAATGTCTTGTTGCTCTCAAAATCTTTGAAAGGATTCACGTTGTCGTTAAGATATTGCGCACGTCGAGCCAAACCATTAAAACTTCGCTGTATCTGCGACTCAAAGCGATAGTTGTATAGCCAGTCGCCATTTTCCATATAGGAAAACATGCGCTGAAAAGCTGTGGGCATGTTTTCAATATGCAGCGCGACCGTACTATACGTCTGCGATGTGAATGTACGCCAATCATTTTCGGACAGGACATTCGGAGCATTGGCCAAAAAATAGTCGTAGGCAATGTCCAGAAACGCACCGTCATAACGCCCGACCGATTCCCGAAAAACTTTTTTGGCATCCAGAACTATTGGATGTGCATCCGTGAACGTATCGATATGCCGGTGCATAAGAACACCAAGCTGTATTGCTTCGGGATATTGTAAATATTGGTTTCCCTTGATAAAATCTCCTGCCAAGTTGCCAACCAAAAGACCAGGTTCCTTAAAAGATAGATAGGCGTGCGCCAGATGGTTCATAATCGTATTGTTCGTGATTGGTTCTTGTTTATATATAACGCTGCTCTTGGTTTTTTATTATTTTGGAAGTGACGAGTAGTTGGCCTGTATGTCGCATGGTATGTTCCGCTGCATGGAATAGTAGCCCAATCGTCGTGGTCGGGATTTTGGATCTACCAACGTACCGGATTTCAATGAGAGTATTGTCTGTAAAGGATTTCAGCCGTTCTACCGCATGATAGATATTGTTGGCAGTCTGGCCCAGTAAACTTTTTACGTCGATGGGATGGACATCGTTTTCGGATTGGAGGTAAGCTAATTGTTGTTCGGACAAAGCATTACCTTCCGCATAAGTCAAAAGGCGGTCGAGAAAACCCGTGATATGCAACAGATGAAAACCAACGGAAGCACAACCAGCAGGCTTTTCCCATAGTCGCGATGCCGGAAAATCTTTCAGGAATATATTGATTTCTTCCGCCGCTTCCAACAGCGCATTGGCAGCAGGTTGCAGGATGGGCGAAAGGTCAGGAATCGTCTCGTTTCTCAGCCAGACTTCTTTTCTAGTTTCCATTGTTTTGTTCCTCAAAATTGATGAATGCCATTAAAGATAAGGCATTTTTTCAAGTCAACCCACAAAGACACCAAGGTTCAAAGTGGATGAAATGTAGCTGAATGAAAAATGGACAATCCTATTAATCAATGAACACATAATTATGTAACATACAATATAAAATAAACGTAGACAAGCACCGCGTTTCCTACTTTTTACTTAACAAGAGCTGATCGATTTTTCCGTTAAATTCTCTGGCAAACTGTGTATAGTATTCGCCTGTTCCGGGTCCTTGGAAACCTGTGTCGATGAAAGCGACTTTTCCTGTTTTGTCCAATACGATGGTGCTTGGGAACATCTTGATGGGGGTCAGCTGCGGCAATGTCTTTTCGGTGCGCTGAGGATCCATGACCGTCACGCCTGTAATCAACATGGGATAGGTAACGTCAAATTTTTTCCGGAACTTGTCGAGGCTTTTTCGGGAACGTTCAAAGTCTTCGGAATATTCGTAAGCCAAGCCGATGACTTCGACGCCGCGTTTTTTGTTTTGCTTGTAAAAGTCGCTGAGGAAGGCCGTTTCGTCCATGCAGTTGGGACACCAGCTTCCCATGAGGTCGATGACGACCACCTTGTTTTTGAAACGTTCATCATTGATGGAGACGTTGTTGCCGTCCAAATCCTTGAATTGAAAGTTGAGATGTCCAGACTCGCCGTCGCGGACGTACATCGCGGAAGTGTTGGGCAATGTTGGATTAGCTTCCTTTTTTCCTGAATAGGTTTCATAAGATTTGGCACCGCTCCACAACGCGCCGGAGATGGACCCGTTTTGTTCGATTTTTCCCGAAACGACGAGTGCGTGCACGCCGTCAAACGTGGACAGCCATAGAGAATCGCCGCTGACCACACCTTCCATGTAACGATAGTCGCCGGTCGGAGTCAATATCGAACCGTTAACGATGCTGCCTGTTTGCTTAAGTTCAGCAATGGCGGGATCTTGTTTGCCGTCTTTCTCGTCAAAGTTGATGGCGTATTTCCCTGTCGCATCAATACTGGCAGGCGTTTTCGCGGAAAACCTTTCGTCGGACAAAACCGCCGTGACAGACAAGCGCATTTCCGAAGTCGGTAGTTTCCTAACCCAAAAACCGCTTAGGCTATCGTCGGCAATAGCCCTGAAACGAAACGCCGATTCAAAGACGGGCATATTGACCGTGATGCTGTCACCGTCGTCTTCGATGTCGGTAGTCGTGAGTGCCTCTTTTCCATTGAGGAACGCCACTGTCGTTTTCCCGTTTTCCTTGCTCCATTTGAGGTTAAATACAATCTGCCTGCCGTCCTCCCGATGGATGGACACTTTCCATTTTCCGTTATTCGGTGCGGCTTTTGCAATGGCGACAAGGGAGAACGATAAAAGCGTGGATAATACGTATTTTGTTATTTTTACTGCGGACATGGAAATGGTTTTAAAATAAAATAGTCCACAAAAATAGTTGAGATATGCAATATGCAAAAGCTAAAATTACGGTAACGGTATTGGGCGCGTTGGTTTTGTCACAGTTCGGCAATGCCAACGCGCAGCATAAGGTTAAGGAAATAGCTTTTCATCTATATACTGACAGCCTCAAAAAAGGTGTCTACAATTATATCAATGTCGATGCGTTGCTGGACAACGACCACTGGCGTCCGATGGACACGTCGCACATTGCTTTTGTTTCGTCAGTCGGGCAATGGTCAGGTAACAACCTTATGTTGGACACAGCATTTGCGCAGGATTCCGTCGTCGTCAAGGCTTACCTGAAAAGCAATCCCGCCATGCTGGTCGAGAAAACCATCTACATCAAGAAAAACAAAGACCCGGAGACATTGCCGACGATGCAGGATGTGATGGATGCACGTCCGCGGCGGAAAAAGGGTTAAGAGATATTTGTGTTGAGGATGGTACGCGACGGAACATAGAAAAGAAAATAGCTGCCTAACCAGAGAAATGTTTTTTTAGCATACTTCCCAGAAGTATGGACCTGTGTTCCCTGCGAATAAGTGTCCGCAGGAAATCTTGGGTGGAACTAGCTGTGGCTATGGCTACACAATTATCAACGCCGTCTCGTCGGGCGGTGTCCAATGGACTTTTGACGCCACTAAAAACCATTTGCTGGCCCTCCCACTGTGGAGAATAGGACGAAACCCAAAATCCTGGCTATAAGTAACAGTAGTTTGTAGAAATAATACAAAAGGCATGACCGAGATGAATCGGGCCATGCCTTTTTATTGGTGGTCTCGCCAAGAATCGAACTTGGATCTAAAGTTTAGGAAACTTCTATTCTATCCATTGAACTACGAGACCTGCGGGGCGCAAAAATAAGGTTAATACAGGATGTTACCATTTTTTGTGACTATTTTTTATTGCTGAACCATTTTTCGGGAGGAACTACTTTCTATACCTCACATTTTCTCCTATCTTTGCGCCCTATTTCCACAAAACAAATATGAAAGTCTACAATTTTATCATAAAATACCGTTTCCCGCTGAGTATCCTGGCGATTGTGTTGGCGATTGTCGTCAACGTGACCTCGGGTTTTTGGCCGTCCTTTTTACTCTATTTCATAGGTGTGATTGGGTTGGCGTCGCATTTCTTCATTGGTCCGATGCGACTGATACAGGAACCTATGGAAAAGGGCGACATCGAAGGCGTTAAGAAGATATTGGACGGCATCTGGTTCCCCAACCTTTTGTACAAACCGATACGCTCCACCTATTACACGCTGAAAGGCAACTTGGCAATGGCCGACCAGGATTTTGAAACAGCCGAAAAACACCTCAAAAAAAGCTCGCAGATCGGTGCGGCAATGCCCGAAGCTGAAGGTGCCAACAAACTCCAACTGGCGATGATGGCAATGCAGAAAGGCGATTTGCGGTCGGCGGAAGGCAACCTGCGGGCAGCCATCCGCGCCGGCATTCCAGACAAGGAAAGCGAAGCGGTAGCATATCTCGGCATGTGCCAGATATTCATCAACAAACGCGAGTTCCGTGCGGCGAAAGACTTTTTCCGAAAAGCAAAAGCCTGCAAACCGACAACCAAAGAAGTTGTAGACCAAATCAAGGAAATCGAAAAATATATCTCCCGGATGCCGGGGTAAGGATAGTGAATTGTCAAAAGTGAATAATTTAGGAGCCGTTCTATACGAACGGCTTTTTTCTTGCAACAAAAAACAGGAAATTAACATTCTATACGATAGTTTTGCCAATATCTTATGCAGTCACTTTTTCAGAAAATAAACAGTTCCGCAGGCAGGACTGTACTGTTGTGCATCCTGGCGGTTGGTGGAATATTGGTGTGTGGGCAGTTTGTCGGCTGTGCGGTGATGGTGCCCCCGTCAGGTGGTCCGAAAGACTCGCTGCCGCCGGTTTTGGTATCGGCAGTTCCCAAGGATTCTACGTTGCATTTTACGGGCAGCAAGATTGTGCTCACATTTGACGAATATGTGCAGCTCGACAATGCACAGATGAACGTCATCGTGTCGCCCAACCCAAAAAAACAACCCAATATCACAAACAAGCTCAAAACCGTGACCATCACGATAAAAGATACGTTGCAGCCCAATACGACGTACGCGCTCAATTTTGGGAACAGTATCAAGGATGTCAACGAGGGCAATATTTTTCGGAACTTTACCTACGCATTCAGTACGGGTGACCACCTGGACACGGATTCCATCACCGGAAAAGTCCTATCGGCACAGACCGGGGGGATTGACACGACCTTGATCGTCATGCTGCACCGCAACCTCAACGATACGGCGGTCAGGACCTTGCGGCCGGACTATTACACGACATTGGACTCAATGGGCAATTTTAGGTTGCGTTTTTTGCCGCCGGGTGACTACAATATTTTTGCGTTGTCCTACGACTATGCCAAGCAATATCGGGACAGCACGATGATGTTTGCGTTTTACGACCATGTGTTGCACATCACGGATTCAACGGCACCAGGACGTATCGTCCTGTATGCTTACCAACAGGCAAAAGGAGAAGCCAAAGGAGAGGAAAAGAAAAAAGATACAAACAGGAGCGACGACGGGAATAATAAAAAGAAGAAAAAGAAAGAAGAAAAAACTCCCGCGCTGAAAATGACCACCAACCTCGACAACAACCAACAGGATTTGCTGGGGCAGTTCAATTTCAGCTTTGACCATCCGTTGGCAAAGTTCGATTCTTCCAAAATCATATTGTTCGATACATCCTATAAAAGAATCGAAGGCTACACGATTGTCCACGACAGTACGGATACGACCAATTCAAGGTTTGTATTGCAGTATCCTTGGAAGGAAATGCAGTATTTCAAGTTGGTAGTGGATACGCTGGCGGCATTGGATTCCAGCAACATCGGACTGGCCAAAATCGATACGATTAACTTCAAGACCAAGGACGAGGCGGCGTATGCGGGCATCAGGATACGGATTTCGGACGTGGACTTGTCCCAAAATCCGGTGTTGCAGTTTTTCAGCAATGGTAAAGAGGTCGATTCCATCGCGTTGGACAACAACAAGGAGGTCGTGCGCAAGCTATTTCCTCCAGGAGAGTATGAACTGCGCGTTTTGTATGACCGCAATAAAAACGGACGTTGGGATCCCGGGGATTACAGTCAAAAGCTACAACCTGAAATCGTTGAGCGCATACGGCAGAAATATAATTTTAAAGCCAACTGGGACAACGAACCGGAGATATTTCTCCACGGCGAACCCAAATAAGGCGGAGGTTTACTGCGTGAGGTTGGAAGTTTTTACATTATGAACGTCATTTTCCCCATGCCTCAAGTACATTTTGGGTTCAGCGTTTTTATTTTTTTACCTTTTGCCTTTTTACTTTATAATATGATGCAGTTACCTTCCATATTACTGGAAAATGCCGTAGCGGAATTTGCCAAGTTGCCGGGTATCGGCAAGAAGACGGCGCTGCGACTGGTTTTACACCTGTTGAAGGAAGAAGAGGACGACGTTAAAAGATTTAGCCAAGCGATAGAGCGTATGCGCACCGAGACGCATTTCTGCCAGGAATGTTTCAACATCAGCGATGGCGGCATCTGTGCTATCTGCACCAACAGGGCGCGCAACCACCAACTCATCTGCGTCGTGGAAAACATCCGCGATGTCATCGCCATCGAAAACACGCAACAGTTCAACGGTGTTTACCATGTCCTCGGCGGCGTGATTTCTCCGCTGGACGGCATCGGCCCGGAACAGTTGCACATCGAGGAACTCATTGCCCGTGTCCAAAAAGATGTGGTGCAGGAACTGGTTTTTGCACTGAACCCCAACATACAAGGGGACACGACGATATTCTACATCCAGCGCAAACTAAAAGACATCAACTGCAAAGTGACAACCATCTCGCGCGGCATCGCCTTCGGCGGCGAACTGGAATACGCAGATGAGATGACGCTTGGTCGAAGCCTTGCCAACCGCCTACCCGTGGAGAATTATGTGAAGTAAGATACTGTTTTCGTATCCTGTTCCTCTATAAACGATAATATAATGGCAAACAAATATGTCAACTTCGTATCGGATGAACATCTCTCGCAATATATTGACAACCTGCATAAGGCTAATCTCCATGCCAAAAACAACATTACAATAAAGAATTTTTATGCCAATAAAGTCGATACGATAAAGCTGACTTTCGATGCAAAATTCAAAATAGAAGGGCTGGTGGCGGTCGGTCTCCGATGAAACAATATAGAACTATTAAAAATAAGGTATTGTAAAATTAGTAGAGAAAATCACAACGTATAAAAATTTAAACAATTGAAAATCAATGTTTTGAATTTTAAAAAATCAATAAATTCTATATTAAATTAACAATACCAAAAATAATGTATCATGCTAACCCTATTTTGATAAGTCCCTAACCATAGAAATTTTTGATAAATTAAAATCAGGAAATAGTATAGTTTAATTATTAAACACCTCCCGATACTGCGCCAACCTTTTTTCCTTTCCTCCCTTTCCCAAGCCTTTCAACGCCTGTGGCGACGGAGAATACAGCGTGATGTCATCCAATATCCGCCCGTCGGGGAAATGGAGTTGGTGGTGGCGGGCATCTAAGGAGACACGTTGCCAGCTTTTGCCGAAAACGGTGGTGAAATGGCGATAGACCTGCGTCTGCACAAAATGGCTCGTATAGATAAGCATCTGGATGGTAGGGTGGTCGGCGATATATTGGAAAATCGGTTGATAGACAATTGTTGTAAGGTTGGAATCGGAAGCTGAATCTTTTGAGCGTGTGCAGCTTGCGACAACGTCGGTGATACCGCAACCCAATGCGGTTAATAGTTTCATGCGTTGTTCGGTCGCATTTTGGGAATTGTCATAGTCGAGTTGCACGTCGGCGACCTGCGCCAACAGTTTCCAAAAATGGTTGTCCTTGCTGCCGTAATAAAAATCCACGTCCTTTTCCTTGAGGCATTTGGGCAATACACAAAAACGTTCCGGCGGCAGTGAACCGACAATCAGCCGCATCGCATCGTCAGGTATAAAAGGTAAATATGGATGGACAGAGCGCATGAGCGAATCTACACCGTATTTCATTTTAGCAGCATCAAAAACGAAAAAACGAGGATTTTCAAAATATAAGGTTACAAATTGCAACTTACTGAGCATGGGCATAAATAAAAAAAGTCGCTGATAATCAGCGACTTTTGCGGAGAGTCAGGGATTCGAACCCCGGGACCTGTTACAGTCAACGGTTTTCAAGACCGCCGCAATCGACCACTCTGCCAACTCTCCTTCCCAATCGGGAGTGCAAAGTAAAGGGCTAGTTTTTGATTCGCCAAAAAAAGAAATGCTTTTTCTCTTTTAATTGTGCAGGCGTAGTGGCCACAGGCCTCTCGCAACAACCACAATTTAGTACCTTTGTAGGCTTAAAATCCAACATTTGCGCGAACTATTTGCCCTCAACAAATACTTTTGGAAATACAGGTACCGCTTTCTGGCTGGAGTCGCCTTCGTTGTGGCATCCAACTATTTTGCGGTATTGGTGCCGGAGATTACGGGCTACGTCACCTCCAAGATACAGTCCGTACTACCGGGAGGACATCCTGTCAATATTTCCAGTAGACACAACGACGGCATTGTCCGGCTTTTTGTCTACTGGATAGACCAGCAAAGTTTTGGTAAGGTCATAGCCATCAGTTGTATCACAATATTGGTTACTTCCGTCATCAGAGGATTGTTGATGTTTTGCATGCGGCAGACGATTATCGTCAACAGCCGCCTAATCGAATACGACCAGAAAAACGAGGTGTACGAACAATACCAGTGCCTCAACACCTCTTTTTACAAAACACATACGACGGGTGACCTGATGAACCGCATGGCGGAGGACGTAGGTCGCGTACGTGGCTATACGGGACCCGCCATCATGCAGTTGATCAACATACTTTCGCTGGTCATTTTCTGCTTGGTCAATATGCTGCGCAAAGACGTTTCGCTGACTTTAATGGTATTAGCACCGCTGCCGATATTGGGTTTCATACTTTCCTTCATCAACAAAAAACTGAACAAAAAAAGTGGGGAAGTGCAGTCCCTTCTCTCCGACCTGACGACCAACGCACAGGAATCCTATTCGGGTATCCGTGTCATCAAATCCTTTGTCCAGGAAAACACGATGCTTTCTTTTTTCAAAAAAAATAGTGAGGACTACCGGAGAAATGCGGTTGCGCTTGCCAAAACGGATGCTTTTTACCAGCCGACCATTACCTTGTTAATCGGCATCAGCACGATCATTACTGTCATGATCGGCAGCAATATGGCATTGCAGAATCCAGAGAGGGTGTCACTGATCGTGGAATTTGTCCTTTACATTTCCATGCTGACCTTTCCGATGACGGCAATCGGCTGGATTTCCAGCCTGTTGCAGCGTGCGTCGGCTTCGCAGAAAAGGCTCAACGAGTTCCTGCGGCTGCAACCGGAAATCGTCAATCCCATGCACCAGCCAAAGCTGCATTTGCAAGGGAAAATCATGTTTTCGGATGTGAGTTTTACATACAGCCACACAGGAATAAAGGTCCTCGACCATCTTAGCCTTACAATCAACCCAGGCGAAAAGGTATTGGTATTGGGAAAGACGGGCAGCGGCAAGACGACATTGGCGCAGTTGCTGCTGCGCTCCTATGACCCGACTTCTGGTGAAGTCCTGCTGGACGACCAACCGATGAAGCAACTAGATTTGGAAAAAGTACGCGAACAAATCGGCTATGTGCCACAGGACGTGTTCCTATTCAGCGACACCATCAGCAACAATATTGCCTTTGGGTTGGAAGAGGCGGCATCCGAAACCGCCGTCCACACCGCCGCCCGATACGCCAGCGTAGAATCGGAAATCCAAAAACTAGAAAACGGCTTTGAAACCAAAATCGGGGAACGTGGCGTCACGCTCAGCGGCGGGCAGAAGCAGCGCGTCTCCATCGCCCGCGCCTTGATCAAAAACCCAAGAATCCTCCTACTCGACGACTGCCTGAGCGCCGTGGACAACAAAACGGAGCACGAGATACTTACCAACCTCAACCAATATCTCCACGGACGGACTTCGATACTGATTACGCACCGTATCTTTACCCTGATACATTTTGACAAAATCGTCGTGCTGGACAACGGCCATATTGCGGAAGTCGGCACGCATGCACAACTGCTCGCTAACAACGGCTACTACACCAAGCTGTACAACAAACAGATATTGGAAAAGTGATGGGACAATTTGGTGATTTTAAAATTTGAAGCACGCAACCGCCATTGACCTGACTATACCCGTACATTAAAAAGCCCCACAAGAAATAATCCTGCGGGGCTTCGGTATTTTATTGTGCCAAGCGTAAGATGCCGTTTATTCACCTATTGGTTAGGCTTTTCGCATTTTACTTTTGAACTTAACTATTTTTACTGAACAAAGGCGTTAAACCTTTTGCCAAAGCGGTCATCTTTTTGATACCGTCATCAGGCAAATTACCTTTTTTGAACTCTTTCAATACGTCCGGCAATTTGCTTTCCATTTCTATCAGGAACTGTTTTTCAAATTCCTGTACGCGGTTGACGGGAACGTCTCGCAACAGCCCTTTGGTACCCAAATAAATAATGGCAATCTGCTTTTCGACTGTATATGGGGAAAACTGAGGCTGTTTCAGGATTTCCACGTTACGTGCACCCTTGTCGATAACGTTTTTGGTGGCTGCGTCTAGGTCGCCACCAAATTTGGAAAACGCTTCCAGTTCGCGGTACATCGCCTGGTCGAGCTTCAAGGTCCCGGAGACTTTTTTCATGGATTTGATCTGCGCGCTACCGCCTACACGGCTCACGGAGATACCTACGTTGATAGCCGGACGGATACCGGAGTTGAACAGGTTGCTTTCCAGGAACACCTGACCGTCGGTGATGGAGATAACGTTGGTCGGGATATACGCCGAAACATCACCGGCCTGCGTCTCGATGATAGGCAACGCGGTCAAGCTACCACCACCTTTTACCAAAGGTTTGATGGATTCGGGCAGGTCGTTCATTGTTTTCGCGATGGCGTCATTGTTGATGATTTTAGCGGCACGTTCCAGCAGGCGGCTGTGCAGGTAAAATACGTCGCCAGGGTAGGCTTCACGTCCAGGAGGGCGGCGAAGCAACAGCGATACCTCACGGTAAGCCACGGCTTGTTTGGACAAGTCATCGTACACAATCAAGGCCGGCAAACCACGGTCGCGGAAAAACTCGCCGATTGCTGCACCTGCAAACGGTGCGTAGAACTGCAAAGGAGCCGGATCGGAAGCGGAAGCGGAAACGATGACCGTGTAAGGCAACGCACCGTTTTCCTCCAACGTCTTCATCACACCTGCGACGGTGGATGCTTTCTGCCCGATAGCGACATATATACAATAGACTGGTTTTCCAGCTTCGTAGAATTCTTTTTGGTTGATGATGGTATCGATACAGATAGCTGTTTTACCTACTTGACGGTCGCCGATGACCAATTCACGCTGTCCGCGTCCGATGGGAATCATCGCGTCGATGGCTTTGATACCCGTCTGCAAAGGTTCTTTTACAGGTTCGCGGAAGATAACGCCGGGTGCTTTTCTTTCGATAGGCATTTCGTAAAGATTGCCTTTGATGGGACCTTTGCCGTCGATAGGTTCGCCCAAAGTGTTGACCACACGTCCGAGCATGCCTTCTCCGACTTTGAGGGAAGCGACCAGACCAGTACGGCGTACTTTGTCGCCTTCCTTGATGTCTTTACCTTCACCCATCAATACCACACCTACGTTTTCCGCTTCGAGGTTGAGGGCGATGGCTTTTACACCGTTTTCAAATTCTACCAGTTCACCGGAGGAAACGCTGTTGAGTCCGTACACACGGGCTATACCGTCGCCGATCTGTAGTACGGTTCCCACTTCTTCCAGTTCCGCCGCAGTATCAAAACCGCTCAACTGCTGCCGCAATATTGCGGATATTTCATCAGGCTTAATTTCTGCCATACTTTATGGTTTTTAAAATCCCTTTTCGGGAAATTATGGTTTTGTGTATATTTTTTATAGAATGCAAATTACATGGCTGTGGTATAGGACTTGTCTGCAAACTGCAATTTCAAGTCATTTAACCGACGCGAAACACTGGCGTCAATCAGCTTGTTGTCAAACTCCAAAATAAAACCGCCGATGATGTCGGGATCGACTTTGTTGTTGACCTTCACGTTGTCGAACTGTGCCGCCGCCTTGAGCTTGTCCACAATCATTTTTTGCGTATTGTCGTCGAGAGCAACAGCCGTTGTCAGATGGACTTCGTGGATGCCGTTTGCCGCTTCGTATTGTTCGATGAAAGCCTGAGCAATCTGGTCGAGATACTGAGCCCTGTTTTTTTGGATGACCAAAGTCAGGAACGCCCAGGTCTGCGCGGAAACTTTGTCTTTCAGCACGGCAGCGACACCTGCTACTTTTTTGTTGTCCTTGATGACAGGGCTTGCCAACAGACGCGCAAAATCGGGACTCGCCTTACAGACCGCCTTGACGTACTGCATATCCTGCGACACCGTATCGAGATGGTTGGCACTTTTGGCAAAGTCCAGTAAACTTTTGGCATAAACTCCAGCTAAACGAGGATTGCGCATGCTACTAAATCAGTTTTAAACAATTGGGAGAATTAATTTAATTTGATGTCGGAAGTCAGTTGAGCGATATAGCTTTCCTGCTGGGCCTTGTCGCCCAGTTCCCTGCGCAACACTTTTTCGGCGATTTCCAGAGCGATGGCGCCAACCTGGTTTTTGACTTCCGCAAGAGCCGCATTTTTCTGGGAGGTAATGGCAACCTGCGCATCTGCAATCAGTTGTTCCTTTACTTTCTGGCCTTCGGACTTAGCGTCGGCAATCAGCTTGTCGGCACTTTCCTTTGCTTCTTTGAGCATCGAGGCCCTTTCGTCGATAGCCTTGGCGAGCAACGCTTCGTTTTCGGATTTCAGGGAGGACAGTTCGGACTTCGCTTTTTCAGCGGCAGCCAACGCGTCGGCGATACCTGTTTCGCGCTCTTTCAGCGCTTTCAGTATCGGTTTCCATGCCGCTTTCCTCAATATGACCAAGACAATCACGAAAGCTATCAAGGAATAGAATATAATTCCAAGACCGGGATTTAATAATTGCATAAGATTAGGATAATGACTTTTTTAAAATAACAATAAGCTAGATAAAAATTACGGCACCCGCCGCCCTGTGCTTTGGATGCTGTAATAATTTGGGCAATTATTTCAAAACTGCCAATAAACCTGCGATGACGGCGAACAGACAAACACCTTCGATGAAGGCTGCCGTCAGGATCATGCTGCCACGGATGTCGCCTGCTGCTTCTGGCTGACGAGCGATGCTTTCGCAAGCACCTTTTCCAATCATACCAATACCAAGACCTGCGCCGACAGCCGCAATACCTGCACCGATAGCACCTCCCAAAGGAGCTGAGCTTACCGCTTGTAACAATGTGTTTAACATACCAATTGTTGATTTTAAAATATAAATAAAAAAGGTTAATTTGATAATTTGGTGATTAGATAATTTGAAAATTGAATTGCTCCATTCTCAATTCCTAATGGTGGTCTCCCTCGATAATCGACTGACTTATAAACACGGCCGTCAGATTGGTGAAGATAAACGCCTGGATAAACGCCACCAGCAATTCCACGCAGTCCATGAATATCACGAAAACGATGGAAATAGGCGAAAATCCGTAACCTACCGCCGGGCTCATACGACCGAAGATAAATATCAAGGAAACAAAGCTCAATATCACGATATGCCCTGCCGTCATGTTGGCAAAAAGACGTATCATCAATGCAGCAGGGCGGATGACCAAGCCCAACAACTCTACTGGAATCATTAACAGCTTGACTGGAACCGGCACGCCCGGAAACCAGAAAACATGCCCCCAAAACTTGCCGGTCGTACTGAAAATAATCACCAAAAAGGCAATCACCGCCAAGACAAACGTAAACGCAATATTACCGGAAACATTGGCCGACCCGGGAATCAACCCGAGCAGGTTGTTAATCAATATGAAGAAAAACACGGTCAAAAGAAACGGCATGTATTTTTCGTAGTTGTGTCCCAGATAGGGTTTGGCTACGTCGTCCCTTACGAACGTGATGACAGGTTCAACGGCATTCTGGAAACCGCTCGGTGCTTTTTGGGAACCGTCTTTTTTGTATTTTTTGGCAATTGCAAGCATGATGACAATCAACAACACGGACGCAAATATCAACTGCGCTGCGCCTTTGGTGACGGAAAAATCATACACTTTTTTCGCACCTGCCGGAGCGTCCTGCTGGAAAGACAAAAGGGAAGAATAGACGACTACTTTCGAATCTTTTTCACCATTGGGCAATACGCCCTCGATATCGGAACCCTCCTCGTCTGAAAAGCGGAACCCTTCATAGCTTTCACCTTCTTCCAAGTGTTCCAAATGGGATGCCGAAAAAACTTTCAGCCCATCTTCCTTGGAATACAATATTATAGGCAACGGCAAGCCAAAATGCTCCTGGCCAAAACTGAAAATATGAAACCTATGTGCATCAAGAATGTGACCGATGATGGACTTGCCCGCATCATATGCCTCTTCCTGTTTGGTTTTCTCTTTTCCTTCCGCTTTTGCGGAAATGGAAACAGATACCATAAAAACCGTAAAAGCTAATACCAGTAATGATTTCAAGCTTTTAGATACCATAATTTTTCAAAATTTGGCGCAAAGATACAGTCATTGCGATGAAAAACATATCTAAATCGGGAATTTTCTCCAAAAAACTTATTACTTTGTTAACAATCGTCTTTTAAACCTAACCCAGCCCACCCATGACACTTACCGTGATGACCGCAAGCACAATCAAAGTGACCACAATATACAGCTTATCTTTTTCCAAAACATATCCCAACAAGGAAAAGAATATCCGCACCGTCGGTGTCGCAAACAGTACGATGATGCCCAGTTTGATAACATCACGCCCTTTCCCCGCAAAAATACCCGCAAACATCTGGCGCACATAATCAAAAAAAGCCTCGTCATGCTCCATATATTGTACGTATTGGTTGCCCACCTGTTCACTTCCATGGCGATACAGGTACACGATGCCTCCAATTCCGGCAAACAACAGAGCCAGGTACACGCCGTAACGTAGCACCTTGCTGATAGCCATCTGAATGTCTGTGTCTTTTATCAAAATTTAAAATTTTAGTCTGGAAGTCTGGAATACCGAAAGCCATGACAACTGACCTCCGACTTCGGACTTTCCGTCCTCCGTCTTTTGGTCTCCTCTCCTACCTCAACCCCTTGTATATCATGTTCACTGCCAGCAGCATAATCACCACGGCAAAAAACAAGCGCAGGTTTTTCACCTTGGAACGCAACAAAATCTTGGCACCCAGCATCGCGCCGAGCAGCACGCCAATCACCACGGGCATACACAGCCCAGGCTCAATATAACCACGCTGTAAATACACGACCGCACTCGCCGTCGCCGTGACGCCCATCATAAAATTACTGGTCGTCGTGGACACCTTGAACGGCACTTTCATGATATTGTCCATCGCGATGACTTTAAACGCACCTGAACCAATACCCAACAAACCGGACAATATCCCAGCGACAATCATCATCAGGAAACCGCCCACGACATTGACAATGCCGTAACTAACCATACCTTTTGGGGTAGGATAGGTGCCCGGCAGCTTGAGCCAGACCGCCAGTTTGCTAGAAGCCTGCACTTTGTTGGCTTCTTTTTTCAAAAGAGAATTGATACCATTGAAAATCAACACAATACCAAATACGACCGCCACCACGTTGGTGGGTACAAAAGCCGCAACGACCGTTCCAAGGACCGCGCCTACCGTGGTCGCAATCTCCAAAAACATCCCCAAACGGATATTGCTGATGCCCTCCTTGACATAAGCGGCTGCCGAACCCGACGACGTGGCAATGACCGACACCAATGCCGTCCCAATCGCATAATGGATGTCAACTCCCAACAAAACCGTCAACAACGGTATGATGACCGCACCGCCGCCAAGTCCCGTCAGCGAGCCGACCAGACCGGCCGCAACTGCTCCAATCAATACAATAAGGGAAAAAAACAATACGGTCATAGTAAAAATAAAAAGGCAAAAGTAGAAACAATTAAGTTCTTAATGGTTCAAATCATTTTTTCTTCTCCAATATCCTTTCTCCAAAAAAAATCGTGAGCAATGCCAACGCACTCCAGACAACCATCTGGTTGCCGACCATCGCCCAGCCACCGTGTGACCAGCAATAAAGTCCCACTGCCGTCCCACTCGCACCTCCCAAAAAATAACTCGTCATATACACCGTATTGATGCGGCTGCCCGATTCCTTGTCCAGACTGTAAATCCTTGCTGCGTTGGACACCTGCGCGCCCTGCACACCGATATCCAGCAATACAATCGCCACGATAAGCCACACCAAGGAAAAAGAATACCACCGAAACAAAAAGGCACTCCCAAGCGCCATCACCGCGCTCAACTTCAATGCCAGCCGCACTTTTCCTCTGTCCGCAACGCGCCCGACCAACGGCGCCAGCAATGCTCCAGCAATCGCGACGAGACCAAACAAACCAATTTTAGCCGAGCCATAATGATAGGGTTCACCGCTTAGATAAAACGTAATGGTCGTCCAGAACGAACAAAATGTACCAAACAACAATGCACCCATCAACGATGCCTCGCGCAACAATGCATGTTTCTTCATCTGCAAAACAGTGGACCGCAACAACGAAAAATAATTACCCGAAAACGTGCTCGGCAAATCCGGCAAATACTTTTGCAGCAACAGCAACAAGACAAAACACAATCCACCCGAAATTTTATATACCGTCGTCCAACCCCAATGTGCGGCAACCCAGCCACTCAATACGCGCGCTCCCAATATGCCAATCAGTAAGCCGCTCAGTATCGTACCGACGGTTTTGCCACGTGTTTCCGCATTGATATAAGCCGCCAACGGAATAAGAATCTGCGGCGTCACGGACAATATACCAACCAGCACGCTCAATCCCATCAACATCGGAAAGGACCGTGCATAAGCTATTCCCAACGTTGTGGATACCAGCAAAAACAATAAAGTAAGCGACAGCTTTTTGCGGCTCAGCTTGTCGCCCAACGGTATCAGGAAAAACAACCCCAAACCATAACCAATCTGGGACAGCATCGACAGCGAACCCGTCGCCGCATCGCCCACGCCGAATTGTTTGGATATATATCTGAGTATCGGTTGTACGTAATAAATATTGGCAACGGAAACGCCTGCCGTAGCAGCCATCAACAATACTTGCCCCGACGACAATGTTTTATTCTGGATAGACATACGTAAAATAAAAAGGCAAAAGTAAAAATAAATTACCGCGAACGTCATCGGTGGGAATACTTACCATGGTGCGCTAGTTTACGTGTTTTGCCGTTGCCTTTTGACTTCAATGGTCCTACTGTAAAAAGAATTTTTCACTGCCGGACTTACCGTCTTGCTCCATAATGAGAATGTATGTTGCGGATGGCAGTTCAGACAGATGAAGCTGTGTCATTGTAACCCCGACAGTAACGGGAACAAGCTTTCGGACTGTGCCATTAAAATCCAATACCTTTATCATTCCCGACTTGAGTGTTTGCGGATGGAACACGCGAATAGTTTTGCCACCCAACATTCCGATTTTTATCGTCGTAGCATTTTGGGAAAATACACGGACGACAGAGCTATAATCGTATTTACCATCCAAATCCACGATTTTTAACCGGTAAAATATAGGAGAGCTATAGGCATTGTAGTCTGTATGGTGATACGTGCGATTACTTGCTTGGTTGATGCACGGAACGCTTGCACTATATTGAAATTTTTTGGCATCTGTGCTTTTCTCGATTTCAAAATGGCTGACGTTGACCGCGTGTGCGGCAACCCATTCCAGCTGTACATTTTTATTGTTGTCGCTCCAACCTTTGATGGACAATAGCTTCAGCGGCAAGACCTGCGCATCCCAGGTTGTGAACACGCGGAGTCCGTCCATCACGACACTTGGACTTGATGTAGACTGCCGCAATCCGATCGCATCGACACTGGTCGGCAATGCTGCGGTATTGGGCGCGCCGGAAAAAACAACATCAGGGCTTCCGGCATCAACTGCATTCACTGGGAAATCGCTCTCTTTCACCCAAATCTGAATTTTATAATTGTCGTCCATATCGAGCGCAACGACGACCGCATAAGTCTGGCTGTTTTGAAAAATGGTCGTACTATAAACAGGCCGGTAGGTTGCATTTCCCAGACTCCAATTGGACGTCCCGATATTCCAAGTACCGTCACCTAATGTCTGAATGGCAATCCGCGCAAAATAGTTCCCGTTAAGACCTCCACCAACTCCCGCACCCTGCGTTTTACCGAAAAAACTAACATAGTCAGTCTTTACAGAAGTATTATTCTGCACGACCTTAACCATAAAACTATAATACAACTTTCTTTGAGCCGTAAATGTTTTAAAAACATCTTCCCCGACAACACCGTTCACGGCGACGGCATTGCCCACACCGGAACCTATATAATTTTGGAAGCTCAGCCCGGGTACGGTTGTCTGCATAAGATTGGTTGTCCCACTCGAAGTAACCCATCCATTGACACCGCTTACATTTCCCGAAAAATCAAAATCCTCTCCTAAAAGGAATTGCGCATCTGCATATATTGCAGATACCAGGCACATCCATAGTGTTAGCAATTCTTTCATAAGCCATCATTATGTTGAATGGATATTATTGACAATATAGGTAATGGCTGTTAGCCGAAAGCAATTAAATCACGTAACATTTGGTGTCAGACGTTTGGCTTTTTAGTGATATCATTGTTTAAGGGTTGTCTATTTTCTGTCCCCCATACAAAACCAAATGTCAATTTGCTGCACTAAAATTAATCATTATCTTTCGCCCGCAAAAAAATCTATATTGAAAATAAGTACGCTTATATGCTTTTCGGTTTGTGCGCTTTCTACTTATGCGCAAAACCAGAAAAACATTTACCACAAAGACTATATCGACCTCAACAAAAACGGGAAAAAAGATATTTACGAAGACCCGAGACAACCTGTCAACAAAAGAGTTGCGGACCTTGTCGCGCAGATGGACCTTGACGAAAAAGCGGGCCAGTTAAGCACGCTTTACGGATATGGCGCGGTGCTGAAAGACCGCTTGCCCAATACTGGCTGGAAAGACAGTATCTGGCGGCACGGCATCGGCAATATCGACGAACAGCTTACCGGGCTAAGGAAAGACACGCTGTATGCTTTCCCTTACGCATCGCATGTGCTGGCGCTGGACTCGATACAGCATTGGTTTATGGAAACCACACGGCTGGGCATCCCGGTTGATTTCACGACGGAGGGCATCCGTGGGCTCAACCACATGAAAGCTACTTATCTCCCTTCGCAGCTCGCGCAGGCATGTACCTTTGACCGTGACTTGGTTTATCGGATTGGCAATGTGACAGGACGCGAGGCCAAGGCGCTGGGTTACACCAATGTCTATTCACCTATATTGGACGTGGCTTCGGACCCGCGCTGGGGACGCATCGAGGAAAGTTACGGCTGCGACCCCTATCTTGTCGGACAGCTTGGCAAACAACAAATCACCGCTCTCCAAAAAAATCATATCGTTTCCACTGTCAAGCATTTTGCCGTGTACAGCGTGCCGATTGGCGGGCGCGACGGTGAAGTACGCGCCAATCCACAGGTAACGCCACGTGAGATGTGGGAAATATACCTAGAGCCTTTCCGCATTGCGTTTCAGGAAGCCGGCGCCAAGGGCGTGATGGCCAGCTACAACGACTATGACGGCGAGCCGGTCATTGGCAGCTACCGTTTCATGACGGAAATCCTGCGCAACGCTTTCCTGTTTTCCGGCTATGTCGTCAGCGACAGCGAGGCTTGGGAATACCTTTACAGCAAGCACCACGTCGCGAAAGACGCAACCGAAGCGGCCGCAATGGTTTTGCACGCCGGCATGAACGTCAAGACTAATTTTGACCCGCCCAACAGCTATATCGCCGCCGTAAAAGACGCGGTACAGAAAGGTTTGCTCTCCAAAGAAGACTTAGACAAAAGAGTCGGCGAAGTCCTGAAAGTCAAATTTGAACTGGGACTTTTCGACCCAAAAAACACGGTGCCAAACGTGGAAATCATCCACAACAAAGAAGCACAGGACTTGGCACTGGAAGCCGCACACAAAAGCATTGTATTGCTAAAAAACAAAAACAATATTTTGCCTTTACAAAAAGGGCAATACAAATCCATCGCCGTCATCGGCCCCAATGCAAAAGAACTGAAATCGCTGTATTCGCGTTATGGTCCCGTGCACGGCCCGATGATTACCGTGTTTGACGGTATTGAAAAGAAATTTTCCCCAACCACAACAATCCACTACGCCAAAGGCATCAACCATACCGACCCGCATTTTCCGTTAAGCGACGCGGAAGATTTTCCTTTGGAGGAAAAAGAAAAACAAATGATAGATTCTGCGGTACAGATAGCGAATCGTTCGGACGTTGTCTTGTTGGTCCTGGGCGACAACGACAAAACCGTTGGGGAATCCAAAAGCCGCGCCAACATTGGGCTTCCGGGACATCAAGAAGCATTGGCACGCACCGTTATCGCGACAGGCAGACCATGCATATTGATACATGTCGGCGGCAGACCGGCAAGCATGGGATTTGTCTATGACAAGGTAGATGCCGCGCTGGAAACTTTTTATTTAGGAGAAAGGACGGGCGAAGCAATTGCCGACATCTTGGCTGGCGACTATAATCCCGGAGCCAAGCTGTGCGTTCCGATCTTAAAAGACGTAGGACAGATTCCGTTGACTTTTCCACACAAACTTTCCGATGACGCAGGTGGCAACGCGGCAGTTTCCGGATTCCAATTCCCATTTGGCTTTGGCCTGAGCTATACGACATTTAATTATAGTAACCTGCAAACCATCCAAACAGACAATCCGCTCAAAGACAGCGTTACTATTACGTTTGACGTACAAAACACAGGCAGCAAAGACGGCGAAACTGTCGCACAGATTTATGTAAAAGACTCCATCGCCAGCCTTGTCCCTTACGAAAAAAGGCTAAAGGAATTTAAGCGCGTCTTCCTAAAGTCCGGCGAACAAAAACACATCACTGTAAAACTTCCCCTTGACGCGTTTTCAATGTATGGCAAAGACTATAAAAGAATAGTCGAGGAAGGTGATTTTATCATCATGGTCGGCGAATCTTCGGAAGATACCCGTTTAAGAAAAACAATTTACTTAAAAGGAGCGCAATTGTAATGTTAGATTTATGAATTGAGGATATATTTATTCAATCTTTAATTCATACAATGAAAAGCCGCAGATTTGATGTTTTATCATCTGTGGCTTTTTTCTCTAAAAAGCATATACCGCACAAATAATTAACCTATCGGGTACCGCTTGCTGTCGTCGTCCAGTTCTGCACTCACGCAAAACTCGCGGGACGGCACACCACCTAGCGAAACCGTATAGTCCGTTCATATACAAAAGAGAAACGCGTCCAAAAACAGTATTCATACCTTTCCCAAACACGTTGCTCGTCTTATTGCTGAGACGCTCCCTCGTCTAATACGCTTCTAATTTAGGCTTGTCGGGACTCTTGACTTTCGACTTCATCCTCTCATTAGGCAACCTCGGAGGTAGCTGTTTGGGCAAGCTTAACAGCTTGGCAGTATCATTCCCAAGTGTATCTTTTTTTGCAGCATCCTCTACGGCACTGGGATCGACGCGTTTTGCCGTGTCGGGTTTTTTCCCGTTGAGGGAATCCTTGACAAGGATCCTCTTTTCATACAATTTTACCTGTCGGTCGTTATAGGCAATCAGCGTGTCTATCAATATGTTCTGCTGGTCAGGATGCCTCTGATAATATTTAAAACTGTGCATAAAGGCGTCCTTGCCCAGCTTATGGATTTGCAACACATAGTTAAACGACGAGGTTGCCGAATCTTTCAGATGCAGGCGCACTGCCGTTGTCGTGTCGGACATCCGCATTTCGCCAGCAACGAACAAATCCCACAAAACCGATTTGAGCTCATCAGGCGTCATGACATCCTTGGGCAACTTGTCCGAAGTACAAGCACCCATTCCCAAAAACATAAAAGCGAACAATATGGTTTTCTTCATTACAGATTATTGTATTTATAAGCATTTGCAGGATCCAAGGTAGAAAGTATCTCTTTGGCGGAAGACTTAAGCTCCGGTGTTGCGTTGTTGAACGCACCGGAAAGCTCGGCATAACGTTGCTGCATAAACATCTGCACAAACATGGAATTGGGATTCTGCCGGTTCATCTGTTGTAAGGATGTGAGTGCCTGGTAGAGATTGGCCTGCGCGTCGTCCCTGTTGTCATACATACCGTCCATCCCCTTGCGGAAATAATTGTACAAAAATGCCGGAATCACGTTGTACCTCGGATTGTTGAGATTTTCGACCATCCAATACCTGTTCCGGTTACTGTTGAAAGACTGCCAACCCGTGATATCATTGGATTGTGGCGCAGCGACAACGATGTTCTGCGCTTTTTTGAAATAAGGACTTCCTCCATTGGGAGAAAAAGACGCATAATGGTAGCCCAATATCATGTCCAGATAAAAAGCAACAACCGCGGTCAGGTTGGACACCAAAGGGTCGGCACCGCTGATTCTGTTTTCGTTGAAATCCATGTTCTGGTTGGGCAAATATCTAAACACAACGTCGTTGTCCTGGTAGTTGATCAACTGCGTCAAATAACTAGCGTTAAAAACTGGACGCGCCGCCTGCACCGTCAACACCGCCTTGCAGTAACCTTGGTTGTCCGCCGACGTGATATTGAACATAAACGTACACGGTATCCTCTCCTGCGGCAAAAACTTGTCTGTCGTCCAAGCACGATTGTTGATAAGATTGGTCAGTTGTGTCTGCAAGGTCGTAAAATTGGACTTCGCGACCGTATTGGAAACCTGCTGGGACAACACGGTGACTTTCGCCTGGAACTCCTGCGCGTGAGTGGCATTGACAGACATAAAAATGCAGCAACAAATGAGCATGAAGGCATAATATGTGTGTAATTGTTTAGTCATTTTGGTTTAATCTTTTTTGTATGGCCCAAGAAATTTATCTCCATTGAAATGTACTAAATGGTCAGGATTGTCAGCAATCCATACTTCGGTTTCCCAAGCTATGTCTACCATAAATTGCTTGAACTTTGCTCGATTCAAAAATGCTGTTACAAAAACAATATCAGCTTTACAACCTTTCGTCAATTTTTGAAGTTGCAGAAGTCTTATTTCTGAAAAAGTTTCGAGCATATAAAGTGCCGTATTGATTAGTACCTGAATAGCTTCTGTTTTTTCACTAAATGTTTTTGAACTATCTGTACTGAGATACTGCTTCATTTTCAAATAATTTAAGTTGCTCAGATTCAATTACAGGGTAATCCTCAGTAGAAGTTCCCATAAGGTGGGTTTTTATGTTTTTTGCTAAATGATATGCAAAATTCGGCGCTACGGCATTGCCTATTTGCGTAAATTGATGCGTTTCAGTTCCCTGAAATTCAAACCAATCGGGAAAACTCTGAAGTCTTGCCGCTTCCCTAACTGTAATTCTCCTTCTTCTTCCGTCTTTTAGACGCACTCGGTGCATATCTCCTGTAGCACCTGCAAGATTTCTGCAAGTCAAGGCCCTGGCAGGTCTATCTAAATACAAATCTCTTGGATTTACACATTTTGACGCTTTTTCGTAATTGGCAACATATCTATCCATAGATTCCGTGAAAAATTTAGAATCTGCATCAAATTCAAATGCCAATTTACCCAACGCCTCTCCTGCCGTAACCGTTTTGCGGATTGGGTTTGGCAATTTGATTTTTTGTTTTGAACCGACAACGATTACGCGTTCCCTATTTTGTGGGACTTCATAGTGAACCGCATTTAACAATGCATAATCAATATAGTAGTCCAAACTTTCCAGTTCGTCTATCACCTCTTTTAAATACCATTTATTTTTATATAACATTCCTCGAACGTTTTCAAACATAAAAACTTCAGGGTTTAGTTGTCGAATTGCAGAAAGAAAAACTGGAAAGCCATCTCTCGAATCTTTTAGTCCAAGTTGCTTTCCTCCAACGCTAAATGGTTGGCAAGGCGGGCCTCCAATTACGATGTTGGCTTTAGGATAGATTGATTCGGGCGATAATTTTCCTGTTATACATTTTCCTAAAAGATTTTTATTATAAGTGTTTGAGGCATTTTCATCCATTTCATAACCAATGGTTTTAAATCCATTGGCTTCAAACCCAAGAGACAATCCACCGCAACCCGCAAAAAGGTCAACCACCGTTTTATCCAGATCGGTATCAACCCAAGGTTTCAATTTATTATTTATCTCTTTCCAATATTCCATTCGGTAAACTTACAATATTTTAAATCCTCCAACAAGCTACAGCAAACCTAACCCACCATTTTCCCCACCTCACCCACTACCAGCTCCGCCACTTCTTTTTTGCTCAATACCGGCGTGGCAAGCGTTTCTCCGTCCGCAAACAGTAAAGTTACCTTATTGGAGTCGGTCCCAAAGCCCGCGCCAGTGTCCTGCATCGAGTTAAGGACAATCATGTCTGCATTTTTGGAACGCAGTTTTTTCGTGGCGTTTTCCAGTTCATTGTTGGTTTCAAGGGCAAAGCCGACGACGATCTGGTATGCGTTTTTTGTTTTGCCCAAGGATGCCAATATATCTTTGGTTTCGTCAAGATGCAAGTCCAATCCATGCACACCGGGTTGTTTCTTTATTTTTTTGTCGGACTTTTCGGGAAGGTAAAAGTCGGCGACGGCAGCGGACAGTACCGCAATGTCCGTCTGCGGAAAATGCTGATGCACCACGTCGTACATCTCTGCGGCGGAGGTAACGTCGATGCGTTGGATGCCTTTGTATTTTGTCGCAATAGACACAGGGCCCGCAACCAACACGACTTCCGCGCCTTGCAGGTAAAAAGCCTCCGCCAAAGCAAATCCCATCTTGCCGGAAGAGTGGTTGCCGATGAAACGCACAGGGTCGATATTTTCGTATGTCGGACCGGCCGTAATCAACACTTTCCTGCCCACAAATCGACCGTCACGGAAAAAAACTTCGATTTCGGTCAGCAAATCTTCCGATTCCACCATGCGGCCTGGACCGAAAAGACCGCTTGCCAGCGCCCCCTCTTCCACATCCAATACACGGTTGCCGTATGACTGGAGCTTGGCAATATTGTTTTTTGTCGCGGGATGTTTCCACATGTCCTCGTCCATCGCGGGCGCAACCCACACGGGACAGGTCGCGGAAAGGTACGCCGCCAACAACAGGTTGTCGCACTGGCCATTGGCCATTTTGGCAATCGTATTGCAACTGGCTGGAGCAACCAACATCAGATCGGCCCAACGTCCAAGCACCACATGGTTGCTCCAAGTCGAAGCGTCGGACAATGCCTGCAAAACTTTGTTGCCCGAAAGCGTCTCCAACACCAACGGCGACACAAAGTCCGATGCGGTAACCGTCATCACTACCTTCACTTCCGCACCGGACTTTCTCAGCAAGCGGACGAGCTGGATGATTTTGTAGGCCGCGATACTGCCTGTAATACCAATCAATATTTTTTTTCCTGCTACCATAATGCAAAGTCAAAAGTAAAATAGGTCTCGTGCTTTTTATACCTTGGGGAGTATACGTAAAAGACAAAAATAGAAAATGCCGGGACGAATGCCCGTATTCGATCGTCAGATTTTGTATCTATACTTTTTTTCATAAAAACAAGAAAAGCCACCGCACGATTGTGAGGTGGCAATTATATGTAAAACCGTAACATCCGAACCGGCGAAAGCCTATCGGAACAAGTCCTCGTCCTCGTTCTTACGGAAGTAGATTTTGTCCTCTAAGAACTCCTGTATGGACAGCAACGCGGGGTTGGGCATACGTTCGTAGGCACGGGAGATTTCAATCTGTTCCTTGTTTTCGTGTACTTCTTCCAGGCTGTCGGTATGCGAGGCAAACTCGTCCAGTTTGCTGTGGAGTTCTTCCTTCAGCGCGATGTTGATCTGGCTGGCCCTCTTGGACATAATCGCTATGGATTCATAGAGATTTCCTGTTTCTTCCTTGATAGCCACCAGGCTGCGCGTCTGTATGACGGTCGGGGTATTAGGACTTATTTGCTTCCTTAGCTTGCTCATCTTTTATCGTTTTTATCGCGTTATCTGATAATTTTTGGTACTCCTTTACCTTGTCTATCAAAGGACTGTTGGCAAATCGGTTTTCAAAATCGTCACATTCGGATTTCACCGTGTTGAAACGTTCCAGTTGGTGTTCCGGTAAGCTCATTTTGGCATAGTGGTACATAGATTCCACACTGTACAGCAGGTATTTGTCCGTGTATATGGATTCGGGATAGTCGTCCATCAGCAACTGAAACGTGACGTGGGCCGACTTGTAAATACCCATGTCATAGTATAGTTTGCAGCTGAGAAATTCCTTTTCCTCCAGTTTGGACATACAGGCTTTGATATAGTCGTTGGCCTGCGCCACTCGGGAAGAATTGGGGTACGTATTGACAAATTCCTGATAGGTCGCCATCGCCTTCTGCGTGGGCGTCTGGTCCAACTCTGCCCTGGGCGACTGTTTATAAAAACAGAAAGCCCTGTAGAACGAAATCTCCTCCATATACTGCGAAGTGGGGAAATTGTCCGTGAAAGTCTTGAACAACTGCTCTGCATTCATGTAATCTTTCTGATAAAAAGCACAATAGGCATAGCGATAGTACATCGTTTCATAACGCGGCGTATTGCGCATATAGGACATGATATTGTCGTACAACTGTTGGGCCTTACTCCACTGCTTTTTGTCATAAAACTGGTTGGCTGTCTTATACTTCAACTCGTTGTTGGAGCTTTTGAGCAGCTTGGTGTACTTACCTGCGCACGAACAAAAGAGTATCGCCAAAAGAGAAAGTCGAACAATGATTTTCATCAGATTCATTTCGTAAAGAGGGCAAAATTACATTTAATCCGGCAATATAGAAAGGAGAATTTTCGATTTGGGTGTCGGGACGTTAATATTTCCATAAATATCGACAGGCAACGTCGTCGGGCATCAATTTTTCTATCCAATTTTTTGGACGATTCCCGTAAATGGATTCGTAGTTTTGTACCGAAAAGATATACAGATGAAAAAAATATACGCGTTACTGGTCACTGCTTTTGCTTTTTTTCAGATTTCCTGGGCGCAAAAAGACCCAGCCGCCAAAGCCGTGCTGGACAGGGTAAGCTCCAATATCAAAAACTCGAAAGGCGCGACCGCCAATTTTTCCTACGCCGTCAAAAACCGAAAAGGCGAATCCCAGGGCGCAGCCCAGGGCAAGCTCGTCGTCAGCGGCAACAGATACCACATCACGCAGGGCGACAACGAAATCATCAGCAACGGCGCAACCCTGTGGAACTACGATCAAAGTGCCAACGAAGTCAATGTCTCTACGCCGTCTGCCTCAGGCGCGGGCATCAATCCCGACAAGCTGTTGACGGGCTCGTTTTCGGCTACGGACTTCAACTACAAACTGGTTTCGCAGTCCGGCGGGCAATGCCATATATTGCTGACACCCACCGATCTCCGCAAAAATTTCAAGCAGATCGACCTCTACGTGGACAAGTCCAGAAACATGATATCCAAGGCATCCGTCCTCGACAAGAGCGGCAACACAACTTTTTTCCAACTGTCCAACATCAAAACCAATGTCGCCGTCGACGCGTCACAGTTTGAATTTAACAAAGCCGCACATCCGGGTGTGGAAGTAATTGACTAAAAAAATCAAAACTAGAAACACGGCGGCGTTTTCAATCCTATTGGCCGGTAAGGGCTACTACCGATAAACAGCATTACCGATGACACGAATCGGGGATTGGAACTTACTATATTGAATGGCTGCGATGTTTCAACGCTTCATTCACATCAATAAGGAACCCTCATTGACATACTTGACACACATACACCCGCGGGCAGGGATACAATTCGGGCTTTGCGTATCCCGGGAGCCTTTCTTTTTCACCCTACCCACCGCTAAAGCAGTGGACAACCCAACAAACATTTGCACATCTCGTTGCATCTTTTTACCTTTAGACGTGCAAACGCAGGCTATTTGAGAATCGATAGCGATTTATACCATACGCCAACACATTTACAACGATTGACCGCATGCCTGCAAAACCGTATTGTTGACAAGGCAACGTTTCCCGTGCCTACCAAAAACAGATGAATATGAACCGCAAATGCATCATTGTCATGGGGGTCTCCTCCAGTGGGAAGTCTACCATCGGCGCTACGCTGGCAGAACAGCTCAATTACGTTTTTGTCGATGGCGACAACCTCCAACCCAAATCCAACCTCGAAAAGATGACAAAAAAAATCCCACTGACCGAGGAAGATCGTGCGCAGTGGATGTCCAAAATATGCACGACGGTTATGGAACAAAACGCCACGGGCGAGGACTGTGTCGTCGCCTGTGGCGCCATCAAGAAAAAATACCGCAGCATCCTGCGGGGCTGTATCACCAACGCCAAATTTGTCTATCTGCAAGCCGACCTCGACACGCTCATCAAAAGAAACGCCAACCGTAAACACCACTGGCTCTCTTCCGAACTCCTACGAAGCCAGTTTGCCGCACTGCAAGAACCCGACAAGGAAGAAAAAGACGTATTTACCGTTCCCATCAGCGACGAAGTGGGTACTACGGTCAACCATATATTGCGGCACCTCAAGCATCCCACGATGGCGTGAGCAACAGTCGTCAGCAGCCAGTCGCGGATATTATGATTTCAATCAAGTGTTGGCTGTTGTCAGCCTAAAAACAGATAATGTGGATGGTTTTGTGTCAAGCATCAGGCAATCAGCGTTAAGTACTTTTCACTTTCGACTTAACCATTGCTGGCGATTGACCGCTGACGACTGACTACTTTTCCATTATTTCTCCTACCTTTGCCGCCCTAAAAGCTCTTTTATACATGATAAGCAGAAGAAGTGTACGTATCAAGACAATGCAGGTACTTTATTCCATCGACAGCATCGACGATGGGGCTGACAAAAAAATTCCCGTTAGGTCTCTGAACAAGTTGCTGGACAATACCCGCGAATTGATGACCTATTTGTTGTATTTCCTTACAGAAGTGAGCCGTTATGCGGAAGTGGACGCGGCATACCGCGCCTCAAAAAATCTCAAGTCCTCCGAAGACCACAACGTCAACATCAAACTCGCCGGCAACGAAATCGTTTGGAAACTGCTGGAAAATACGTCTTTCAAGTCTGCGGTCGAACAGTACAGGCCCAACCTCAACGAGGAAGGTCGTGAGCTTATCAAAAAAACTTACCAAAAACTCGTCGCCACGCCAGAATACCTTGCCTACATCGCCGAAGATGGACGCACCAAGAAAGAAGAAATCGCCATTCTGGAATTTATTTTCTCCGACCTGATGTTTACCGACGACGACTTTCTGGAGTTTGTCGACGAAAATTTCCCATCTTTCAGGGACGACGCGGAATTGCTCAACAAGCTCGTCAACGGCATCCTCCACAAACCACAAAGTCTGAAGCTTTCCGAAGCATTGACCAAGGAAACACAGGAATATGCCGACTCACTCCTGAAAACCGTTTTGGACAAAAAATCCTACCTGTCCGAAATCATCAAACCCAAGCTCCGCAACTGGGACGCAGAACGTATAGCACACATCGACATGATATTGTTGGAAATGGGCGTCACCGAGCTGTTGTACTTTGAAACCATCCCACCCAAAGTCACCATCAACGAATATATAGACATCGCCAAGGAATACAGTACGGAACAGAGTGGGCAGTTTGTCAACGGAATTTTGGACGGAATCCGCAAAGATTTGGAATCTTCCAATAAATTGCACAAAATTGAGTTCAGGAAATAAATAAAAAAGTATAACGAATTTCATCATATTTGTCCATCATTTCAAAAATAACAGATATGCGTATCAAGCACTATATCACCGGCACGATACTCTTTGCTGCCATAGCGTCGGCAAGCTGCAAGAACAACACGGCTAAGCACAAGAAGCAGCAAGACCCCAATCTGGTGATGAAAGACACGGCGGCATACACCCAAGTACAATTTGTCGATTCCGCGCAAAGCTTTGGAACTGTCACCAAAGGCGAACAGGTCAAGCTCAAATACACCGTCCGCAACACCGGCGACTATCCGCTCTATATCTCCAACGTGCAGCCGAGCTGCGGCTGTACCGTTGCCGACTATACCAAAGAACCGATATTGCCAGGAAAGGACGGGTATATCAACGCTACTTTTGATTCCAACCACGGTGCGGCGGGTACCGTACACAAAAGCATCATCGTAACGACCAATACCAAAAACAACCCCAACTTTGTCCTCTCATTTGAAGGCAACATCGTTGATAAAAAATGAACAATAATTAAAATAATTAAAAACGGCGTAAGACTAGGTACAAAACGGTAATCCCGCATACCTCACGCCTCAAACCTTTTTCAATAAACAACATAATCTCTAATGACAGCAATCAACACAGTAATCGCAATGGCTGCACCAGGCGGCGGCCAAGGACAGGGTGGCGGCTCCTTCCAGTTAATCATCATGGTAGGTATCGTCCTGGTTTTCTGGCTTTTCATGATCCGTCCGCAACAGAAGAAGGCAAAGGAACAGAAAAACTTCATCGACAATATCCAGAAAGGTGACAAGGTAGTAACCATCGCGGGTATCCATGGCACCATCAACAGAGTCAACGAAGACGGCACCTTCCAGTTGGAAGTCAGCCCTGGCAGCTATATCAAAATCGAAAAAAGTGCCATCAGTACGGAATGGTCTCTGGCATTGAAGAAAAACACGGCTGCCGCCACTACCGAAAAATAGTAGGATACGACCGATTTTTTACTGTCCCATCTCGTCGAGATGGGATTTTTTGTGTTGCTGTAATGTCACCATACCGTAAGTTGCATAAAGATGTACATATAAATATCTCCGCACAGATTTTTTGGCCGGCGGGAGAAACCTCATAGTACACATTCCAATGACCTCACACAGGCACTGAAACGGCAGGATTATCTGTTGAAACCACGATTGCTGCTTATATTCAACCTTTGATTAGCATAATTCATCGAGACCTTGCTTCCGGGTTTTCCAAATTCCCGCCCATGCTCTAAATTCTAAATGCTCAAATCCACTTAATCTGTATCTTAGCGGGACAGATTGTACAGAAAAAAATTAAAATGCAACAACCATTTTCTCTTTCCGGAAAAACGATCGTCGTTACGGGCGGCACAGGCGTACTCGGTTATACATTCAACAAAGCGATTGCGGCGGCAGGTGCCAATGTCGTCATCGTCGGACGCAACAAACAAAAAGCAGAAGAACGTGCACACGAAATATCCAGCAACGGCGGCAACGCCATCGGGCTAGCCGTGGACGTAACCAAACTGGATGAACTCGAAGCTGCGAAAACAACCATATTGTCGCATTTTCCAAACATCGACGGACTTGTCAATGCTGCGGGCGGCAATATGTCAGGCGCGATCGTACAGCCTAGCGGGGATATTTTTGAACTTGACATACAGGCATTGAAAGACGTCATGGACCTGAATCTTTTTGGAACCATATTGCCGACGCAGGTATTTGGGAAAGCCATGTTGACCAACAATAAAAAAGGTTCGATTGTCAACATCTCCTCGGTATCGGCACACAAGGCGTTGACAAGGGTTTTGGGTTACAGCCTCGCCAAGTCAGCCATCGAAAGCTATACCAAATGGTTTGCCGTAGAATCCGCCAAACGTTACCGAGACCGACTACGCTTCAACGCAATCGTACCGGGCTTTTTCCTGACCGAACAAAACCGCACATTACTCACCAACGAGGACGGCAGCCTGACATCACGGGGACAGGACATCAACCGACAAACACCATTCAACCGTTTTGGACAACCGGAGGAGCTTTCCGGTGCGTTGGTTTGGTTGCTGAGCGATGCGTCAGCATTTGTCAACGGCACTTCGATTATCGTGGACGGTGGTTTCTTGGCGAACAGTGGCGTTTAGGAAAAGTAAAAACGCTTCGTTCAAGAGCTGTTCTTTATGCAATGCCTTTTTATAATCCAAATCATATTTCACTAAAAATAGAAATGTACAATGGAAAAAATGAACACGTATGCCGTCATTCCCGCCTTCGCGGGAATGACGGCATACGTGTTCATTTTTACTACTAGTCGGTGCAGACTCCGACCGATAGATAAGTGGCGATTCAGGTTAAAGAATTAATCCGTCCATTTTGAATATACCATTTTAAAATTTCTACATTTTTCCTTTTTACTTTATTATGAAATACTTCATGAACCAGACCATGCGCTGGTACGGACCAGACGACACAGTACATCTTTCCGATATTCGCCAGGCGGGATGCCAAGGTGTCGTGACCGCATTGCACCATATTCCCAACGGCGAGATATGGCCAGTCGAAGAAATCGAAAAAAGAAAACAACAGATAGAGGATGCAGGTATGGAATGGAAAGTCGTGGAAAGTGTGCCCGTACACGATGCCATCAAGACCCAGACGGAAGGCTTCCAGCAATATATCGACAACTATAAGGTATCGCTGCAAAACCTTGCACAATGCGGCATCCAGGTCATAACATACAACTTCATGCCGATACTCGACTGGACGCGCACCGACCTAGCCTACCCTTTTGAGGACGGCAGCAAGGCATTACATTTTGACCGTGCGGCAATCGTTGCTTTTGACGTGTTCATGCTCAAAAGGCCAAACGCCTCAAAAGATTACACCGACGAGGAACTGCAACGCGGTCTCGACTTGTACGGCACATACTCCGACGAACAAAAAAGACAACTCCAAATCAATATCCTCGCGGGACTTCCGGGTAGCGAGGAAAGCTTTACGCTGCAACAGTTCCAGCAGGCTCTGGACAGTTACAATAGTATCGATAGTGCCAAACTGCAAGCGCATTTGATTTATTTCCTCCAAGAAATAACGCCGATATGCGATGCATTGGGATTGCAGTTGGCGATACATCCCGACGACCCACCTTTTCCGATATTTGGACTACCGAGGGTTGTAAGCACCGCCGCGATGGTGCAGCAACTGTTTGATGCCATGCCCAACAAGAGCAACGGTGTGTGTTTCTGTACGGGTTCATTTGGCGTGCGTCCAGACAACAATTTACCCAAAATGGTAGAACAGTTTGCCGACCGCATCCATTTCCTTCATTTGCGCAATGTACGTTCGGATGCGTATGGCAACTTCACAGAAGCCAACCACTTGGACGGCAACACCGATATGTACGCCGTCGTCAAAAACGTGTTTGCCATCATGCAGCAACAGCAAAGAAGTATCCCGATGCGCCCCGACCATGGACACCAGATGCTCGATGACCTCCACAAAAAGACGAATCCGGGTTATAGCGCCATCGGCCGTCTGAGAGGTTTGGCGGAGTTGCGCGGTTTGGAATATGGGATTGCGGGAGGGTGGACAATCTAAAGAAAAACGCTTTTTTTGGAGGGAAGACCAGAAGTTTGACAACTATCGGTACCATCAAAAGGTCTTTTCATCACCCACTACCATAATCCTAAGGACTATCCCATAACGTATTGGAAACAAAGGGGAAATGGCGTTTAAGTGGCTCTAAAGATAAAAAAATATCTCTTTTTTTGGAGGATTATACCCACCATCCTATATTTGCACTCCTTTCGGTGAAAAGGTAGAATCCTCAGTAGCTCAGTTGGTTAGAGCATCTGACTGTTAATCAGAGGGTCACAGGTTCAAGTCCTGTCTGAGGAGCTGGAAACCAAGCGGTCATGAAACCAATTTCATGACCGCTTTTTTGTTTGATACATGCTTTGCGAATAAAATTCGACTTTAATCTTTCAGTGCATTTATAAAATTGCCGAAACGCAAAATCTTTTCACTAATTCTCCTGTTGAACAAAAGATGCTCAAAATCTTTTTGTTTTACTTTCGGGTCTACCGTTTTAAGCCTTTCGTTCGTTGCGTCCTTAAACTCCTGCAAATTGTCCATGCCACAACGTTTTGAAAGAAAACCATAATCGGGTTTTGCCTGCGAGAGTAAAAACATCAAGTCGTAAAAGCCGTAGGAAATGTACCCTGTCCCGGTGTGGATTTTTGTGGTTTTCCAGTCCTTCGGAGATACCGAAAAATTGGAAACCTTGCATCTACTAGCAATTAGGGTTTTGTTGTTTGTCTGCTGTCTTAACATTTTTGATTAATGTTTTGGAACGATGCCGCCAACAAAAACTGTTAACGGCACTGTTAACGTTAATAAAAATGCTGGTTTACCTAAGAAAAGGAAAAGCCTTGAAAACAAATGTGTTCAAGGCTTTTTCCAAGTGTCCCCGTGGAGGCTCGAACTCCAGACCCACTGATTAAGAGTCAGTTGCTCTACCAACTGAGCTACGGAGACAAGTATTTAAAGTGGGACGCAAAGGTAACTGTATTTGCCTTTATTTTCCAACGGTTGATGGATTTTTTTCTTCCCAGTCCTGTTTGAGCTGGGCGATATGCGCCTCGAAACTTTCCACGGTCATCGCATCTGCCACGTTGAAATCTCCAATCTGCGTGCGGCGGAGTTGGCTGAGATAACCTCCCGTGCCAAGGGCAGCACCGTAATCATTCGCCAAGGAACGGATATACGTTCCCGTCGAACAAGCCACTTCAAAATCAATACGCGGCATTTCCACGCACGTCAACCCAAACGAATAAATCGTAACCGGACGCGGTTCCAACTTGACGTCGTCGCCTTTGCGTGCCGCGAGATAGACAGGTTTCCCGCCTTGCTTGATGGCGGAATGTATGGGCGGCACTTGCTGTATCTCGCCGACAAAAGACGACCGTTTTTCTTGCAACAGACTGTCATCCACAAAACTGTAATCCTTGAAATTTTCGGGTTCGCTTTCCAAGTCGTAGGTCGGCGTGGACGCACCTATCGTAATCGTTCCGGTATAGACCTTACGCTGCGCCATGTATTCGTTGATGCGTTTGGTAAACTTTCCCGTGCAGATGATCAAAAGCCCCGTCGCCAAAGGGTCCAACGTGCCAGCATGTCCGACTTTGTTGACTCCCGTCAATCGGCGTATCTTGCGAATAGCATCAAAGGAAGTCCAGTGCAGCGGTTTGTCCAGCAGTATAACTTGTCCTTCCAGATAAGGTTGCAAAGCCGGATGTATCGGTTTTTGGCGCATTGTATTTATGATTTATGATTTGAGATGTATGATATTCATTATCAAATCACCAAATTATCAAATTAATTAAAAGCAATCGCCTTCACAGGTTTCACGCTTTTGACAAAATAGGCGGGCAAAACTAAGGCAAGAAAGCAAACGAGAAAAGTCACTACACATATTGCCAATATCTGCCACCATACAATACTGACCGGCGCGACCGACACATAGTACGAACTCTCGTCCAGCTTGAGCAGTCCGGTATATTGCTGCAACAGACAAAGTCCAACGCCGACAACAAATCCATACAGGATGCCGCGCAACGCGATAATCGCCGCATAGTACAGAAATATCCTTTGCAAAACAAAATTGGGCGCGCCCAACGCCTGCAACACACCCGACATCTGCGTGCGCTCCAACACCAATATCAGCAGACAGGTAATCAGGTTGATGACGGCGACGATGGACATCACGACAAAAACCACGTTGCGGTTGACGTCCTGTATGTCCAGCCAGTCAAATATGCTCGGGTACACATCCCTAACCGTGCGGCTAATCCACGCATCTGGCAGTTCGTTGTACAGTTCGTCGCTCACGGCATACATCTGGCGGTAGTCTTTCAGTATGACTTCGTAACCGCCAATCATTCCTTGGTCCCAGCCGCTCACTTTTTGTATCAGGCGGATATCGGCTATCGCAAACAGTTTGTCATATTCCTCGATGCCCGTTTTGTAGATGCCGCAGACGTACATCCGGCGCGCGACGGTGTTGGTACTTTCACCTGAGATGAAATAGACGTTGGCGGAATCGCCGACTTTTATGTTGAGTTCGTTGGCAATAGGTTGCGAAATGACGATATCACGGCTATACGCACGCGCCGTGTCGAACTGTAGCCATCTGCCCGCTTTCAGGAAAGGCGCGAGATTGTTGAAGCCATAGCTTTTGTCTACGCCTTTGATGAGCAGCCCTTCGATTTCCTTCTTTTTTTCCAGGACGGCGGACTTGGTGGCAAAAGGCTGGTAGTGAGCGATTTGCGGATTGTTGTGCAGGATTTGGACGATGCTGTCGTTGGTAACGATGGGCGTTTCCTCGGCGAGTATCGCCTTGCTCGGTTCGTATTCCTGCACGCGGAGATGTCCCCAGAAGCTGAACACTTTTTGGCTGATGGCATTTTGGAAACCATTGACAAAGCAGACCGTCACAATCATCGCCGCCACGCTCAACGCCGTCGCCGCGGTCGCCAAACGGATGATAAACCGCGAAAACGACTTTTGCCTGTTGAAGGCGATGCGACCAGCGATAAAAGTGGCTACGTTCATATTGGTTTTTAAAAAGGTAAAACTACGAGCCTAACGCTTTTTGGCAAAATCAAATACTTCGATGCTGTTTTTTTCGTTTATTTGGATGGGAAAAATTATATACAATGTATGAAAGAGTATTTTCGTTATCGCACGCGTACCGCCAATGTTTTAAGATGCGGAAGCACATGCGACACGCGTGCGCCAGCGACGAACTGTCGGAAAAAATAGGACAGCTGAAAATCCATTCTCTCCAATGTCCTAAACTCCATTTTAGCCTTTGCTCTTTTTTACTTTATACTTTTACCTTTTTACTTAGAAACAACATGAAACCGATATTCATTCTTTTCTTTTTCTTTTTCTTACCAACATTCTTGCGCGCGCAGGACGAAAACCGGATGCCCAATATCCACGGCGTTATCCTTTGTACATCGGGCAGCCCGACCAGCTATCCCATGTATAGCCTGGGCAGCCTCAATGCACTTTCCTTGGAATTTGACGACCTCGACGCGGACGTCAAGAACTACAATTACACGTTCCAACTCTGCAATATAGACTGGTCTCCAGCACAGTTGAGCAGTTTTGATTTTATCCAAGGCTATACGTCCAACCGCATCACCAACTACAAAATGTCGTCCATCGCCACGACGCACTACACGCATTATACGTTGACATTTCCGGAGTCCAATATGGCACCCAAAGTCAGCGGCAACTATATCCTCAAAGTCTTCCTCAACGGCGACACGTCCCAACTGGCTTTCTCGCGAAGGATAATGGTCGTGGACAGCAAAGTCAATGTCAGCATGGCGTTACAGCGGCCTTACGATACGGAAAAAATGCGCACACACCAAAAACTCCAGTTTTCGCTCAATGTCGCCGCTTTACAAATCGCCAATCCGGAGCAACAGATAAAAGTCATCGTACTGAAAAATTTTCGTTGGGATGCCGCCGTCACCGGCGCGCAGCCTTCCTTTATTCGCAGCAACACTTACGAATACAATGGGGAACAGGATTTCACCATCCCGGCAGGCAAGGAATACCGCTGGCTCGACCTTACCAGTTTCCGTTTTGTCAGTGACCGCATCGACGCGATTGACCAAAACGCCACGCCTTTTAAAGTCTTTGCCAAGACTGACCGCGAAAGGAGCAACACCCAATACCTGCCTTACCAGGACTACAACGGGTTCTTTTTCATCAAGGCATCCGAACAGATTACGCCGTCGTTCCAAGGCGATTACGGCATGGTGCATTTCACCTACCAGAACTATGACAAGATGCCGTTTCTCGACCAAAACGTCTATATCGTAGGGCAGTTCAACAACTACAACTGCGACGACCATTCCCTGATGCGCTACAACGCCGACAATAACTATTACGAAACCAACCTCCTGCTCAAGCAAGGTTACTACAATTATATCTACGTCACCAAACCCATCAAAAATCCCAATGCGCCAGACGACACTTCCATCACCGAAGGCAACTATTGGGAAACGGAAAACGACTATACCATATTGGTCTATTACCGTTCGCTCAACAACCGCTATGACGAGCTCGTCGGGTATAAGACCGTAAATACGCGTAAGTGAAACGGAGGTTCAAACCAAAACTTTCCTCCTGAATCCTTACGCCTCACGCCTTATACCTTATATCTGCGTATCTTTGCGGCATGAACACAGTCGAGCAGCACAATATCCGGCAGATGTCCTTACCGGAACTCGAAGCGTATTTCTTGGAAATCGGGGAAAAAAAATTCAGAGCCAAGCAAGTCCATGAATGGGTATGGCAGAAAAATGCCCAGAATTTTGACGACATGAGCAACTTGGGAAAAGACTTGCGCGCCAAGCTGGCAGCGCATTTCATCATTCCAGGGCTCACCGTCGATGCGACCCAATACAGTAGCGACGGCACAATCAAGACACGTTTCAAGACTTCGGACAACCATTTGGTCGAGGGTGTACTGATACCCACGGACGAGCGCACGACAGCCTGCGTCTCCTCACAGATTGGTTGCAGCCTGAGCTGCAAATTCTGCGCGACGGGCTATATCCCACGCGAACGTAACCTACACTACGACGAGATTTACGACGAAGTGATGAAAATCAACGCCCAGAGCGAAGCAACCTTCAACCGCAAACTTTCCAATATCGTTTTCATGGGCATGGGCGAGCCGTTGCTCAACTACAACAACGTGTTGAAATCCATCGAGCGTATCACGGCTCCCGACGGCCTGGCAATGAGCCCAAGGCGCATCACGGTGTCCACGGCAGGTGTCGCCAAAATGATTAAAAAACTCGGCGACGACAAGGTACGTTTCAAATTGGCATTGTCCCTGCACGCCGCCAACGACCAGAAACGCAACGAAATCATGCCCATCAACGAGACCAATAACCTGCGTTCGCTGATAGACGCGCTCAACTATTTTTACCAACAGACGAACAACGAGATTACGTTTGAATACATTCTTTTCAAGGATTTCAACGACTCCATCCCCGACGCGCAGGAATTGGTAAAAATCTACCGCCAAGTCCCGGCAGACCTCGTCAACATCATCGAGTACAACCCGATTGACAACAACGACCGTTTTGCCAAACCCGACGAGGAGACGCTGAACAATTTTGTCAAATATCTGGAAAAAAACAAAGTCAACGTCCGCGTGCGCCGAAGCCGCGGCAAAGACATTGACGCCGCCTGCGGCCAGTTGGCCAACAAGGGCTAAAAATATTTTTTATTCACAGGAACTTTGGGTGTTGAAGGTACGCTACAGTCCAAAGTCCGTTTTTTATCAAGGAACATGGGCAAAAGCAAATCATCCGCATTCGACAAATTTATCAACCCGAAACTCGGCGGTGCCAAGAAAAAAGAAGCACTCAAACAACAAAAAAGAGCCGCCAACGCTGAGAAAAAAGCACGTTTCGAGGAAAGCAGAAACAGAAACTACGACAAATACCGTCTGGTGACCAAAGACAACGTCATCAAGGACAGCAAATTTGCCCCGAAAAAAGAAGGCAAACCAGCTCCGGTAAGGAAGAATGAATTTTATTCCAAAAAAGAAAAAAGCAACACCATCGCCACTTTTGAAAACAAGGAATCAGGCATCATGCCGCTCAACAAGTTCCTTGCCCACGCTGGCGTATGTGCCAGACGCGAAGCCGTCAACCTTATCAAAAAAGGCGATGTAACGGTCAACAAACAAGTCGTGGACGAACCGGGATTTAAGGTCGACGCAAGCTCCGACACCATTACCTACAAAGGCAAAAAGCTGTCTCTGCAAAAAAATCTCGTGTACATACTGATCAACAAACCAAAAGACCACCTGACCACCACCACCGACCCGCAAGGAAGACGAACGGTCTTTGATATCATCAAAAACGCAACGGAAGAGCGCATCTTCCCCGTCGGCCGCCTGGACCGCAACACGACAGGCGTTTTGCTCCTTACCAACGACGGCGAACTGGCCCAAAAGCTTACCCATCCTTCCTTTGGCATCAAAAAAGTCTACGAAGTCAAACTCGACAAACCATTGACCAAAAAAGACGCGGAACATATCCTTGAAGGCGTCACGCTAGAAGACGGCAGCATCAAGGCAGACAGTGTCGGATTTGTCGACCCCAAAGACAAAACCCTTATCGGCATTGAGATACACAGCGGCCGCAACCGTATCGTCCGCCGTATTTTTGAATACCTCGGCTATGAAGTCAAAGGCCTTGACCGCGTCGTTTTTGGCAACCTTACCAAGAAAAACGTGGAACGTGGCCATTGGCGCTACCTCAAGGAAAAAGAAGTCCGCCTCCTCAAATACTTGAACCAATCTTTTGTGAAAAAAACAGCACAGAAATCCCAGGACGCTGATTTTGAAGATTAAATTAATTTGATAATTCGGCGATTTGATAATTTGATAATGAAGTTGTTTACGCTTTTCATTATTTATCCAATAATCGAATTTTGAATCCGAGATTGCTTTGTTCCATTCTCAATTCTCAACTAAAGAATGAACCTCGACATCCTATACGAAGACGAATATATCATTGCGGTCAACAAGCCAGCGGGCATGTTGAGCATCCCCGACCGTGCCAACCTGCAACCATCGCTCAAGTCCGAACTACTCAAAAAATACGACGGCGTCTATGTCGTGCACCGTATCGACCGACCGACGAGCGGTCTTATTATTTTCGCACGCGACCCGGAGACGCACAAGGCATTGTCGGCGTTGTTTCTTTCGCGTGAGATGAACAAAAAATACATCGCCCTCGTCAATGGCACCCTCTATCCGGAATCCGGCACCGTCAACGCCGGCATCATGGAACATCCCGCCAAAGACGGTACGATGATGGTCCACAAAAAAGGAAAAGATTCCATCACGGACTACAAGACGGTGGAAAAATTTCCGCTCTATTCCCTCGTCGAATACCAAATCCATACAGGACGCACACACCAGATACGCGTACACACCCAATACCTCGGACACTCCATCGTCGGTGACGAACTATACGGCGACGGCAAGCCTGTCTTCGTTTCGCAAATCCGCAAAGACTTCAAACTCGCCAAACGGCAAGACGACGAACAGCCCATCCTCAACCGCCTTGCGCTCCACTCCTACCGGATGGACTTCACGCTCTTCGGAAAAGAATACCATCTCGAAGCACCGTTATGGAAAGATATGCGTGCGACCTTGCAGCAGTTGAGGAAGAGGTGATGGTGAAGTAGTTTAATGTTTGGCGGAACATTCGTTACAATGATGTTGGCGTTGGATTTGGAGTTAGTGTATTTATTGCTCCCCTCTTTTAATACCAAACACAATAATAAAACAGTCTCTAACACTATCAATATGCACCAATAGTATATGCCTATACCCAAAAGACAAAACCATGAAAAACCTTTCACCCAAACTGGACGGGAACGTTTTTGAAGAAACGGAAAAAGTGGTTTCGGATTTATAACCTAATGTTTTTTTGGCTTAGAATCATGGTACCGAATCGCGCGCATCCCCCACAACTGCCAAAACGTCACCATCTTTCCTTTGGTATTTTTTTGGCATTTACAATATGGTTGCTGTAATGTAAGAACAGCCAAAATTGAGACGGCATTTATTCCATTGGTTAGAACTTTACGCCATCTCAACTGTTGTATATAACGAACACATTAAAATTAAAGATATGGCATTTGACATTGAAATGATTAAGCGCGTCTATGCCGCACTCCCGGGAAAAGTCCAAAAAGCTCGGGGATTTGTCGGACGTCCGCTGACCCTAGCCGAAAAAATCCTTTATGCGCACCTCCATGAAGACCAGAAACTGGAATCTTTTGCACGTGCCAAAGACTACGTCAACTTTGCTCCCGACCGCGTCGCCATGCAGGACGCGACCGCACAGATGGCACTCTTGCAGTTCATGCAGGCGGGCCGCCCCAAAGCGGCAGTGCCGTCCACAGTGCACTGTGACCACCTGATACAGGCCAAGGTCGGTGCGGAACAAGACTTGGCGACCGCCAACAACGTCAACAAGGAAGTCTATGATTTCCTTTCTTCCGTTACCAACAAATACGGTATCGGCTATTGGAAGCCCGGTGCGGGCATCATCCACCAGGTCGTTTTGGAAAACTACGCTTTTCCCGGCGGCATGATGATCGGCACCGACTCGCACACGCCCAACGCGGGCGGCCTCGGCATGATTGCCATCGGTGTCGGCGGCGCGGATGCCTGTGACGTCATGGCGGGGTTGCCCTGGGAACTGAAATGGCCTAAACTCATCGGTGTCAAACTCACTGGAAAACTGAGCGGTTGGGCGTCTCCGAAAGACATCATCCTCTGGGTCGCCGGACAGTTGACGGTCAAGGGCGGCACAGGCGCGATTGTCGAATATTTCGGCGACGGCGCGGACAACCTTTCCGCAACAGGCAAAGGAACGATTTGTAACATGGGTGCGGAAATCGGTGCGACGACATCATTGTTCTCTTACGACGCTAAAATGTCGGCTTACCTCAAGGCAACCAACCGTGCGGACGTTGCCGAACTGGCAGACCAGATCACCGACAACTTACGTCCCGACGCGGAAGTCTATGCCGACCCTGCTAAATACTATGACCAGTTGCTCGAACTGGACCTCAATACATTGGAACCTTATGTCAACGGACCATTCACGCCAGATCTGGCCTGGCCTATCAGCAAATTTGCCGATGCCGTCAAAGCCAACCACTGGCCCGAAAAACTGGAAGTCGGGCTGATTGGTTCATGTACCAATTCTTCTTACGAAGATATTACCAGAGCCGCGTCCGTGGCCGAACAGGCCATCGACAAGGAACTCGAAACCAAAGCGGAATTTACCATCACACCTGGTTCTGAACAGGTACGCTTCACCATCGAAAGGGACGGTCTGCTCAATACGTTTGGGAAAATCGGCGGTGTCGTATTGGCCAATGCCTGTGGACCTTGTATCGGCCAGTGGGCACGCCACACGGACGACCCTACGCGGAAAAATTCCATCATCACCTCTTTCAACAGGAACTTTGCGAAACGCAACGACGGCAATCCTGCCACACACGCTTTCGTAGCATCGCCTGAGATTGTTACGGCATTTGCGATTGCGGGTTCCTTGTTGTTCAACCCATTGAAAGATTCCCTGAAAAACAAGGAAGGACAGGATGTGAAACTGGCAGAACCCAAAGGTTTTGAACTACCGCCACACGGATTTGCAGTGGACGACCCGGGCTATCAGGCTCCGGCGGCAGACGGCAGCAATATAGAGGTCATCGTCTCTCCCACCAGCGACCGTTTGCAGCTGTTGGAGCCGTTCCCGGCTTGGGAAGGTACGGACATAAAAGGTCTCCGTCTGTTGATAAAAGCCAAGGGAAAATGCACGACCGACCACATCTCGATGGCTGGGCCTTGGTTGAAATACCGTGGACACCTGGACAATATTTCCAACAATATGCTCATCGGTGCGGTCAACGCATTCAATGACGAAACCGACAAAGTCAAAAATGAATTGACGGACGAATATGGTGCAGTGCCCGCAACAGCGCGCGCCTACAAAGCAGCCAATATCGGCACTATCGTCGTCGGCGACGAAAACTACGGAGAAGGTTCCAGCCGTGAACACGCCGCAATGGAACCGCGCCACCTTGGCGTCCGCGCCATTTTGGTAAAAAGCTTCGCCCGTATCCACGAAACAAACCTGAAAAAACAAGGGATGCTGGCATTGACTTTTACGGACAAGGCCGACTACGACAAAGTGCAGGAAGACGACACCATCGACATCGACGGACTGACTTCATTCGCTCCGGGCGAGCCCCTGACTATCGTCCTGCACCACAAAGACGGCACGACCGATTCGTTCAAGGTAAACCACACTTACAACGAACAGCAAATCGAATGGTTCAAAGCTGGCGGCGCATTGAACATCATCCGCAAGATGCACGCGCAACACTAGTCGTCTGGACGGTTGTTGTCAGTGAAATGTAGAGACGCACGATTGTCCGCCTCTTTTTTGTAAATTGAACTGGTGTACACTTTTTTTAAGTATAAAGTTTTAAGAACGAAATTGAATCCGAGATTGTTTCACTTCGTCTTTGCGTGAAAAAACAATTCCCTTATCCCCGCAGCTAAAGCAGCGGGCTATCCCAAGGACTACGAACGCTTGAACATCAGGCTTTCGAATTTTCCTACTTTTCTTTACATTGCACCCATTCATCAAAATAATTTTTCATGCCTAAGCAGTCAAATAATAAAACCGAAAGCAGCCTCATCATGGGCAACAACAAAAAAAAGACGTTGAGCAAGGCGCAGCAGACATTTAACCGATTGGTCAAGAAAATCGAGAAAAAGCAGACCGAGCTGGACAAGCTTACCCAAAAATTGGACAAAGACCTGCGCTATTACAGCAACACGCTCTATCCCTTGATACAGGAATACGACAATGCCCAAAAAACATTGATTGAAAAACTGGACATCGTCCATTCCGACAATAAAATCAAGCTCACCGGCATCCGAAAAAAGCTAAAAACCACCATCGGCATCATGCTCGACGAATATTTGGGAGAGTCCGACACGGAACCGGACGACAACCTTAAACGCATTTACCAGAAAGTGTTCGGCACTTCTTACGACGAAGACATAGAGATGGACATGAAAGAACAGTTTGACAACATGAAAAACCAGGTGCATTCCATGTTCCAGTTTGCAGGATTCGACGTTGATGTCAGCGAACTTGACCACAATATGTCCCAAGAGGAACTGACCGCCAAAATGATGGAAATCGAGGAACAATTCAAAAAAGAAAACCCTGATAAATTCAAAGAACCCAAACCACGAAAAAAGACAAAAAAACAACTGGAAAAAGAAGCAAAGAAAAAAGAAATAGAAGCGGCAAAGTCCAAAAACATCAGCACCATCTACAAACAACTCGCCAAAGTGCTGCATCCCGACCTTGAGTCCGACCCTGTCCGCAAACAGGAAAAGGAAGAACTCATGAAAGAAATCACGACGGCATATTCCAACAACGACCTGCACACTTTGCTCAGGCTGGAACTCCAGTTCCTCCACCGCGAAGAAAACAACATCGCATCGATGACCGACGAAAAGCTCGCCATCTACAACAACATCATGCAGGAACAAGTAAGCGACCTCGAAAACCAAATCATGGATACGCTCTACCATCCGCAATACCACGTCCTGCAAGAATATGCGAATGGACCATACGCGATGCAGTACCTCGACCTGCAAAGACCTTTTCAGAAACTGCAACACGAGGTCAAAACCACTACCAAATACCTCAAGGACTTGGACGGCAACGAAGCCACCGTCCTAAAAACCATCCAAAAAATAATCAACGAATACGAACAGACCGACGACGATTTCCATTCGCCTACAATAGTTGAGTTGATAAACAGGATGAACCAGTTTCAAAACTTTGGCGGGAAACGTGGGTGGTAGCATCCTGCGCATCTTCTGTTTATTATCGAGGCGCACGATTACGTGCCTCCATTATGCGCTGTTATATTGTCTAATGGGACACCACTCTTTTTCTCAAACCCTCAACAGGAACGGTCAACAATCTGCCAATCGGCTTTCCGTCACGGTAACTGACAACCCTTAGCATGGCTGCATCTTTCGGGAGGGCAAATGGCTGTGTATATTTGGGATAGAACGTATCAGGAAAGCTATTGTCCACGCTATAATACAAGTCGATATCATCGATTTCTTTTGTAAGTGTAATCCGTAAAGTGCTGTCCGCATTATACGAAACCGAAATATCCGGGTCATACATGGCAGGTGAATATTTGACCGAATCTGCATCAAAACGCGGAAACTGCGCCTCTACTTTTTTCACGAAAAATGGCCAGTTTTTCTTGTTTTTAGGAGACCATAACGATTCCGAAACGGCAAAAGCCCTGGGCCACGTCATGTATTGGGCATGGCGGAGGTTGTACACCTGTTCCGTCCAGAGGTTGGCTTGTCCACCTTTGATGTAAGCGGCGTCGGCACCCGCAGGGACAGGTTCAAATTCATAGGTTTTTTTAAGGCGTAATTGGGCATATACATGCGGCTCCAGCGATGGGTCTCCCTGCATGAAATCAATGTACGCGTAGGTTGTCGGGCTCATTACCACTTCATGCTTCAACCTGGAGGCAGCAATGCCGCCTTTCTCCCCGCGCCAGCTCATCACGGCAGCATTGGGAGCCAAACCGCCTTCCAGTATTTCATCCCAGCCGATAACCCGTTTTCCTTTTGACTCGACTATTTTTTCCACTTTTTTCTCAAAATAGCTCTGCACTTCTTCGATGTTTTGCATGTGCTCTTTTTTCATCAGGGCGATGATGTCGGGATTGATTTTCCAGAATGTCTTGGCGCACTCGTCGCCACCGATATGGATGTAGGGGAACGGGAACAGGGAAGACACCTCGGAAAAGACCTTGTCCAGAAATTCATACACTTTGGGATTGGTCGGGCACAGCGTGTTGTCGTAGTGGGCAACGATACCACTGTCTGTCCAGTCCATAAAACCGCTTTCGCCAGAACGCACATGGTATTTATCGGCTCCGGGGGTGCATGACAATTCGGGATAGGACGCAACGGCGGCCATACTGTGTCCAGGAATATCTATTTCGGGAAGAATGTCAATAAAATGTTCCTTGGCATATTGTACGACCCCACGGATGTCGTCCTGCGTGTAATAACCACCATAATTGTATTTGTCGGTGTCCGATATGGGCGAGAAAGTACCAAAATACCCTATCTTCTTTACTTTCCACGCCCCTACTTCGGTCAATCGCGGAAGGCTTTTTATCTGTATGCGCCAGCCTTCGTCGTCCGTAAGATGCCAGTGGAACACGTTGAACTTGTATCGCGCCATCTGGTCAATATATTTTTTTACTTCTTCCTTGGTAAAAAAATGCCGGGAAACGTCGAGCATCAGCCCGCGCCAGGCAAACCTCGGATAATCGACAATGGATACACAGGGCAGTTTATATTGCGTGCCTGCACTACTGACCGGGCTTTCTATGGCAGGAGGCATCAATTGCAATAGCGTCTGTGCTCCATAGTACAGTCCTGCCGCACGGTTGGCAGTAATATGGATGGACGCCCGGGTAACATCAAGACGATAGCCTTCGTTGCCTAACAGTGTATCTTTTTCCTTGTTCAAAGACAATACGATTGCTGGGGTGCCACTGTTGCTGACATGTATCCCGGCGGATGATTCGAGCCGCTGGCGTAAAAGCTGTGCGACGGGCAATGCGTCTGGGGATTCGGGAAGTTTAACAGCAATCGTTTTCGGCAACAGATACCAGCCGGCCTGTCGCTGGACGGATACAGGTTCGGGTATGACTTTGATTGCTTCCCCCGAATCTTCCTGGCCATATACGGAAGTCAAAAAAAAGCAGAGACTGACGATGAATACGGTTCTTTGTATCATGAAGGGAGATTTAATATGTGGTAATCCAATTGTTTTTTTTTAATGATGTTTTATTGTATAGAGGGGCCAATCCAATTTATCCTACTGACCTATTCAACAATAATAAAAAAACAGAGAAGTACCTGTTCCAAAGATAAAAACAATTTGTTTAATGATTGTCCTCTTGTTTTTGGCATCAGGATTTGGGCTTTTTCACTTTTAGCTTACCACGATACGATAAATATACAAAAATAACCATTAAATATACCAAGGTTAAAAAAGCGATGCTATCGAACTTTGCAGTCATTGATGTTGTAGGTAACAACGGCTGTGCGCCATAGCCATTGTTTTTATTGAACATTAGTTCAGTTTTTCGCTTTTTTAAACCAAAAACCATGGTCATGAAACACATTTTTCAATACGCCGTTATAGTCTTGTCATTGACAGTAGCGGCATCCTGCGACGGCAATGGAAAGACAAAACAGGAATCCGGTTCCCTATTGTTGCAGGACGTAACGCTGATAGACGGCAACGGCGGACAACCACGGGAACACACAGACATATTGGTACAGGGCGACAGCATTGCCGCCATTGGCGACAAACTGGACACTACAGGTGTCAGAACCGTCAACCTGAGCGGCAAAACGGTAATGCCCACGCTTATATCCGACCATGTGCACATCGGAAACGTGAAAGGAACCACACAAAAGGACGAAAACTATACACGGGACAATATCCTCCACCAGCTCAAGCAATACCAGGACTATGGCGTGGAAAACATCCTCGTCATGGGCAGTGACCGCAAGATGCTATTTGAAAGCGGCCTCAGAGACTCTTCCGAAAACGGGTTGCTGCAAGGGACACGGCTGCATTCCGCCGCTTTTGGCTTTGGCGTTCCGCAGGGTGCGCCGCCGGAAAAAATGGCGATGGACATGGTTTTTCGCCCAGACAACCGCAACGAGGTAAAGGCGGAGATGGACACGCTGGCCAGCTACAAGCCTACGGTCGTGAAACTGTGGGTGGACAATTTCAACGGTATGTTTCCCAAGATGAAACCTGAAATATACAAAGAAGTGATTGACCAGGCACATGCCCACGGATTCCGGGCAGCAGCGCACGTCTACTACCTCTCTGATGCACGGCAGTTGGTCGCCGACGGCATCGACATACTGGGGCACAGCATACGCGACAGCGTAATCGACGATGCCTTGATACAAAAAATAAAGGAACAGCATATCGCCTACATTCCCACGCTTTCCTTGGACGAGTTTGCGTATATCTATGCACGCAAACCGGAATGGATCAACGACCCCTTTTTCAAAGCGTCGCTCCAACCCGGCGTCTACGAAATGATCACTTCCGAAAAATACCAGAACGACCTCAAAAATTCGCCGGTCTATGCCAAAAACGTCAAGGCTTTTGAAACAGCGCTCCAAAACCTCAAAAAGCTCTACGATGCCGGCGTACTCGTCGCACTCGGCACCGACAGCGGCGCCATGCCTTTAAGGGCACAGGGGTTCAGCGAACACCTGGAACTGGAACTGATGGTACAGGCAGGGCTGACACCTTTGCAAGCGATTACCGTTGCAACCAAAAATGCCGCACAGGTATTGAAAATAAACAACCATTTTGGCACTATTGAAAAAGGCAAAATCGCCGACTTCCTTATCGTGGACGGCAATCCGGCAAAAGACATCAAACAGACGCGCAACATCTTTGCGGTGTACAAGGCCGGCAAAGAAGTAAGCAAAGGTCCTTTGAAATAGGTTGCCCGACGTAAAAAATTATATTTCGCAAGGAGTAAAACGTGTAATCATCCTAAATGTAACCGTCATGGAAAGAAGAAAATTTATCACTGCCGGTACCATGGCATTTGCAGGGCTTTATTTATCCCAGCGTTTATCCGCCATGACAGCAGTTGAACCGCAACGATTTTATTTCAAGGACGATGGTCGTATTCCCAACAGCAGATTTCCGTTGTTGCTATATAAGAATGCATTTCCGCAACGTGGCGGCAGCGGCGGCGACTGGCTGGAAGCGCATTTTGCTGCCAACGGCTGGAGCAACACCTGGCGCTGGGGCGTTTATCCTTTTCACCACTACCACAGCACTACCCACGAAGTGTTGGGCTGTTTCAGCGGTACGGCATTGCTACACCTAGGCGGGGAAAACGGAAAGAAAGTCAGTGTGGAAGCTGGCGACATCATCGTTATTCCTGCCGGAGTTGGACACAAATGTATCAACTCTAGCGACGATTTCACCGTATTGGGAGCATATCCTTATGATTTAAGTCCCGACCTGATGAAAGGTGAAGAAGGCGAACGCCCGGCAGCCGACGAACGTATCGCCAAACTGAAACTGCCGGACACCGACCCATTTGCAGGCAGTGCTTCAGGCCTTTCCAAAATCTGGACAAAATGATAAAAAACATTTTCAAGACAATAGGGACATTGATGATGGCAATGGGAATACTACCGACGATAGCACAGATGACTAACCAATACCCGCCAGGCACCAGCGTAGCCGTCAGCCTTCCCGACGTGGAACCCGCAGGCATCGCCGTAAGCGAAAACGGCAGGATATTCCTGGCGTTGCCTCGTGGCGGCATCAACCACCATTATCCATCCGTTGCGGAAATCATTGATGGCCAACCCGTGGCGTTTCCCAACGAAAAAATAAATGAAAATGTGGACAGCGACTTGTCCAACCATCTCGTTTCCGTATTGGGCATTACCCTGTATAAAAATACGCTATGGATACTCGACCAAGGCAAGCGGGCTGGCGTCGACGGCATTCCGGACGGCAGCACCAAGATCGTGGCAGTGGATATCAATACCAAAAAGATTGTCAAAAACATTCCTATTCCCAAGCCATTCTTTAGGGAAACCATACAATTGAACGATCTCCGTTTTGACCCCTTGCACGGAAAGGAAGGAACTGTGTATATTTCCAACAACGGTTTTGCAAAACCGGACCAGTCAATCATCCTGGCAGATGTAGCCACGGGACAACTGAGGGAATTGTTCCGAGACATGCCTGAAGTATCGCCCCAAAAAGGTTTTTTGTATTTCGTGGAAGGCAAACCCCACGTTCTGAACTATGAAAAACCTGCCATGCCGCAAGGTGGTGTCAATGGCATCGAACTCAGCCCCGATTGTAAAACCTTGTACTGGACGACCCCCACGAATCCCAATTATTACAGCATCCCGACGGCGGTGATCAGTGACTTCACAAAATCCGAAGAAGCAATCAAAAAATACATCCGTTGGGAAGGACAAACCGTTTCCAACGGCGGGGTTACAATCGATTCGGACGGAACTTTATATTTCGGCGACGCATCCCGGTACAGCATCATCCAAAAAGATACTGCTGGAAACGTCTCCCTCACCGCTTACGACCCGCGGCTGATATGGCCGGACGGCATGGCGTTCAGCAAGGGGTTTGTTTATGTTACCATCGGACAATGGCACCGTGCACCGGGATTGAACGGTGGTAAAGACCTACGGCATGGACCTTATGAAGTTTTAAAAATCCCGGTCATACCTCACAAGCGGTAATTAGACACTTGCGAAGTATGACTATTAAAAAAAGAGGAACATGAAAAGAATATTTTTTTTAGCACTAGGCATACTAATATTCTGCAATATGGATGCACAAAATTTAAAAGGGAAAAACTGGACTGCCCGAAAGGCGGAACATACGTATATCGTGAGTGTAGCCGACAAGAGTAGTATCGTGGATGCCTTAACCGATTTTGTCCTATCGCAGAAAATTCCCGCAGGACAGATAACGGGCATCGGTGCCACCAACGCGGCAACGCTGCGTTTCTTTGACCCTGTCACCAAAAAATACGTGGACAAAACATTCACGGAACAGATGGAAATCAGCAACCTTTCCGGGAACATTTCGGAAGTCGCGGGTAAAGCAATGCTGCATCTGCACGTTACGTTAGGCAGAAGCGATTACACCGCATTGGCAGGGCATCTTTTGGATGCCAAAGTCCGTGGAGCGGGAGAATTTTTTGTCTATCCTGTCAACAGCAAAATAATAAAGGTAAAAAATGAAGAAGTCGGATTGAATTTTTATGATTTTGAAAAATAAGGAAAAACCTAACGGTCTTCGGCTGGGGCGTTTAGACCATGTATTGATAAGCATACCGCCGGGGACGAAAGAAGCGGCGCACACATTTTATTCCGATATTTTGCAAATGGAAGAAATCCCAGGCAACCATCCCAACGGCGCTATCTGGTTCAATATGGGCAATATCCAGCTACATATCCGGGAAGAGGAAGGACATAAGGAAGATTCGGACAGACACCCGGCATTCGAAGTGGAAGATTTGGACGTGGCAAAGGACTTTATACGTTCGCATGACATTCCCGTCAGTTATTCTTCCAAAATCCAAGGACGCGAACGCTGTTTTTTCCGCGACCCCTTCGGCAATCGGTTTGAACTGATTGCATATCAAAAACAAAAGCAATGAAGCATTTAATAAAAACGGCAGGTTTAGCTTTGCTTTTAATGACAAGTGCAACCACGATGTCACAAGGTAAATATGAAGTCATCGCAAAGATGATGCCACCCGACCCCGATATGTCGGGCATCGCGGTGAGCAAGAGCAACCGTGTTTTTATAGGCTTCCCCCGCCATGCCGACAACCACACGACATTTGCCCTGGCAGAATTGGTGGACGGCAAGCCGGTTCCTTTTCCCAACAACGAATACGTCTATCCGTCCTCCAAACCATACAGCCAATGGCTCGTGTCGCCCCACGGAATGTACATGGACAAAAACGACCGGCTCTGGATATTGGACGACGGCAAACGCGCCGGACAAAAGCAGATACCCGAAGGCGCGGCAAAAGTTGTCGCCATCGACATAAACTCCAAAAAAATCCTATACAACCTCGTCATTCCAAAACCCGTGCTGTCAGACGATGCGCATTACAACGACCTCCGGGTCGATCTTACACACGGCGAAAAAGGGACGGTATATATTGCCAATTCCGGTTTTGGCGAGCGATATTCATTGGTGGTTATCGACGTAGCTTCCGGCAAGGTGCGCGAAGTGTTGCTGAACCATTATTCCACATCCCCCGAACCAGGTTTCATGGGCTTCCTGGAAGGCAAACCACACGTCTATGACTTCAAAAAACAGACCTTTCCCAACGGTGGCGCGGACGGCATCACGCTCAGTCCCGACAGCCAAAAACTCTATTGGACGGCAATCACCGGCAGGAAACTGTACAGTATCCCCACAGAGCTTTTGAGTGATTTTGCTGCGTCCGAACAGCAACTCGAAACGGCGGTAAAATACGAAGGCGAGCATCCTGCCTGCGACGGACTAGCGGAAGACGAAAACGGTAATATCTATCTCGGTGCGTTTGAACAGCAGTCCATTGTGCAGCGTTCGCCTGATGGCAATTACACATTACTTGCCCATGACACGGCAAATTTTGTTTGGCCCGACGGATTGGCTTACCGCAACGGTTACGTATATGTCACATTGGGTCAATGGAACAGGTTGCCGGGGTTCAACGGTGGCGAGGATTTGCGGAAACCGCCTTACTTAATCATACGAATCAAAGTAAAACAATAAAAAAACGGATGATGAAACAGTTACTTCTTGCATTGGCGATATGCAGCATTGTCAGTGTATCACATGCACAACAGCAGCCACCGGAGCTGCGTGTGGTAGCCGCCACTTCCGCACGCAACTGGAACGGCGTGGCTATCTCCAACGACAACCGCCTGTTTGCGGATTTCCCTCGTTGGGAACAAGGCGACAACCCGTCTCTTGTCGAAATAAAAGACGGCAGGGAAATTCCGTTCCCAGGCAATGAATGGAACGACTGGCAGCCAGGCAAAGACCCTAAAACGGCTTTCGTCTCCCTCAATTCCCTTTATATCAACCGCACCGACAACCATTTATGGGTAACGGATGCAGGCGAAGCATTTGGCAAAACCATTGTGCCGCATTCGCCCAAATTGATAGAGATTGATTTAGGTACGAACAAGGTGGTGAACGTTTTTTTAATAGGCGAAAAATATGCACCCATGGGAAGCCATCTGAACGACATCCGCATACTGGGCGACGACGTGTTCATCACTGAATCCGGCACAGGTGCCATCTTGGTGCTGAACCGAAAAACAAAAGCCATCCGCAGGCTGTTGGCAGATTCAAGACTTACCAAATCCGACCCGAATGCACAACCAGCAATCAACGGTTTTCGCCTACAAGGGACGGACGGCAAAACACCCGCTATCCATGTCGACCAGATAGAGCTTTCCGCAGACGGAAAAACACTCTATTTTATGTCACCTTTTGGTCCGGACCTATACAAAGCGGCCGTTGCCGATCTATTGGATGAAACACTTACCGATTCTGCGTTGGAAAAAAGAATTGCGGTTGACAGAAAAGTCAATCCGGTCGGCGGTATCGTAATGGACAAGGAAGACAATCTCTATCTTTCAGAAATCGAGACAGGAAGCATCCGCTGCGAAGGTCCTGACAAACAAACCAAATGGATTTTGAAAGATCCGCGACTGGTATGGCCTGACGCCTATTCCATTGCTCCAGACGGTACTTTCTACATGGTAGTGGCACAAATATCCAGCATGTCTTTCATGCGGGCAGGAAAAGATTTGCGCAAGCCGCCCTACTATATTTTCAGCTTTAAGCCCGAAAAATAATGCGGTTCGCAAATAAAACTGGTTTAACCTTTTTTATGTACAAAATGATGGAGTTCGAGTTTGAAGACGAAGCCGATATGGCGTCTATCATTTTTTACGTCTGAAAAAGTTTACATGGCTTCATAAACATAAAGACATCTCAATTACTCACAAACAAACAAACAAACAAACATTTATGGAATACAGATTTTTAGGCGGCTCGGGGCTGCAAGTTCCGGTACTGAGTTTCGGGACAGCCACTTTTGGTGGTGGGAACGATTTTTTCAAAGCCTGGGGAAGCACACAGTCGGAAGAAGCAAGCAGGTTGGTTGACATCTGCCTGGAAGCGGGCGTCAATCTTTTTGACACGGCGGATATTTATTCAGACGGTATTGCGGAGGAAGTGCTTGGCAAAGCGCTTGCGGGCAAACAGCGGGACAAATTGCTTATCTCGACCAAGACGACATTTACTTTTGGCGAAGGCCCCAACAACCAAGGTTCATCCCGCTACCATATCCTGCAACAGATTGAGGGAAGCCTGCAACGGTTGAAAACCGATTACATCGACATCTACCACATGCACGGCTTTGACGGCAATACGCCCGTGGAGGAAACCCTACGCACGCTCGACGACCTTGTACAGAGCGGGAAAGTGCGCTACATCGCGGCTTCCAATTTTTCGGGTTGGCACTTGATGAAGTCGCTGGGCACCTCGGAAAAATACGGCTGGAGCAAATATGTGGCGCACCAAGTCTATTATTCGCTCGTCAACCGCGAATACGAATGGGAACTGATGCCTTTGGGGCTTGACCAGAGGGTGGGCGCGATTGTCTGGTCGCCGCTCGCTGGCGGACGGCTCGGCGGCAAGTTCAGCCGAAAAAAGGAATGGCCTACATCGGGTCGCGTCATTGAGGGCGGCAGTCCCGTTCCGACGGAAGTTGCCGAAAAAGAACACCTGTTCAAGATTACGGACGCGCTGGAAAACATTGCCGAAGAAACCGGAAAATCCGTGTCGCAAGTCGCGCTGAACTGGCTTTTGCAACGTCCCACCGTTTCCAGTATCATCGTCGGTGCAAGGAACGAGGAACAGTTGAAACAGAACCTCGGTGCTGTGGGCTGGAACCTTACTAGCGAACAGATAAAGCTCCTGGACGATGCCAGCACCGTGCCGCCGACTTACCCCTATTGGCACCAGTGGCTAAACAAATCGCTGAATCCGACGCCTAAGTTTTTATAACACCAACAATGCCAAAGACCGCCACGTGCGGTCTTTGTGTTTCAATGAATGAAATCGTTGCACCGTTCACTGTCAAATTTTCAAAATCCTCAAATATTCCCTATTCCCAAATCCCTATCTTTGCCGCTATCAAAAAATAAATCAGAACAGATGCCCAATATTCTAATTATAGACGACGAAAAAGCCATTCGGAAAACCTTGGGGGAAATCCTATCCTACGAGGGTTACAAAACGATTGAAGCCGAAAACGGAGAAGAGGGTTGGGAATATTTTGCGACGCACAGTAATATAGACCTAGTCCTTTGTGACATCAAGATGCCAAAGATGGACGGTATCGAGTTCCTCCAGAAAGCGACGGAAAAAAATCCGGACGTGCCCGTCATCATGATCAGCGGACACGGCAATATCGAAACAGCCGTCGATGCAGTCAAAAAAGGCGCTTACGACTATATCTCCAAACCGCCTGACCTCAACAGGATGCTCATCACCGTCCGCAACGCTATCGAAAAAAACAACCTCAGCCAGGAAACGCGCACCCTCAAGAAAAAAATAGGAAAATCCTACGAAATCGTCGGTGAATCGGCGGTCATCAAATTGATAAAAGACACGATTGACAAGGTCGCGCCCACCGACGCACGTGTGCTGATTACCGGCGAGAACGGTTCGGGAAAGGAACTTGTGGCCCGCGAGCTATACGCCAAAAGCAACCGCACCAGTTCACCCCTGATTGAGGTCAACTGTGCTGCAATTCCTTCCGAATTAATTGAAAGTGAATTGTTTGGACACGAAAAAGGTTCGTTTACTTCCGCCGTCAAACAACGCATCGGTAAGTTTGAACAGGCCAACGGTGGCACGTTGTTTTTGGACGAGATTGGCGACATGAGCCTGACTGCACAGGCAAAAGTCCTGCGCGCCTTGCAGGAAGGCAAAATCACACGTGTCGGCGGTGAAAAGGAAATCAACGTCGACGTGCGTGTCATCGCCGCGACCAACAAGGACTTGCTGCAGGAAGTCGAGCACAAAAATTTCCGCCTTGACCTCTACCATCGCCTCAGCGTGATATTGATCAAAGTACCGTCGCTCAACGAACGTGTGGACGATATCCCGTTACTGACCAACCGTTTTTTGCAGTTGATTGCCGAGGAATACGGCCAAAAACCAAAAACCATCGACACCGATGCCATCACAGCCCTACAGCAACACAACTGGACAGGCAACATCCGCGAACTGCGCAACGTCATCGAGCGACTGATTATCCTTTCCGGCAAGACGATTACGGCTGCCGACGTGCAGAAATATGTACTGCCCTAAGGAATAAGGCAAAAACAAAAAGCACATTAAAAATCCTTATGTTTGGAAAAGAAATTTAGTCCTAATATCCTAATGTAAATAATATTGGTTTATACGTTTGTCGGTGGCGCATACATATCGCGTGTGCCACCGACAAACTACTGGTCGGTGTCTTCACCGACCAGTAGTTTTAAAAACCTCCATTTCTCACCTTTTTATTTTCCTCTTGGACATTTCCCACAACAATAAAGAACTCATCGTGATTGCCGGGCCGACCGCTTCCGGCAAAACGGCATTGAGCGTCGAACTGGCGCAAAAGCTAGGGACAGCGATACTGTCAGCCGATTCGCGCCAATGTTTTAAGGAGATGAATATCGGCGTAGCAAAGCCGACCGAGGAAGAAATGCAGGGCGTTCCACATTATTTTATCGACGCGCATTCAATTACGGAAGATGTCAACGCCGGTATGTACGAGCAATATGGTTTAAGTGTTTTGGAAGGTATTTTTTCGAAAAAAGACAAGGCCATTGTCGTTGGCGGCACAGGCCTGTACATCAAGGCATTGTGCGAAGGACTAGACAATATGCCCACAATCGACAAGTCCGTCCGTGAAAACATTGTCGCCCAATATGAATCCAACGGGCTGTCCTGGCTACAGCAACAAGTTACGGAACACGACCCGACATACTGGAATACCACAACGGAAAAAGAAAACCCGCAACGTCTGATGCGTGCGCTGGAAGTCGTGGAAACAACCGGAAAATCCATATTGCACTTCCGTTCCCACTCCGGGAAAAAAAGGGATTTCAGCATCAAAAAATACGCCATCGAATGGCCGCGCCAACTACTATACGAACGCATCAACCAACGTGTGGACTTAATGATTACAAATGGCTTGGTCGAGGAAGTACGCCATCTTTTGCCGTACAGACAGCTCAATGCCTTGCAAACAGTAGGTTACACCGAGATATTTGATTTTCTGGACAACAAAACCGACCTGCCGACCGCCATCCAAAAAATCAAGACCAATACGCGCCACTACGCCAAAAGGCAGATGACCTGGTTCAAACGGGACACCGACATCGAATGGATACAACCGACGCAGTTTTCTGATTTTATCCATAGCTTTACCGCTTAAAACATTTTCAGGATTGGCTTTTACCTACGACATATTCTGCAAACTATATCCAGCCGGCGTTAAGGTCGCCGCTCTTTTCAATCCCAAGGCACGCTTGTGGGTACAAGGCAGGAAACACATTTTCCAAAAACTGGAAGCAACCGTCGGACAAAACACGCAACCGTTATTGTGGATGCACTGCGCCTCGCTCGGGGAATTTGAAATGGGCAGACCGGTATTGGAAGCATTCCGCAAGCAATATCCAAACTATAAGATTCTACTCACTTTCTTCTCTCCTTCCGGCTATGAAATCCGGAAAAATTACAATGGCACGGACTACGTCTTTTACTTGCCTAACGACAGTCGCGAAAATGCGGAACGGTTCATGAAAATAGTCAAACCGAGCCTGGCGATTTTTGTTAAATACGAATTTTGGCATTATTACCTACAAACGCTGAAAACCAATAATATCAAGCTTTTGCTGATTTCCGCGGTATTCCGGCAAGACCAGCTTTTCTTTAAAAAACACGGTGAGTTTTTTAAGAATGATTTAAAATGTTTCACACATTTTTTTGTGCAAAACCAGGCTTCGCTTGATTTATTAGACAGTATAGGAATTACGAATGCAACGTTGAGTGGCGACACGCGGTTTGACCGCGTCGTGGAGATTGCGCATACTTGGCAACCCATTCCATTGATAGAACAATTTAGCCAAGACAAGCAAGTCTTTGTTGCCGGAAGCACATGGCAGGAAGACGAAAACAGTTTTGCACCGTTTGTCAACACGCACCCGGAAATCAAGACCATCATCGCACCGCACGACATTTCGGAAGAGCGTATCAACGACTGCCTGAAAAAATTCCCGACCGCCATCCGTTTTTCCCAGTATTCAAACGCACCAGAAACCGCCGACAACATTAAGGCAAACACATTAATCATCGACAATATCGGTATGCTCAACAAGCTGTACCGCTATGCGACCGTCACTTACGTCGGCGGCGCGTGGGGCACCAAAGGCATCCACAACATATTGGAGGCCGCCGTTTTTGGGAAGCCCGTCCTCTACGGCCCAAACTATTCCAAAAACTACGAAGCACAGGAACTCGTGGACGCGGGCGGCGCGTTTTCTTACAGCGAACCTGAAAAAATCAGCGAACATCTAGCACACCTTTTTTCCGACAAAACCGCTTTGGAAAAAGCATCCGCCGCCGCCCGGGATTTTGTTCAGAAAAATATGGGAGCGACGGAGGTGATTATGAATAAGGTTAACGGTATGTGGTTAGAGGCGTGAGGAAATCTCAGCTTGCAGGCTGGCACTGGCGCAAGATTTCTAAAATCTAAATTCTAAAGTTTAATTCCCAATAATTCCCTATCTTCCACGACTAAACTATATTAAAATGGAGAAAACGCAGCCTACCGAAGAGTTTAGACCCAGTCTGGGACTGGTTGACGCAACGATGATTGTTGCGGGCAGCATGATTGGTTCGGGTATTTTTATCGTGAGTGCCGACATTACACGAAACGTAGGAAGCACGGGCTGGCTACTGTTGGTGTGGCTGTTGACAGGTTTTATGACCATCGCGGCGGCAGTGACTTACGGCGAGTTGAGTTCCATGTTTCCGAAAGCGGGCGGACAATACGTGTATCTAAAAGAAGCCTACAACCCATTGGTCGGCTTTCTGTATGGGTGGAGTTTTTTTGCGGTCATCCAGACGGGAACGATTGCCGCCGTGGGCGTTGCGTTCAGCAAATTCACGGCGTACCTGATACCGGCGGTGAGCGAGGACAATGTGCTGTTTTCGGTTGGGAACTTTCATATTTCCCCGGCGCAGGTACTGTCCATCGCGACGATTGTTTTGCTTACTTACATCAACACCAAAGGCATTAAAAACGGAAAGACCATCCAGACTTTTTTCACGTCTGTCAAGCTGGTGAGCCTGTTTGGGCTGATTGTGTGCGGACTTGTTTTCCTGAAACCTGACGTGTGGCACGCCAACTGGCACGACGCTTGGAACCTTCACCAGCTCAACAAAGACGGTTCGACACAATCCTATCTGACATTTGCAGTGTTGGGCGCGATTGCGTCGGCAATGGTCGGCTCCATCTTCAGTAGCGTAGCTTGGGAAAACGTTACTTTCATCGCCGGGGAAATAAAGAATCCCAAACGCAACGTGGGTTTGAGCCTTTTCCTCGGTACATTTATCGTAACGATTATCTATGTCGCCGCCAATGTCATGTACGTTGCAGTATTACCATTGGTGGATATTGCCAATGCGGAAAAAGACCGTGTGGCGGTGGCTGCGACACGGGCGATTTTTGGGAATGTAGGCACTTATGTGATTGCGGTTATGATTATGATTTCCACTTTTGGCTGCAACAACGGGCTCGTACTGGCGGGCGCGCGCGTGTATTACACGATGGCCCAGGACGGACTTTTTTTCAAAAAAGCCGGACACCTCAACAAATTTGCCGTCCCGGAATTTGGATTATGGATACAGTGCGTGGTCGCGAGTTTGCTGTGCCTGAGCGGGCGGTACGGCGACCTTTTGGACATGGTGTCTTTCGTGGTCGTTTTATTTTATGTATTGACGATATTGGGGGTATTTGTTTTACGGAAAAAAAGACCGGAAATACCGAGGCCTTACAAGGCGTTTGCTTATCCTGTTTTGCCCATTGTTTACATCTTGTTGGGATTGTCATTCTGCGGCCTGCTTATTGTCTACAAGCCCGATTATGTCGTCTGGGGACTAATAATTGTTGCGATAGGAATTCCAATTTATTACCTTGCAATCCAAAAAAAGGGTAAGAATGCGGAACTATAAGGAACTTTTTGCACAATTTTCCTCTATAAAAACAGTGGTAATCGGCGATGTCATGCTTGACACCTATTGGTGGGGGCATGTGGACAGAATCTCACCCGAGGCACCAGTACCCATCGTCTCCATCAAACGCAAAGAGTTCCGTGTCGGTGGTGCGGCAAATGTCGCGTTGAACACGGAAGCCTTGTTGGCACCGACGACCGTCTTTTCGGTTATCGGACAGGACGACGATGCAGACATCCTGTCTGCCCTGCTGGAACAGAACAAAATCAACGCGTCCTATATCATCCGCGACAAAAGCCGTCCCACAACCAACAAAATCCGTATCATGGGACGCAGCCAACAGATGATGCGCATCGACTACGAGGAAATCAAACCCATCCCACCCGAGATGGAGGAAAAGCTCATCGCTTCTTTCCTACAATATGTCACAACGGAAAAGCCTGCCGTCACTATATTGGAAGACTACAACAAAGGCATTTTGACACCATACGTCATCAAGTCGGTCATCGCGATATGCAAAGACAACAACGTCATCGTTGCGGTAGACCCCAAAAGCAAAAACTTCTTCCAATACCAAGGTGTCGACATATTCAAACCCAACCTAAAAGAAGCTACAGAAGCATTGGGACTTTTGGACATCAGTGTCTCCGACGACAACCTGCGCCAAATACACGCACACCTACAAGAAAGACTGCACCACAGTACCTCCTTTATCACGCTTTCCGAAAACGGTGTGTTTTTCCAGAACGAAAAGAACTTCTTCCGCCAAAAGGCCTTTTTGAGGGACATCGCGGATGTTAGTGGTGCAGGCGACACGGTTATCGCCGTCGCGGCCGTCGTTTTTGCGTTGACAAAAGATATGCAACTCGCGGCCTCCATCGCCAATCTTGCCGGGGGCCTGGTCTGCGAAGAGCTGGGAACCGCGGCCATCAAAACGGAGCTGTTGTTGGCTGAATGCGAAATAAACCTGTAAAAGGAAATGCATTGATAAATATAGTCGAGAACGATGCGTACACGATAGCACGAATACGCATTGCCTTGACTTAAACCCTGTTCGAAACAGGCAAAATCCACACAAAAAAGAAAAAGATAGGGTATTGTTAATTAAGTATATCTAATTGATTATTTCTTTTCAATATTAGCATAGCCATTGCTTCTCTAAGCCTGTCGATACTCTTTGAGTAGCATTTTGTTTTTCTTCGCATCCTTGCCAAAAAG
>JASGDY010000086.1:0-20914 GCA_047606825.1 Chitinophagaceae bacterium
ACTTTTTGGCAAGGATGCGAAGAAAAACAAAATGCTACTCAAAGAGTATCGACAGGCTTAGAGAAGCAATGGCTATGCTAATATTGAAAAGAAATAATCAATTAGATATACTTAATTAACAATACCCCTTATTCTTTGACGGGAATAAACTTTTGCCTGATTGCAGAGGTGTCGCACTATACAACAGTGCCATGGACGCATTGTGTTCGTCTTTTGCAAGTGGCTGGTTCGATGTGTTTCGGTACGTATTTCGGCGTTCGGTCAGAATGGTGTTTTTTTAAGATTTTTTTCAATGTAATAAAATATATCAATCATGGCTATAAAAATAGGAGCTTCTTTACTGTCATGGGTATTGCCTAAATGGACACCTGAATCGGGAAAATATGCAATAGAGCAAACAGCGTCACACGGATTTGACCTATTGGAGATCCTGCTACCCAATTCCATGGAATTTGACGCAAAAGCGGTGAAGCCTTTACTAAAAAAGAACGGGTTGGGCGTGGTCTGTTCCCTGAACCTTCCGAAGAGCGCACATATTCCCTTTTATCCGAAAGAAGCATTGCACCTCATAAAACAGGCACTGGAAAAGACGGCCCTCTTGGATACGGATTTCCTAGGAGGTGTATTGCATGGAGGCATCGGATGCTTTTCGGAACTTCCGCTTACGGACGAAGAGGCGGACCGGGTCGTTGCGGTTTGGCAGGAAGCTGCTGATTATGCCCAAGAATTAGGCATCCATATAGGCATAGAGCCTGTCAATCGTTATGAAAGCTATGTATGCAACACCGCCGGCAATGTTTTGTCGCTGATAGCGCGCACCGGCAAAGAAAACCTGGGTCTTCATCTCGACACTTTCCACATGAATATTGAGGAAAATAATTTTTATGATCCGGTTGTAAAAGCCGACAAAAAATTAAGGCATATACACATGACGGATTCGCACAGAGGAATGCTGGGTGAAGGTACGGTTAACTGGGATGAACTTTTTAAGGGTATCAAGGCAATCCATTTTCAGGGAAATCTGGTGCTTGAGAATTTTTCTTCCTCTGTTCCAGGTATGCAGTCGGCCGTATCGCTCTGGCAAAAATCACCGTATGATGCAGAAGAATTGGCTACCGGAAGTTTACGGTTTGTCCATGCAATGTTGGAAAGATATGGGATAAAATAGTTACTTTTCTGAGTGTCGCTTTATGTTCGTTGGGAAATGAAAAACAACCAGAGGCTTACGCTGCTTTTTCTGGCACCGCAAGCTCCTGATCGGGACGGAGGAGGGGAGGCTTCCACCCCTTCCGTAGAATCAGATAGACGAGAACTCCAAGTACTAATATCCAGGATTCTGCTCAATGCCCGGAGCTGCGTTTATTTCAGTCGTAGGAATCGGTAACAGCAACTGATATTCCTGTATAGTTGTGGACGAGGAAGAATAGTAAGCCGACAGATATGTATTCATTGTAGTAAGTGCATTTCCGGATCTTACCAGATCAAACCAGTACACCCCTTCCCATCCGAACTCGCAGCGTCTTTCATGGAAAATTGTATCACGGAACGTGTCTTGCGTAAGTGCCGATAGGGTTAACTCGTCCAGTCCAGCACGTGTACGTATCCTATTGACCAATGTTACAGCGTCTGTCGTAGGTCCATACAATTCATTCGAGACCTCGGCATACATCAACATGACATCTTCTGAACGTATTAGCGGAAAGTCAATGGGCCAGTCACTTGAACTGGTCAATTGGTCAACAACCGTTGTGTCACAATATTTCTTTACCCATTTTCCGCTCTTGACAACATTGCTCGTGTTCCGGTAAACCGTATCTAGAGTCAGTAACTTTCTTGTGTCACCGTCTTCGTAAGCTGCGATTAAATCGTCCGAAGGATTACCGGTAATATAATAATTACCATACGGAAACCAATCATACGTTATGGATGAGGGCACGACCTCCCCGGGAATTTTGCTGCCTAACCCGGTACCCCCTGCGGAATAACATACTTCAAACAGGTAATAGGCGTTGTTGTTGCTATACTTAAACATGTCTCCATAACTAGAAGCAAAAGTCCATGAACTGCTTTCCTGATCCAGCACATTTTGAAATGCGGCCAGCGCCTTTTCATAGTAGCTTGTTTGATAATAAGGATAGCCACAATAGTATAAGTAGACTTTCCCCAGTTCCGCCCATGCAGCGTTTAAGGTAACTCTTCCCAAATCTGAACTGCTACTGTATGCGTAGGGCAAGTATGCATCCGTGGTTACAGTCTCCAATTCACTGATAATATAACTGTATATGGAGTCCGCACTTGTACGTGTCAATGCATAACCCTCTTCGGAAGTAATCACAGATGTGACAAGCGGAACGCCACCAAAATTTTTTACCAACTCAAAATAAGCAAATGCCCTCAAAAACCTACATTGGTCTATTACTAAGTTTTTGTCATCCTCATCAGAATAGGTCACATTGTCAATCGACTCCAAAATCTTGTTTGCCCTGTATATCATTGTGTACAAGTCGGACCATGATGTCTCGGCAGTTGACAAGTCCGCCGTTTGTTGGAATCTTGACAAAGTATAGTAGTCTCTAGCCGCAGATACCGATGAAATATAGTAATTGCTAGTTCTTAGCTCGGACAGATAATAATAGTTCTCGTCTGGAAGAGACAGCAGTGAATTATATACACCTGTCAATGCCTGACTTATGTCATTAGTAGAGGTGTAAAAGTTTTCTACCGTTATATTAGAGATGGATGTGGTATCCAGATATTTGTTACAGGATGAGCTCACTATCATAGCACACATCCCGTAGGTTATATATTTTATGTGTTTCATGGATAAAAATTATTTTGTAATTTAAAAATTAACATTAAGTCCTAAACTAATAGTCCTGGCCGTAGGGAAGCTAGACCAATCACTTAGATATGTCGACTGGAAAGCCTCCGGAGAATACCCTCCGTCATAGTTGCAATGCATCCAGAGGTTTTCGGCACTGACATAGGCGTTTAAACTGGATATGAATTTAAATAATTTAGGCTTCCTGACGGTATATCCTACCGTCAGGTTCTTAATCTTGTAATATGCACCGCTATAAAGCCATCTACTGTCATACAGGCTTGCCGTTGAGGCGTCTATTCTTGGTGTCTTCCCATCTCCAGGAGAATCCAGGGAACGAAACCTATTTACCCATTTATGCATGATATTATAAAATCCCTGCGTCTCGGTCGGCCTGTCGATGTCACGGCCGTACATGCTAAGGATCTGATTGCCCCATTGCCCCTGAAACAATATGGATATGTTGAAATTCCCTAACGTTATCGTATTGGTCATACCCCAGATATAATTAGGGTCTGGGTGTCCTAAGTCAGTTTTGTCGTCGGCTGTTATCTCTCCGTCCCCATTTACGTCCTCGTATGTCGGGTCTCCTATGATTGTAGTACTCATCTTGGGTAACGTATTCAACTTTTCTTCCGTGGTGTAAACGCCAGTGGCATGGTACATGTAATACGAATATATCGGACGACCGACCTTGATCCTTACCGTCTCGTCAAATCCTGTATAAAGGGTTGCGTTGTTGTTAATCAAGCTGAGAACTTTGTTCTTATTGAACGAAAAATTAAACGCGGTCTGCCAACTGAAATTCTTATGGGTGATATTGTTGGTATTGAGATTGATCTCATATCCTTGGTTCCTGACAGATCCGACATTCTTGTTTTCCGTTGTAAAGCCAGTCGTACTTGCAATAGTGGCGGCCATCAACAAGTCTTTGGTCGTTTTTATGTAATAGTCAAATGTCAACGAAACTGTGTTGTTGAATAACTGTATGTCCGTACCGATGTTATGAGTGGTTGTTTTTTCCCATGTCAGGTCAGGTGTAGACATCGAAGATGCGGCATATCCATAGCTGACGTCATCGCCAAAAGTATAGTTGGCAGAACTTAAGATTCCTTCGGTCGGATAGTCCGAGCTACTGATTCTGTCGTTTCCCACCATTCCCACGCTATACCTAATTTTCCAGTCTGAAACATAGTCTTTTAGGAAACTCATAAATTTCTCGTTGCTTAGACGCCATCCAATGGATCCGGAAGGGAATGTACCGTATTTGTGTTCTGAAAACCTTGAAATTCCATCTCGCCTAACGGAAAAAGAAAGCAGGTAACGATCCGAATAGAAATAATTGAGGCGAGCAAAAAAGGACGCCTGTCTTCTTTGCGATTCGGCGGCAGTTGAAGCGGTAAGGTTTTCGCTTGTGGTAGCGGTGAAAGTATAAAGATTGTCGTTTGAAAACCCACTCGCGGTCTGCGCAGTACCGGCGGTATAATTCTGTTCTATCGAAGTTCCCGCAGTGGTATTGAAAGAATGGTTATTCAATTTAAGATTGTACGTTGCGACGGATTGGAACAAATAATACTGTATTCTGGACGTGTTCCGTTTCGCAGTACTTACGGCTCCAGCTTCCGCAGATTTTGAACTCGTCGTTACCGAGGTAGGCTGGTAATACTTATAATCCGAACTGGACGAGTTCCAGGCACCAGTAGTTCGCAAATTCAGCCCCTTGGCCAAGTTAAGATCCACATATAAATTGCTCATCAGCTTGGTGAGCTGTGTATTCTGCAAGGTGTTTTCCATGACATATATTGGATTGACTGAATTCTTGACCCACGCATAAGTGGCATAACCGATTTCTCCAGCATGGAGCCCCACACCTTTTTCCGAAAACATCGGATAGCTGGCCACCGTAGAGCCTATGCTAGACTTACCATTAATATTAGAACCGTAACGTCTTGAAAATGTGGGCGCAAGGTTTAGTCCCACTTTAGCGTTGTTGGACAACTTTATTTCCAAATTTGACCGTAGACCATATAAGTTATAACCTGAATTAGGAGCCATGCCCGTCTGGTTGGTATAATCTCCCGTCAGCATATAGGTGATATTATTGTTGCTTCCTCTCACACTCAAGCTGGCTCGTTCCATATAGGCTGGCCTATAAAATGCCTTCTCCCAGTTGACAATCTCCAAACTATCGCTACCATACGCCCAGTATGGATCATACATATAGCTGTACTCTGAGGCGGCACCCTCATGCGTATTTTCCACACCCAGATAGGCTGCCCGGGTAGCCCCATCATCTGACGCGGAATTAGCACTAGATAAACTCACCCAATTAGAATCTATAAGATCTTTCCTAAACTGTATCCATTCGTCTGGATCCATCATTTTGACCAATCTTTCTGGCGTAGACCTAGATACGTTAGAGGTAAAAGTAAGGACTGGTTTGCCCAATTGCCCTTTTTTCGTCGTAATCAATATGACGCCATTGGAGCCCCTTGCCCCATATATGGATGCAGTGGAGGCATCTTTCAACACATCAATGGACTCCACGGTGCTAGGGTCAATGTCTTGCAAATCACTGACAGGCACACCATCCACGACATACAGGGGATCATTGCTCGCGCTAATGGAGGACGAACCTCTGACGCGTATCTGCATCGCGGCACCGGGAGCACCATCAATTGCCTGAACTTGCACACCAGGCATCTTGGCTGCCAGAGCCTGGTCTATCTGTGTCAATGGTCGGTCTTTGAAATCTTCTTCTCCGATGTGACTAACAGGGCCGGTCAAATCTTTCTTTTTCTGGGTTCCGTATCCTACGACAATGACCTCGTCCAGTTGGGAAGCATCAGAAGTGGTTAAAATGATTTGTAGCGGTGTGCTCATGCTAGTTACGCTGATTTCTTTCGGTGCATAACCAATGGAGGTCGCCACTAGCACATCGCCCGGAACCGCGGTAATAGAAAAATGTCCGGTCGTATCAGCCACCGCGTGGATTAATTTTCCTTTGACCTGTATGGTTGCGGGTATGCCGATATTATTCTGTGAAAGTACGATACCGGATACTGTTTTTTGGGAAAAGGAAGCAGTAACGCACAATAATTGTCCGACCGCATAAAAAAGTAGAAATTTCCTAAGTCGTTGTTTAGGAAAACGGAACGTTGACAAGCATTTTGACATAAGTCTTAAAATTTAAAAAATAAGAAATGGATTTTTATAACAAAGCAACCTCAATATGTTGTCCTTAATATGGCCTATCTGACGTGTAATCGCAATCAATCCCTACCTTTTCAAGGAAAAACATAAGACCATGGATATACGGCGCAAGCGAAAGTGTGAATATGTATATAACCAGCAACAAAGGATATTCGTTCTTTACGACTATCTTATCTATTATCAGCAAGAATCTTATTTATGAAATATTTTATATTTTAATAACCGTTTAGTCTATATTCATAGAATTGAGATGAATAATAAGGATTTTCGAGTAAAAGCATATTCAATTCAGATATATATGATTACCTATTCGGAATTTCATACAGGAATCGAATAGATAAACTAAATAGTACATATAAAAACCTAGACAATAATATAAATCGAACTCAAAAGTAATATATTATTAATCGTTTGGGTAATTATGCCCTATGTGTGAAATATAAACCCTTACCGGTTATGCGTTTTAGAAAACTTAATAGGTCATATATCTTGCTCCCATTAATAAGTACGCTATACGAAGTTGAAAAAATTCCTGACAATAACTGTCCTGCTCTTTCATGTTAGGTTGTATCCTGAATTTCAAACCATATTTTTATCGATTTCACGCATTGGACTAGCTATCAACCACGAACGTCGACCATTTCAGCAACGATCAACGTCTCTATAGTAGCGAGGATTGGGATACGACCCGACCTTCAGGAATAACAAATCTATGTTTATCTTAGATATATATTATGGTTACTTGAGCAAGTAGGTCTTAAGATTGCAATCATTCAACTGTGAGATTTGTGCTGCTACAATATTGGCATTAAACCTTGCTCCCTCCTCATTGGTATGTGTATGTTCCTTTGGGAAGAAGGTAGCAACTTTATCTTTCCCGACTTTCTCGAAAGCATCGCCAATCACATTATTCAAGTCTATGAATGGCACCCGTTCTTCTACCGCTACTTGACGCGCCCACAAAGCATAGCTGTCGTTGCTGCGCAGCACTTTGCCATCTTTCCAGTCGTTGCGCGGAATAGGCGAACAGACTATCGGGGTTGCACCTTTGGACCTAGCATCCTGTATGTATTTTCTGATATACCAGCCATAAGTATGGACGGTTTCTTGTTTCTGTATTTTAGGATTAAAAATATCCTTGCTCTCCTCTCCTATTCCTTTAAGCGAGCCGCGCGCCCTTGCCGTATCGTCCAAGGGGCCACTGTCATTATGTCCAAATTGCATCAACACATAATCACCATTTTTGAGGTGGGACAATACCTTAGCCCACCTACCCTCGTAAATAAACGACCTGGAACTACGTCCACCAATCGCATCATTCTCCACACTTATCCTCGACGTATCAAAATAACTACCCAAAAAGCTTCCCCATCCCTGCAAAAGATTACCAGCAGAACCAGAACCATTCTTAACCGTAGAATCTCCAATAATAAATAGTGTCGGCTTAGGTACTTCAAATGCGATTATCAACATAACCGTCAACAAACAAAAAGTTAATTGAAATGTGCGTTTCATTTTAATCAATTTAAAATAGAAAAATTGTTATTACTTCAAGCGTTCACGCTCTTCTTCGCTCAATACAGATTGAAGTTTCGAAATTGAAGCAAGCTTGATATCGATATTCTTAAATTCCCAATTATTATAATATTGAATCGACCCTATACTATTAACACCAAAAAAACTATTTAATAAAGTAACATTGCCAATAAGTGAAGAATCAAGACCATTGACATCTAGCAATACTCCAGAATTTGTCGCTTTAATATTTTGTAAAACGATTCCGGTTACATGCGGGATACCTTTGGATACTCGTTCCACCTTTTTCAACATAGTTTTCCAGTGTTCAGGCATTGTTTCTTCGGTATAACCTTTGGGAATACCGGAATAACTATAAGCAGGATACCAGTTGAGATTGCATTGGAACACCGTCTTGACAGAATCCAACAACCAGCCATCGAGCGTAATATCTTCCAAAACACCACCTCTCGTCGTAGCGGACTTAATACGAAAACCATTGTCCGTCTTAGCTGCTTTTAAATTATAGGCATACACATGTTTAATTCCGCCAGAAGTTTCGCTGCCGAGTGTCAAAAGTCCGGCACCTCTGCGCGCAACACTATTACGAATAACAACATATTGTGTAGGTCGATTGACACGTAGTCCATCCCAATCGCGTCCTGCTTTTAAACAAAAATTGTCATCATTGCAATCAATATCACAATTCTCAACCAGAACCCATTCCGACGAATCAATATCGATACCGTCAGTACTAGGACCATGCCCATCCACATTATTACGAATGACAATACCTTCAACGGTTACGTGATTCGAATACAAAACCTGCACTGTCCAAAAACCGGCATTAGAAAGTTGCACACCCTTCAACAATACATCGCTTGAATTTTGAACCAAAATGGTACGCACTCGTTCCGCATCGTAATCCACAATCCAGCGCAGACCTCGCTTGTCATAGTCCTTGCGCATCGCCCAATACTTGTCCCAACAAAATTTTCCACGCGCATTAATTTTTCCGTCGCCGACTACTCCTGCGTTTTTTTGGTCAACAATATTGATAAGTGCAGACGGCCAATCCATTTCAATACCTGCAATTCTCGACCTTAACTTAGGATAGTCCTCAAAATGTTGGGAGGCCAAAAGGTATACATCTTTGTCCACCTGCAATACTACATTAGATTTTAAAAATAGCGCACCTGTTACATAAATTCCGGGTTTAAAAGAAACTATACCCCCACCTTTTGCTGCACAATCCTCAATTGCTTTTTGGATTGCCTTAGTCGCATACTGCGCCGTATCTTTTATCAAACCCGAAGCGCGGACTATAATATTATTTTTCCCTACACTCCATTTGCGGACACCAACCTTGCCCATCCAATCTTTGTACGTTGATTGTCCTTGGACATAACAACCAACAAAAAACAATGTAACTATTAAAACAAAAATTCTTTTCATTGAATTAAAAATTAAAAAGGCAAAATATATCTATAATTTTTGATGAAAATGAATTTATTAATGGGAGCAAGATATATGACCTATTAAGTTTTCTAAAACGCATAACCAGTAAGGGTTTATATTTCACACATAGGGCATAATTACCCAAACGATTAATAAGGTACATTCTCTACCTTTGGTTTTGAATCTTTCTTCTTTGTATTACTCACAGGTGGAATTCCAAAATAAAAAACTAAACCATTTTTAAATGTTCCGTCAATATGGTTCAATTCACTCTGCGGACCAAGTTTTTTGGTGCTGGCATTGATATTCAACGCAAATTTAGAACCCATCGGGGGAATGAAATTTACAAAACTAATATCGCCGGGTGGTAATGGAGGATAAGGTTTCGCTCCGGATAAACCATAAAAATCAAACAACCTTACATTCATCGATTCCGTCAGAGATGCCGCATAAAACTTGCCTTCCGCCGTATTGAACTCCATCCAAACAATATCGCCAAAATAACCTTTAAATTCAGGATAAATCAATGGTGGGCAGCTCGTTTTCGTATCGTTATACATATTATGCCAAACATTGACAGGCGTACCTTCCTGCCTATTTTTCCACAGACGATACGGACCTTTACCTAACCATATTTTTTCCAATATATAGTTTTCCGGATAGGAAAAACTAATACCTCCAAACAAATAATCTCCCGTCAATGCATATTCGTAATCCAGTCGGGCAAGTCCGTTAGCAGCCATCGTCCACACGGCAGATTTCAACGTACCATTATAATTAAAACGCAAGACAATTGTTTTGTCCGTCGAATCAAGTGTATAATTATTCAAACTATAATTACCTGTCGTCGGGATTGGTCCATTACCAAACGAAAATTTATTGCCCGAAGTATTTTCCACATTCAGAAGCAAACCCGTTTTCTTATCAAAAAACAAAACAACCTCTCCCCCTTTTACAACAATCGTGGAATCATTGGTTTCAGTTTTTAATACGGAACTTGCGGCTATTTTAAAATCACGGTCAATAATAGTTTTATTGGATTGTAATTTCCATATCAATTCATCCAAGACCTTATTATCCGGCGACATAATCACCCAAGAAATCGCATCATAAGATCGCCAATCTGACGGCAAAGTTGGTGTATATTCCAAACTGTCTAATGGCAACAAACTCGGCAACACTAACTCTCCCTTAGCTCCCACTACGGAAGAATCCTCGACACTAAAAGGATTGGCGTAGCGGAGCAATCTCCATCGTAGTGTACACCGATTGGCATTGGTATAGTGGTAACGATTTTCAATCCTCATTTGACCATTAAAAATATCGGTTACAGGACGCAACTGTATCGGACAAAAAATAGAACGCAACGCATCGTAGCTCGCCTCTTTTTCACGATAGGGTCCAACAATACCGTCATTAGCATTAAGACCATCATTGTCAATCTGGTTACTGCGGTCCGTCCGCATAATACCTTCGTCCAACAACGCCCAAACAAATCCACCGCCGCTATTACGTGCGTGCCAATGCAATTCCCACATATCAGCCATGCCACTCGCCGCACCGCCATCATCTTGAGCATGCAGAAATTCCGTCGGCATATATATCAGTGTATCATTTTTAAATTTATTTAATGTACTATAATAATCTTCATAATGGTCGCAGTCAATTCCATTCATCGAATTACCCGGACGATGATGCGGATGTATGACAGGACGTTGTGAATAATCCCATTGCGTAAACAATGGATCCAATGCCTTATTGGTTCCACCTTCATTTCCATTATCCCAAAAGATAATGCACGGATGGTTCTCATCACGCTGCACCATTTCTTTTACAAGCGGTGTTCCTGCTTGCGTACTATACCATTTCTGCCAACCTGCCAATTCATCCAAAACATACAGCCCAACAGAATCACAAATATCCAGAAAACGCCTGTCCGGAGGATAATGCGAGCACCGAACTGCATTCATGTTCATACCTTTTATCAACAATACATCGGACAACTGAAGCGAATCATTTAACGTGCGTCCACTTTCCGGCCAGAAACAATGTCGATTGACGCCTTTCATCTTTACTTTAACGCCATTGATATAAATGCCGTCGCCTTTTTTAATTTCAATCGTCCTAAATCCAAAACGTTCTTCAACCGAATGCACCTGCTTATTGTCCAATAGTAAAGAATAACGAGCCTTGTATAGTTGAGGCGTTTCAGATGTCCATGTTTTTATATTGGGAAAATTATTCTTTAATTCTATCGAAGTATCGTTCGAATTAAATCCTTTTTGTAGAGTCCCCAACAATTTGCCCGACAAGTCAGTGACATCCACTTTCACGACACCACGTTTGCCATGCGTCTGTAAAGCCAAGCGGGTGGAAAAATCTCCTTTAAAACCGGCATTGACACTAACGTGTTGGATATGTGCAGTAGGCAATGCTTTTAAATAAACAGGACGAAATATCCCACCGAAAATCCAATAGTCCGCTAACCGTTCTGCATTATTGACACTGGCATCGCTACTCATTTTGGCGACATCAACTTCCAGGACATTCTTTTTATTAAAGTTCAAAAACGACGTAATATCATACTCAAATTGATAAAAAGCACCACGATGAGTAGCACCAACACTTTTACCATTTATCCGAACATCCGTGTCGGTCATGGATGCTTCAAAAACAATCTTTATCGTACAACCCTTCCAATTGGAAGGAACGTCAAACGCATATCTATACAAGCCTTTTTCATCTGCAAAACAAAAATTTTTTCCATACGTTTTATAGTCGCGTCCATAATTATAGCTTCCAAAACCCTGCTGTTCCCAACAGGAAGGCACCTGAATCGTCGTCCAGAAACCACTCTTGCGACCTCCTGTGCAAAAGAAGTCCCATGTCCTGGTATCATTGTTGCCTGTACCACTTAAATATTTTATCTGCGTGCTTTGACCTGCAACGAATTGCCCAACAAAGAGCGAAAACAATAGGACTATAATATTTTTCATTTGAAATAATTCATGTTAAAAACTTCAATTCCCGTCTGGTTTCCGCACTTCATTTATCGGACTCATTGGAATCGGAACATCTGAAAAACTATCGGGCTGAGAAGGATCAAAAACACGATATTGTGGCAAGACAAAACTTCCAACACCTAAATCAGAATGTGCAAGCTTAGTCGCGACACACTTCGCCACTTCATACGCCCCGAAACTCGTAAAATGCGTATTGTCTTTCAGTTCCTTTTGCTGCCCGGGAAACGTATTGGCTGGAAAATGCACAAAAGCTTTTGTGGACTTTTCCGCGCCCCAAGCCTCATACATCTGTGTCGTCATCGCGTTCAAATCTATAAGCACAGCATTCAGTTCACGTGCAACTTGACGCATCGCTTCCGGATAATCGCCCAGTGTGTTGACTATCTTTCCGTCCTCCCCAAAATTCCGCCGACTTATGGACGTTACCAATACTGGAATTAATTTTCTTTCCCTTGCCTGTACGACCCAACTTTTTAAGGAGTCTTTATAGGAAGTGAACGGTTCTAAATGGTTACCACCTTTTTTCTGGTCGTTGTGTGCAAACTCTACAAACAAATAATCGCCAGGTTTAGCCAAACTAAATATTTTTTTCAGTCTATTTTCCCGAACAAATGCTTTTATCGTCTCGCCAGATTCAGCATAGTTCGCAACGATTACACTATCCGAACGTAACATGCATGGAAGCATCTGTCCCCACGCAGCCCAAGGTTCGTATGGCTGGTCAACCACAGTAGAGTTACCCGCAAGAAAAATCGTCGGCACAGAATAGGAAACTGTATCAATTTGAATATTCTTTAACACAATGTCTTTCCCATATATTTCCAATGTCAATTTATTATCCCAATGCGGATAACTCCGCTCTCTTAGCTTCAACCGTATCTGTTGTTTCGTTCCATGTATCAAACTGTCGCGTACATGTACTAAAAAAGAAAAGGTTTCTTTTTTATTTTTTCTTAGCGGCTGGTTTAACAGCATTAAACGGCGATTCTCAACTTTGACAGATATGCCATTGTCCTTTTTAGACGATAAGACTGTAACAGAAACTTTATAGTTACCTTCCTTCAATTTTGAAGAAAACAGAAGAGCATTCGAGCTTCCACCAACCGGAGAAAAGCCATATCCTCGTTCATCTGAATACAGATCTTCTTGTTTTAAATTTGTATCAATCCCATTTGTTGCACATACAAAATGTACCTGGGCACATAGAGAACCCAAACATATATTAACAGTCAAAAACAGTAATAACTTTTTCATTATTTTATATTGTTATGAGTTAAAAAAATACTATCACGCCATAAAAAACACTTCATCCAACTTCTCCGTCTTAGGAGAAAAATCTTCATTGACTTCCATGATATCGCTCATGTATTTCCACCATTTTTGGACAATCAGTTCCGAACCTAAACCTTGCGACGAAACGTCCGACTGTTCTTGTACGGCAAACAAGGTATTGGTAGATTGCTGAACAAATATATGGTAGTTGCTGATACCGTTTTCCTTTAAAAGCTGGACCAGTTCAGCCCATATCGCATCGTGCCTTTTCTTGTACTCTTCCAAACAATTAGGCAACAGTTTCATACTAAATGCAATCGTCATGGTTATAATTTTTTAAGTTGATAAACTTCCGAACCAGCCAGCAAAAAGCAACCCAATCCATAATCTTCAAAATCTGGAACATTGTTATAGTTCACAGGTTGACCGTCCTTTGGCTCTTTACCGGTACCTTGCACATATCCTAAAAACCCATCCGAATGTAACGCAGCATTAACCATTCCATTCCAAGCCTTGCGTATCACAGGAAGATATTCTTTTGCATTTAAAAGTCCATTGTTGACGGCTGATGCATAACCATATACAAACAAAGCCGTACCCGATGTCTCCTTACCACCGAAATGCGTAGAATCCAGCAAACTTACATTCCAAAAACCATCAGACCTTTGCAACGGTTTCAGTGCTTTCAACATTTGTATTAAGTCCCGTTCGTATTCTTTTCTGTGCATCTCATTTTTGGGAATTGTTTCCAACACACGAACCAATGCAGCAACGACCCAGCCATTACCACGCGACCAATAACAGTATTGTCCATTGGGTTCTTTGTACGGCGGTACGAAATCTTTATCCCGCCACCAGATTCCGTCTTTTGCATTAAATAGTCCGCCAGCTTCTACATCTCTCGTATGCCGATACATCCTATACATATAATTATAGTAAAGCGTATCGTCGTTATACAGTTTTCCAAGTTTAGCAAATACAGGCATCGCCATTTGAATAGCATCAATCCAAGTCCAATAATCAATACGATTTGACTGTATTGTATGGTCGATACTCTGTTTAATATTAGTTATCTTCGCACTGTCTTTTTGTAAAAAAAATAAATCAATATACGTTTGGCCGCAAGCCTGATCATCGGCGTTGACCGTTGTGTAACCACCGCGCAAGTTCCAATCGTGTCGTGCGCCCCAGAGAAGTGCATAGTCCAACAATTGTTTATTATTATTCAAACGATACAATTCCATCAGACCTTCATAATAGACCGCACGTGTCCATATATTGCTGGGGCGTGCCTTGTTGGTTACAATGGCTTTAAATGGGTCGGGCCATTTTTGCATAAAATAGCTGTTTGCCAATTCCATTGACTGCAATACACTTGAACGTGTTATTTTTTGGGAAAATACACTGAGGGGCAGGATGAGTAAACAAACTATACTACGATGCAATACACTAAAACATATATTGAACCTACTGACCGGTATCTCTACCGACCTAAACAATTGCTGGCCGGTGGAGATGTCGGCAGATAAATGAAAATAAATTAATTTCAACCATTTCATCTGTATATCTTATGTTTTTCTCAATTGTCAGATGTAATCCAGCAAAAAATTTTAATCGCTTTGGATATAAATGTGCTCAAAAAAAATTTTATGCTTCATTTCATAAGAGCAATTATTTAATTAAATAGGATAAAACTTCACTTTTATTAAATCCGTAAAATCGCGGGAATCCCCATCCTCATTGGGGAAACCGAGAACCATCGCCGCACCTAATGCTGTTGACTGTGGAACCTCGGCGGCATATAATTTTTTCGTTGGATTCAGCATCGCCATCATATTCATAAAAATATCATTATGCCCAAAACCACCGTCCACAAAAACCTCACGAACTTTATTTTCCATATCAACTATCTGCATAAAATACCGTTGTTCCTGTACCAATTCGTACATCAACTGATAATATGCAGTTTCCGCATCAGGAAAAATATCCAACCTCGTTGCAGCGAATGGAAAATGTTCCAACAATATATCCGTACCGACATTATAACCGGCATCCAACAAGGACAAGCCTTGCATACGTTCTTTTGCAAAAGTCAACTTGTGGAAATAGTCTGTATTCAACTGAAAATGCGCAGCAATACGCTCCACTTCCCTGCCATAAACATTTCCCAAAAATACACGGGAAGCCTTGACCGGATTGCCTTGATAGTTCAAATAACACAAACAGCCTTGCGACAATTCTTTTTTCGACAATAGTTGTGAATTAAACGGATTGAGCGTGATGCTCCAGGTACCCGTAGAAACCAACAAAAATGGTTGTTTCACTATTTTCAAATAAGGAACAAGCGCAGCCGAACTATCATGCAGCCCAATACCTACCGACAATGCATAACCTTTAAAATCCACGTGGGTTATTGTATCGCAGGGTTTTATAGGTGCGAGCTTGGACTGTACGTCAAGCTCTTTTGTCCAGGCGTGGTATTGCTTTTTCCCAAAATCCCAAAGGCTCGTATGACATCCGATACTCGTAATATCTGAATATTTCTGTCCCGACAACAAACTACTTAAATATTGCGGAAAATGCAACGAACGAAATATCTTGGCATACAGCTCTTTCCGTTTATGGTAAATACGGAATAGCTGCAATCCTGAATTGAGGTTGCCTTGTATAGGGCAACAGGTTTCCAGTTCAAATTTAAGTTGAGCATCTGCATCGGGCAACAACAGTTCCAAAAGCCCTTCAGGATAAGGCTTCAGATAGTTGAACATATCCACGACCGGTTTGCCAGCTTCATCAACATGGACAAGACTCGCACCGTAAGTAGAAAAATTGACAACCTGTATATCGTATTGATTGGACTGTAACAATTCATATAGCGTGTCCAACAAAAAAGATTCTATTGTCGTGAGATTTTCACATTCATAACCGTCCTCGTCCAAGGTCTGCGGAAATGCAAGGCTACGCTGAAAAACCACACGATAATCCCTGTCAAACAAAAAAAACTTTTTGTTCGTTTTTCCTATATCCAATACGGCTACAACTTGTTCTTTGTTCATATCCATTTTTTAGGAGGCAAAAGGATTGGGGCACAAGGTTTGGAATATCTTAATGTAAAAAACCAATATTCAGAAGCGAATTTAAAAATATACCTCCTCCCTACCTCTCTTTCCGCAAAGTCTCTTTAGTTACCTCTTCAGTGCTGCTTCTCGGTCAGGAGAGTATGCGGAGAAGAAACGCTTTAGCTTACGCCTTATTGCTGATACCTCTCTCCTCGCACCTTTTTATAATCCTGTCGCAACAGCGTGCAAACCTCTTTCTTTAACTAATTCCTTTCGGACATCTAATTGATTAAATGCTTTTACGGGATTTAATACACCACCAGCACGGAGACGCGCTTCTGCCAACAATGCTCTTACGTCGGTACGGTAAGCATCTTGGATTATTTCCTGTGCCAAGGCGACATTATTGTTTTGCTGTGCGTCATTGAGCGCAGCTTGGTCTATAATCAAGGCTTGCGTATATGCCAGTTTGATAGCTTCTACGGACTGCAACAAATCTTCAATCGGGTCTTTTACATTATGCGAAGCATCAATCATCCAGCCAATATCGGTCGCATGGTTTTTACCTTTATGGTCAAGCCCTTCCACGAGTTCATGGAAAATAAGGAACAGTTGATAAGGATTGATACTTCCCGCCGTCAGGTCATCATCCGAATATTTCGAATCGTTGAAATGGAACCCCGCCAACTTGTCTTCCATCAATAACAGTGCAACAATCTGTTCAATGTTCGCACCGGGAAGATGATGTCCAAGGTCAACGAGCGTTACTGCTTTGGGACCAAGTTTGGATGCCAGCAAATAAGACTGTCCCCAGTCAGCAATCGTCGTGGAATAAAAATGCGGTTCAAAACATTTGTATTCAATATAAAATTTCCAGTCGTCGGGCAACGCTTTGTAAATCTCTGTAACGCTTTCCAATGTGCGCTCAAAAGCACCACGGAAATTCAGTTCTCCCGGAAAATCAGAACCGTCGGACAACCAAAGGCTCAATGCCTTGGAACCCAACCGCACACCGTGTTGTATGACTTCGATGTTATGGTCTATCGCTTGTTGGCGTGTCGCTTTATCGACATGGTGCAACGAACCAAACTTATAACTATGTCCCTGTCCTTTCTGGTCCTGAAACGTATTGGAATTAACCGCATCAAAATGCAGCCCAAGCTGGCTGGCTTTAGCTTTCAGCGCATTATAGTCCTGCGGAATGTCCCAGGGAATATGCAGCGAAATCGCATTGCAGGATTTTGTCAAATCGTTGAGCAAAGCAACATCTTCCAATTTTTCTTCGATGTTGCGCGGCTCTCCCGTTCCGGCAAAACGCCCAAAGCGTGTACCGCCCGTACCCAATGCCCAACTCGGAATCGCTATCTGAAAATCAATCAATTTATCAATGACCGATTCATAATTAGGGATTGTGTCTTTTAATAATTGTAATTTCTTTTGGTGCAATGCCAGTCCGTCCGTATTGAATGATGCTAATTGTTGTTGATCGACTATCATACTTTTTTTCTTTTTTAATTATGTTGTATAGCGGCATAAAGACAAGTAGATATTTTTCTCCTCCTAGTCCCTTCGGGGACTAGGAGGAGAAGTGAACCATGCAATCTTTTGAAATGTTCCGCTTTAAGCTTTTTTACTTTTTACTTTTGCCTATCTCACAAATCCCATGGCAACACCGCCGTCAACGTTCAGAATATTGCCTGTTGATTTTTCCAGCAAACCATTGAGGAAGGCATAACAAGCATTGGCGATATCTTCCGGCAAGATAACTTCTTTCAGCAAAGTTCTGTTCGCATAATATTGCGGAAGCTCGTCAACGGTAACGCCGTAAGCCTTTGCGCGACCTTCCGCCCAACCGCCGGCCCAGATATTGGAATTGACGATGACGGCGTCGGGATTGACGGAATTGACACGTATCTTATCGCCGCCAAGCTCTGCCGCCAACAACCTCGAAAGATGTGCCTGTGCTGCCTTTGCAGATCCGTAGCCCGCATTGTTGGGACCTGCCACGACGGAATTTTTGGAAACAATATTGATGATGTCGCCGCCGATATTTTGTTTGCGCAAAATAACCGCCGCCGCTTTCGAGACAAGGAACTGTCCTTTCGGCATGATGTTGTAGAGGATGTCCCAATCTTTTTCGGTATGCTCGGCGATAGGTTTTGAAATGCTCAATCCAGCATTGTTGACGATGATATCCACGCCGCCAAATGCCAGGGACGAATAGTTAAACGCTTTCTCAATGGATGCAAAATCCGTAACGTCCATGAGTACCTGCGCGACTTGGTCTTTGGATGCAACGCTGATTAATTCAGTCTGCATCTCGTCGAGACGCTCTTGGTTGATGTCGTTCAAGACGATGCACGCGCCTTCCTGCAAAAGTTTTTTGGCAATCGCAGCACCGATGCCGCCGCCGCTTCCCGTAACGAGCGCGACCTTACCAGACAAGGCTTTGGGCTTGGGCATTCTTTGCAATTTGGCCTCTTCCAACAACCAATATTCAATGTCAAAAGCTTCCTGTCGCGGCAACGCCGTGTATTCCGAAATGGCTTCCGCGCCTCGCATGACATTGATTGCGTTGACAAAAAATTCGGAGGCAACCCGCGCGGTCTGCTTGTCTTTCGCAAACGTAAACATGCCGATGCCGGGATAGATAATCACGACTGGATTAGGGTCGCGCATCGCGGGACTGTTGGGATGTTTGCAGGTTTCGTAATATTCCTGGTAAATATTGCGATAGGCGACAAACTGTTTTTCTATCTTAGCCGTAACGGATTTATAGTCTATAAAATCTTCGTTGGGCGCAAGGTTCAGAATCAACGGCTGTATCTTGGTACGCAAAAAATGATCCGGACAACTGGTACCCAACGGCGCGAGTTTTTCCAAATCATTGGAATTGATAAAGGTCAATACCTTGTCGTCGTCCGTAAAATGTCCGACCATACGGTTTTGCTGCGAACAGAGCCCGCGCAGTATCGGTGCGACAAGCGACGCTTGTCTTTTTCGGTTTTCTTTATTTTCCGCGACGATTTTTGGGCCACCAAAAACAGAACCGTTTTTTTCAATGGCCGACTCAATATATTCGGAACATTTTTCAATAACGTCCAACGTATTGATATAAGATTCGTAAGCGGTGTCGCCCCAAGTAAACAAACCATGCGAGCCGAGCATGATGCCACGTATTCCCGGATTTTCGTCTAAACATTTCTTGAGCTTCAGGCCAAGGTCAAATCCCGGCCGTTGCCATTCGACCCAGCCAATCGTACCGCCAAACAGTTCTTGCGTAATCTTCTTGCCATCTTTTGCCGCAGCGATAGCTATCGCTGCATCGGGATGCAAGTGGTCGATATGTTTGAATGGCAGGAAAGCGTGTAGCGGCGTGTCAATCGACGGTGCTTTGGAATCCAAATCATAAATGCAGTGGTTAAACAGCCCAACCATTTCGTCCTCGTATTCCAGACCCCGATATACATTTTCCAAACTGCGCAGTTTGTCCACATACAAGCCCGCCAACCCTTTTTTAGTCAGCGTTCCGATGTCGCCGCCCGAACCTTTAATCCACATCACGTCCAGGTCATTTCCGGTCAACGGGTCTTTCTCGACCGTCTTGCAGGAAGTATTGCCGCCGCCATAATTGGTAATGCGCAAGTCCGCACCCAATATGTTGGAACGGTATATCAACAACGCCACCTGGTCGTCTTCTAGTTCGGCAGCTTTGGCATCGTCCCAGAGGTAATTTACATACTTGTATTGCTTAACATTAGATGACATTTTATTATTGTTTTTGTTTAATTATTTAGAGCCTGTTTAAATTTTATTCAATAAAAGTTTTATGGCGGACAATTTGGTCATTTCCTCCGCCGTTTCCATCAAAAGTTCATAGTTCCGGCAGAGCCTGCGGTCATTGTCAAACCATGAGAACGTCCTTTCCACCACCCACCGTCCGTGTATGGGCTTAAAGCCGTCGCCGCCGTCCTTCCGGCTGCGCATTACAACTTGTAGGAGATAGCCGAACCTGCTTTTTACTGCGGCGATTATGTCCCCGCGGTAGCCGCCGTCGGCAAGTACCGTCCTGATGCTGGCATAACAGTCTTTCAGCACCCGCATCAACAGCAGGGCAGCCTTGCCGTCGTTTATGCAGGCCACCGTCACCATGACCGCTACCAGGAAGCCGTTCCTGTCCACCACCACGTGCCGTTTGACCCCCTTTACCCTCTTGTTGCCGTCATAGCCCTTCAGCGAGCGGTTGTTGCCCCAGCGGACGCTCTGGCTGTCCATGATGCCAAGCGTCGGCCGCGCCTGCTGGCCCTGGCCGACGCGAACCTTGGCCCGGGCCATGTCCAATACCCTGTCCAACACCTCGTCCTCCACCCATTTCCGGAAATAGTAGTACACTGTCTGCCATTTCGGGAAATTGTCGGGCAGCATACGCCACTGGCACCCTGTTTTCAACAGATACATCAGCGCGTTCCATACGCTGCGCAGGCTTGTCTGCCTTCTACGTCCTGTTTTGTCCAGATATTTCTTAATATTGCCCCACTGGGCATCGGTTACAT
>JASGDY010000087.1:0-70361 GCA_047606825.1 Chitinophagaceae bacterium
AGTAATTTGGATAAAATTCGATTACAACAAAAGTCTTATCCAATACCTCCGAAGCCACGCTGTGGCGCATTGGTCGGCATCGCAAAAAGCCTGGTATTTGGCAGATAATCTGCATCATCGCCAACTTTTCGGCTTGGATGCAGATATTGTAGGCAAAGATGTTTTGCTCAAAATTTCGGAAACCAACCTGCCTGAATTTCAAAAATACCAAGACATTCTTATACTCAAAGGTTATTCGCCTAACACCATTCGTACCTATTCTATCGAGTTTGCCCAATTGCTTTATCTGCTCAAAGACTTGCCTGTTCAAAACCTTTCCGCAAAGAGGCTGCAAAGCTATTTTTTGTATTGCCACCAAGATTTGAAACTTTCCGAAAATCAAATCCACAGCAGAATGAATGCCATCAAGTTCTATTATGAACAAGTGCTGCACCAGCCCAAAATGTTTTTCGATATTCCACGACCCAAAAAACCTTTACTCCTGCCCAAATCGCTCAATACCGATGAAGTAAAACGCCTTTTTGCCGTAACCGAAAATCCGAAGCACCGTCTTGTTTTGCAACTTTGTTATGGAATGGGTTTGCGTGTGAGTGAAATCGTAAACTTGAAAATTTCCGACATCGACAGCCGTGATATGAAAGTCCGCATCAGTAGGGGAAAAGGCAAGAAAGACCGTTTTGTGAACCTGCCAAATATCGTGCTGGAAGACCTGCGGAATTATTACAGAGAACACCGCCCCAAAGATTTTTTGTTTGAAGGGCAATACGGAGGTCAATACAGTGTTCGCTCGGCGCAATTGGTATTCAAAGAAGCGATGAAAAAAGCTAAAATCAACAAACAAATCGGCATCCACGGACTGCGTCACAGCTATGCCACGCATCTTTTGGAGTTTGGTACCGACATCACTTTTATCCAAAAATTACTCGGGCACAACAACATCAAAACCACACAGATTTACACGCACGTTACCGACAGGTCGCTGGCTAACGTAGGTTCGCCTTTAGATAGAATGTAAGCGTAACATAGTTTACACGCATTTAACGGATGCTATGAAACGGGAAATAAAAAGTCCGCTGGATATTTGTGATGAAGTTTATATCAAATTATAAAAGCAAAATCTAAAGGTTTTTGCAACAAATCATCTTTTGGTGCTAGCATCCGTGTATATTTCATCGGTTTTTCGGAAAAGAATTGCGGAACAATCCGAATGGCTTCAGTATAAGTTTTTAGGAGCTTTCGCTCTAACGCATGTTCGGCGTTCCATAAAAATCCCTACACATCCATATACGTCAGCGGGTATTTGTTTTTTTCCTTTTCGTAGTGGATGTTCAGCACTTTGAGGCTGAGTGCCAATATCGCCAGAAGAATGCTTACAGCAGCAAGGACGTAATAAATATTCTGCGCACTTAGTATCAACGCATCTTTATAAATCATATTGTGCATTGTTGCCTGTGCAAGCTGCTCGGCCTGTTCCAGACTACTGCCTTCTTTCAGATGGCCGGATACCAGACTTTTCCACAAGCTGGATACCCGGTAATCATCCATGCCATATTGTGCGGAAATGATATCATATTGTTTTTGTTTGAAAAAATTAAACCTGTCCAGCCAGAGTGCACTGGTGATGGGTGCGGCGAGCACGGAACGTGAAGAAATGGAAAAAAAAGCCCGGCTTGAATTTTCCTGGGCAGGAATATTGACCGAAGCGTAATACGACAGCGAAGTCATGCTGATGCCGTAGGCAGCACCACGGATAAGCATCGGAAGGAAAAAGAAATGCTCGTTGGCTTCCGGGTAAAAACAACGTGCAGTATAGAGATAATATACCGCAAACAGGGAAAAACCTATAAAAAGACTTTCACGCACACGGTGTACCTTGTGCAGCCAGATGCCCGTAAGCGGGATACACACCACAAAGGCAACAATCAGGTATAAGTTAGCGGCTGCCACGTAGGTATCGTTGTAGCCAAGATTAACTTTCATAAATTCGGTAGAGATGCTGAACGTATTATAAATGAAAAACAAAAGTATCATTAACAGAACGCCAACGCTCACGTGGCTGTATCTTGTCAATACCCTCATATCCACATAAGGCCTGCGTACATTCAGCATTCGCATAGTCCATACAACACTTCCTGCCACTGCCGACCCGAATACAAAGCAGATTAGATTACTGTCCAGCCAGTTCAGCCTTTCGCCAAAAATGCAGCCGAATGCAAGACACAGGCTTGAAGCAACAAACAACAAATAGCCCAGCCAGTCAATCTGGTACATCGGATACTTTTTAGCCATTCTTTGGGAATGCATCAAAAAAACGACGATAAGCAAACTGACGAAAATTCCCGGAAGGCTGAGCAGAAAAGTGTATTTCCACGTATAGGTTTGCAGCAATAACGCTACAAAGTAAGCGTAAAGTTGTCCCAGACTGTACAATATCGTATATACCATTCCGTACAATAACCCCCGGCTGTTAGTCGGATTGAATTTTTTCAGGAAGATATTTATGCTTGCCATCATCCCAAGCATCTTTACGCTGGAAAGGGCAAAATTGCAAATGAACAACTGCAAATTGTTCTGACTAAAGACCGACAATACCAGCAACACAGTTTCAAGAGAAAGGCATATAAGCAGCAGCTGCCTCATCCGGAAGTAACGAATAAAACGTCCTACCAACGGATAAAACGCTGCTCCTGCCACCGTACCTCCGTAGTAGATGAACTGTATCGTATCTTTTTCATCGCCTAAAAAAGAAGTAAGCATTGACACGGCATTGGCAGGAATGCCACTTATCAAAATCTGGGAACACATCAAAGTAACGAGACATACTTTTTCCAGCCAGTTCGGTACAGGGTCGTGAAATATGGAATTTCTCATTGGTTTCTGTTTACAACTTACTTACCTGCACATTCATTCCGGCACGTACTCTATCCATATCATTTCCCTTTTCCAAAAATTTGATACGAACGGGAATGCGCTGCTGCACTTTTACAAAGTTTCCCGTGGAATTATCTACTGGCGTTGCGGAATAACGGCTGCCTGTTGCACCTGAAATTGCGGTTACTTCGCCAGTAAAAGTTTTATCTTTAATGGCATCTATTTTAATGTTCATTTTGTCGCCTATGCGGATGTGTTCAATTTGAGCTTCCGTATAGTTTGCAGTTACCCATTTTTCGCCCGACTGCACAATGGTCGTGAGGGTTTGCCCGCCTTGTACGAGCTGGTCTTGAGCAATTTTTCTGCGTCCCATGACACCGTCGTAAGGCGCAATGATGTAGCAATAGGAAATATTGAGCTTTGCCATATCCACAACAGCTTCGGCTCTCATTATATCCGCTTCGGAAAGTTCCATTTTATCAGCAACGGCTTTTGTATTCAGCCGTGTGGATTGTTTTTGGCGTAACAGCGACTGATAACGGGCTTTTATGGCTTCGTATTCTGTTTTTACCTGGTCGTATTCAAACTGCGGTACCACGTCTGCTTTCAGCAGGTTGGCATATCTTTCGAGATTTTGCCGTTGGTTTTCCATACGGGCTTTTACCTCTTCGATATTGGACTGGGAAATGTAGGTACTGTTTTCGGATACGCCCACATCGGAACGCACAATGGTTTTGCCTGCCTGCGCCTGCTTCAGAGCGGCTTCTGCCTGTAACAGCTGGATTTTATATTCCCTGTCGTCAATAATTACCAATGTGTCGCCTTTGTGGACGGGTTGGTGTTCATCAAAACGGATTTCTTTGAGATAGCCTGCTACTTTAGTACTGACCGGATTGACATATTCTTCCACCTGTGCGTCTTCGGTAAATTCCTTATCGCCGATATGGAAAAATACCGCAAGTCCCCAGCATACAAGTCCTGCAAGTAATGCTATTGCTATGGAGTTCCATAAAACCTTTAATTTTCTGGAGCCGGATTTATTTTCTTCTGTTTTATTATTTGTTGCCATCGTTTTCTTAAACTTATTTTCTAATTATTTGCATCTTCCCAAAGTCCTGCGGTTTTCAACAGGTGGTAATACTGGTAAATGATGCCAATGCGGGCATTGTTCATATTGATTTGGGCGGCAAGCAGTGAAGTGCTGGCATCGAGCATATCGGTAATGGTTACGAATTTGTTGAGGTATTTCTGTTCCACCACACGGTAATTGTCTTGTGCCAAACGATAACTTTCCTGCTGCGAGGCGTATTTCTGTTGTGCGTCCTGCAATTTCACGTAAGCGGCGTGGATGTCCATTTCGGTTTTTTGTGCCAGCCATTCTGCATTTTTGTGGGACAGCTCTTCTTGCATTTTTGCCTGCTGTATCACTTTTTTGCTTTTGTAGAGCGAACCGATGTCGTAACTGGCCCTTAACCCTACTTGAAACAGGTGCATATAAATGTCCACTGGCGGCAAGGAATACAGAAACGGTCTGCTGAGCATATCTCCGGCATATAGCGAGACGGACGGCAAACGTATAGCTTTTGCAATGTTTACCTGCTTTTCAGCCAATTGGTTTTTAACGTCGGCTATCTTGAGTTCGGGAATCCTGGCGGCAAAACCTTCGGAATATTTATCTGCATCCTCTGTCTTCAGGCTCTTGGAATAGAGCAGCGTGTCCGCTTCTATTATCGTTTCTTGCGGCAGCCCGAGTACCGTATTGAGGTCGTGGTTCACGATGGTAATATTGTTGCGGACTTCGTCCAGTTTTTGTTTAAAATCGGTAAGCTGCAGCTCGCTGCGGACTCTGTCGTTGTGTGTGAGCATCCCCTGCTCTATCAACTTGCCTATATTGGAAAGCCGCTTGTCTGCCAGCGTGATGTTTTGCTGGTACACATTTTCCTGATTATGCAGGGCAAAAAGGTCGAGGTATTTCGCCAATAGCAAAAACTGGATATCCTCCTTGTCTTTCTGAAAATCCAATTGGGCGATTTGTTCTTCGAGCTTTGCCTTGGCAATACGATTCTGGGAAGCACTGCCATTAAATACGGTATAACCTGCCTCTACCGATAGATTGGTCGATATGTGCGGCATCTTTACCGTGCTTTCAAAATTAAAATGATTGTCCCATACGTGTGCATTGCTCATATAGCCATAGCTGAGCGATGCGCCGGCTTCGGGAAGATAGGCTTTCTGTTGCTCTATGGCGGTAGTATTTTCCGCCATCCCGATTTTGTGACGGGTAATGTCCAGCTGTTTGCTGTTGCGTTCCGCAAGGCTGAAAAGGCTGTCTACTTTCAGCACCAAATGACGTTCTTGTGCCGACGCGGAAACCGTCGATTCGAAAAGCACCAGATATATGATGATAAGTTTTGTCATAAACCGATATTAGCTTTCCATAAGGTTTTCCATTAGCTTGGTCATTTGTTGAAATTGTTCCAGGCTAATGCCGGTTTTGTTAATCTCGTAGGTTCTATAAACCGTATCGTATATTTCCTCTACAAATTTCAATCCGTCAGGCGTAAGTGTAATGATATTGCTCCTTCTGTCGTCAGGACTCATTTTCCGTTCTACGAGATTCCGTTTTACCATATTGTCGATAAGAGATGTGACACTTGATTTGTTTTTCCCGGTTCTGTCGGCAATATCCTGCTGATTGGTTTTCTGGTCTTTCGCAATGAAATGGATATAATACAAGACCTGCGTCATTTCGATTGTAACATCGCTGCGTCCGTATTCCGCAAGTTTTTTCTGTACCCGATACCGCAGATTCTGTCGCATCCGTAGTACTGCATTGAAATACAGGTGCATCGTTTTGACAAATTTTTTTTCAAACATTTTGCAAAGGTACGAAAATTAGTTTTATATCAAACTGTTTTATGTCGAACCATTATGTTCTATTTATACACCATTTCCTTTCATGGGCTTTGTTGCTACTAATCTCGTCACATAAAATGTTGGAGCGTCGGTTGGTTGTACGTCCAATTTTGGGACGGAGACATTTTCAGGTTTTGTTGGTTTCGTTTCGTTTTCGGGATTTCGCATTGTTGCGATTACATCCCAACCTTTTGACGGAAATAGTTTGGTAGTATCTTTTCGCAAACCTGCCGAAACACCTGTAATGAAAATTGTCTTTTACATTTTTCATTGTCTAGAATTTACACTGCCAAAGTCCGCAGAAGTCAAAAGGCAGATGTTGCCAGATTGAGTTTGGTTGTAGCCAAAATGACGAGCAATATCTTCATCAATTTCTATAAAATAACCCAAACAGCTTCTAAATGAATGGAAAAATATTTGATGGACGCCTGAGCCATTTGGGAGAGTGCATTCAACTTTCTCACAGAAACAATTTAGGATAGTCAAAAAACCAGAAGCTTTTCGGGCTTTTGGAGAAGTTTTTCCAATGGTCTGTGTCAATCTTCACGGCAAAGATGCCACAGGTCGGCACATTGTCCACATGTACGTTGGTCAGTTCGTTCGCAAAATCCGTCAGGCCTGTGTTGTGCGTAAACAGGACAGCGCAGTTGTATTGGTTGTCGATGGTCTTCACCACGCGGTAAAACTCGGACGGAGGCGCCTGGTACAATTCGGGAATCTGCACGATGGCATTGGCTTTCATCTTGAATGTTTTCGCAAAGATTTTTGCTGTCGCCATCGTCCGTTTTGCAGGGCTTGTAATCATAAGGTCGGGATGCACGCCACGGCCAAACAGTCTGTCTGACATGGTAATCACGTCGTTTTTGCCACGCTCGTTGAGCGGACGGTCAAAATCTTTAAGCTCGGGATTTTCCCAACTACTTTTAGCGTGTCTGACCAAAATCAATTCCTTCATCCAAATGCTAATTTTATGCGAAGTCAAAAATAGGAGATTGTAACCAATTACATGCAAAAGATTGTATATTGCCCTGCATTATGGAGAAACAGTTCCCGTTTAGTATTGTTTCCTTGCTGGACAATGATTTTTACAAATTCACCATGCAGTGTGCGGTTATCAAACTGTTTCCTGACGTGAAAGCCCAATACGCTTTTATCAACCGCGGGCAGCACCAGTTTCCCGATGGTTTCGGCGCGGAGCTGCGGAAACATATCGACAGCATGGCGGAACTGCAACTGACCAAGCAGGAGAAATCCTTTTTCGCAATACAGTGTCCTTACCTCAACTCTGCCTATATGGATTTCCTGCACGGCTACCGCTACGACCCGTCGGAAGTGGAAATCATCCAAAATGGCAGCGACCTCGAAGTCAAGGTACACGGCTATTGGTACAGAACCATCCTGTGGGAAATCCCTATCCTTGCCCTCATCAGCGAACTTTATTACGAATGTAACCGTTTGCAGCGTGTCAACGACGAAGACGTCAGGGAACGCACACGCGAAAAAATGGACCTGTATGAAAAATGGGGCGTGACGGTCGCGGAGTTCGGCACGCGCCGCCGCCACTCGTACCAGGTGCATCGGCTGGTCATGCAGACCTTGATGGAATACTACAACCACCGCGGATTTGTCGGCACGAGCAACGTACACTTAGCCATGCTGCACCAGGCCAAAATCATCGGCACGCACGCACACGAATGGTTTATGTACCACGGCGCACGCTATGGGTACAAGATTGCCAACGCCATCAGCCTCAAAAGCTGGGTCAAAGTCTATCAGGGTGACCTGGGAATCGCGCTGACGGACACCTACACGACAGACGTGTTCTTTTCCCAGTTCAATAAGAAATACGCCAAACTCTTTGACGGTGTGCGCCACGACAGCGGCGACCCGATTGTATTTGCGCAGAAAACGATTGAACATTACCAGTCGATGAACGTCAACCCTCTTTACAAGACCATTATCTTTTCGGATGGACTCAACCCCGAAAAAGTGCAGGCCATCGCCGAAGCCTGCAAAGGAAAGATTGGCGTTTCGTTCGGTATCGGCACAGACCTTACCAACGACGTGGGACTGCCACCGATGAACATCGTCATGAAAATGACCGCCGTCTCCACACCCGACATGCCTTGGACGCCGACTGTCAAGCTTTCCGATGAACACGGCAAATATACCGGTGATACACGAACCATTGAGTTGGTGAAAGAGATACTGGGGATTGCATGATTTGGTACTGGCGATGGATGAAACAATGGTAAGACAATGCTTTTCCCGTAAAGTTTACCGATACTGCTCGTATTGCTTGGCCGGTATTTTTCCCCACAACGACTGGTATTGCCCGGCGGACAAAGGTTGAGCATCCAGGGCTTTGACGGCTTCGTCCAGTTGTTGTTCGGTTCGGATACCGACGATTGCGGACGTGACGGCAGGATGATGCCAAACATGTTGCAGTGCAACCGCTGTTGCATCCCGCTTTTCGGTAGTCAGGGATTGTATGGTCTGTTGCGCCTGCGCGACGTCGGACAATGCGTGTCCCAAATATTCCCTTGCCGGTTTGTTGACGAGCAAGCCGCTTGCCAGTGCGCCACGGACGACAACGCCGACGTTGTGTTCCCGCATCAATGGCAAAACGGTCTCTTCCGGTCTTCTGTCCAGAAGACTGTACTGCGACATCAAGCTGACGATATGCGAACGCTGGACATATTGGCGGATGACATTGGGACGGATGGACGATATGCCGTAATAACGGATTTTCCCCTGTCCTTGCAATAGCTGGAATGCGTCGATGACCTCGCCGATATTGTCTTCGCGTGTGCCGCCATGCAGTTGGTACAGGTCGATATAATCGGTGTGTAGTCGCCGTAGGCTGCCTTCCACGCTTTCCAGGATATGTTGTTTGGATGGGTTCCAGTCGAGGCCGCTGCCGTCGGCTTTCCATACGTTGCCGACCTTGGTTGCCAGTATAACCTGGCTTCTTTTTTCCAGGAAGGCCTTTCCCAAAAGGGTTTCATTGTCGCCTTTGTCATAGATATCGGCCGTGTCAAAATAGTTGATGCCCTTGTCCATCGCGGCGTGCAGCAAACGGATATTGGTTTGCTCGTCACTTTTTAAAGACATGCAGCCAAAACCTACACGGCTGATTTCCAAATCTGATTTTCCCAGTTTTCTGTATTGCATGATTCAAAAGTAAAAAGGAAAATGCGGAATGCCTAACGCAAAAGAAAGCCACGAATACACCAATATCGAAATTATTCGTGCATTCGTGGCCTATTAAAAAAGTATTTTTCATTTTTCCTTTTTCCTTTTTCCTTTGCAGCATGTTTGAATCGACCACACAGATACGAGTGCGCTATGCGGAGACGGACCAGATGGGCGTTGTCTATTACGGCAACTATCCGACGTATTTTGAGGTGGGGCGCGTGGAGGCCATACGCACATTGGGTTACAGCTACAAGCAGATGGAGGAGGCTGGCGTGATGATGCCTGTCGTGGACGTACATATCAAGTACCTGCGCCCCGCCAAATACGACGACCTGCTGACCGTAAAAACGCAGATTCGCGAAATGCCCTGCCACAAAATCGTCTTCCATTCCGAAATCCTCAACGATGCGGGCAAGCTGTTGACCAAGGGGGAAATAACGCTGTTCTTTGTCGATGCGGTTACGTTTCAGCGGAGTTCGCTGCCAGAACCGCTGAGGGAAAAACTGGAACCGTATTTTGAAAAATAATATTGGACATTCATACATGCTGTTAGAAGAAAATAACATATCGTTGGAATTGCTCTGGTCTAACATCCGCGATGGCAATGGAGAAGCATTGGAAAGGCTTTTCCATCACACGTCTCAAGAACTGTTTAACTATGGAATGTATTTCACAAGAGACAGAGAACGTGTGCAGCACAGCATCCAGTCTCTTTTTGTGTATTTATGGGAACATAAAACGACACTTTCCCAACCTGTTAGCGTCAAGAACTATTTGCTAAAAGCATTCCGCAATACCTTACTGAAACAGTCCAAACCAGCAACAATCGATTTTCTTACGCCGTCATTCGAAGCTTCGACAGAATATAAAATCATCGCCAGAGAAGAAGCGTCCCTATTGAAAGAAACATTGAGAAAGGCACTCTCCCATTTGTCAAATCGCCAAAAAGAAATCGTCTTTCTCCGTTTTTATGAGAAAAAATCGACGGAAGAAATTGCGGAAATCATGGAAATTACACCTAAGGCAACCTACAAACTACTGGCTCGTGCACTGCAAGTCCTACGCAAGGAAATCGGCGTTGTTCGATTTGTCTGGTGGTTTATCTAATCTGTACATCAATGTAAAATTCAACAAAAACCTCAGCCTCGACTTGAGCAACACGTATGTCTACAAACGGAGAAGCTATGTAATAGAGATGGCAAACTATTATCAGATGGATGCCATACTCCAACAGAAAATCGCCCATGGCAAAGCCGCTTTTCGTTTTTATTGGAACGACGTGTTCAATACCGACCGAGACAAAAACTATGGTAACTATCAATTATTCAATATGGCTTTTTGCCAAAAAAGAATCACGCAGAACTTCCGGTTTATGTTTGTTTACAACTTCTCCAACAACCAGAAAATAAAAGACAAAAAAGTAGAATCCAACAGCGATATCCGCAACAGCTTTGATAGGGAGAATACACACTTGGCGAACGGGAATTATCAACGCTGTGCAGCCGACACAACCTCCACGTAGAGATGTGTGATTGTGCGTTTTCTATATCGAATACATCAACTATTTCTTGTAAATCCTGCGTTTGAGTTCTGCGGTGGTAATACAGATGTCAAAACCAACTTACTACTTGGTAAGGAATAAAATGATGAATTCATAGAGAAGGAGGTAGTGTCATAAATTAAATGATTTGCATTTTTAAAATATTGAAATACAATATATTAAGATGCTTCATCCATTAATTTGTGACACCACCGAGAAGAAAATTGGACACGCATATAAAAGATAGACATCTCCGCGTCATTCCTGCCTACGCAGGAATGACGCGGAGGTCTTCTTTTTCTGTAAGGTCATTAATTTATCCCTTGTAAAGTATATCATAAACCATGCAGTTGGCGCACTCTTTCGGCAATTTTCCGATTGGTCTCCTTGGAAAGTCACTGAATAAACGCTTCTTCTTCGGCGGTCGGTTCCACTATTTTCTTTTTGGGTTTTGAAACCGGAGACGTCCACGCCAATCTTTTTGATATATTTTACAATTTTGTCAATATCTTCTGTCGTTGCTTTTTTTAATGTGAGGTGTCGTCATCGCTGAAATGATTTATTGACGAAATTATGGAAAATTCAAATTCGGTTGGGACTACGACTGATAGAGAAGACAAAACCGTGCAACGCATAGACTGAACAATCTATGCGTTGCGCGGTTTTGTTTTAAGTTTTAACGGCCTTATGCTTTCTTTTCGTCTTCGTTGCGGAACACGACGACATTGTCAAAAACATCGACCAATACGGGATGTTGGCTGTTGATGTCGCCTGCTAAGATTTTTTTACTGAGTTCATTGACGATGGTGCGCTGGATGACCCGTTTCAGCGGACGAGCACCGAACTGTGCATCGTAACCGTTTTGCAACAGGTAGTCTACGACATAGTCCGTAAACTCTAGCTCGATACCGTTTTTGGCGACCATTTTTTTCAGTCCGTTGAGCTGTATGCGGATGATTTTTTTGATTTCCTTTTTCAGCAACGGATGGAATACGATGATTTCGTCGATACGGTTGAGGAATTCGGGACGCATGGTCTTTTTGAGCAAGTCCATGGCATTGGTCTTTGCTTTTTCTTCCGCAAGGTCGGGATTGTCGGGATTGGTTTCAAACGCTTCCTGTATCAGTCCGCTTCCAAGGTTGGAAGTCATGATGATAATCGTGTTTTTGAAATCTACTGTGCGGCCTTTGTTGTCGGTCAGCCGACCGTCGTCCAATACCTGCAAAAGCGTATTGAAAACGTCGGGGTGCGCTTTTTCGATTTCGTCAAAGAGGACGACGCTGTACGGTTTTCGGCGGACGGCTTCGGTCAACTGCCCCCCTTCGTCGTAACCGATATATCCGGGAGGCGCACCGATCAGGCGGGAGGTGGATTCTTTTTCCATGTATTCGCTCATGTCGATACGGGTCATCATGGTCTCGTCGTCAAAGAGGAACTCTGCCAGTGCCTTTGCCAGTTCGGTCTTACCGACACCTGTCGTACCGAGGAAGATGAACGAACCGATAGGTTTGTTGGGGTCGCTCAGCCCAGCGCGGCTACGACGGATGGCATCTGCGATGGCGGTGATGGCTTCTTCCTGGCCGATGACACGCTCGTGGAGGTTGTCTTCGAGGTGCAAGAGTTTTTCCTTTTCAGACTGCATCATGCGGCTGACGGGGATTCCGGTCGCGCGGGCGACGGTTTCGGCGATGTCTTCCGCATCGACTTCCTCTTTGAGTAGGCGGTGTTCGGAACTTTCGTGGAGCTGTTTGGTGTATTTGTCCACCAGTTCCTGTTGTTCCTTGACCTTGCCGTAGCGGATTTCGGCAACTTTACCGTAATCGCCTTCCCGTTCTGCACGGTCGGCTTCGGTTTTCAGTTGTTCGATGGTGGCTTTTGCCGTTTGTACCTGTTCGACCAGTTCTTTTTCGGACTGCCATTTGGCTTTATAGGTGTCGCGTTCGGTCATGAGGTTGCTGAGGTTGGTATTAAGTTCCTTCAGTTTTGCCTCGTCGCTTTCGCGTTTGATAGCTTCACGTTCGATTTCCAGTTGGCGGATACGGCGTTCCAGTTCGTCCAGTTCTTCCGGCATGGAGTTCATTTCGAGACGGAGTTTGGCGGCTGCCTCATCCATCAGGTCAATCGCCTTGTCGGGTAGGAAACGGTCGGAAATGTATCGGTTGGACAGTTCGACAGCGGCAATCACGGCTTCGTCCTTGATACGGACGTGGTGGTGCGCTTCGTATTTGTCCTTGATGCCGCGCAATATGGAAATTGCGTCTTCCACGCTCGGTTCGTCCACCATGACTTTTTGGAAACGGCGTTCGAGTGCTTTGTCTTTTTCAAAATATTTCTGGTATTCTGCCAAAGTCGTCGCACCGATAGCGCGAAGTTCACCACGCGCCAAAGCAGGCTTCAATATATTGGCAGCGTCCATCGCGCCTTCGCCGCCGCCGGCGCCGACCAGCGTGTGGATTTCGTCGATGAAGAGGATGATTTCGCCGTCGCTTTCGGCAACGTCCTTGACGACACCTTTCAGCCTTTCCTCAAACTCACCTTTGTATTTGGCGCCGGCAATGAGTTGTCCCATGTCGAGCGCATAGATGGTTTTGGATTTGAGGTTTTCCGGGACGTCGCCGTTGATGATACGGTTGGCAAGGCCTTCCACGATGGCGGTTTTGCCGACACCGGGCTCACCGACCAATATCGGATTGTTTTTGGAACGGCGGGACAATATGTGTAGGGTGCGACGGATTTCTTCGTCACGGCCGATGACCGGGTCAAGCTTGCCGCTGCGTGCCAGTTCGTTGAGGTTTTTCGAATATTTCTGCAAAGCGTTGTATTGCTGTCCACCCGTTTGGGAATTGACAGTCGAGCCTTTGCGGAGGTCCTTGATGGCGGTTACGAGACCTTTTCCGGTCAGTCCGGCGTCTTTGAGGATTTTCGCGGTATTGTCCGAACCCGCAACAATTGCCAAGAGCAAATGTTCGACGCTCACAAACTCGTCGCCGAACTGTTTGAGTTCCGCATTAGCCTTGAGCAGTACGTTGTTGAGGTCGCGGCCGATGGTCTGTGCCGGTTCGCCACTGTTGGTCCTGGGTAGTTTGTCGATACTTTCGCGGAGCTTGGTCTGGACAAACTGGATGTTGACATTATTTTTTTTGAGCAAAAATCCTACGGGACTGTCCTGGTCTTCCACGAGTGCGGACAGCAGATGTTCGGTTTCGATATTGGGATTGCCCGCATTGAAAGCGACTTGCTGTGCAGCCTGGATGGTCTCCTGGGCTTTGACGGTATAGTTGTTAAGGTTCATATATTGATGTATTCTTAATTTGATGATTTGGTAATTCTTTAGGCGTAAGGTAGGAAGCGAAGAATTTTAATCGCTGCGGCATCCGTGTGCTTTATTAAATAATAAAATTTTCCACCTTAGACCTCAAACCTCACGCCTTCTACCTTTCTCCAAAAACCATACGGAAGCAATAGGACTGAAATGTTGGCATGGAGAATCGGTAAGATGTGACTAAGTGGCTGATTTCTAGGTTGCTATCTGCCGTTTTTGCATTACCAGCGTTCGTCCTCGGGAATGTCTTGTGGATATGGATATGTTGCCTGTGACCGTTGTTTTTCCTTTAGCCTTTGGATGATTGCGTCGGTGATGATGGCTGTTGACTGCGCTACGGGAGCATTGTTTAATTGAGCTTTCAGGCTTTTTTCCGAAACGTCGATACGATATAGTAGTTGTACCAATGCCGGAAAGTCCTTGTCCACCAGATGCTGTACGAGCGCCGCCAACCTTTGACGAAAATCAATATTTTCCAAATCCATATTGGTCTTGGAGGAAAAATAACTTTTTAATAACAATTCGATGCTATCTTTGTTGTCGGTCTTCACAACTAATAGAATTAGAGTTAGTTGCCGAAAATACAATAAATTTCTAAATGGTTTTTCCTTGGTATTATTTTCGCATTCTCTAACGTAAATTTGCAAGCATGGCACGTATAAAAACAGCTAAAGACGAAAGTAAAAAAGACGTCATCTTGACTGCTGCGGCGGAATCATTCAGGGAAAGGGGCTACAAAGCGACCAGTATGCGCGACCTTGCCGAAAAGGTGGGCATTGAGGCGGCCAGCCTGTACAACCACATTGATTCCAAAAGCGAGTTATTGACGGATATATGTTTCAGCATTACATCCCTGATGAACGATTTCATGACATCGGTGGAAGAGGGCGACCAGTCCAGCATACAAAAGATAGAAACTATTCTCCGTTTCCAGATTAGGCAGATGGTCGACAATTTTGACAACAATTACGTGGCGAACCGGGAGTGGCTGCATCTGGAAAACCAGGAATTGGCCGAGTTCCGTGCACAACGCCACGATTACCGTAAACGCATGAACAAAATTATTACCAAAGGCATCGAAGACGGCGAAATCAAGGATTCCCTCAATGTCCCGGCAACCGTGTGGCTGCTGTTGCATGCTGTGTACGGCATCGAATCCTGGCACCGTTCCAAAGTGCGCGTCGATCCCACGGTACTGGAAGAAAACATGATCACCATATTGATCAGTGGATTGAAGAAATAGCGGCTGTTAAGCCAAAAGGCAAAGACAAAAAGTAAAAATGCCCTGTAAGGTTAGCGGCTAATAGTCAGCAGCTACTTTTAACATTTTGATAACTTTTTGGTTTTTCCTACGACAATTTTACCGAACCTCTTGATTTCCAATGTCAAGAGGTTTTTTGTCTGCACGTCTACTTATGCACATCTTCTTTTGGATATAGGGAGTTGTGCACATTGCTGTCGGTCGAGATTTCCTCTTTTCTTTTACAATGATACATATAAATGATTGATTACCAGTTTTTTATGTAAAAAATGGTGACTTTTTCCACCTTCCGGGCGATTGTATCACTTTTAAGAAAATTTATCTTTTCGGGGCATGGTTTTTTATCCACATAAGGGGATAAGTGAGGGGCTGTAAATTTGAGGATATCCTGCAACTTTGTAGGAGCAGGACGGTGTCCTCCTTCCGTCAAGTGTTATTTTTTACAAACCTTATTTACAATAAGTTACTATGAAAAGATTTATCAAATTTGAAAAGCAGGACTGCGCGCCCTGCAATATGGTTTCCGACTATCTGGACAGAAAGGGTGTCCGCTACGAAAAAATCAATGCGTTTGACCAGCCGGAAGTAGCCGCAAAGTTCCGTGTGCGTTCCTTGCCCACCGTTATCGTACTGGATCAGGAAGAAGAGGTAGGCCGTGTTATTGGCTTCAAACCGGAAGAACTGAACAAATGGACGGCGGAAGCAGTTTAACATTTTAGTGAATGGAGAATAGTTAATAATGGAGCGGGGACGATTGTGCAGTACGATCGCATAGTGGCCACTATTTACTTTCACTTTTCACTGTTCACTAATTTAAATATACAACACACCCATGAAGAATGTAGTAATCGAAAAGAAATGGATCCTGCTCAACAATGAGATCATGGTTAAGGATAACGATGAGTACCGTTTGGAAAAAGACAAAGAAGCGGTAAGGTCTTATTTTTTGGACTATGTCAACAAGAACACGGTGTTTTTCTACACCCTGAAAGAAAAAATCAACTATTTGATTGACAATGAATACTATATTGATTTTTACCAATGGTACACGTTTGGGGAGATGCAGGAAGTCTATGACCTGATATATAGCTATAAGTTCCGTTTTCCTTCCTTCATGAGTGCATTCAAGTTTTTCCAGAGCTACGCGCTGCGGGACGATTCCGGGGAGAAATTCCTGGAAAGATATGAGGATCGTGTGGCGGCCATCGCGCTGTTCCTGGCAAGGGACGATAAATCCAAGGCGAAAGAATTTGCCCGTTTGTTGATCAGTCAGGAATACCAACCGGCTACACCTACGTTCCTCAATGCCGGCAAGAAACGATCGGGCGAGCTTGTCTCCTGTTTTTTGGACGAGGTAGGCGATAACCTCAATGGTATCGGCTATGCCATCGACTCGGCGATGAAACTGTCGTCTATCGGCGGCGGCGTTTCGTTCAATATGTCCAAAGTGCGTGGCCGCGGCGAAGCAATCAAGGGTGTGGATGGACTGGCCAGCGGCGTGCTGCCCGTGATGAAAATCATGGAAGACACGTTCTCCTACGCCAACCAGCTTGGCCAAAGACCAGGTGCAGGTGCTACCTATCTCAATATTTTCCATAGTGATATCGAGGAGTTTCTGGATTGTAAAAAAATCAACGTGGACGAAAAGGTACGCATCAAGTCCTTGTCCATCGGTGTCATCGTCCCCGACAAGTTCATGGAGCTCGCTGCCAACGACGAGCCTTGCTATATTTTTTATCCGCATACCGTTTTCCGTGAATACGGCAAATACTTGGACGAGATGGACATGGATATCATGTACGAAGAACTACTGTCTAACCCCAACGTCCGCAAAAAGAAATTGAATGCCCGCGTATTGCTGGTCAAGCTGGCTCAGACGCAGAAAGAGAGCGGTTATCCTTATATCTTCTACAAGGACAACGCCAACAGGCAGCATGCGCTCAACCAGGTGGGACACATCAAGTTTTCCAACCTGTGCACCGAGATTATGCAGATGTCCGAGGTTTCCGATATCGGGGGTTACGGCGAGGCAGACAAAATCAACTACGGTATATCATGTAACCTCGGGTCGCTCAACATCGCGACCGTCATGGACCACAAAAACATCAAGGACGCCGTAAAATCGGCGATGACGGCGTTGACAATCGTTTCGGACATCACCGACATCAAAATGGTGCCTTCCATCAAAAAAGCCAACGAGGAACTGCACAGCGTCGGTCTGGGCGCGATGAACCTGCACGGCTACCTTGCCAAGAACTTCATCATGTACGAGAGTACCGAGGCGATGGATTTCTGCAACGTGTTTTTCATGACCGTCAACTTCTATTCCATCGAGCGTTCTATGGAAATCGCGCGCGAAAAAGGAGAAACTTTCAAAGGGTTTAAAAAGACGGACTATGCCAGCGGCAAATATTTTGACAAATACGTCCAGGAAGAATACCTACCCAAAACAAACAAAGTGGCGGCTCTATTTGAAGGTATTGAAGTCCCGACAAAGGAAGACTGGGCTAGGCTGAAAGAACAGGTAATGGAACACGGTATGTACAATGCTTATCGCCTGGCAATCGCACCCAACCAGTCCACAGGTTACATCATGAACGCAACGCCGTCCGTGATGCCTATCGTGGACATTATCGAGGTACGCGAATACGGCGACAGCACCACCTACTATCCGATGCCCTACCTCAACAACGACAATTATTTCTTCTACAAGTCGGCATACGAAATGGATCAGACCAAGGTATTGCGTCTGGTTTCCGTCATCCAGCGGCATATCGACCAGGGCATTAGCTGCATCCTGCACACCAACAGTACCAACAGTACGCGCGACTTGGCAAAATATTATATCTACGCCCACAAGATGGGACTCAAATCCCTGTACTATACGCGTACCCGCAAATCCTCTATTGACGAGTGCGTTTCCTGTGCGGTATAGAGCCATAAGGCCAAAGCGGAACATTTTAGACTTAAAGACAACAACCGAGGCTATCCAAAAAATTGGATAGCCTCGGTTGTTTTAGAATGGTTATTTATTGCCAAGGTTCGGCTAAACAACAGCCATGGGACTTGAATCTATGTCCTAATTTCGCGTATTGTAAAAATCCATATATTTTCCTCTGTATAGGAGGCTTAAAAATACATTCTAATGAAAAATTTAGTTTTGGTCGTCGGCTATTTACTGTGTAGTCTGCTTGTCAAAGGACAGCGCAATGAGGCCAATTATAGCCTGTCCATAAAAAGTGCCGACGCGCATGTGTTTGGGATAGCAATGGACTATGTGAATATTGCCAATACCGATACGGTGGACTTTTATCTACCCCGGTGGACACCAGGTTATTACCAGATAATGGATTTTGGACAGAGGCTGCGGAATTTCAAAGTGACAGATAGGGATGGGACGGCTGTGCCATTCCGGGAAGTCGGAGATTCCCATTGGAAGGTGTATGCCCCCAATGGTACTGCCGTCCACGTCCAATACGACATGCAGGAAGACAAGAATTTTGTGGCGGAGAGCTATGTGAACGCTGGTCGAGCCTATATCCTGCCGACCAATTTGTTTGTGTATAGCAAAGACATCCAGTATGGGAAAACAATCAATGTACACATATCGAAGTACAGCCAATGGCCGGATGTATATGGGGCTGGGCTGGCACTGCTGCGCAACGATCCCGACAGTTGGACGTTCCATGCCCAAACGCTCGATGATTTCTATGACAGCCCCATTCTAATCGGCAAGCTGGATACGCTGCCTACATTTTACATCAAGGATGTCCCACATCAGTTTGTAGGTTATGCAGTCGGGCATGGAGACTATACGGAAAGGCTGATGGGCGACATGCAAAAAATTATATCTCGGGCCATCGACATTTTTGGGGATATTCCCTACAGCAGATATGTTTTCCTTGGCATTGGCCCGGGAAGGGGAGGGATTGAACACCTCAATTCCGCTTCTGTTTCGTTTGATGGTGATGGCATCAAAAACCAGCAGGACTATCTGCGGACATTGAGTTTCTTGGCGCATGAATATTTCCACAATTTTAATGTTAAAAGAATCCGTCCGGTAGAGCTTGGACCTTTCGATTACCAGAATCCCAACCGCACACGTCAGCTATGGATTTCAGAAGGGTTGTCCGTCTATTATGAGCATTGGTTGCTATGGAAGACGGGGCTTTTTACCTATGATCAGTACCTACAGACCTTTGCCGATGCGATGGACATTTATGAAAACAAGCCCGGGCATCTGATACAGTCGTTGGCATCCTCCAGTTGGAATACGTGGAGCGACGGTCCGTTTGGCAATCTAAGTGATACGGCCATTTCCTATTATGACAAAGGGCCTGTCGTAGGGCTGTTGTTTGACTGTGCCATCAAGCATTGTTCCAAAGGTCGATACAGCCTGGAGTCCGTCATGCGCTACTTGTATGACAATTATTACAAAAAGCTTGGGAGAGGTTTCACGGAAGCCGAATTTAGGGAAGTGGCCATTCGGTTTGGGACAAAGGAAATCCTCCCTCTTTTTGACTATATCTATACGGCAAAACCTGTGGATTACAATCGATACCTCCACTGGGAAGGGCTGAAAGTCGTCAAAACGAAGCATGGGGGAAAATGGGAATTTAAAATCCTCCAAGAGTCTTGAGACCGATGAGGATGCAAGCACTATTCTCTATGTATTCATCAAGGACGCGTATCAAGGGCCGGTTGACGATTTGCCCCTTGCTGAAACCCGGAACCATTTGTGTTCCAGCCTTTCAGCAAGGGGCAAATCCATCTCTTGATTAGCATTGTCGCCAATTATTCCATTGATGCTAGTTCGATTACTGATTTGTCCAGCCTTCATTTTACTACCAAGATTCCAACAGATATAGCGAATGCCAATGTTGGCGTTCCTGGACAGCGTTATTTCTATGCGCGTATCGGCTTAAAGATTTCGGGTATTGACGATATGTTGTTCTCGGACATTGAAAACATTTCGTTTTGACACGTCTGAGTCAAAAATGTTGTTTTTTATTTTGTTGAATAGAATCGACAAAATAGTTATAAAAGTATCGAATGGGTTCGACACTTTTATATGTGTCCAAATGTTGCAGTTTCGTTGTGTATCGTAGCATGAGTTATTTTATAATGAATATAGTGGAGAATTATATGTATTGGGTTTCTGCAAATAGATAATGTATTTCTTGGGATGATAATCTGCGTATAGCTTTTATATAATGAACAATTCGTTGGAAGGTAAGGCTTGAATTGATATCTAAATGACAGGAAATAGAAATTAAACCCTTTGTTAACGTGTTTTAAAGTTGTCGGGTTGTTCATTTTTTGCATTATCTTGGTTCGATTACCGTGGTTCAATTGAAGATTAATGATTATAAGGAATAGAATGTTTAGAAATATTGTAATGTTGATTTTGTTTTGTATCGGTTTTGACTTTTCTGCGTTTCCGCAGAAAAACGAAACTGCAAAAATCGACAACGTCAAGCAGATAGATGTTGCCGACATCAATAGTTTCTATATAGGAAACAAAATGCCGCTGCAACCAATGCATTTTATTAAACTTCCGATTGGTTCCATACAGCCCAAAGGTTGGCTAGCAAGGTATCTTCAATTACAGCGGGACGGAATCACTGGTCACCTCGGCGAGATCAGTGCTTGGCTCAGCAAAAAAGACAATGCATGGTTGAACCCAGATGGAAAAGGTAAATGGGGCTGGGAAGAAGTTCCCTATTGGCTCAAAGGTTATGGCAATCTTGGCTATATATTAAAAGACCAAAAGATTATTTCCGAAACCAATTAATCAAATAGTAAATTATGTATCGTCGTAGCAAGTTACTTGTTTTCATAGTATGTAGTTATGTATATGCCACGTCAGGTCTTTTCGCGCAGACGCGGAAAGCGCCATCGTATCCACTGATTACGCATTCGCCTTATTTTAGTATTTGGTCGGCTACGGATGCATTGAATGCCTCCACGACCCAACACTGGACAGGGACGGAACAATCGCTGATAGGAATTGTACAGGTCGATAATAATTTTTATCGTTTTCTCGGTGCGCCTCAGGTAAAGTTTAAAAGTATTGTATTTGCTGAATCAGGTAGCAATGAAGTGAAATACATAACCGAAGAGCCAGCTAATGACTGGAATAGTTTGGGTTTCAACGATTATAACTGGCAAGCAGGAAGTGAACCCTTCAGTGACAATATATCTATCGGTAAGACTTCATGGACAACAAAAGAAATATGGACGCGCAAGCTTTTTGACTACAACGGAGACGACCTGTCCGACTTGTCGCTCGCATTGCAGCACGACGACGACGCGGAAGTTTTCGTAAATGGTACAAGCGTATTAAATATTAGCGGTTCCAACAACAGAATAGAATATTTTGATTTAAAAAGCAAAATACTTCCGCTGCTCAAAAAAGGCAAAAACATATTGGCGGCGCATTGTGTCAATACGGGCGGTCTGTCCTATCTTAGAACCGATATCGTTACAAAAGAAAAGACACTTGTTGACAATACCATACAGTTGGCCACCCAAAATGACGTAAAAATAAAGGCAACACAGACAATTTATAGTTTTACGTGCGGGGCTGTCAATTTGGACGTAAAATTTATTTCTCCTTTGTTGGTGCAGGATTTGGATATTATGTCGCGTCCTATTTCCTATATTGCTTATAGTGTCAAAGCCAATGATGGCAAGGCGCATAAGGTGCGTGTTTATTTCGGCGCATCTTCTGATATTGCTGTCAACCAAGACTGGCAGAAAGTCAATGCCATTACCGTTGACAATCCATCCATGAAGATATTAAAAGTAGGCACCGTTGACCAACCCGTTTTGCAAAAGAAAGGTGACGATGTGCGTATTGACTGGGGGTATTTTTACGTGGGTGTCAATAAAGGAAGCGGCGCACAGCAGTATTTAACTCAATCGGATATGGAGGGTATCCAATCATTCATAGTTGGTCAATACACTTCAACGGAAAAATCTTTGCAGGGAACAAAGCTGATGCTCAATACGGTTTTGGATTTTAATAAAGTTGCTGCCAACCCGTCCGAAAGGTTTATTGAATTAGGGTATGACGAAGATTATTCTGTCCAATATTTCCGGCAAAACCTACGGCCTTATTGGAACAAAGACGGAAACCATAACTTGGCAGAGCTGCTTGCTACTGCAAGCAAAGATTACCGTTCGGTCGTTGCGCAATGCAATGCTTTCGACGCATCGTTGTACAAAACCTGCTTAAGTTCTGGTGGCGAGCATTACGCCAAACTATGCGAATTGGCTTATCGCCAAAGCGTTTCCGCACACGCGTTATTACAAAGTCCGCAGGGACAACTTTTGTTTCTTTCAAAGGAAAATTTCAGTAACGGCTCTATCAATACCGTAGATATCACCTATCCTTCCGCGCCGTTATATCTGGTATATAATCCTGAATTGTTAAAAGGAATGATGAACGGTATTTTTTATTATAGTGAGAGCGGTAAGTGGACCAAACCTTTTCCATCACATGATTTGGGAACTTATCCATTGGCCAATGGACAGACTTATGGAGAAGACATGCCAGTCGAGGAATCCGGAAACATGATGATATTGGCGGCAGCGATATCAAAGGCCGAGGGCAATGCCAACTATATCAAAAACCATTGGACAACATTGTCCACCTGGGTTGATTTTCTGGTAAAAGAGGGCTTTGACCCGACCAACCAATTGTGTACGGATGACTTTGCCGGTCACCTTGCGCGTAATGCCAATCTCTCTTTAAAGGCGATTGTCGGTATCGATGGATACGCAGTGATGGCCGACCTCTTGGGCGAAAAGGCAACTGCCGATAAATACCATGACATTGCGAAAAACATGGCCAGCAAATGGCAGACAATGGCGGACGAAGGCGACCATTTCGCTTTGACGTTCGATAAAGGCAATACGTGGAGCCAGAAGTACAATATGGTCTGGGACAAAGTATTGGGACTGCATTTATTTCCACAGGCAGTTTATGATAAGGAAATACATTATTATCTTACTAAACAAAACGAATATGGCCTACCATTGGACAGCCGAAAATCTTATACCAAAAGCGACTGGATTATGTGGACTGCCGTATTTTCTAGCAATAGCAAAGACTTCAGCGCATTCATAGACCCAATCTATCGGTACGCTACAGAAACGCCGACGCGCGTTCCTTTGAGTGACTGGCATGAAACAACGGACGCAAGACAGGTCGGTTTTCAGGCACGGAGCGTCGTTGGTGGATATTTTATGAAAGTACTGGCGGACAAGCTCGCATCGAAGCAAAAGTAAAAAGGCAAGCGCAAAAAAGCGACCGATGTTGACATTACAGCGAAGTCTAGGCGGTAAATTGTATCAATTATTCCTCAATATTTATCATTTTACGATGACAGAAGTATAAAAAAACATGTTTCAATGGACTAAATTTCTGAGGATTTCAAGTATTTTCACCCAAGTAAAATATTTTTCTTTCAAAATTTTCATTGTTTATCAATTACTTATGAAAGTATGATAAAAAATTCTTCCCATAAATTTGTCCCATCCAAACTATTATCTGACCTTTGCGCTTCAAAATTAAAAAACCGGCGGGATAGCACCGGACTAAAATTTATTTAAAATGGCAAATTTACATTTCACGACCAAGCATGCAAATGCGGCTACCGTACAGCGTAACTGGTACGTTGTCGACGGTACTAATCAAACCGTAGGTCGTATTGCTGCGCGCATCGCAGCCATCCTCAGAGGGAAAAATAAACCTTACTACACGCCCCACGTGGACTGTGGTGACTACGTCATCATCGTCAACGCTGAAAAGGTGGTATTGACAGGTAAGAAGATGGATCAGAAAATCTACGACCACTTCACTGGCTACCCCGGCGGTCTGAAAGAGGAAAAGGCAAAGGACCTCATCAAACGTCGCCCTGAAGTAGTGATGGAAAGAGCGATCAAAGGTATGCTCCCCAAAAACAAGCTGGGACGTAAACTGTACGGCAAACTTTTCGTCTATGTCGGAGAAAACCATCCACACGCAGCGCAGAAACCGCAAGAAATCAAATTTTAATTCATTCATTTCCTGACACGCTCAGGCGAAAACAATAATAAATGGAAAAACAAATAAATGCCGTAGGCCGTCGTAAAGAAGCCGTGACACGCGTTTTCCTCAGCAGAGGAGAAGGCAAGATTACCGTCAACGGTAAGGATTACAAACAATATTTTACTTTGGCATACTTGCAGAACCAGGTGGAACTCCCACTGAAAACTGTTGAGGCACTTGACAAGTTTGACGTTAAAGTCAACGCTACTGGCGGTGGTTTCAAAGGTCAGGCAGAAGCTGCCAAACTGGGCATTGCCCGCGCACTCATCGAAACGGACAGTGAACTGCGCCCGGCTTTGAAAGCGGCTGGTCTCTTGACACGTGACTCCCGTAGCGTTGAACGTAAGAAATTCGGTCACAAGAAAGCACGTCGTAGCTTCCAGTTCAGCAAACGTTAATACTCAATTTGAAGATTTGAAAATTTGGAAATTTGAAAATCCCTTTCTCGAAACGGTGCTTCTTTTCTTCCATATTCAAATCTTCGAATCCTCAAATTATCAAATCTTCAAATCATACTCATAATGGAACAAAATACTTCTTTGCAACAGCAGCTTTTGGATGCTGGGGTCCACTTCGGACACTTGAAGAAGAAATGGAACCCGAAAATGCTTCCTTACATTTTCGCTGAAAAGAAAGGTATCCATATCATCGACCTGAACAAAACCGTTGATGCGTTGCAGGAATCTGTTGCCGCATTGAAACAGATAGCGAAAAGCGGTAAGAAAATCATGTTTGTTGCGACCAAGAAACAAGCAAAAGACATCGTTGCCGAATGTGCTAAGAAAGTCAATATGCCTTACGCAACCGAACGTTGGTTGGGCGGTATGTTGACCAACTTCAACACCGTACGAAAAAGCGTCAAAAAAATGCAGAGCATCGACAAGCTGCTCGCTGACGCAAACGCCGAAAGCCTGACCAAAAAAGAACGTCTCACGCTGAGCCGCGACAAAGAGAAAATGGAAAAGGTATTGGGCGGTATCGCCAACATGAGCCGTCTGCCATCCGCTTTGTTCATCGTTGACATTGGCAATGAACACATTGCTCTTGCGGAAGCTAAACGATTGGGTATCACTACTTTCGGCATGGTTGACACCAACTGTGACCCGAACAAGGTAGACTTCGCCATCCCTTCCAACGACGATGCGACCAAGTCCGTCGCCATCATCACCAACTACGTTACTGCAGCTATCGCAGAAGGTCTTGTCGAAAGACAAGCAGCGAAAGAGGACGATGAGGAAGAAGTGGACAACGAAGCCGAAAAGAAAGCAGCACGTCTGCAAGCGGAAGCCGAAGCTGAAGGTGGTCACAGCCGTGGCGGTAGAAGCCAGGCTCCTGGCAACGGCCCTGCAAAACGCCGTGTTCCAGGTGGCGCAAGCCGTCGCCCATCCAGCGGTGGCGCTCCCAAAAGATAAGATAGTTGCCTGGCAACTATTGATATAACGATAAGACCTTATAGACTACAACGCTATAAGGTCTTAACTATAAAAGTAAAAAACCAAAAGTAAAAACTAAAAAATAGCTGTCAGCTTTTGGCGTTCGGCAATTTTTACTTTTGTCTTTTTACTTATACTCTAGTTTAAAAATAAAAACAGATCATGTCTACAATTACAATTACAGCAGCAGACATCAATAAACTGCGCCAAGCTACCGGTGCAGGTATGTTGGATTGTCGCAAGGCCCTTACGGAATCCGACGGTGACTTCGAAGCCGCTATCGACTGGTTGCGTAAACAAGGCCAGAAAGTAGCCGCTAAACGTAGCGACCGTGAAGCTAAAGAAGGTGTCATCATCGCCCAGACAACTCCAGACAACAAAAAAGGATATATCGTCAGCGTAAGTTGCGAAACCGACTTCGTTTCCAAAAATGCTGATTTCGTCGCTTTCGTTAAGTCCATCGCGGACGCGGCGGTTGCCAACAACGTTGCCAATATCGAAGAACTGAACAAAGTTTCTATCAACGGTTTGACTGTTGAGGCTTTGATCAATGACAAATTGGCTTCCATTGGTGAAAAAATCGCCATCACGCATGTTGACATCATCGAAGCTCCTTATGTGTCTTCCTATATCCACGGTGCTTACCGCATCGGTGTATTGGTCGGCCTGAACCAAGAAGCGGACGAAGCGGGCAGGGACGTAGCGATGCAGATTGCAGCGTTGAACCCATTGGCTGTTTCTCCCGATGCAGTTGCTCCGGAAGTCGTTGCCCGTGAAAAAGCAGTCATCGTCGATACGATGAAAGAAGATCCCAAGATGGCAGGCAAACCCGACGAAATGATCCACAAGATCGCCGACGGTAAACTGAACGCTTTCTTCAAGGAAAACACTTTGCTGGCGCAGCCTTTCGTCAAGGACGCTGCCAAATCCGTCGTAGATTACCTCAAATCAGTCAACAAAGACCTGAAAGTGACCGAATTTAAACGTGTCGCTTTAGGTTAGTTTGCTTTATAAGTTTTGAAAAGAGACAAGCGCCGTCCAGCCTTAGGCTGGACGGCGCTTGTCTCTTTTGTTTGTCTTTTCTGCAAAGGCTTTTTAGGGGACTGTGCGGAGAAAAACAATTTTATCTATCGGATGGAGTCCCCACCGACCGACGCAACGCTATTTAAATAACTTGTTCAAGCCGTCCTTCAGCTTTTTGGATTTGTTTTTTGTGTCTTGGATGTTCTTTTCCGTTTGTTTTTTGACATTTTCGATGTCTTGCTGTGCCTTGGCTTTTTTTGCGGCTATGTTTTGTACCGCTTGCGAACTTTTGCCAAGCGACTGTCCCACCTTGCCCACGAGGGTGGTCGTGTCTGTGGCTGTGGTGGTATCGGACGCAGCAGTCAAGGCAGCGACAGCTTTGGCGAGAACCGAAGATGACTGTGCAGCTTTGGCTTCATAAGCCTGGTTGACCGTCCCGCCATGCTGTACGAGGTTGTTTTTGGACGTTTCGTAGTTGGAGGTTGCCGTTTCCAGATCTTTCCTTGCTGCGTTGATTCTGGCGGTGTCGTTGGTGGCGAGTGCCGCAGTCAAGTTGTCCTGGGCAGAGGTCAGTGCGAGTGCTGCATTTTCGTAGGACTGCGTAAAATCGATTTTTTGGGTGGTTGCGTCGTTGTTTTTGCAGGCGATCGCAGCCAATAGGGAAAGTGCTAATGTGAGATGGATTATTTTTTTCATTTGAATTGTTGTTTGGATGTTGTTCATTGATAAGATGGGCATTGGCTGTTAGCTTTTTCGGCTAAAGGTTAACAGCTATTTTGAGGTTAACTGCGTGGCGATGGTCTGCAACTGCTTGTCTTCGTCGGACTGCGAAATGTCGCCATTGATGCGGTCACGTTCCAGCGTGTTGATTTTCGTTGCCAGCGTGAGGTAGTTCATATACGCGTTGACAACTTTGATTTTTCTGTCGTCGGACAGTGCTGCTGTGTTGAGGTTGTTGACAAAATTCTCCATGCCGTCCATACACAGGATATAAGCTTGGAAGCCGTTGGCGGAAAAATAGCTGTTGACCAAGTCTTTTTCTTCCAGGTTGGGATATATCCTGGGCAGTTCCGCTGGCGTTGTTTTCAGCAATTCGGAAATGTTGACACCGCTTTTCACACCGTTGATGTAAGTGCCTTGGGTACGCATCTTACAGTTTTCGATGGCGAGATTACTGGCGTTCAACAGTTTGACGAGGTTGGCCTTTTGTTGGATGATGCCCAGTATCGTATTGAGACTCAATGCGATAAAGAAACCCGTAAAGGTGGAGATAAGGGACAGCACAAAATCAAAAGTCCGTTTGTTTTCATTCCTGAATTTTTCTATCTTTTTGAAATTGATAAGAAAAAGGCTTACCAGAATAAGCAAAAGGGAGATTAGGATATACTTGCTGTACATAATAATGGTGTTGTTGTTAAATAATGGTGTTGTTGTTTTCGGATTTTTAATTACCTGATTAACTGAATTTGGGTATTTATCAAAATCTGTGCTAAACTATATATTATCCTAAAATTTCCTTTCATATCGGGATTGCCGCTTGTGTTATGCATACATTGTGCTAAATGTACTTATTTTTACAACCGATATTTAAAAAGCAGCAATTATGGAAGAAGGGAAGCGCCAACGGCAGGTTGCCGGAATAATCAAAGAGTACCTGAACGAAATATTTCAGCATCTCGGGCTGTCGATGATCGGCGGTGGCATGGTGTCCATTGCGGACGTAAAGGTGACACCTGACCTGTTGGAAGCGCGGGTGTACGTGAGTTTTTTCAAAGTCGAGGACAAAGATGCTGCTTTGAAGAAAATAGAGGAGCGTGCCTGGGAAATCAAAAAAGCACTGGCCGACAAGATCCGCCACCAGTTGAGGCGTATCCCAGTGATACAGTATTACGAGGACGATACACTGGACCATGTGTTCCGTATGGAGGAACTTTTTGAGAAGCTACACCAAGAAGAGGAACAATTTAAGAAAGAAAATCCAGGGGAAGAGGATTAGCACTGGCACACGCGACATCTAGTCTAAGACAAGACCAGCATTGCACTTTTTTACTTCTGTCTTTTTACTTTATACTTTGCTCCAAACATGGAACTGTTATTTGCCTGGCGGTATTTCCGTTCAAAAAAGACGACCAATGTCATCAACGTCATCGCTTGGATAAGCGTGGTGGCGATAGCCGTCGGCACGGCTGCCCTGATTGTCATATTGAGCGTTTTCAATGGTTTTGAGGCGTTGGTCAAGTCGCTGTACAGCGATTTCTACGCAGACTTGAGCGTCCGCCCCAAGACTGGAAAACTGATAACCATCAACCCACAACAGATAGGTACAATAGCCAAAACGCCTGGGGTCAAGGCGTACAGTACGATGCTGGAAGAAAAAGCGATGCTGCGTAACGGCGACGTGCCGACCTTGGTGTTCCTGCGTGGCGTGGACAAAAACTACGCGGACGTGACACACATCAAATCGCATATTTCGGATGGTGCTTATCGTCTCGGCGGTACCGAAAAGCCGGACATCGTATTGGGCGTCGGTATCCAGAGCGCGCTGGGGCTCAGCCTCAATTCTCCCGAACCGCTGACCATCTTCCTGCCCAACTCGCAAGCCGATAACTTTTCCGATTTGCAGTCCGCCATGAACTCCTTTGAGATTGCGCAGACAGGCATTTTTCGGATACAGGAGGATTTTGACAATAAATACGCGATTACCAATATCGATTTCGTGCGTTATATGCTCAATCTTGCCGATGACCAATATTCGTCCGTCGAGATTAAGCTGCAACCCGGCATCAAACCAGAGATTGTCCAAAAGAATCTGTTAAAAAATCTCGGTGGGCAGTATGACGTGAAGACACGCTATGAACAGAACCAGAACCTGTTTTCCATCATGCAGATGGAGAAATGGATTATCTATGTCATCCTGTCCCTGATATTGTTGATTGCCGCGTTCAATATGATCGGTGCATTGACCATGCTCGTATTGGAAAAACGGAAGGACATCGCAGTGCTGAAGGCTTTGGGCGCGGAAAGTTCCATCATTCGGCGCATCTTTATGAACGAGGGACTTTTGCTCGGTGTCGTAGGAGGAACTATTGGCGTACTCTTGGCGTTGGGCATTTGTTATTTGCAGACAACCTACCATCTCGTCAAACTGGGTGGCGGGAGTTTCTTAATAGACTATTATCCGGTTAAGATGTACCTTTCCGATTTTGTATTGGTCAGCGCAACCGTGATGGCCGTTGCGGTTATTGCCGCCTGGTTGCCGGCACGGCGTGCGGCGGTACAGGATTTCTCACTTAAAAGTTAAGTTATGTTACAAAAAAATAATGCAAAAATATTGTTGTTGGCCTTCATACTCCTGTCCTGCACGACGACCAGCCATGCACAAAAGAAAAAATACAAGGACTATCTCATTACCAACAAGGACGATACGATTTACGGTAAATTTAAAAAGCCGTTGATGGGGCAACTCCGTTTCGAGTCCGGTGACGACATGTATGAACTCGATCCCGAACAGTTCAAAGCTTATTATGACTCCAACGACAAAAAAGTCTATGAACGAAAAATCATCAATCATAAACCGATGTGGCTGAGCTGTATCATCAACGGCCGCATCAAACTGTACGAACAGTTTTACAACACGTCGCAGGCCGACGGACGCTTTCTCATGGTGCGTATATGGCTCGCACAAAAGGAGGACACTCCTTTGATGGAAGTGATGTCCAGTACGCTTAACGTGCAGAAACCGGTCGGAAAAGAAAATCTCGAATATCTCGTCCGCGACAATGCGAGATTGTTTGCTAACCTGCAACAGTCAACCAACTACAACTACAAAATTGCTAAAGCCTATATCGAGGCCTACAACGATAGTGCTCCATAATTTTTAAGAACAGACAAAACGATTACCATGACAAAAAAAATCTTGTTATTCACGGCATTGGCTGCTGTTACAGGAATGCTAAAAGCCCAAGACAAGAAAAAAGACTGGGCCGATTTTCCAAAATATGAAGCCGCCAACGAAATCGTGAAACAATTGCCCGCCGACCAGCGTAAGGTCGTGTTCATGGGCAATTCCATTACCGAAGGTTGGTATCACAACGACAGTGCTTTTTTCAAAAACAATGGTTTCATTGGCAGAGGCATCAGCGGTCAAGTGTCCTCGCAGATGTTGGTGCGTTTCCGACGCGACGTGCTGGAACTACAACCCAAGGCGGTCGTCATCCTTGCCGGCACCAACGACATAGCCGAAAACATGGGCCCCATCAGCTTGGCAAATATTTGCGGCAATATCATCTCCATGGCAGAACTTGCTAAGTTCCACGGTATAAAGGTTGTCATCTGTTCCGTGCTGCCGTCATCCGAGTATGCCTGGAGTCCGGGCAAACAACCGGCAGTCAAAATCCCGCAACTCAACAAAATGTTGCAGGAATATTGCCAGAAAAACAAGGTCGTCTATGCCGACTATTTCTCCAAAATGGCCAATGCGCAAAACGGTCTTGACAAAGAGTTGAGCGGTGACGGCGTGCATCCAACGGTGGCAGGCTACAAAATCATGGAAGACGTGATATTGCCGGTTATCAAATCCGTACTGCCCTAGTCTGGTTTATTTTTCTTTTTTGCGGAAACGTTTTTGTGGTTGCTGTCGTAAGTTACGTTGCACTACGATGGAACTTGTGTTAGGCATTCAACCGTAAGCGTTTTATTACCTTTTCTCTATCGGTCGGTGTCCGCACCGACCGAAATAAGCGAATAGATCGCACGACGATGGAACTTGCGTTGGCCATTGAGCCTTAACGTTTTTACCTTTTAACTTAATACGATGAAGATGAAATTTGTATTGTTGGGATTGGCAATCGCAGCTTTGGGAACAAATGCGTTTGCGCAGAAAAAAGGATGGGTGGACTTGTCCAAAGGTAGTATAGCCGACAACTGGCACACGTATGGCAGCACGACCGTTTCCAATGCTTGGACGGATGCCGATGGTGTTTTTCATTTGGAAGGCGCAACATCCGAAAACAAAGATTCCCGAAAAGGTGGCGACCTCATTACCAATCAGTCCTACCAGAATTTTGAACTGCAACTGGAATGGGAGATTTCCAAGGAAGGCAACAGCGGCATTATTTTTCTGGTGCAGGACGACCCACAGAAATATGGCGCGACCTATCTCACCGGTCCGGAAATGCAGGTATTGGACAATATTGCCGCGAGCGACAACAAGCTGGAAAACCACTTGGCTGGTGCGCTCTACGACATCATCGGCACGGCATCCGTCTCCAAACCCAAACCTGTCGGCGAGTGGAACCATGCCAGAATCATATTGGACAATGGACACCTTCAACTTTTTCTCAACAAAGTCAAAACCGCGGACGTGCAGCTCTGGACTCCCGAATGGGACAAGCTTGTCGCTGGCAGCAAGTTCAAAACCTGGTCAGACTTTGCCAAATTCAAAAGCGGGCATATTGCCTTGCAGGATCACGGACATGAAGTGTCGTATCGCAATATCCGGATCAAAGAATTGTAAAACAAAAAAAGCGGCAACTCATTGACTATCAATAGTTGCCGCTTTGTGGTGAGAGCCGGGATCGAACCGGCGACACAAGGATTTTCAGTCCTTTGCTCTACCGACTGAGCTACCTCACCAAGACCCCAAAAGGGGTTGCAAAAATAGGTTTAAACATTTTACTGGCAAAATATTTCATGGGAAAAATTATTATTTTTTCCCTAATGCGTCGAGTACGCCGTCCCAAAGCCGGTAGCGCATTTCCAGCCCTTTGACGCTTGCCGCCGTAGCCTCCTGCCATTTCTGTCCGTCTTCGCCGCACAGCGTTTCCACCATTTGTTTGCCTAGGATGCTATGTTCGTCGCCGTCCACTTCGATATGGCGCTCCAGGTAATAGCGGAAGATGTACAGCTTTTCCGGATGTTCTGCCGACAGCTCGCGGACGATCTGGAGGAACATGTCGGGAATCAAGTCTTCCCGCCCAAAAGTGAAAACCGCCGCGACAAGATGTATCGGCGCATGCAGTGCGATGTCAAAAGTATATTGCAAAAAAGCCTTGACCGACTGGGGCAGATTGCTTTGCCGGATATAAGTGGCGTAATTGTCGATCGTAACATGGTCAACAAAATCTGTTATGGTTTTTGTGTCAGTGCCCAATGACGTCATCGCACGCAGGTAAAGTTCGTAATGGCTACTGCGACGACCCTTTTCGTCGACGTCGCTTTCCTCTCCAGTGACGATTTCGTTGATAAGGTAACGTGTGTCGGCGTTCCCGACCGGTTTCCACGGCAGCGTTACGCAGGTCAGCCGCATCTGCAACGCTTTGAGCAAGGTCATGAAATCCCAAACCGCATAAACGTGGTGCTGCGTAAAGGTTTGCAGGTTTTCAATCGTGTTGATGTTGTGGTAGAGCGGGTGGGCGAGGAGTTGTTTTCGAATAGGTTGTAACTGTTCTGTAAGTGCTGATATGTTGTCGTTCATTGTTGGTATTTTTTTAGCGTAACGCTCCATGCCTAAAGCATGTTGTACTTCCCAAGTTTGGACACTGTATTCTCCACACGGTCTCCCCAAGGGGACTTTGAGGGATGCATTCACTGTTTTACACCTTGCGAAGTATGCAGCGCGAAATACGGTCTTTCGGACTCGCTGGGGCTTTCCGTCTTTTACCTTAAAATTCACAATTCTTAGGCGTCCTTGCAAATGGTATTACGTCACGAATATTGGTCATGCCCGTGACGAAAAGCACCATTCTTTCAAAACCAAGTCCAAATCCGCTGTGTGGTATCGTTCCAAACCTTCTCGTGTCGAGGTAAAAATCCATTTCCTGTGGCGGTATGCCGACTTCCTGCATACGCTGTACGAGCAGGTCGAGCCTTTCCTCACGTTGCGAACCGCCGACGATTTCCCCGATGCCCGGTGCAAGTATGTCCATGGCGGCAACCGTCTTCCCGTCGTCGTTTTGGCGCATGTAAAAAGCTTTGATGTCTTTCGGATAGCCGGTGACGACGACCGGTTTCTTGAAATGTTTTTCGACGAGGTAGCGTTCATGTTCGCTTTGCAGGTCGATGCCCCAGTTCACGTCAAATTTGAATTTCTTTTTCTTGTATGCCGGAGATGCCAGCAATATGTCAATTGCTTCGGTGTAGGTGATGCGTTCAAATTTGTTGTTGATGACCAATTGTAGTTTTTCAATCAGTCCAAATTCGCTGCGTTTGTCCGCTGGCAGGGATTTTTCCTCTTCTTTCAGGCGGTTGTCTAGGAATGCCAAATCGTCCGCATTGTGATCCAATACATAACGGATAAGGTATTGGATAAATTCCTCCGCCAGGTCCATATTGTCTTCGATGTCGGAAAAAGCCATTTCCGGTTCTATCATCCAGAACTCCGCAAGGTGACGCGTCGTATTGGAGTTTTCGGCACGGAAAGTCGGTCCAAAAGTATAGATGTCGCCGAGAGCGGTCGCCCCGAGTTCGCCTTCAAGTTGCCCGCTTACGGTAAGGTTGGTGCTTTTCCCAAAAAAGTCTTCGGAAAAGTCCACCGTTCCGTCGTCCTTACGAGGAGTCTGGTCAAACGGCAAGGTCGTCACGCGAAACATTTCGCCCGCACCTTCCGCGTCGCTCGACGTGATAATCGGCGTATGGAGATAGACAAATCCATTTTCGTTGAAAAACTGGTGCACCGCAAACGCCAATGCGTGACGGATACGGAACACCGCACTGAACGTTTGCGTGCGGAAGCGCAGGTGCGCGATTTCGCGTAGGAATTCCAGGCTGTGTTTTTTAGGTTGGAGTGGATATTTTTCGGGGTCGCTGTCGCCGAGTATCTCGACCGCGCTTGCTTGTAATTCCACAGACTGTCCTTTGCCGAGCGATGGGACGAGGGTGCCGGAAGCTTTGATAGATGCACCTGTGGTGATTCTTTTCAGGATGCTTTCCTCGGCGGAGCCCAGTGGCAACACGACCTGAATGTTGTGGATAGAGCTGCCGTCGTTGAGCGCGATGAACTGGTTGTTACGGAATGTGCGCACCCAGCCCATGACCGTATATTGATGTTCCTGGGTTGGCTCTTTGGAGAGCAGTTCCTTTATTTTTATCCTTCTGTTCAACATTTTTTAATCCGTTTTCCTTATTTTATCAGTTTTTTATAAAAGGAGGGCAAAGATAATGTAAAATAATCTTTATCTTTGTCCCCTCACAAGTTGAAAATTGGTTGTTTTCGGTTATTCCAATTCTCAAAAAAATATTTTCGATGTTTTTTTGCGGACAAATAGATTTAAATGTATTATTGCCTCGGAAAACATGCAATTCCTAAACGTTAAGCCGCGTCGGAGGTTCGTCCGTTTCCAACCAATTGAGCTTTTTATTCAAGTCTTCTTGAAAAATCATTGCACACTTTTAACTAATTAAAATGTTTGGGTCTACCTCTGATGTAGCCCAATCTTATCCCTTACATCCATATGTACGATATTTTAGAATTGAACAATTTGCGCCTCCCCGAATTGCGTAAGCTGGCGGGCGAGATGGAAATCGAAGGTAAAGTCAAAACTGCCGACAAGCAGGAACTCATTTATAAAATCTTAGACAAACAAGCTGTTATGGCGAGTGATAAAAAGACCTCCGAAGTCGAACAAGCACCCAAAAAGAAAAGAACGGTAAAGGCGAAAGCCATAAAGGCTGAACCTATACCAGCCACTGAAGCTACCGACCAACCTACTGCTGAACCGGTTGTGGAGTTCGTGTTGGATGAAGAAGCTACTGCGGCAGATACAGGCGAACAGTCTGTTCCTAAATTGCGGCCTAGAAAGTTGATTAAACGTAAACGTATCGTTCCTGAAGTAGAAGAAATCGACGCGAAACCCACAACGCCGACGCCTTCAGTCGCCAGTTTCTTTGGTTTCGACGACGACTATAAGGCTTCGGATTCCGACATCCTTGACGAGGACATCGAAGGCCTGCTTCCAGATTCCGAAGTTCCCGAAATCCCTAAAGCGTTTATGGATCTGCTGAAGGATGACGTCAACGATGTCGTGGCGGAAGACTATACGGAAGCGATGGAAAACGTGCAGGATGATGAATTCGACGCAGGCTATGGTGAAGGCAGCGCCTATCTCGGCGGCAACGGAAAAATGAAATATCCTGCCAAAAAGGAAGTCTCGTTTGCTGAGTTTGAAGGTGCGGTATTGAGTGAAGGTGTGTTGGAAATGATGCCTGACGGCTATGGTTTCCTGCGTTCCTCCGACTACAACTACCTGTCTTCGCCCGATGACGTCTATGTTTCTCCCTCCCAGATCAAACTGTTTGGGTTAAAGACCGGTGATACCGTCTATGGAAGTGTACGTCCTCCGAAAGACGGTGAAAAATATTTTGCGCTGCTTAAGGTAGAGCAGATCAACGGTAAAAGGCCAGACGAAGTGCGCGACCGCGTGCCTTTCGACTATCTGACACCGCTTTTCCCTTATGAAAAACTCAAACTCACGACCTCTCCTTCTTTATACAGCACTCGCGTCATGGACCTTTTTACGCCGATAGGCAAAGGTCAGCGTGGCCTGATCGTTGCACAGCCCAAAGTGGGTAAGACGGTTTTGTTGAAAGAAGTGGCCAACGCTATCGCCACCAACCATCCAGAATGTTACCTGATGGTCGTGTTGATCGACGAACGTCCAGAAGAAGTTACAGATATGGAAAGAAGCGTAAAAGCCGAAGTCATCGCTTCTACATTTGATGAACCTGCGGACAAGCATGTAAAAGTTTCCACCATTGCCCTGCAGAAAGCGAAACGTCTCGTTGAGTGCGGCCACGACGTGGTTATCCTGCTGGACAGTCTCACTCGTCTGGCGAGGGCGCACAACACGGTGGCACCCGCTTCCGGTAAGGTGCTGTCCGGTGGTGTGGAAGCTAATGCCATGCAGAAACCCAAACAGTTCTTCGGTGCGGCACGTAAAATCGAGAACGGCGGTTCCCTCACGATATTGGCAACCGCATTGATTGATACGGGCTCCAAGATGGACGAAGTCATCTTTGAAGAATTTAAAGGTACCGGCAACATGGAACTGGCGTTGGATCGTCGCTTGGCCAACAAACGCATCTTCCCTGCCATCGACCTGGTGGCGTCTTCCACGCGTCGTGACGACCTGTTGCTGGATCGAGAAACCTTGTCGAGGATGAACATCCTGCGTGTCTATCTCGGTGACATGAAGACCGAAGAAGGCATGAACGACCTGTTGAAACGTATGCGTGGCACCAAGAGCAACGAAGAGTTTCTGGCAAGCATGAACGGATAGTTTAAGGCAAAAGTTAAAAGCCAAAAACAAAAGTGCTTACGTTGAGTACAGGTAGTGATTCCCTTTTAATAATATAGTATTGAAAAAAGACGGCGTGAGCCGTCTTTTTTTATCAGAAATACCGTTCTTCCAATATCTTTTTATGGTGCAGTGCGTGTCCGAACAGGACAAAGCAGGCCGCGTTGACACTTAGGCGGTAATCTGATACCGGCCCCAATCCTAGACAACTGTGTTTCTGAAAAAGAGACAATTGCAGATTGGATGAATGTACGCTGTGCCGCAAAAATCCCTTTTAGTGCTGCAAGCGACTGACTGGTCGCCTCTGCATTGTCGGCATATTGGTCTTGGTCAAATCCCGGCAAGGTTTGCGTTTCGCCGCGTGACAATGCCAAAGCTCGGTAGAAGAATACGGCGTCCGTGTCTATGACATGGGATAAAACTTCCTTGACTGTCCATTTGCCCGTGGCATACGCATAGTCCGCCTTGTCTTCGGGCAACGAACCGTAGAAATCCAACAATTCTTGATGGTGGTTGGCTATCAGTTCGGGTATCGTTTCACCTTTTGTTTCACCGATGTATCCTTCCATAAATGGGGAATAGGTATCCGTTGTTGGTCTGGGCATAAAAAGTTGATTTTGTTTGGTTTAAAATGTTTACCGTGTTGAAGGCGATACGTCAAAGTCAACGTATTAGATGCTGCGTTAGCATCGCTTATGGTGAAGTAATCCTGCTGACGATGATAGCTGCGGCGACTTGTTCACTGACATGGATATCTACGCCTTGTGTTTCCAGCGTTAGCGAATGGTCAAAATCGTGTATTTCCTTTACCAGAATTGTCTTTTCAGGATGTAGGTTCAGCCTGTCCATGTATTGGAGAAAAGTTTTTCCGGAGTTATTGAACGCGTTGATGGTGTAGGTAACATTTGTTTTTCCTTTTGATAAGGGAATCTGCTGGGTGGTTTCGCTTGTTGTTTTTATGGAGGGTATTGTTTCTCCGTGCGGGTCTTTTTTAGGTTTTCCTAAATACCCGAAAAGCCGCTCTATCAGGTCCAATGATTGGATGTGTTCCAGTTGCTCTGCGATTTCGTGGACTTCGTCGTCTCTGTACTTAAGTTCCTGAAAGAGGAAAGTTTCCCAGATTCTATGTTTCCGTATGATGTGAAGTGCCTGTGATTGGCCAATGTCTGTCAGTGAAATCTTGCCATATTTTACATAGCTGACCAGTCCTTTTTCTTTCAGTTTTTTCAGCATTTCATTGACTGACGCGGGTTTGACGTCAAGGGACAAGGACAGTTCAGTAGCTCCAGCTCCTTCCCGCTTTCCCTGTTCCAAGGTCAGACGATAAAGCACTTTCAGGTAATTCTCTTCTGTTTGGGTTAATTCCATCTTCAAAATTAAGATATAATATTTTATTGCACATTTTTAGGTTATCCTAAAAATGTATTTACATTTGCCTAACTTATTTTTAGGTATGGCGAAAACTTGGAGTTTTCTATTTGTAGCGTTTTTATTGTTTCGTTATCGCCTGTGAGATGTTTAAATAAAATGCAATAATGCTGCGTTTTTTTATACTCAGTTTGCTGCATGGTAATGCAGATTTTCATGGCTGCATATAGACAGAAGCCTACGTTTTTTAATCTAATTTATTCTAAGTTACATGACAACGGTTGGTAAAACTCTTTTTCTTTCGGCTTGGTTGAGCCTTACTGCATTTCTAAGTTTTGCCCAGAACGGGAAGTTGTGGGGAAAAATCTCCGACAACAACGGACAGGCTGTGGAAGCCGCCAGGGTTTCCATTCCCAAACTCCATATAAGTACCACCACCGACAGCATGGGGAACTACAGGTTTGACAGTATTCCATACGGCTCTTGGCAGGTAGAAATGCGTTCCACAGGATTCGACACCTATAGATTGACCGTAGCAATGAACGATACAGACAAAGTCCTCGATGTTAGGCTGGTCAACAATTCAGCGCAGCTTGACGAAGTCGTGGTAACTGGAACGCTGAAAGAAGTGCGCAAGTCGGAAAGCCCCGTGCCTGTCACGATTATTTCCTCGAAGCTGTTCCAGCGAAACCATACTTCCAATGTGCTGGATGCGCTGTACATGGTCAACGGCATCAACCCGCAGGTGAACTGCAATATGTGCAACACCTCCGACATCGGCATCAACGGTATGCCGGGCCCGTATTCGATGGTGCTGATTGACGGCATGCCGATTATCAGCTCCCTTTCTACGGTTTATGGCTTTAGTGGCATTCCCAACAGTATCATAGACCGCGTCGAAGTGGTGAAAGGTCCTGCATCTTCCCTCTACGGTTCCGAAGCAATCGGTGGCGTTATAAATATTATGACCAAAAAAGCAAACACTGCACCTAAGTTTTTCTTGGACTACAATGCCTCTACCTGGGGCGCGCTGACCGGGAATACCGGATTTAGTGCCAAATTAAGCAATAAGGTAGCCACGATGTTTAATGTGGACGGCTATTATTTCAACACACCGCACGACCAAGACCATGACGGCTATATGGACAAAACGCTCCAGAAAAGATTGTCCTTTTTCAACAAATGGGATATCAGGCAGAAGTTTGGCAAAACCGCCAGCCTGTCTTTACGCTATTACAACGAAGACCGCCACGGCGGTGAAGTCGGCTGGGACAAGTCAGACCGGAAATTTGTGGATTTTAACGCGTATGACAATGACCCCAACTCTTCCGGTTACAACGCGGACTATGTACTGCCCGACGGCTACACCATCTACAACCAGAAGTATGCAAAAGGGTTTCGCGTGCCCCGGTTTGGCAATGCGACGGACAGGCAGCAGTGGCTCGATGAAGTACAACAGGCCAACCCCGGTGCAGCACTGGCAGACAATATGAAGTATCAGGAATCCGTCTATACCAGCCGGTTTGAAGCAGTGGGCAAATATGAACTGCCCATCAAGGGAAACATTACCATTCAGGGCTCCTACAACCAGCACGACCAAAACTCGGCCTACGGCACGGAGCTGTTCATGGCGCACCAGAAAACCCTCTTTGGACAGGCGTTTTGGGACAAAAAATTGGGCAGCCACGATTTGCTGTTAGGCGGTTCTTACCGCTATATATGGTTTAAGGACAACACCATTGCCTCCGAAAACGGCAAAGACCCTTTCCTTACCCAAATGCCCGGTCTCTTCATACAGGACTTGTGGACGCTGAGCCCCAAAACAAGTCTGCTGTTGGGATACCGGTTGGATTATGACATTACGCATTCTGCGTCGGGCTGCCACGAAAACCCGGTGCATTCGCCCCGCATTGCACTGAAATACGCTCCCAACAACCAAAACACCTTTCGTGCCAGCGTAGGTACAGGTTACCGCGTAGTCAATATCTTCAGTGAAGACCACAGGTCATTGAGCGGCCAATACGAGGCAAAATTCGGAGAAGCGTTAAAACCCGAAAAATCCCTGAGCGGTACTGTGGATTACGAAGGCCGCATAGCCACGGAAGACATCGGGCTGACTTATGACGTCAGTGCTTACTATACTTATTTCTTTAATAAAATCTATCCGGTAAGAAACGATGTGGACAGAACGCTGACCTATTACAACGTGGACGGAGACGAACATGCAAGAAACATAGGCGCATCGTTCGATATTGCGTTGAATTTCCATTTTCCTTTCCGGTTGACCGCCGGGGTTACTTACGCTCAGGCAGAATTGTTTGAGTTTGAAAGGGATGATGACGGAAATAAGTTAAGCGACAATATCGTCAAATCGCCTTTTGAATTTTCTCCCAAATGGTCCGGCGTGTTTACGGCCGCTTATGACTTTGCGCCGCAGCTTACCTGGGACGTAACGGGAGAATGGCGCGGCCCCATGCTGCTGCCCACGCAAGGCGACATGGAAACTTATGACGGTAACGGCAATGCAACCGGAACGGTAACTGACCCTCGTGCGGCGTATTCACCCTGGTTCTGCAAAATGCATACACAGTTGACGTATAAACTCAAAAGCGGGGTGCAAATCTATGCTGGGGTAAAAAACATATTCAACTATGTCCCCAAAAACCTGTTGGTCAACACGGCAGACCCCTTCAACGACTTGGCCAACCCGGACAAATATGGAGGATTACAATTTGACACAGAATACAATTATACACCGCAGCAAGGCCGTACCGGTTATCTCGGCGTGCGTTTTAGTCTTTAACCAATCGTCACCATGTATTATCAACAGCAAGCAACAGCACAGAGACGAGCTCCGGTAAACATTTTTGGGTTAGGCACTTTGTATCATTGTGCGGGGGCACTGTTGCTGTTGCTATTTTCCGTATATACGGCAACTGCCCAAATAAATTTTACCGAACTGGACAAAAAGATGTCGCAGGAGAAGAGATACGTCGTTGTATGTATCAATTCCAAATACTGCACCTATTGCCTGATGCAGGAAGCGCAGATGAAGAAAAACAATACACTGAGGCAACGGATGGACAGCGGTTTTTATTTCGTAAAGACAATGGCGGAGAGCGATTCTGCCATTGTCTTCAACCATCGGAAATATATCAATCCAAACCCTGAAGACCCCTACCAGGTCAATGATTTTGTAAACATTTACGGGAAGCATGGAAAGGGATTTGTGGGTTATCCGTTGTGGCTTTATTTCGACAAGGACTACCGGTTGGTGTTACGCTTTTACGGGCTGATGCCTCCAAAGAATATTTTAAAAGTGTTGGACATAATTGAAAAGGTGGACGCATTGGACCGCAAGTAATACAATTTTGAATTTTGATATTTATATTCGACGAAATCATTGTTCATTGTTTAACTTTGCTGGCTCAAAAACAGGAAATGCATAAATCTACCATAAATATCGATGTCGTCCTTGACGACAAGAAGATACCCGACATCATCAGTTGGAACGCTTCGGACAGTTCCGTCGACGATGCACAGATTGCCAAGGCGATGATGCTGGCTTTTTGGGACAGTCGCGACAAGAGTGCGCTGCGCATCGACCTGTGGACCAAGGAGATGATGGTGGACGAGATGGGCGATTTTTTCTTTCAGACCTTGTCCAGCATGGCGGACACCTTGCAGCGTGCGACCAACTATCCGGACCTTGCCGCGGAAATGAAAGCTTTTTCCAAAACATTCAATGAAAAGTTTCGCGCAAAACAAATCGCAGAGAACAAAGCGGGATAGATAATGTGGTAATTTGAAAATTTTATGATGTAAGGTTCACGTTAGACTTTGGCGTTTAGTTTTCATAAATCAAAATTCATAATTCAACATGGCTTTAGAACAGGATATAATGACGCATCTGAAGGAGGCTATGAAGGCTAAGGACGAGCCTACGCTCCGTGCGTTGCGTGCCATCAAGGCGGAAATCATCAAGGCAAAAGTAGAACCAGGTGCCAACGGACAGATTACATCCGAAGGCGAAATCAAGATACTCGCCAAAATGGCAAAGGAACGTCGCGACGCCGCTGACCTATACCTAAAACAGAACCGCGAAGACCTCGCACAAAAGGAACAGGAGGAAATCGCCGTCATCGAAAAATTCCTTCCCAAACAATTGACTGCCGAAGAGCTGACAGCCGAAATCACCAAAATCATTGCCCAAGTAGGTGCGACCTCTCCCGCCGACATGGGAAAAGTGATGGGCGTCGCTTCCAAGGCTTTGGCGGGTAAGGCCGATGGCCGTGCTATCTCGACCGCCGTCAAAGAACTGTTGTCAAAGTGATTATCGACCTGATAGCATTTATCCTATTGGTTCTGGCCATATACAAAGGCTGGAAAAAAGGACTCGTCGTGGCGGTCTGTTCCGTGTTGGCGGTATTCATCGGACTGATGGCAGCGTTGACGTTTTCGGCTAAGATTTCCGGGTATTTCCAGTCCAGGGGCGAGCAGGCGGCGTGGCTACCGTTTTTGGTTTTTGTGCTCGTAATGGTCGTCACGATGTTTTTGGTCCGGATGCTGGCAAACGCTTTGCAGAAGCTGTTGAAAATCTTGTGTCTGGGTACTTTGAACAGAATAGGCGGTATTTTGTTGTTCCTGTTGGGGTATTTTGCCGTGTACAGCATTATCTTGTTTTATGCTTCTGGAATTTCATTAATTTCGCCAACCATGATAGGTAACTCCAGGACTTATGCTTACATACAACCTTGGGGACCGACAGCGGTAAAGAGCATCGGGCAGTGCATCCCGTGGTTTAAGGGTCTATTGGACACGTTAAGAGCCGGTTTTGAAAAAATGAAGTAATGCAGCAATGGGTTACTGTTGAATAGTAGTATGAAATACGAGATAAAAACACTGGATAAGTTTAGGTTGGTGGACGAGGGCGCGGGCGATCCGCTGCTGCTGTTGCACGGGCTGTTTGGTGAACTCAGCAACTTTGAGGACGTAGTAGAACACTTCAAGTACAGGTATCGCGTCATCGTGCCTATCATGCCTTTGCTCGATATGGATCTTATCAATACCAGCGTTTCCGGCCTGTCCCGGTTTGTCAACCGTCTGGTCGAGATTCTGGACTTGCAGGACATCCATCTTTTGGGTAATTCCCTCGGCGGACACGTGGCACTGATGTATATATTGAGACATCCAGAGCGTGTTCGCACGCTCATATTGACGGGGAGTTCTGGTTTGTTTGAAAATGGGATGGGGGACAGCTACCCCAAGCGCGGCGACTATGAATACATCAAGAAAAAGTCCGCCATGACATTCTACGACCCCAATATGGCGACCAAGGAACTGGTCGACGAGGTATTTGAAATCACCAATAACCGGATGAAAGTCATCAAGATTATCGCCTTGGCCAAAAGTGCCATCCGCAACAACCTGGGTGACGAACTGAAAAATATACACCAGCCGACATTGCTGATATGGGGCAACAACGACATCGTGACACCACCGTTTGTCGGTGAGGAATTTAAGAAACTGATTCCCAACAGCGAGCTGCATTTCATTGACAAATGCGGTCACGCGCCGATGATGGAAGTACCCGATGAATTTAACAAAATACTGGGGCCTTTCCTGGAAAAAAACAGTGTGAAGACGCCCCAGTACTAGTTGGCAGCTTTTTTAACTTTTGACCTTAGCGCTATGTTATGTAGACAAATTGCCAAATATGATTACCCCGTAGTCTCCATGTCGCAAAGTCGTGGAGAAGTGGAAAAGGTATTGAAAGACAATGGTGGCAAAGCTGTCCCCGTCGTGGCAGATGGTCAATTTATGGGATTCGTGACGGAGGAGATGCTTGGATCTAACAAAGCCGATTCGGTCGCACTTCTTTTTTCCCATCTCGTGCCGCAAGGCATCGGCGCAGACGACCATGTGTTTCGAGCATTGCGCCTGATGGCACACTTGCACGTGTCCATTATCGCCGTGCTTTCCCACAATAGGGAATACGTCGGGATAATCACTGCGGAAGATATATTGCCAGCAGTGGCGACGTTGAACGGTCTGGATGATGCACCGGGCGGTTCCGTCACTATAGAGATGCGCCGCAGCGAATATTCTTATCGGACGTTGGCCCGGCTCGTGGAAACCAACGATGCCGATATTTTGCAGCTCAATACTTATGTGGAGCAGGATACGGGACTGTTTATCGTGACCATTAAAGTGAGTAGGGAAGATATTTCGAATATCGTGGCGACATTGCAGCGTTACGACTATACCGTCAGGTATTATTTTGGCCAGGAAACCTATGGAAACGAATTAAAAGCCAATTATGATGCGTTGATTAATTATCTCAATATTTGAACAACGCAGGTAGATTTGGTATATAATTTGGATAGATACTCAGCATACCGAAAACTTTCATTTTTGAACAATTACAAAAAAACAGACAGATGAAATACGTGAAACTACCCTTATTTTCCTTGGTTGCCGCGGCAACGATTTTCAGCTCTTGCAGTACATGGAACAATGCCAACAAAACCGAACGTGGCGCAGCCGTTGGTGTCGGCGGCGGAGCGATTGCCGGCGGTATCATTGGTAAGGCGGCGGGCAACACTGCGTTAGGCGCGATTATCGGTGCCGCAGTCGGCGGCGGTGCCGGTGCCATCATCGGTAAAAAAATGGACAAACAGGCGGAAGACATCAAGACGCAGGTGCCGGGCGCCAAAGTGGAACGTGTGGATGAAGGCATCACCGTTGAGTTCAGCAGCAATGTCTTGTTTGGTTTTGACAGCTATTCTTTGACGGACGCTTCCAAACAGACGCTCAACAGCCTGATAACCATCCTCAACAAATACCCTGACACCAACCTTGAAGTGCAGGGACATACCGACAACAAAGGTACCGTAGAATATAACCAAAACCTTTCCGTCAAGAGGGCAAATTCTGTGGCAGACTACCTGAAATCCAATAGTATCGCTGCTTCCCGTATCACGACCAAAGGTTACGGCTTGTCCGCACCTAAATATTCCAATGACACGGAAGACGGTCGTGCACAGAACAGAAGGGTCGAGTTCCTTATCACTGCCAACGATAAAATGCAGAAGGAAGCGAAACAGCAAGCCGGACAGCAATAGATTTTATAAATGGTCAAAAATTGGTAGAGACGGACGATTGTCCGTCTCTTTTTTTGCCAATTCCTATTTTCGTCCTATCTTTGTGCCAGTTCTTTTTCAAACTCTTATCAAGAAAGGCAGAGGGATTGGCCCGATGAAGCCTTGGCAACCTCACGTAAGTGAAAGGTGCCAACTCCAACCACGCAAGTGGACAGATAAGTCAGCGATTTTGCATAATGGATGTAGTTTACTACAAAAAGATATTGTACCCGTCTGACTTTTCAGATGGGTATTTTTTTGCCTTTTACGATAAAATATTGCACGCAGGGAAAACCTCACCCAACCCTCTCTCATTGTTAGGAGAGGGCGTGACGCGACTGTTTATTTCCCCGCATGGAGTCCCGCAGGGGACGTTGCGGAAAAATAGCATTTGGCTTTCAGCGTTAAACGTTTCTGACTTTAAAAATGTATGTAAGTGGCATCTTTACAATTTGAATTTAAAACACCTTTCCGTTTGGAAAGTGGCAAACAGATAGACAATTTTCATCTGGGTTATTCGACTTTCGGTACGCTCAATGCGGACAAGACCAATGCCGTCTGGGTGTTCCATGCCTATACTGCCAACAGCGATCCTTTGGAATGGTGGCCCGGATTGGTCGGTTACGGCAGGTTGTTTGACCCCGAAAAATATTTCGTTATCTGTGTCAATATGCCCGGAAGCTGCTATGGCAGCAGTGGGCCGTTGGACATCAATCCTAGGACCGGAACACCATATTTCCATGACTTCCCCTTGGTGACGATCAAGGACATGATACGTGCTTATGATTATCTGCGCAGGGATTTGGGTATTGGCAAAATACATATCGGCATCGGTGGTTCAATGGGAGGTCAACAGCTTCTGGAATGGGCAGCCGAACAACCGGATTTGTTTGAAATCATCATTCCCGTTGCTACCAACGCGCAGCATTCGCCTTGGGGTATCGCGCACAACACTTCCCAGCGATGGGTCATCGAAAATGACCCGACTTGGAACGACGGTACGGAAAAAGCGGGACTTAACGGTTTGAAAATCGCGCGCGGCATGGCTCTCTTGACTTACAGGAACTACAAGACTTTTGACCAGACCCAGAAAGGACTGATCGAGGACACGGAGATGCTACCTGTGGACGCATACAAGTTCCGCGCGTCCTCGTATCTCAACTACCAAGGCCATAAATTCATACAGCGGTTCAACGCTTACAGTTACCATGTGCTGACGCAGGTGATGGATACGCACGATATCGGTCGCGGTCGCGGCGGTACCAAGCCGGCGTTGGGTATCATCCAGTCCAAGGCGTTGGTTATCGGCGTTTCATCCGACATCCTGTTCCCTTCGGAAGAGCAGCAATATATCGCCGACAACATCAATGGCGCACAGTTGGTCATCATTGATTCCCTATATGGGCACGACGGCTTTTTGTTGGAGTTTGAATCCTTGGGTTATCATATCGAACGGTTTTTAAAAAGTAGTCAGTAAGCAACACGGAAAAGACGGAGGACGGAAAGCTTTTTGAAAAACCTCGCCCTCGTCTTCTAAAATGCGAGGGGAGGCTCGAAGCTTTCTTTTTGGTCTTTCGGACTTTCCGTCCCGCGTCTTAAATAAACAATCTCAAATCATACATCTACATGGTTCATCGCAGAAAATTAGTCATAGGAATGTTTGGTTTTGGTGTGGTTGGCGCGGGTCTGTACCGCATTTTGCAACAGACGCCATCCCTACATGCAGCAATCAAAAAAGCCTGTATCAAACATCCCGGCAAAAAAAGAAACGCGCCGCTGGAACTCTTTACCAATGACAAAAACGAACTCCTCAACGACAAGGAAATCAACGTCATCGTGGAAGTCATCGACGATGCCGACGCCGCGTTCGACATTGTGAAAACGGCTTTGCTCAATGGCAAAGCTGTTGTAAGTGCCAGCAAAAAAATGATTGCCGAACACCTCCCAGAAATACTGGAACTGCAACAGAAGACCGATCAGCCTTTTCTCTGCGAGTCGGCTGCCTGCGCTTCCATTCCCGTCATCCGCAACCTCGAAGAATATTACGACAACGATCTATTGCACGCTATCAAGGCGATTGCCAATGGCTCGACCAATTTCATATTGACCAAAATGTTCCAGGACAAACTGGACTTCAACGAGGCATTGCTGTTGGCCCAGCAGTTAGGTTTTGCAGAAAGCGACCCCAAACTCGACGTGGAAGGTTACGACGCGTTGAACAAATGGACAATATTGCTGGCACACGCATACGGTATCGTCACGGCACCGTCCGCTATCGTGTTTACAGGCATCCAAAACATTAGTTTGTTTGATGCCAACGTGGCAAAGGAACGTTCTTATGAAATCAAGCTCGTCAACCAGGCCGTCAAGCTACTGAACGGGAAAGTGGCAGCTTTTGTATTGCCTCAGTTTGTGGAGTATGACAGCCATCTCGCATTTGTACGCAACGAATACAACGGTGTGGTCATTGAGAGCGGGTTTGCGGACAAGCAGTTTTTCTATGGGAAAGGTGCGGGCAGCCTGCCGACCGGTTCTGCCGTATTGAGCGACATTTCCGCCCTGCGTTACGGCTATAAATATGAATACAAAAAACTTTACTACAACACACCGCTGCAATTGACCAATGATTTTTACTTAAAGGTCTATGTCAGTTTTGACGAGTTGAAGTCAGTCCATAAAGACGAATTTGAATGGATTGAGGAATGGCACGGTGGTCCCGAAAGAAGTTATCTGGTCGGCGTCATCTATTTTGACAAGCTCGCAAAATCAAACTGGTGGAAGGAAAACGGCGTTTCGCTTATCGTCATGCCTGACGGCATCGTTGAGGAAATAGACACGCGCAATGTCAAAAAGCGTAGTCTGGAACTAGCCGGGTTGAGGTAATTTCGGATGGGAAGTTTTACAGGGTTGGCACCAAACGCGTGAAACAAACCACCTTGTATCATCATTCCACGTGCTGTTTGGCATTGTTTTGTTACCTTTCCCTCGATTTTGGCTTCATTTGTAAAAAAGAAAACAAACCATGGAAAAAATCCTTTCAGTCGATATCGGAGGCACGAACATCAAGGCCGCTGTCCTGGACAAGTCCGGAAAACTGCTGACGGAATACAACAAATTGCCCACTCCCAATCCGGCAACGCCCGATACCGTATTGGCGACCGTCAAACAATTGGCAAACGGCCTGGACTTTGACTGTATTGCCTGCGGCTTTCCGGGAAGTGTCAAAAACGGTATTATCTATACCGCGCCTAATCTAGGGACGGAATATTGGACCGGTACCGACTGGCCGAAGGTGCTGAAGAAGGCTTTCAAAAAGCCGGCACGTGTCGTCAATGATGCCGACATGCTGGGATTGGGTATCGTCAAAGGAAAGGGGCTGGAGATGGTCGTGACATTGGGGACTGGATGTGGAACGGCACTGTACTACGATGGACATTTGCTCCCGCATCTGGAACTGGCGCACCATCCTGTCAAGAAGGACAAAGACTATGATGAAGTGATTGGCGACAAGGCTCTGAAGTCAAAAGGCAGGAAAAAGTGGAATAAAGACCTCCAGTATATCCTATCCGTTGTGCGCACGGTCGTTAACTACGACACATTGTATATTGGTGGTGGAAACGCGAAAAAGATAGATTTTGAACTGGACAAAAACATCCGGATTGTCACCAATCTCGAAGGTATCGACGGGGGTGCCAAGCTATGGGCACTGGAACAATATCCAGGATAAAATAAAAAATGGAAAAGTATTTGTTTTGTCATTTAATTTGCTACCTTTGCACTCCTAATTTTCGAAAGTCATGTTTGTAGTAGTAAAAATTGCCGGTCAGCAGTTCAGAGTAAAAGAGGGCGATACCCTGTATGTACCTCACCTGGCCGCCCAAAACGGAGATAAAGTAGAATTCAATGAAGTTTTGCTGGCTGATACCGACGGCAAGATTACGTTGGGAAGCGATATCAAGAATATCGTAAAGGCCGAAGTGTTGAAAGCTTTGGTACAGGACGACAAGGTCATCGCTTATAAACAAAAAAGACGTAAAGGCTTCCGTAAGAAAATCGGACACAGAGCAGAATATACGCAGATCAAAATCAACAGTATCGCTTAGTATATTATACGCGGGCGTTGTTCTTTATTTCATTATACATTCTTTAAAATAAAAATATTATGGCACACAAAGTTGGTGAAGGTTCCGTAAAAAACGGTCGTGATTCCAGAAGCAAACGCCTTGGTGTGAAAATATATGGTGGTCAGCCTGCTATCGGTGGCAACATCATCCTCCGCCAAAAAGGTACGCGCTATCATGCTGGCAAAAATGTCGGCATCGGTAACGATTTTACCTTGTTTGCATTGACGGACGGTATTGTTGAGTTCAAGAAAGGCCGTGAAAGTAGGACTTATGTCTCCGTCGTACAGCCGACTCCGGAAGCTTAGTTATTACATCCATATTAAATGATTATCTGCGACTGTGTCCCTCGGGCATAGCCGCTTTTTTTGTTATGGGATGGTGCACAATGTATCCAACTTGTTTTGAAGAGCTGATTAAACAATCTGATCGATTCATATTTTTGGTTGTATATCTCAATGATTGGTCTTTATAATTAGCCCAATGTGTATTGTGAAGCAAAAAGGCAGCCCGAAAGAAATTTGTTAATCCGTCAACTTTTTTGGGGTCATGTCACTTTTTTTGCGTACTGTTTTTAGGTCTACGAACCAGTCACTGTTCCAGTTTTTAGGGTCAAACTTATATTTTAAACAAAATCCGCGATATAAAAATATCGCGGATTTTGTTGTAACTAAACCAATTTTAAAGTTTTCTTCTCCGTAATCTCCCGAAGGGTGTTTTGTGCGGAGGAAATGTCCATTATGTGTTGTCGTTTAATTGTGCTTCGTTCGGAACCGAACCACACTTAAACGAACTTTCAGCTCTAATTATCGTCGTCGTTGCCATTATTGCCGTTGTCTGCTGCGTCACCGCCGTTTAGGTTGATGATATAGCCACGCAGAAAATTTTCATTAGGATAGAAGCCTTTCAGTTCTACCGTGCTTCCGTTGGCATTTGCCAAGACTTTTTTCAGGTCTTCCACTTTCAAGATGTTGGTGTCATTGGCACTGATGATAATGAAGCCTTCCTGCATACGCGTTTTGCTGAGTAGGCCGGTGCCTATTTTGACCACTTTGACACCACCGCGGACGTTGTTTTGGCGTGCTGCCGCCTCGTCGAGCGTCGCCAGTTCTCCGCCGAGCTGGTCGATGGCAGAAGCAGGTGTTGTAGAGGCCAGGGTGCCGACATTGTTTTTCAGGGTAACGCTGACGGTTTTTTCCTGTCCGTTGCGCAGGTAGGTCACTGGGATTTTGTCGCCAGGTTTGTGGCTGGCAACGATAGCTGTCAATTCCGAAGTGCCGGAGATTTTTTGTCCGTCCAGCTTGGTGATGACGTCGCCTTTCAAGATGCCGGCCGCTTTGGCTGCGCCGTCATCCTGCACACCGCTTACATAGACACCGTCCACATCGCCTTTGATACCCAGTTTTTTGCGGACATCTTCGTCTTCCAGAGAACCGCTATAATATTGTATGCCGAGGTAGCCACGCTGTACCGCACCGTATTTGATGAGGTCTGTGATGGTTTTTTTGACGATGTTGACAGGGATGGCATAGGCGTAACCCGCATACGAACCGGTAGGTGAGGCAATCTGAGAATTGATGCCGATCAATTGCCCATCGGTGTTGACGAGCGCGCCACCACTGTTGCCCGGATTGATGGCAGCGTCTGTCTGGATGTAACTGTCGATGGGCGACTGGCCTTTGGAAAGGCCGGTGGCGCGGGATTTGGCACTTACGATACCTGCCGTGACCGTTACGTCGAGGTTCAAAGGATAGCCGATGGCCAAAACCCATTGTCCCAGTTTGACATTGTCGCTATTGCCGTATGTGATGTAGGGAAAATTGCTGCCGTCGATTTTCAATACCGCCAAGTCGCTGTTGGCATCTTTACCGACCAGTTTGGCGGTATAGGATTTTTTGTTGGCGAGCGTGACTTTGATTTCGTCAGCTTGGTCCACGACGTGGTTGTTGGTCACGATATAACCGTCATTACTGATGAGAACACCGCTGCCGCTGGCACGCTGCGTCTGTGGTACGCGTTGCTGCTGTCCACCAAAAAGATCTCCAAACGGATCGCCAAACAGGTCGTCCAGAGGGCTGCCGGAGCGGCTGGACTGCTTGGTCTTGATTGTTACCTTGATGTGTACAACCGCCGGTGTTGCTGCTTCGGAGGCTGCGGTAAAGTCTACTTGTCCAGGTGCGTTGCCATTGTCTTCCTTGAAGGATGCATAGTTAAATGGGAGCGAGGACGTACTCTGCGTACCAGCCGTTTTAGCGTCTTGGTATTTGCTGAAACCATAAATGCTGCCAAATGCGGTAGCGGCACTCACGCCGACTATCATCAAAATGTTTTTTAGGTTCTTGTTCATACTTGTTCAAATAAAATGATTGAAGTAAAAATAAAAAGGTAAGTTGAAAAAGACGTACCTTTTTACCCGCTTGCAGTTACAAATATCCATCCTAATTCTTTTGTTTCGATATGTTGAGTCAAGGATTAACAGAATTTTTACGAAGAGGTTCGTAGATGTGTGGAGACTGAGAGTGCGCCAAGACCCGAAGACAGGATGTCGTTCGGTACATTCGTTTCGTTTAGCCGCTGGCGTGCGCCAGCGGCAATCGATTTTGCTTCAGGAGAGGTTTTTGATGTACGGCTCTCAATCATTCCGACTTTCGGTCTCTGCTGTCTTCCCGACTATTTCTTTCAGGAACTGCATCGTGTCCACATCGTCCGCGTAATCTGTCAAGTGTGGTTGCTGTGTCTGTCCAAAACCAATATGGTTTTTGCCGACGATGGCCTGGATGTCATCAGAATTGTTCAACGTTGTTTCCAGTTCCGCTTTGTCGGAGTAGAACTGGTAGTGGACCGTGCTGATGGGAGCGAACAGGACAGGATTTTCTTCGAGGAGCAAGGCGCCGCCCGACATGTAGTATTTTTTGTTGAGCAATAAGATAGCAAGTTGGTAGTCGTAGTTGTTTTTGTATTTGGGATAGTCGAGTAGCCGTCCGTATTTTTTCAGGGCATTGACGAGCGGTATGAAATCATAGTTTTCCGGTACGTACAGCATCGTCACGTTGCGGCAGCCCAGTCCAAAATAAGTATGTATGTCTTCCGCCAAGCTTTCCAGTTCCTGTGGTGTTTCGGTGTCGTCCAGCAGCGCGACGGAAGTCCTGTTGCGGCGGATAATGCTGGGATATTTTGCAAAATAATAATCAAAATATCTCCCCGCATTATTGCTGCCCGTGGCGATATAGGCATCGCAGCCTTTCAGTGTTTCGGCAAATGTTATGTATTCCGCCAGTTCTGGGTATTTTTCCTGCATGGTTTTTATCAGGAAAGGTAGGAGGATGTCGTCTTTGGAGGAGCTTTTGATTTTTTGCTTGTTGCCACTGAGGAATATGCAGAGAAAGTCATGGAAGCCGACCAGAGGGATGTTCCCTGCCGTTACCAGTCCGACGGTCACGGGATTTTCTAGGCTTTCGGGAAGTGCATATTGTGCAGCCCAATGTGTCAGTGCGTCTTTTTGCAGAAAATTTTCGACAATGTTTTTGCAGGCGAAGCCGATATTTTCTAGGGTAAACCATCCATTTTTGTGAAAAGCCGTTTGTTTCGCCGACTGCCATTCGGCCGATTGGTCTTCCATATATTCACCTAAGTCTACCAAAATGGAAATTCTTTGTTGAAGATTCATGCTTAATGTAATAATTTTGTGCGAAATTATTTATAAACGGATATAAAAAGGAACAAAAATGGCAATTAAAATAACAGACGAGTGCATTAACTGTGGTGCTTGTGAACCGGAGTGCCCCAACAATGCCATATACGAGGGTGGTGTGGAATGGAAAATTGCCGATGGTACCGAAGTTAGCGGCACTTTTGTCATGATGGACGGATCTACGGTCGATGCCGATGAATCCTTCGCCCCCATAAGTGATGATACTTACTATATCGTACCGAACAAATGTACGGAATGCCAAGGCTTCCACGAGGAACCCCAATGCGCCGCTGTATGTCCTGTTGATTGCTGTGTCCCAGACGAAATGTACGAGGAAACAGTAGAGGAACTCATGGAAAAAAAAGCCAAGTTGCACCAATAACATGTTAAGTCAAAAACAAAAAGCCTAACCAACATAGGCGATATTTGATGCTTGACTCAGCGGTCGAGGTCGTCGCGCAACTGTAAAATATAAACACACAAACAGATGAAAAAGAAAATCGCACTCGTAACGGGTGGCTATAGCGGTGAGTCCGTCATCAGCTATCAAAGTGCCCAGACTGTCGAACAAAACATAGATACCGAGCTCTTTGACGTTTACAAGATTGACATCACGCCCGACGGCTGGTACTATATACCTACCGAGGGCGTGAAACTGCCTGTGGACGAAAGCCATTTTACGGTACAGAAACAAGGCAAGACCGTCAAGTTTGACGCAGCATTGATGTGTATCCACGGAACGCCCGGCGAGGACGGCAAGTTGCAGGGATATCTTGACCTGATGCGCGTACCTTATACGAGCTGCGACACCACTACCTCTGCCCTGACTTTCAACAAACGCTTTACGGTCGCGGTTGCGGCTTTTGGCGGTGTCCATGTTGCAAAATCCACTGTGTTGTTTGCCGGCCAGCCTTATGATATTGCAGCAATCCAGAAGATGCAGTTTCCCGTATTCGTGAAACCCAACAACGGTGGTTCGAGCATCGGGATGTCCAAAGTGGACATCGGCAATCCAGACGCTATCAAGACGGCATTGGACAAGGCTTTTGCCGTCGATTCGCAGGTTTTGGTAGAGGAATTTATCCAGGGAAGGGAGTTTACCATCGGCGTTGTCAGGGTAAAAGGTAAAATCGTCACGCTGCCCATGACCGAAGTCTTAAAACCGGAAGGGCTTCATTTCTTTGACTTTGAGGCAAAATACCACGGTAAAAACCTCGAAGTGACGCCTGCTAAAACCACGAAACGCATCGCACATAAAGTAGAAGAAACGGCGAAAAAAGTCTACCAGATATTAAACTGCAAGGGCATTATCCGTATCGATTTTATTTATGACGAAGCATTGGGAGAACCGCTCCTGCTGGAGGTCAATACCGTTCCGGGGCAGACATCCGCCAGCCTGGTGCCGCAGCAGTTGGCCGCGATGGACTGGTCGTTGAAGGATTTTTATACAGCGTTGATAGAGGAGGCGATAGGTGCGTAAGATTCAGTATCTTGCTTTGGTAATTTCATTGTTTAACATCAATCGTACAAGTGTTTAGATTCATAACCACACGTCCTTTTTGGGTAAATGTATTGGTCGCGATAGCCGTAGTGTGTGCCGTTTTTGCGGTATTTTTTATGTCGTTGGGTACGATTACCAAGCATGACGACAACAAGAAAGTGCCTGATGTGGTAGGTAAAAATACAACCGATGCTGCCGGGATATTGGAAACAAACGGTTTACGGATGGAGGTTCAGGACTCTGTCTACGTCGACAGTCTACCCAAGGGTTCTGTCATCAGGCAATCGCCGGATGCCCAAGCCGTTGTCAAAGCTGGACGGACAATCTTTCTGACGGTAAACCGCTTGGAAGCTCCTATGGTCGATATGCCTGACCTGCGTGGATTTTCCATTACCAGTGCACAATTGTTGCTACAAAACCTAGGGTTAAAACTGGGAAGCACCAGCTATGTCAATGACATTGCCAAAAATGCGGTCAAGCAACAACTGCTCAACAACGTGGAAGCAAAACCTGGGACAAAAATCCCCGCAGGCACGACGATTTCCCTTGTGTTGGGCAACGGTGCCGGCAGCGAAAGCATGGAAGTGCCGGATATCGTCGGGATGAGCCTGGACGAGGCCAACGATTACCTTCAGTCGTTCAAGGTCAGCATCGGCACCATCAATGCCGACCCCAATGTAACGGACCAGGGAAGTGCCGAAATCTATCGCCAAGACCCGCCGCGTATGAACGGCGCACAGAAAAACAGGATGAAGCCGGGTCAGGCAATCAGTGTATGGCTAAGGCTCGCGACAACTCCTGCTGAGGCCAATCAACCTACACAGCCGCAATAATTTTCAATACCTCCATCTCTCTCCAATATACTGGCATGGCATAGGGATATAAACGTATGTGAATTTTTTCTTATGCGCTTTGCGGCACTTTAGGAGAGTGCATTTCAAATTTTTGTTCAATATGGTGGTCGGTGAGGACACCGGTCACTAGTGCTTCTGCTGGCGTGGAGTCTCCACCCGCCAGCGAAAATTTGAAATGCACCCCCTGAGGATAAAAAATTTAATGTACGTTTGTCACATATAGCTTCCCAAAAAGTTGTGACACATTTATTGTAATTCAATCATAAGCTACAAATCAATATAGGATGTCGTTCATTTTTCCTTACTCCTTTTTGGATAAGACTAATTCAATTGCCGGCAGAACGATTTTGTCGGCAATTGTTTTCTTGTCTACTTTTTTGGTGGCGGACGCACAGGTGCAGAAAGGGAAACCGATGTCCGGGGCAGATAATGCAAGCGTCAGGACGATCAAGATCCTCCGTTCCAAAAGATTGCAGAGCCAGCAGATGGCGGATTCTGTCGTGTTCCAGTCTTTTGCCGGAGATGTCATATTGCAGCAGGGTAAGACCTTGTTCTATGCCGACAGTGCCGTCCTCAACCCCAAGACCAATATCGCCGAAGGTTTTGGAAAAGTATTCATTGACGACAAAGACAACAATACCAAAATCAACGCCGACTATCTCCGCTACAACGGCAACAATCGCAAAGCCTATCTCAACGGCAACGTCAAGCTCAAAGACCCCACCAGTACGTTGACAACGCCCGACCTCGACTATGATATGGCAGCGCATACGGGCATCTATACCAAAGGCGGTACGCTGGTCAACGGTACTTCCGTATTGAACAGCCGCGGCGGCATCTATTACGGACAGACGCATGACGCGACTTTTACGGAGAAAGTACACCTCAAAGACCCGGAATATATTATCGATACCGATACGTTGCTGTACAACAGCGAATCCAAGATAGCCACTTTCACCGTGCCGACGGTCATCCATATCGGAGAAAATAAAAAAATCTTGACGACCGATGGTTACTATAACCTGATAACCAAAAGTGCCTATTTCGGAAAACGCCCGACCCTGATCGATAGTTCGTCCACATTGATTGCGGACGAGGTGGCAGCAGAGGACGCAAGTGGTTATGGAGAGGCTCGCGGCCGTGTCGTGTTCAAGGACACCGTCCAAAACATGGTCGTGGTGAGCAACCACATGATGACCAACCGAAACGCAGGAACATTTCGTGCAACGGAACTGCCCGTCGCGATATTGCAGCAGGAAAAGGGGCAGGATTCGCTTTACATCACGGGTGATACTTTGTATTCTGGTCGCTTGAGTACGTTGCGGTGGACAGGCGACAAAGACCAATATAGCCTTGACCGCTATTATATGCCAGAGCGCAAGGTGGACACGAGCGGTGTTGTCCGTCCCAAAATCGAGGTTCGGGATTCAGTGGTGCGCATGACTTTGCCACAAAACGGCAATAAAATCGTTGTCGATTCCATGCCTGCCGCAGTCGGAGGTGGCAAGGTTGCGACACGCAGTCTTGTTTCCGGTGTGATTACAGATGCGATGCACGTAAAGACCAAGGATTCTGTCCTCGTTGTCGACTATCCAATATTCAAACCGACACCTTCCAATACCGTCGTGGAAAAAGGAAAAAGCAAAAAAGACAATAAAAAAACAACGGCTGCTGCCTCGAAAAAAACAGGAAAAACGCCAGCCGCAAAAGCCCAGCCAGGCAGCGACAACGACCGCTACCTAGAGGCATACAACCATGTACGCATTTATTCCGATTCGATGCAGGGGATTGGCGACAGTTTGTTTTATTCCCTGGAAGATTCTACTTTCCGTCTGTTCAAAAATCCGGTAGTGTGGACGAGTGGCAACCAGTTGGTAGGTGACACGATATTTTTGTTTACGGAAAACAAACGTCCGAAAAGGGTGTACGTTTTTGAAAATGCCGTCGCCATCAACAGGGTCGATACGGTTGCCACGCACAACTTCTTCAACCAGGTACGCGGACGCAGCATCAATGCCATGTTCTCCAACGGCAACATTGACAGCATCCGCGCCAAAGGGTCGGCGGAAAGCGTCTATTATATTTTGGATGCACTGAACAAATATATCGGCATCGACAAATCTAATTCCGACATTTTGGATTTGTATTTCCAGAACAAAAAACCTGTCAGGATCAAGAAAATAAGCAGCGTGTCAGGAACGGTAACCCCGATACAGCAAGTCGCCGACTTCTCCGAAATGCAAATTCGTGGTTTCCGGCTGTACGACTACCGCCGACCCAAAACGAAATACGAACTGTTCGAGCCTTATAAACCCGAACAGTTCGTCATCATAGCCCCCAATGCCAGAAAATCGACGGCGGATGGGAGTGGAGATGCTCCACCCTCTAAGGGGAATAATCAGCCTCCTGCAAAAGGAGGTAATCAGCCTCCGCCAGACAAACGTTAACCGTATGTTCTTTTCGTACTACTTGCGTTTTGATAAAAAACGTGCCGCCGCACGTGCAATGCCCGTAAGTTAGGCTGTTGGTGGTAATACCCACAGCGGCTCGCCGTCGCGGGTGTTATCACCAGCAATTATTACAAGTTTTAACTTAGAAGCTGTTTGAGTTATTTATTTTCTTCTCCGCACAGTCTCCCGCCGCGGCGGGGACTTGGCAGGAAGGAATACATGTTTTTATGTCTTGGAAGCATATAGAACCGTACAGAAAAACTTTAACTCAAACAATCTCTTAATGCCAGCGATCGACCGCAGACTACTGTCTACCGACAACTTTATATTCCACCTCACGTAAATCTTTCAGTCCCATTTCCGCTTCGGTCCATTTTCCTTTTTCCACGTCGCAGACGAGCTGGCAGAAAAGCTGCATTTCTTGTCGGAGGATGTTGACGTTGAATTTTTTTGTCCACTGCATGACCTCGTTCATTTGGGTATAGTCGAAGTCGAGTAGGAGATGTATCGTGAGTGGTTTTCGGATGATAGGTGTCAACTGCAATACAAGCGATGCCGATGTCTTGTAAGCGTTGATAAGACCCGGAACACCCAACAAAGTGCCGCCAAAATAACGCACGACAAGAACCAATATATTGGTCAGGCCTTTGCTGTCAATCTGTCCTAATATGGGTTTGCCTGCTGTACCGGATGGCTCGCCTGCATCGCTCGCACGGAAATTATTGCCGTCCGTCCCTAGCCTATATGCAAAACAATAATGGTTGGCCTTTGGGTGTTCTTTTTTCAAGTCTTGGAGATGCGTTTTGAAATCTTCGGGACTGTTGATAGGATAGGCGTAAGCCAGGAATTTGCTGCCTTTGTCTTTGAACTCCGCTTGCGCGGGGTTTTGTATTGTGTTGTAAAAAAAGGAATCCGTTGTCGTCATGTTATAGTGCGTCCAGGTGTTGATGGTAGATGATGTCAACACGGTTGTTGTCTAGTCTGTGTTGTTGGTTGATTGTAAGTGTATGGCCAAATGTGGGTGCCTTCAGCCCGTTTTTGACCATCAGATGTTCATTGGTGATGATGCGTGCTTCATCCCACAAACCTCTGTCTATAAAGGATTGCAGCAGTTGCGTACCGCCTTCTACCAATATACTTTGTATATTGTTGTTATAACCATATTGTAGTATTTCATCGATATAGTCCGTGTCGTTTTTTATAGTATGGAATTGTATGTTTTTTTCGTTTTGTTTTTCTTTTTTTGTGAATAGTATAGTAGTTGCATCACTGTTATACAGTGCGTTGTTTTTATTTATCGTCAAGTTTTTGTCGATGGCTAACCGTATCGGTCGACGACCTGTCCACAACCTATTCGTTAAGGATGGATTGTCCAATGTTGCCGTGCGTGTGCCGACCAATATCGCGGCTTCCTGGCTGCGCCATTGATGCACTAAGCGATTGCAGATGTCATTGGAAATATATAGTCTGTCGTTCTTCGCTTGGTTTTGGTAGGCGATGGAGCCGTCGGCAGTCTGCGCCCATTTCAAGAGTATATAAGGTCTTTTCTTTTTGTGGAAGGTAAAGAAACGCCGATTGAGGAAAATGCATGCTTTGTCGAGCGTGCTCATGGTTACGTCAAGGCCGGCATACAGGAGTTTTTCGATGCCTTTGCCGTTGACGGCTTCAAAAGGGTCCCGGCAACCAACGACGATTTTGGGAATGCGTTTTCGGATGATGAGGTCAGCACATGGCGGCGTTTTCCCAAAATGTGCGCAGGGTTCCAGTGAAACGTATATCGTGGATTTTTGGAGGAGCGGTTCGTCCTCTTTTTTCACACTGTTGATGCAGTTGACCTCGGCGTGCGGTTGTCCATATTGTTGATGGTAGCCTTCGCCGATAATACGATTGTCATGCAGCAAAACCGCCCCCACCAAAGGATTGGGCGACACGTGGCCTGCGCCTAATCGTGCTAGTTCTAGACAACGTTGCATGTGTACTTCTTCCTTGGACATCGCCGCAAAGATAATTGATTAGCGAATGGTATATTTTTGTACCATGACGATATCGGACGAAAAAAGGCAGTTGGCGGTTGATTTGGCGGGCCTTTACGAAGAAAGGGAAGCGCAGGCAATAGCGGAAATGGTTTTTGAAAAACTCACCGGGTTGACACGCATACAACTGCTTTTGGACAGGGCAGGATGGCTGACCTCCGACCAGCTAAGGCAATTGCAGTCATGGAAAGAGGATTTGCTCCGACATCGACCGGTCCAATATGTGTTGGGGGAGGCATGGTTCATGGGAATGCCTTTTTTCGTGCAGGAAGGTGCGCTGGTGCCGCGTCCGGAAACAGAGGAACTCGTACTGTGGGTTTTGGAAACGATGGATGGAAAACCTGGAAATGCATTGGACATCGGTACGGGCAGCGGCTGCGTCGCCATTTCCATTGCTAGGAACAATCCGCAACTTCATGTCCTGGCTGTTGACAGTTCCCCTGAGGCACTTCGGATTGCAGAAAAAAACAACCAAAAGCTGCAAGCTAATGTTTCTTTTCGGGAAATGGACATATTGGTCGCCAATGCAAATGATTTTCCGGAAAAATGGGACGTCATCGTTAGTAATCCACCGTATATTGCCGAGATGGAGCGGAATGATATGAACCACAATGTGTTGGGTTTTGAACCGGAAATGGCACTGTTTGTGCCAGATGCCGACCCGTTATTGTTTTATAGGGCGATTGCTAACCTGGCAACCCAAATCCTACGTTCCGGAGGTTATTTATTTTTTGAGATTAACGAAAAATTTGGAAAAGAAGTAGTAGATTTACTAGCTTTTTTGGGCTTTAAGGATGTTGTTTTAAGAAAGGATTTGCAAGGTAGGCATCGGCTAGTAAAAGCTTTATGGCTTGTTAATTAACATCTGGAAATGGGCTCTATTCCAGAATTTTGCTTTTCGAAAAAAATCGGTTAACCCTATAAGGTTATTGAAGGATATGCAACTGGGTTTTTTATTTAAAATGGCTTTATTTTGTTCGGGCGGCATGGCGTTGGTTTCCTGTGCTGAACCGAAAAAACAGAATTATACAATGAATGATGAAGTAGTGGCGCAGATTGGCAGCAATACGGATACGGCAACTTTTGGTACGGGCTGCTTCTGGTGTACGGAAGCGATTTTCCAACGGTTAAAAGGCGTTGTGAAAGTCGTCAGTGGTTATAGCGGTGGCAATAAACCCAATCCGACTTATGAAGAGGTCTGTTCGGGTGCGACCGGATACGCAGAGGTATGCCGCATTTATTTTGACTCTACCGAAATCTCCTTCCCTGAATTGCTGAAAGTGTTCTGGAAAGTCCATGACCCTACAACGCTCAACCGCCAAGGCAACGATGTCGGTACGCAGTACAGAAGCGTCATCTTCTACAACAACGACGAACAGAAAAAAGAAGCTGAATTTTACAAGGGACAGTTGGACAAATCCGGTGCTTTCAACGCACCTATCGTGACGGCGATTGAACCGGTCAAAAACTTTTACGCAGCAGAGGATTACCACCAGAACTACTACAACAACAATTCTGGCCAGGCGTATTGCCACTTTGTGATACAACCCAAACTGAAAAAGTTTGAAGAGGCCTTCCAGACTAAGTTGAAGACGTATTAAAAAGGGAAAAGGAAAAACAGTCGTACTACTCCTTATGGTTATTTTTATTTAGTCGTCTTACTTTTCTGAAACAATAAAAACGAATAGACAATAGGGACCAGGGACAGTACAAAAATTCCAGGCAGCATTATCCAAATGGAATAGTTGGATGAAACAACCAACAATATCACCCCCAAAACCAGTCCCCCCCAAAACCACAACTTGCCTGTGAGACGGTGTGTGCGTCGCCAGTTTTCCGGGTTTTCCAATGTCCATGGAACGCGCACGCCGATGAAATAGTTGGGCTTCACATTGGCAATGAAGTTGCCTAAAATACTGAAAAACAGACAGACGATAATCTCAATTCCTTTTGCGCTCAATGCATTGCTTTGGGGTGCAGTGGGTGTATATCGGACTGTGATGAAAATAGTGTATATCGACAAGGTGGCTATTAGCCCTACAATAGTCCAACTGATTTTTCGGGTCAACGGATTGTCACCGGATAGCTTTTGTTTTGGGTCTATTTTGTCTACATACAGCACAAGTGCAGATATGCCGATGCCGACTAATGACAGGACGAGTTGTGTCGTAAGCATTTCGGACTTGTCGCCAAAACGGTCGGGCTGGTTGTCTCCACCGTAATGCATCGGCACTTGTGCGGGCAACTGTGGCCACACATACAACAAATACACAAATGGCAATACCAAAAATATAACCTGTAGAAGCAAAATCGTCGTTCTTTTCATGGTATTATTTTTTTATTGTTTAGTTTAAAGAGCCAACTGATGATTTCGTCCACAACCGTAGTGTTCAGCGAATAAATGATTTGCTGTCCCTGTTTACGCGCATCGACCATGCCAGCCCGTTTCAACAAGTCCAAATGGTGCGAAATGCTGGGTGCGGTCATGTCAAAATGCGCCGCAATCTCTCCCGCCGACAAATCCTCTGGACGCAACAGTTCCAGTATTTGCCTCCTTGTCTCGTCATTCAACGCTTTAAATGCCAATGTGAGCGGCTGCATATATTTAGACATTTAGACAAATATCTAAATAATAGTTGAGATGATAAAATCTTTTTAAAGATTTTTTTAATTCGTTATTGTATCATAGCTCCGTAGGTGCGTACTTATGGTAGTATAGTTGCAACATATATAAAAAGTTCCGTAGGAACGACCTTATATATTCCTAAGGTCGTTCCTACGGAACTTTTTGAGCTTAGTTGTTTATGGCTACCAAAAGGTCGTCCGCGACAGCGGACTTTCCCTACCCGTGCCTAAAATGTCTTTTGTCGGTAATTACCATTGCTAAGCCATTCTCAACGCTATAGTCGATGCTGTCCTTGTCGCGGATGGAGCCGCCGGGCTGTATGAATGCTTCGATGCCCGCCTTGTGCGCAATGGACACACAGTCGTTGAACGGGAAAAACGCGTCGGATGCCAACACCGCGCCACGCAGGTCAAAGTTGAACTGGTGGGCTTTCTCGATGGCGTGTCGCAGCGCATCGACACGGCTGGTCTGTCCGCAGCCTTTTCCGACAAGCTGGCGGTTTTTGACGAGCGCTATGGCGTTGCTTTTCAGGTGTTTGCAGACGATGTTTGCAAAAGCGAGGTCTGCCTTTTCGGTATCGGTCGTTTCGCGGCCGCCGACTTCCTTCCAAGCGGCAAAGTTTCCTTTGTCCACGTCCTGCACCAGTACGCCGTTGAGGATGGATTTGAATTGCGTGTTGTTGTCGCTGGCTTTAGGGTTCAACTGCAAGAGGATGCGGTTCTTTTTCTTTTTCAGGACTTCCAGCGCGTCTTCGTCAAATGTAGGCGCAATCAGCACTTCAAAGAAAACTTCGCTGATTTTTTCGGCGGTCGCTTTGTCGATGGTGCCGGAGGAAATCAGGATGCCGCCAAATGCGCTTTCGGGGTCGCCCGCATCAGCCGCGTCGTAGGCTTCCTTGACCGTGGGACGGATGGCAACGCCGCAGACATTGGTATGCTTGATGATAGCAAACAGCCTGTCCTGTTCGTCCTTAAATTCGTTCAACAAGGCGATGGCGGCATCCACGTCCACAAGGTTGTTGTAGGAAAGTTCCTTGCCGTTGAGCTGCGTAAATTCCTCGCTCAAGTCGCCGTAGAAAGCCGCTTTTTGGTCGGGGTTTTCGCCGTAGCGCAGTGATTGTTTATTGCTTAACGGACGCAAAATCGTTCCGTTGAAATAATTGTTGATGGCAATATCGTAGTTCATCACTACTTCAAAAGCCTTGGCCGCAAAGGCTTTGCGCTCTTCGATGGAAGTCACGCCATCCTGCGCCTTTAAGACTTCCAACAGCCAAGCATATTCGTTGCGCGAAGCCAATACCACTTCATCCTTGAAGTTTTTGGCGGCGGCGCGGATGGCAGACGGACCACCAATGTCGATTTTTTCGATGATGGCAGCTTCTTCCGACGTATTCTTCAATGTTTCTTCAAAAGGATAAAGGTCAATGATGACCAAGTCGATGGGTGGGATATTGTATTGCGCCATTTCTTTTTGGTCGGATTCCAAATCTCTACGACCTAGAATACCGCCAAAAACTGCCGGGTGCAATATCTTGACGCGTCCGCCCAATATGGACGGGTAAGTCGTCAACTGCTCGACCGGAATACAGGAAATATGGAGGTCTTCGATAAATTTCTGCGTGCCGCCGGTAGAGTAGATGGTGACCCCGAGACGGTCAAGTTCGCGTACGATAGGTTCAAGGCCGTCTTTGTAAAAAACGGAGATAAGTGCTGATTTGATTTGCTTTTGCATCAGATTGCTTTTAATGGAGGTCGCAAAGGTAGACAATGAATGATGAATTGAGTATTATGAATTGAGAATTTAGACGGGAAGTCGGAAAGAAGACCAAAAGTCTAAGACGCCGAATATTTACATAACATGAAACTTGCAACCTCAGACCTCATGCCTCAACGCTCTCGTCTTTATGAAATATACGACCAACCCAATCACCGCATACATCACCAACATCTGCACAAAACTGATGGAAACAGAAATATTGGCAAAAGGATATTGCGCAACGTGTCGGACAAATCCGTTCATCAACCCGATGCAGTAATCGGTGCATTTGCCGACAATATGGACGACCGACGGCAGCCAACTGACGACCAACAGTACGACAAGCATATACAAAATGATGGACGACAACGGCATCATCAACAGGTTGGTAAACAGGAAATACAACGGTACCTTCCCGAAACAATACATCATTATCGGCAAGGTCAATATCTGTGCGGAGAGTGTGACGGCAATGCCTTCCCATAAGGTGCGGACGAGCGGATTTCCAAAATCCGGTAAGCGCAATATCGGTCTGTAAAAGAGTAAAATGCCCAACACTGCCATGTACGACAACCAAAATCCAACGTTCCAAATCCATTCCGGCCGTATCAACAGCAATATAAATGCCGACGCGACCAGGCTGTTCAGCGAATTGTGGTTGCGGTACAACAACTCGCCGACGACGATAAAGCTCAGCATGGCGGCGGCGCGTATGACCGAAGGGCCTGCTCCGCTTAAGAACGCAAACAGCCAGATGGCGAGCAAGCTCAATAGCTTCGTTAGTTTTTTCGCAGTCAGGCTTTTGGACAATAACAGCCCCGTCTGTTCTAATAGTTTATACAGCAACATCAGGTGCATGCCGCTGATGGCAATGATGTGGACGATGCCCGCGTCGCGGTAAGCATTTTCAAGATTTTTGTCAAAATCGTCCTTGTAGCCTATCAGGAGTGCTTCCGCCAGGCTCTGGTTCTCTTTTTCGGGGATGTGGGCGCGGAGTTGGGACAATATCCAGTAGCGCGATTTTTGGAAGAAGTGGCGACTGCCTTTTGAGGCGTTATGGTGGACGGCAACGAGTTGGCGTGTTTGGATATAGGTTTGGTGGTAGATTTGTAGGTGTTTATAGTACGTTGCGGCGTCAAAGTTGCCGTTGGGCGATGTTTGGATGCGTCGGATTTTTGCGTGTATGGACAAGGTGTCGCCTGCCAATAGATGGTGCTGGTTTTGAATGGCGGTGTCGATACGCAGCAATATTTTTCCGGAAGAGGATGTTGTGCGCTGGCTGTCCTTTTGCTTTGCGACGAGTTTGCCGACAGCCAGGTAGTTTTTGGTCTTTGGCATTGGGTTTTCATCCAAAACCAATAGGTATGTCGCAATGGAATCTTTGTTATTTCCCAGCCAGTCCCCATGTCGGGTCACGTCTTTTCGGAGAACCGACCAATAACCCAACAGGAAAAAGATGCCAAGCAGTGCCATACCGGCCAGCCAATACAGATGTAATCTCCATCGATAGGGTACGAACTGATACAACATAACACCAGCCAACAGCAACACAACCATGACAAGCAATGGCCATTTGTCCCAATCGGGAAACGCGTAACCTACAGATATGCCTAATATCAGCGCAATCAAAGGGCGTAAAAGTGGCAATAGTCGATAGGTTGGCATAAGGGTTACGTCAAAAGTAAAATAAGAACTCAGCGTGTCACATTCAGCAAAGTCGAAGTGTCAGAACTTGGAAGGTCCAAAAACGTTTTTCTACTTCTCTAACGACTTAACGCTAAACATCACCCTTATCGTATGTGTCCATAAAAAACTTTGCGTACTTGCGTGAAACGTAGCTGCCACAAAACAAAAAGCGGCTTGGAAAAGCCGCTTAAAATAATATAGTATCTAAAGCTACAACTAGATTCTGAAGTGGGAGAACGCTTTGTTTGCTTCTGCCATACGGTGTGTGTCTTCTTTCTTTTTGAAAGCAGCACCTTCACCTTTGCTTGCAGCTACAAGTTCATTCGCCAGTTTGTCCGCCATAGTTTTACCGTTACGGTCACGGCTGAAACGGATAATCCATTTGATGCTCAGGGAAATCTTTCTGTCAAGACGTACTTCCGTCGGAATCTGGAAAGTCGCACCACCGATACGACGACTGCGTACTTCAACCGCAGGAGTAACGTTGTTGAGTGCTTTTTTCCATACTTCATAACCATCCTCGCCGGTAATCTGGCTTACTTTGTCGATAGCTGTATAGAATATTTTCAACGCAACACTTTTTTTGCCTTCCCACATCAGGTTGTTGACAAAACGTGTTACCAGTTTATCGTTGAAACGAGAATCAGGCGCTAATGGAAGTTTTTTCGCTTGTGCTTTTCTCATTATATTATCGTATTAAAAATCTTTATTAAAATTTATTGTTAATCAGTACTTTAGGAATGTCTAGCTTTTTGCTTTTTCCTTTTTGGCACCATATTTCGAACGGCTCTGTTTACGTCCTTTTACACCTGCTGTGTCCAAGCTTCCGCGTACAATGTGGTAACGTACACCTGGCAAATCCTTTACACGGCCACCGCGTATCAACACGATGGAGTGTTCCTGAAGGTTGTGGCCTTCACCTGGGATGTAAGCGATGACTTCTATTTTGTTGGTCAGGCGCACTTTCGCAACCTTACGCAGTGCGGAATTTGGCTTCTTAGGCGTCGTTGTGTACACACGGGTACATACGCCACGGCGCTGAGGACAAGCGTCCAAAGCCCTCGATTTGCTTTTTGCCTTGATAATCTCACGGCCTTTTCTTACTAATTGTTGTATTGTAGGCATTCTAAAATACTATTATTTTTTAGGAGTGCAAAGGTAATAGCTTTTCTTTCAACCAACAAAAAATTTTTTGTTGTACAGAAAATAATAAGCTAAGACTGAAAGCCGACAATAGAAAATGAAGTATTCTATTTCCTGGCCACAGATTTGCGGCGATGGAGCGATAGGTGCGGCTGCCATATTTTTCAATCCTAATATATATTGTATGGGATGCTTATTGACGGGGGAAGGTCGCACTGGATTGCAGCGTATTTTCTATTGGTCTAAAACGCGTCCATCCTGCTCTTTTTGTATCAAATGGCGATTTCGTTAAATGTCTTTACTTTTTTTGGACGACATTTTTTTCTATCCTATCTTTGCACCCCTTTCCATGGAAAGGCGGAATCCTCAGTAGCTCAGTTGGTTAGAGCATCTGACTGTTAATCAGAGGGTCACAGGTTCAAGTCCTGTCTGAGGAGCTGGAAACCAATTACTTAGAAGACCGCAACATGCGGTCTTTTTAAATTTGCCCTCTTTTTTGCCCTCTGCATAAAGATTAAATTCAAAGTTATTTTTTGAGGAAGATAAATGAAAGAACTACGAACAAAAATAATTTATTTGTGGGTTCATTGGTTCACAGCAATACAAAAGCCGGCCAATTATAATTGGCCGGCTTTTGTATTGCTGGCAAATGAGGTCAAAATGTATTCTTCTTTCTTTTGGTCACCTTCAAAAATTCCATTATTTCCGACCGCAGGAAAAATACACGCCTGCTCTGCCGGTAATGGGGAAGCCCTTTGGACATCCAGGCGTTCAGTGTCATAAAGGATATTTTAAACAATCCTGCCATCTCGTCCCTGCTGAGCATGGGTTCCTTTTCCGGTACATTTACCATTGCTTCCGGTACGGGAGAGGTTAAACAGCCTTTCAGTTCCTCCCGTATCCACCTGCGAAATTCCTCTTCCGATGGGTGGAATCGCAAATTTAATATCAGATAATTCTACATTTTTAGAGTATTTGCACAAACATACGAATTGCTTAGGTATACTAAGCAAAAAATATTTATTTTTTTCAACCTTGCTCTCAATGAGCAAAACAAGGAAGACAAAGTTCGAATTGGAAGTGGTGGCTATCATTAAGTCATTACGAGATGCTCATGGTCTGACACAAGACGATATTGCGGCTGTATTAAATGTATCAAGAGGATACATTGGTCAAATAGAAAGCCCTAATTATCCGAGTACATATAGCTTGAATGATATAAATCTTCTTTCATTGGAATTTGAATGCGCGCCAGGAGATTTGCTTCCGAAATCAGCAATAGAAGATAGGAAAATAGAAGGACGGTGAGGGTTCATTACAATGTTAATTGTTTTGTATGAAGGAAATTAATATTGTCATTTGTGAATATATAACCAACAATTGGATTCAAAAAAAGTCCAATAGGTCATTCGCAACCGAACATGATATTGATGAAAAAACAGTAAGACAGATAAAAAATATAAGACAGATACCCTATTCGATTAGCATTCCTACTTTAGAAAAAATCTGTAATGCGAGAGACCTTACACTTGAAAACTTTTTTGCGCTAATAAGAAGGCAAAAGTATTATGGCAAAATGACATAACCTCGAACATCAATAATCTTCGGCCCTTGTCTTGGAAAATTGAAAACTATGATGTAAGTTTGAAAGGAAATTTTAAACTCTTAGAAGATGGAAAAGATTGTTTGCGGGAGTGGGGAAAAATATAATATCTTAATTTCTAATTATGAAATATACAATGCGGAGTGTAAGCATAAATACGGAAATTCCAATTCCAGCTTAGAACTGTAGAATAGTTATTTGTATCCTAATGTTAGCAGTCGATTAAATGAGTTTCTAAATCATTAATAACAATTAAAATATTAAAATATATTATATAATGGAATTCGATAATGAAGAACAAAACAAAACTGAAGTTAAAGAAGAAAATAAACTTTCAAAAGTCGTAAAAAAAGTATATCCCAAGAAAGTTGTGCATAAAAGCATAAAGAACAAAAAAGCTAATTCCGAGGTAAAGAAAAACATCTCAACGTCCTCCTCTAACTTTCCAAGGCACTCGATTGAAAAAGCATTAAGGATTCCAAGAGCAATATTGGATCAAAATGCTGGCAAAGAGTGTTCAGATCAAGAATCAGCTACCTACTTAGGCGTTTCCTATAACAATGGACCTTACGCAACTGAAATTAGTTCTGCGATTAAATACGGCTTACTTGAGCGTCCTGCACCTAAAAAAATTAAATTGACAGAATTATCGAAGAAAATTCTACGTCCCCAAACATCCGAAGATGAACTGAATGGGTATCGTGAGGCAGTATTAAAAGCACCCGTTATTAGCAGCGTATATAAACACTATCGTGGGGAGAATTTACCTGACCGAAAATTTTTTGAAAACGCACTTACCGAAACTTTTAAGGTTCCCAAAGAGAAACATTCGGAATTTATCGATGTTTTTACAGAATCACTTACTCTTGCCAAATTAATTGAAAAGAATGGAGACAAAACAAGAGTAATTGATATAGCATCGGATTCTTCAACCAAGCTTCTAGATTCTAATTCGGAATTAAAGAAATTAGGTAAAGCAATTGCGATATCTTTTACTGATACTTGTTTTGTAATGCAGCCATTTGCGCCACCACTTGGTGATTATTATAATAAAATTTATGATCCAGCAATTAGAAAAGCAGGATTAACTCCTATTAGGGCAGATCAAGACATATTTGGAACCGGAAAAATAATTGATCAAATATGGAGTGGTATAAATTCAGCAAAGGTTTTAATTGCTGAATTGACAAAAAGGAATCCTAATGTTTTTTATGAGCTCGGGTTAGCACATGCTTTGAAAAAACCAGTAGTTTTAATCTCTTCAAACCAGGAGGATGTTCCATTTGACTTACAGCACATAAGAGTTATATATGATATTAGTAACTATAGAATGACAATAAGATCAAGCTGTCCGTTTCTTTTCAGCATCAACAGAAGGATGGAATATTCCAACATTTTTCGGCTTTTAGTATAGCACTTGGTCTTGCGCCTCATC
>JASGDY010000088.1:0-25555 GCA_047606825.1 Chitinophagaceae bacterium
AGATACTTGCAACCTACCAGAGACACCCAAAGAACTGACCGCAAAACCCGAAGCGGGGCGCAAAAATAGCACCTTTTACCTTAACAGCAAAATCTTTTCAACAAAAAAATAAAAATTATTTTTCTAATTGTAAACAATCAACTGTTTTATTGGATTTTTTACGTTGAAAACAAGTGACATTGACTATGCAGTCATACTTCTTCTTAACGTTGGCAACGCGAGCAACAACCCAACAATAAACAACACAGCACCGACTATGTAAGGCATCCCGGGAAAATAAGGCACTGCATTCCTATTGGAATAATAAGCAAACAAGTTATTCATAATCAATGGCCCTAATATAGATGTCAGGCTCATCAAGCTAGTCAGACCTCCCTGCAATTCTCCTTGCTGGTCGGGAGGCACCTGAGATGATATAATTCCTTGCAAAGCAGGGCCGGCAATGCCACCCAAACAATAAATAGGAATGACAATATACATCATCGTGCCATTGCATGCCAATCCAAACAACACCATACCTATAATATACAATACCATGCCATACACAATCGATTTCTGCACACCCAAAACCGGAATACTCACGCGAATCAGAAAACCCTGCACAAACATGACCAACACGCCAATCAATCCCAATGATACCCCGACTTGCTGTTCCGACCACCGAAACTTGAACATGGTATAATATGTCCATGTAGACTGCACGGCATGCGAACCTAGATATACCAATGTCAACGTCACAATCAACCCTGCAATGACCGGATATTTTTTCAACTGCAACAAGGAGCCGATAGGGTTGGCACGAGTCCATTGAAATTTTCTCCTATTGGACGCTGGAAGGGATTCTGGTAAAATAAAATAGCCGTACAAAAAATTGGCAAACGCTAGAACCGCCGCCACCTTAAAAGGAATACGTGCACCAAATTGAGCAAAATAACCTCCTATAACTGGGCCGATCACGAAACCCAAACCAAACGCCACACCAACCAACCCAAAGTTCTGGGCCCTTTTGTCGGCGGTACTCACATCGGCAATATAAGCCGAAGCCGTCGTAAAACTGGCTCCTGCGACACCTGCTAACGCACGTCCTACAAACAGCCATGCCAACGTTGGTGCATAAGCCTGAAAAAGATAATCGACACCCATGCCCGCCAAGGAACACAACAATACCGGACGTCGACCAAAACGGTCGCTTAGTCCTCCCAATATCGGCGAACAAAGAAACTGCATCACCGCATAGGCAAATATCAGCCAACCGCCATAGACAGAGGCCTTGCTGACGCCCTCGTGAGTCAGATCCTCTATCAACGTGGGTACAACAGGAATGATAATGGCAATACCGATGACATCAATCAGCAGCGTCAGGAATATGAACCAAATCACGTTTTGGGGATTACGTGTCGTATGCATAAAACAGGGTTATGATTTTATGATTTGTAATTTCAGATTTATTGATGAAGACGACTAGGATTCTATTTTTACGCTAAATGGCATGGCCTACCGCGTCTTTAAAAATAGGCATTCTAATGTTATCAAAGAAAGATGGAATCGGGAAATGACACTTTTCTGAGAAAAAGCCCTTTGGCCGGTGCGGAAAAATCGGCAACCGTACAATCTTGGGCTGCAATGATATCGTCAAAATCCGTCAATGTATAAGTACCTCTTCCGACTTTCAACATGGTAGCAACCAAGGCACGCACCATCCCACGCAAAAAACGATTGGCGGCAACCGTAAAGCAAACACCATTTTCCGTTGTCGTCCACTCGGCCTTGTGTATGGTACATATATGCGTACGCACCTGCGTGTTACGTTTGGCAAAAGAGGAAAAATCATGCGTCCCTAGCAGCTTCGCGGCGGCCGACCGCAACAGTTCAACATCCATCCTGAACGGATAATACCAAGCAGTCTCCTTCTGGAACGGGTCTTTTTTGAAATAAATATTGTATTGGTATTCGCGATACTCGGCATCAAAACGTGCATGGGCATTTTCCCTCACGGCGCGTAGACTCTTAATGACGATATCCTCCGAAAGGATAGCATTGAGGTTGTACAGTTGCTTGTCGGTGATTTCTTTTCCGGAATCAAAATGGAAAAAGTTCTGCAAGGCATGCACTCCGGCATCGGTACGGGAAGACCCGGTCAACGAAAAAGGCTCTCTAAAATACAGTTGTAACGCTTTTTCAAGCTCACCTTGGATCGTCATTTCCTTGCCCTGTATCTGAAACCCATGGAAATGCGTCCCCTTGTAACTTACTTCGAGAAAATACCTCATGTACAATAAGTAAAAAGGCAAAAGTAAAAAAAATGACAGACTTCACCGGCAGCCTTTAGTTCTCTCAACCCCTTTCCTTGAGAAGGGATGTGGTTGATAGAGAATGCCTAATGCCGAGCCTATTTGCCGATGGGTAGACCTAATGGTTATTCGTCAATGACCGAAACTGCGCTTTGTAGTTTTTGTCCAGAAGTTGGTCCTCCAAAGTCTTGAACTGTCCACCGTCATACACATTGGGATAAAGGATGCGGTAGAGAGCGAAACGGCCGTTGTCAGAAATCAAGAGACCACCCAGCTCCTTGATCTGCGCAGTATAGATACATTTGGTGTCGACATATTTGCGCGCTACGGCAATCATGTCCTCGTCACTACTTTTGGCAATCATCCTCTTGCGGATTTTCTCGATATCCTTGTCGGAAACCATGCTCGTACATGTGCTGTTGAAAATCTCGCCGGAATTAGTATCTGTCGTTTTGGCATCCACATTGTCTTCTTTTGCGGATGCCTTTGTCTGTTCGGTTTTGGCCTCGCCACTGTCACCTTCGGCGAAGAGCCCCAGATTGCCATTTTTGTTGGCAGTTGTCGTTCCTTTGAAAAAAGGGTTGTTGGTGCCTTTGCGGCTGTCAACCTCTTTTTTGAGAGCCGTTTTTTCAGGAGAAATGTTTTCCGTATCCGCATTGTTATTGGCAACCGCCTCATTATCGTCTTCTAATGTACTCTTCTTGCTGTCTCCCGGGAAGAAAGCGTTGATGGTGTCCATCTTTTCGCCGGAAGTCACCACAAAAGCTAGGGAAACGCCACGCCTATCGCTGCGCTCTCCCAATTTCACGACACTTTCCGTTGCACTCCTAGCGGCGGCAGATTCGTAAGACTCATCGACACTGCCGTCCGACTTGGGAGCCTCGGCCACGGCGGTCGTGCTGGATTGTTGGTCCGTTCTGACTTTATCTTTTTTGGCAGTACTGCCGGGCATGGTCGCCTTTGCCACATCCCCGGCCTTGTTCTGGGAAGGAGCATACGCTTGATAGTTGGTCGTATCATTGGAAGTTTTGGACAAAAGGTCGCCGAAACCATTGTCTTTTTTTTGACTGTCCAGATTGGCAACCGAGGAAGGGTCGACGTTATCACCAGCATTGACGACCGGCAATTCCTTATGGGACAGTTTGTCCACTAAATCCCAACCTTTACCAGAACCTTTCCTCAAATTAAAACCAGCATCGTTACCCTTTATTTTGAGCAAATAGGTAGTCGCTGGATAGATATCTTGTGGAAAACCAACCGTCACCTTGTAGTCCCCATCCGTCAACTTGGAAATAATCAAATAGCCCACGGAAGAGGAGCTGTAACTCTTGTTGTTGAGAATGACATAATAAGGCTGCTGGTCTTCGGACTGTATATAAATAAAATGGGTGCGGGCAGACGACTGCGCCTGTACTTTATTGACAATCAAAGCAATAAACAATACCAAAAAAATGAAAATATATTTTCTTAGAAAGGGCATATCCTTAAAAATTTAACGACAAAAATAACCATTTAGCGTCGTTTACCATCAAATAGTATTCGATAACTGCAACAATAATGCCGTTACATGGCAACAACGGTCGTCAATTCTGCTTTTTACTACCAAAAGCCAAATCTCCAGCATCGCCAAGACCCGGGACAATATAGGATTTGGCGGTCAGTTCGTCATCGATGTCACCACACCAGATGGAGACTTGGGATCCGAGGTTCTTTTCCACGTATTCAAGACCAATCGTGCAGGCAATGGCGCAGACAATATGCACCTGGGCAGGACCACCGTGATTCAGCAAAGCCTGAATAGACGCAACCAACGAAGCACCCGTTGCAATCATGGGGTCGGCGACTATCAATATCCGGTCTTCCAACGGCGGACAACTGAGGTATTCCAGTTTAATTTCAAAAGAACCGTCCTTGTGGTGTTTACGGAACGCGGAAATGAATGCGTTGTCCGCCTTGTCAAAATAATTCAGAATGCCGGTATGCATCGGTACGCCTGCCCGCAAAATACTCGCGACGACTGGTTGCGTATCCAGTACCATGCTGTGGTGTGTACCCAAAGGAGTTTCAACCTCGAGCATTTTATAAGGCAATACCTTGCTGATCTCATAGGAGATGGTTTCTCCGATGCGCTCCAGATTGCGCCTGAAACGCATACGGTCGTTCTGGACGTTCACATTTCTCAGTTCACTTACCCAGTTGCTGACCAGGCTGTGGGTTTCACTCATATTGACTACCATAATACCGCTAAGATAAACCGAGTCTGGCATTCCAAAAAATTTCGTTTGTTGGCCATGCCATTGGTTATATATCTTGTTCATATCAACCTGACCGTAGGGGTCTATCCGTCAAACTCGAGAATACAACTTCCGATATTTCATGTTTTATGAACTCACAGATGTCAGGAGGAATATGTGTATAACGATACATCAGGAGTTGTAGGAAGGCATTTTGCATGGCAGGTTTTAAAACAACCGTATCCTCTCACAAAAAAACCACCCTTTTTCGGGTGGTTCTATTTTATCATTAACAAAATCAAAAACTAATTGATTGCTTTTACGACAACGTTGTTGACAAAATGGGATTCCATATCAATCTGGAAAGCTTGGCTGTAAAGCTCGTTGCCATTGCTTTTTACGGCAAACTTCACGTTACCTACAGCATCGGAATCTTTTTTGATCATCACTGTTTTGTGGAAATCAGCGCCTTTAAAGCTTTGGTTAAACAAAACTTCACCTTGGCTGTTGGAAATGACCAATATGAAACGCTGACCGGTAGGATTGGCGTAGTTGACGTCGAAAACGATACCGTTGTCTGATGTCTCGCCTACGTATTTCACGTTAACATCTTTAACTCTTTCTACCTTGTCTTCCTTTTTACCGTTGCCGTCATTACCAACAACGTTTGCGGCATACGCATTTGCGACCACAAAGGCAATTGCCAATATACTTAAGATTCTTTTTTTCATTGTGTATAGTGTTAAAAGTCAAAAAATATAGTACCCCGGCAGACCATACGTTTTATACAAACCTACAGCCACCATTCCACTGACAGGCAACTATCATTTTTATGGCAACAACTAAACGAGATAAAAGAACTGTTGATATTTTCTTTCGCTTGCGAAAAGGCGGGCTTTATCTTATTCTGAAACAAAGGTAAACCCATCTTTCGCTTGAAAAGAAGGAGAAAAATAGTATTAACTAAACTTTAACATTAAAACTAACGTTAGTTTGAACTATTTACCAATAGCAATGTCTTCATCTTCGGTCAAGGCCTTCCATAGCATATCTTTCAATTGTGTAAGCCCTTGGTTGGTCACGGACGAAATAAAGATATGCGGAATGTTTTCCGGTAGTTCCTTTTCGATTTCGGCTTTCAGTTCATCGTCCAGCATATCGGATTTGCTAATCGCCAACAGCATTGTCTTTTGCAACATTTCGGGATTATAACGACGCAGCTCGTCATACAGAACCTCAAATTCCTTGCGGTGGTTTTCACTGTCGGCAGGCACCAGGAACAGCAACACGGGATTACGCTCGATATGCCGCAAAAACCGATGCCCCAATCCTTTGCCCTCCGCCGCACCTTCGATGATTCCAGGCAGGTCGGCAATACAGAAAGACTTGTTGTCGCGATACGCCACCATGCCCAACTGCGGACGTAAAGTGGTAAAAGCGTAGTTCGCAATCTTAGGTTTTGCTGCCGTGATAGAAGACAGCAAAGTAGATTTTCCTGCATTGGGAAAACCCACCAGGCCTACGTCTGCCAACATTTTCAGCTCCAGAATCTTCTGCGCTTCCATACCGGGAAGACCTGGCTGCGCATATTCCGGCGCCTGATTGGTCGGCGTCGCGAAATGTTGGTTGCCCCAGCCACCCTTACCGCCTGGCAGCCAGACATACTCCTGTCCGTCTTCCAATATCTCAACGTCCACGTCTCCGGTCTCCTCGTCGATAGCGGTAGTCCCGAGCGGCACTTCGATGATGACGTCGTCGGCATTGCGTCCAGACATATTGTTTTTCGCACCATTTTCACCGTCTTTGGCCAATATGTTTTTGTGGTAACGCAGGTGAAGCAAAGTCCACAGGTTTTTGTTGCCGCGCAGTACGATGCTGCCGCCATTGCCGCCGTCACCACCGTCGGGGCCTGCTTTGGCGTTGAATTTCAAACGCATGAAATGCCGGCTGCCGGCACCGCCGTTGCCACTCCTGCAATACAGCCTTATAAGGTCTATAAAATTATTGTCTGCCATCAGAATTAATGAATTATGATTTTTGATTTCAGAAACGAAAAGCGCAAAGTTCAGATAAATTAAAGGAATACGGGCGGAATCCTACAATATTTCCCTTTAAAAAATCAATTTTATCCTACTTCTCTTTATCTTGTAGCGGTCTAACAGCAATAAAACATGACAATCCAATCCATTGATATCTACAAATTTCCAATTCCAATAGAAGCGTTTACAATCGCCACTGGCACATTGACGACAGCGCAGAACCTACTCGTCCGCATCCATACCGACGACGGACTCCTTGGCTATGGAGAGTGTTCCGCGTTCCCGATGATTGTGGGCGAAACGCAGGCAACCTGCTATGAACTCGCCAAGGATTTTTCCAAAATCTGGCTCGGAAAAAATCCTCTGGAAATAGAAAACAGAATGGACGAGCTGCATACCTATTGTTATGGCAACTTCACGGCAAAATCCGCATTTGACATGGCACTGTACGACATCGCCGCAAAAAATGCAAACGTTCCGCTCTACCAATTCCTCGGCGGACAAAAAAGAAAAATCATCACCGACGTCACCATCGGCATCGACACACCCGAAAAGATGGCGGCAAAAGCCCTGGCATTTAAAAACAAAGGATTTGAAACGATTAAAATAAAAGTGGGCAAAAAATTAGAAGACGACATCTCACGCATCAAAGCCATACGCACGGCGACCGGCAGCACAACCAAACTCCGCATCGACGCCAACCAAGGCTGGAACTACGAAACAGCCGTGAAAGCCCTGACAGCATTGGCACCGTACAACATCGAGTTTTGCGAACAACCGATGCGCAAATGGATGGACGGCTACCTTCCGACGCTGGTCGCCGAGTCGCCGATTACTATCATGGCGGACGAAAGCGTATTTACACACCACGATGCGGAAACCATCATTGCACATAAGGCTGCAAACTATATCAACATTAAGTTTGCCAAAAGCGGCGGCATCCTGGAAGCAACAAAAATCAACCAAGTTGCGAAAAAAAACGGCGTCCAATGTATGCTCGGAAGCATGATGGAATCAAGGCTGGCGCTCTCCGCCAATACGCATTTTGCCATGGCAAATCCCAACGTGCAGTTCTTTGATTTGGATACGGCATTATTGGGACAACAGGAAGACCCAATCATTAACGGTATGAGCTACGACGGACAGGAAATCATATTGCCCGAACTGCCCGGCATCGGTGCGGAAGTGGATGAGCAATATTTAAAAAAACAAGAACACGTTACTATAATGAATAATTAAAAAGGAATGATGAATAATAATCAATTTCAAGTCACTATTTTGCGCCTTTTCGTGAAAATTTCACACAAAGAAACAAAGATTACAAAGGCAGCAACATTGTGTTCTTTGTTTTCTTAGGGCCTTTGTGTGAAACAACAATTCTATAATAAATAAAACAACCCTTACAATTCTCAATTAAAAAAATGTTTCTCGACGGTTTATTTGGACGCAATGCATTTATTGACGGGAAAGAATACTTGTTCTTTTCGGGTTATGATTATTTGTCCGTGCATATCGTTTCGGAATTTTACCGACTTGTACAGGAAGGCATCCAAAAATACGGCTGGGTCTATCCATCGTCGCGCATCAGCAACACGCAAATCTCACTATACGAAGACTGCGAAGCAAGGCTTTCGGAAATCACCAATACGGAGGAAACGGTTTTGTTCGGTTCAGGCTTCAACGCCGGACAGTCCTGCATTGCCTTGTTTGGAAACGACATCGACAACGCTCCCCTCTCCCACCCCGCCATCCTGCAACAAAAATCTCTACTATACGATTTCGACAACTGGAAAGACGGATTGATAAATGACAACAACGACCATCCGATTATATTGGCTTCCGACGCAGTGAACAATTTCTCCCTATTGAAATATGATTTCGACAGCTTCACGGCATTAAACAGAAAAGCCACTTTTATCATTGACGATTCGCATGGTATTGGCGTAACGGGAGCAACGGGCGGCGGCGCGGCGGAATACATACCACGCAATCCCAATATAGACTACCTCTTTACCTACTCGATGGGCAAAGCGTTCGGCATCGAAGCGGGCGCTGTCAGCACCAATAAATATTTCGCGAATCAATTGCGCAGTCTTCCGTCGTTTACAGCAGTAACACCTCCGTCACCCGGACCGCTATACGCCTTCCTCCATGGCAAAGACATCTATGCACAACAATTGGAAAAACTGCGCAACAATATCCAATACATGGCTGAATTATTAAAAGACATTCCGAATATCAAAATACATCCGGAATTACCGATTGTCTTGTTGCCTTCCAATACCAACGAACAGAACTTTTTCAACAATGGTTTTATCATCTCTTCATTTGCATACCCAGACCCCAACGGAGAAAAACTTAACCGGCTGGTGTTGACTGCGGCGCATACAAAAGTAGATTTGGAAAAAGTGGCGGCGTTTGTACGGTCTGACAGTGATGAATGTGAGTAAGATGTTTTTTTTGATTAAAAAATATCTCACATCTCAATCCCAATCTGTTTCATCAATATCGCCGCGTTCATCCGCCGACAGACACCCGGTTTTAATTGATAGTCAAAAAACAATTCATCATTATTGTCCACCTGCACGTCAAAATGATAGTTGGCTATCGCATCAGGCTGCTCATTGACAAGATTTGCCAATTCCACGTCGTGGGTAGCAATGACCGCGACGACATGCTCACGAATCAATTGCAGCATCAAGGCTTTGGAGCCCGCATGACGGTCCAAGGAATTGGTACCACGCAATATTTCATCCAATAAGACAAACACTTTTTGCTTGGCATTGACAGCCTCGAGGATAGCGCGTATCTTTTTTAATTCAGCATAAAAAGTGGACGTGTTTTCCGCAAGGTTGTCGGCAATACGCATACTACTCATCAACTGAACAACAGATACGGCAAAACTTTTGGCGCAAACAGGCGCACCGCTGTATGCCAATACCATATTGACCCCAAGGCTACGCAGAAACGTACTTTTTCCACCCATGTTGCTGCCTGTAATCAATGCAATTTTACCTTGGCCGTCAATGGAAAAATCATTGTCCACACGTTTGGATGTAGGAATCAACGGATGCCCAATCCCTGTACCCGAAAAACTATAATAATTCGGTTCGATTGTCGGAAATACCCAATCAGGACGGTTGAAACTCAAGGTAGCCAAACTATCGAACGCTTCTGCCTGATAAATTGCCGCCAACCATTGAGACAAGCCAGCACCGTATTCTAATTTCCATTCGTTCAACGAAAGCCCAACCCTTACGTCCCACAATAAAAAAGTATTGAGAAAAAAGTATAGAAAAACGTTGAGCCGCGCCTCAAACAAACCTAGTATCTTTCCTAATTGTTTCAATGCGACAGAAGCCTTGACATCATTAGTATTCCACAATGGCTCCTGCAATTTTCTCAACGCAATACTATTATCTATTTTCAATTCTTCCAGACAGGCAATCATATCGCCCATCTTTGAAACCTTAGGATAAAACTTGGACAATATCCCAAAGGCTGCATTGCTCTTTTTACTTTGCGCAAAAGAAAATAATATAAAAACAGCAGTCGAAAATCCAAAAATCCCGGACGAAATCCTGTCATCCAAAAACAAATAGACAGATGTCAACGTGATGATGGGATACAGCCTAGTCATCACTTTCCAAAACTTGGAACGAGTGCCTGTTGGCTGCCCCAACCAGACCGCCATATCAGACTCGATATTTTTTTCAAGACCTGCAATAGAACCATAAGCCTGAAACCTTTGCCGCCACTCAGTCTGAGCAGCCATCACACGAACGGCATCCTGTCTTTCCCCTATCGTCGTCTTGTCCACAGCGGAGGAAAAATAGTCCGCCAAAAGTTGTCGTCCTCCTGCGGTCTCGGCTCGGTTGACATATTGGAACAGAGAATATTTTCCAAAAATATCCAAGTCCGAAGCATAAGGATGCGTCGCAGACTGAAATACCGCGCCGTCTTCCCAATCGGCATATTGGTAATCCAGGCCGGCAAGCTCTCTTCTATTGACAGACAACAAAGTCCGGACAAAATCCAAACGTCTTTTCCATGCGACATCGCGCGACACCAATACGAGAAACAAAGCGATACCGACCAAAACGCCCATCAATGCTATGCCCCAACCCTTGTGCCATTGGTTATACAACCAAAATACAATCAATACAATAACCAAAAGACGCGCCCAAGCCATCCAGGAACGTTTCCTTTTCAACTGCGTTTCCTGTTGCGCCAGTTCAACTATATTGGAATCGTAAACAGATTTGGGACCTTTCATCGGGTAAAGATATTGGTTTTGGCAATGGCATTAACCATTTGCCAAAACCGGAATTCTTTTACCGACATTTTCATTCAAGATATCGACAATATCATCCACTCCGCCATCGTCAGCCATCACGATAATCATTTCATGGACATTGTCCGTCGATGCAGAATTCCATCGCCACGCCTCCACCGTTAAGTAGTACTTCAAATTATGGGACAATCGGCAATCCCGTTTCCACAAGTATCAATGCACTACCCCTGCTCAATTTCTTTATCGTCCCTTTCGTCTCCAACAACATGGAAAAAGATTCTAGAGGGCAAAACCGCAGCAATGCAAAGGTGTAGAACTATGACAATTGTCATGTTTCAAAAGATCATACAATAATAAAAAGACAAAATAGTTTTTCCATTATATTTGCGCCATCAATTCATACGCTAGTGAAGCACCTCGTTGCAATATTATTTCTATCTTCCTTTCTGATCATGAGCTTCAGTAAGAATATAGTCATCCTTAACTTCTATGTCAACAGGGATGCTATAGCAGAGAAGTATTGCATCAATAAATACAAACCAGGCCTGCATTGTAACGGCCACTGTTTCCTCCTCAAGCAACTAAAAAAAGAACAACAGCGGGAAACCAAGGACATGGGAGACCAGATGGCAAAAATGGAAATCGTTTCTTTCCAGAATTATTTCCCTTCTGTCCAACCAGATTTATACGAACTACCTATCAGGAACAAAATATATAGTCACTACAACTGCAACTATACCAAAGACATTACTTTATTGGTATTCAAACCTCCACGCGCATAATTCTAAGCTAAGAAGTTAATTACATCGTATGCATAGTATCGGAATTTACCGATACTATAGACCTCTTTTTGCCTCAACTGAACATTATTAAAACAACATTTAGTAAAAACTAAATAAAATCATTTTTATGCGTAATATTTTTTTCATGGCAGCAATGCTATGCGGTATCGTATTGTCGGTTTCCTGTTCCAAAAACGATAGCACGACCAGCACAGTACAAACATTAAGCAACCTGACAACGTTCAACGAAAGCAGCATCCCAAATTCGCCTTATATAATCACAACTTATATCGAAACAGACTCGTTGATCGTTGGTTATAACCCCATTTTTTTCACTATAAAAGATACGACCAGCAATACCTTTGTCAATAATGCTTCGATTGTATTGGCTCCGTTGATGACAAATCCGACGAATATCGAAAACGGTGTCGCACACCGTCATTCCGGCCCGACGGAACAAGCTGTCTTTTCAGATAGTATGCAAGCCTATATGGGTGCGTTCATCCCGCTTCACGGTTCTACCAGCGAGTACACGAGTGCGGGATATAAAGGATGGAGGATGCGTATGGCAATAACAGTCAACAGCGAACAATACGATTCCGTCAAATACGACTTCTCTACGAAAAGTACCAAACCCGGAACGAAGTTTTTCACAAGTGTTGCGGGCAACGACGGTCAGACCTATTATATCGCATTGGTAAGTCCACAGCAAGCAAGCCAGACCAACGGCTTGCAGTCTTTGGAAATTGCCTTCTACAAAAGCCTTGACCACAATATCACCTTCCAGACAGTCAGTGATTTTACGATTGGCAACTTCTATCCCTATATGCCGGACATGGGACATAGTTCGACCAGCAATGTCATCCCGACCAGCATTGGAAACGGACACTATACAGGAACGGTCAATTTCACTATGGGTGGATACTGGACGCTAAACTTTACAAAAATCCAGGAAAATAACGTTCAGATCATTGATTCCACGGCATTGGAAGTAGCTTTTTAAAATTAAACATGTTTAGTAAAATGAACAAACTTCCAATAGTCTTATTACTATTAACACCGACGGCTGTGCTATCACAGCATGTCGGTGTTTCCAAAGATGGAAACGCTATACACCAACTTGATAGCATCACTATACAAACCAACAATACAAGTGACCTTAAAAGATATAGCGATGGACATTCCCGAACGGAAAAAATCCTTGACAACATCCCAAGTATATACCTTATCAGCCGTGGGAATTACGCACAGGAACCGGTCATACGCGGCATGAGCGACGGCCAGATTATGTTGACCATAAACGGGATGCATATCTTTGGCGCATGCACCGACAAAATGGATCCAAGCACTTCCTATATCGAACCGAGCAACTTGGAAAAAATTGATTTGCATACCGGAGCCGCTTATGGTATCGGCGGTTCATCTATTGGTGGTGGTTTACAATTTCATTTAAAAGAAGCACAGCACAATATGCGAAACCCTTGGTCCGGCAGCGTTTCAACACAGTACGAAACCAACAGCCACGCAAAAATATTGATAGGACAACTGCATTATAGCCACAAAAAATGGGCAATATTGGCAGATGGTGCTTACCGAAAAACCAACAGCTATATACCCGGCGGCAGCAAGTCTGAAAACATTGCCCGATATGGCAATTGGACGTCAAACCAAGTGTTTACGGTCAACAGCAAAGGACAAATCAACTATTCCCAATATGAAAAATGGAATGTACACGTCAATACCGTCTATCAAACGACCGATAATGGATTATTAAAATTAGACTATATACATGATGACGGCAACAATATTGGTTATCCTGCACTTTCTATGGATGTTAAATATGCACGTTCCAACATTATAGGATTACATTATATCCAATCCTATAACAATAAAAAAATAAAGTATTGGGAAACATCCATCTATTATAGTAAAATAAACCATGTCATGGACGACACGCAACGTCCGTTGGAACAGCTTTCCATGCACATGGACATGCCGGCATGGTCCGACACCAAAGGCGCGTTTACACAAGCATTTTGGAATCTCACGCCACATCAAAAACTCAAAACAAAAATAGAGGGTTATATCAACCGCTGGCATGCAGAAATGACCATGTACCCCAAAAACGGCGGCGCATCTATGTACATGATGACTATCCCGGATGGGCAGCGTACAATGCTTGGTGTCGACATGGAAGACCAATGGCATATTGACAACAATTGGAAGCTCTTGCTGGGCGGTCATTTGGAATATAGCGGCAGCAACTTGTTTACCGATGCCGGAAGACAACAATTGTCGACTATAACAGCTGAAAACAGCAACCAGCAGCGCATTCCTTATAATATCTATACCAATATCCAGCATCGTTTTTCAGATGCATTGTCCTCGGACATTTATGTATCCAGAACGGTGCGTGTACCGACTTTGAGCGAAATGTATGCCTTGTACCTCTTCAATCCATTGGACAATTATGACTATATCGGCATTCCGAACTTAAAAAAGGAATCAGCTTGGAACATCGAATGGCAATGGCATTACACAAAAACAAAATGGAGCATACATCTAAAATTATATGATTATCTTATCCAAAACTATATCACGGGATTGGTTGTAGAAAATACCGACGCAATGACGGAAACGGCCAATGGCGTCAAGCAGTTTGGCAATATCAAACATGCAAATATCGCAGGTTCAGAGTTTCAGTTTCAATGGCATATCTCACAAAATGTACAGTTCAGCAATAGCAATACTTACGCTTACGGACGGGACAACAACAAAAGAGCATTGCCGCTGATACAGTCATTGAGAAGCAACAACAACATACAGTGGGAGCCGCAACACGATTTCCGTATTTATATTGAAAACCTAACAACGGTAAGACAAAACCATGTCAGCAGTTTTTATGGTGAAAAGACTACGCCGGGATTTGCTATCTTTAACATAGGTGCCGATAAAACATTTACGTTTAAACGACAATCATTTAATATTGGCGTGGATATTCGCAATATGTTCAATAAATATTATTACGAACATTTGGATATTGTACAATTTCCGAGAATAGGGCGCAATATGGAGGCAAGACTGTCTTATCAGTTTTAAGGTGTCGGACCACAAAAGACAATTTACCCTGCAATAGATAGTATTCATTGAGATGCGGTATGCCCAAATAATCATCGCCAGGAACGTATTCCTCTAGAAAACCTTCCCCTCATGTATGCTTTCCGGCCTGCGACAGACAGCATTTGCCCATGACAAGAGCAACACACAACAAACAGCTTTTCAATGAAACATTCAGCATAATAACCGTCGGATGAAAATGGATAAAATATACGCTCCAATGAACGTCGTTAACTTAAGAATAAACCACGAATGCACGAATATAAAAACTATTTTGTGCATTCGTGGCTAAACAACCGCAACGCAATCTGAGGTTAATGCCATTGATGCACCTTCCTTGAAACAGAAAATCCATCATTCAGTATACACAAAAGGCAATACAAAAAACATCTAGTGGATTTCCTTCAGCATTTCACTGACGGCCGCCTTTATCTGGTCATCCTGACCATTCAGGAAATCTTCATATTTCAACGGGACCTTGATGTCTGGTTCCACCTGAAGATTTTCCGTCGGGCGGTTTTCCTTTCCGATCGTGGCCACCATAGGAATCCCAAAAATCAATGTCGGATCGATCTGCATTTCCCACCATACCGCTGTACCCGTTCCAGCGACAGGCATACCTATCAGCTTGCCGATATTCTGTTCTTTATAGGAATACGGGAAAATAAACGCGTCGCTGTAATTCCCCTCACTCATCACGACACAGCTTGGCTTTTGCCAGCGGGACATCGGTTCTCCACCTTTGGTAAGATGCCCCTGTGGTGCAAAACGCAGATAGTTTTTTCCGCTCAGCAATGTGTTGAGGTCGTCGTGCAACCAGCCCCCACCGTTGAAACGAGTGTCTACAATCAACGCTTTTTTGTCGCGCATTTTACCCATTATGTGATCATAGGTTTCACGGAAACTACCATCGTTCATACCTCTCACGTGTACATAACCGACTTTACCACCGCTTAGGCTGTCCACCAGTTTTTCTATGCGTTTGGTCCAACGTGTGTACATCAATTCACTCTCATCTCCCACACTAATCGGCTTAACCGTCTGCACTCCTTTACCAGCAACATTTACCGCGGTGAAACGGTCAGCTTTTCTGTTGAGTAAGTAAGCCCAATCAGAGGAATCCGTAATCTCCTGTCCATCTATCGCCGTTATGATATCGCCTGCTTTCACCTTGCTTTCGGCTTTGTCAAAAGGTCCACCGGCAATCACTTCCGTAATTTTCAAACCTTTGCCCGTATAGGTCTCGTCATACAATAGCCCAAGGCTGGCAGTTGCATCGGCATTGGCAAACATCGGTCTGTACCGACCTCCCGTATGCGAACCGTTCAGCTCCCCCAACAGTTCACTCAACAATTCCTGAAAATCATAGTTGTTGCTGATATGCGGCAAGAAACGGGCATAAGTGTCATGATAGCCTTTCCAGTTGATATTGTGTAGCGTAGTGTCGTAAAATTTCTTCTCGACCTGCCGCCATGCGTGTTCAAATATATAGGCACGTTCCGCAGCAGGATTGAGGCTCATGTCGGCATCGATGGATATAGGGGTCATCATTCCGGTAGTCGCATCTACTTTGACCAAAGAACCGCGATTGCTCACAAACAAACTCTTGCCGTCCTTGCTCATCTCGATACCACTTGGCGAGCCGCCCAACTTGACCAGTATTTTCGTGTCGTGCGTGCGTGGATCCGTTACCCACAGATCGTAACCTTTTTCAAAAGAAGACAAATAGTATAGTTTGCTCGCGTCACTGTTCAATACATAGTCCGCAATGGACGAACTATTAATCGTCAAGCGAACTATTCTTTGGTCAATATCTTTCAAATCCCATGCAGACGTACCTTTCGTATCACCTTTAAAGATGATATGGTTAGGGTCCAGCTTGGTTGAATCTTTCTTTTTGTCCGAACTATCAGGCTTGGAATCTTTAATTAAATCATAGTCGTCCTTGCTCAATATAAACTGGTCGTAAGCTTTCCGGTCAAAGAATGCTGCATATATGTCCAGCTCACGGCTGCCTTGTGTCGCCAAGGATTTGCGGCCAAGTTTATCGCTTTCCCAAGTAAACATTTTACCGTTCAACCCCCATTTGTTGTTGCCCTCGCCAAAGCCGCTGTTGATAGGGTTGATGATACTGCCCGTGCCGTCTGCCTTAATCAACGCTGCATTGTTGGCAGAAAAGTAACCTTCCTGGTCATCGACCAACAACCATTTGCTGTCCGGGCTCCAGGCAAAATCCCAGTCGCCGTCGGAATAACTGTAATTATGTCCCAACGGCAACAACGTCTTGGTGGTTTTTGTTTCTATATTCAGCACTTTCAAAATGTTGCGTTCCTCCACGTAGGCAATACTTTTTCCGTCGGGAGCGTATTTGGGTTGGAACTCGTCTTTTTCCGTTGCGACAACAGGCGTTTCTTTCAGCAAAGTCGCGGAAAAGAAATTAGGTTCCTTGGATGACACAACCGTTGTTTTGTAGATGTCCCAGCTACCGTTACGTTCCGCCGCGTATATCAAAGCCTTGCCGTCGGGACTCCACTGCACCATACGCTCCTGCGAAGGTGTATTGGTAATCCTTTTGGTAAATTTTCCTTCTACGCTACTGACGAAAACCTCGCCCCTATTGACGTAGGCGATTTCTTTGCCATTGGGACTAAGGACAAATTCGCTGACATTACCCATGACAGGTACATTTTTGACAATGTTTTCGCGGGTTTCAGCCATTATCTGAACGGACAGTTTTTGCGGTTGTCCGCCTTCGCGCAGCGTATAGATTTCACCGTTCCAGGTAAATGCCAACGTATTGTCGTCCGCGCGGCTCAGATGCCGGACTGGATTGTCGTTGAAAAACGTCAACTGCGTCTCCGCACCACTCGCCAAGGAGCGTTTAAACAGATTCTGCGTCCCTTTTTTCTCACTTAAATAATAGACACTTTGATCGTCGCTGGAAAAGACAGGCTCTCTGTCCTCCCCTGCGAAATCGCTGATCTGCTTGTAGGTCTTGGAAGACAAATTATACAGCCAAATATCGCGCGTCACGGCCGACACATGGTGTTTGCGCCAAGGGTCTTCATAGCCTTTTATGTCCTGGAATACCAACTGGTCTCCTTTCCTGTTGAAATGCACATTGTCCATTCCAGCCGCCGACACCAGCATCGGACGACCACCCGTAATCGGCACTTCATACAGGTTTTTAAAAAGTGCATAGCTGAAACGGATGCTTTTCGCAGGCCCGTTTCGGGAAGAGGCAAAAAGCACTTTTTTATTGTCCGGTGAGAAATCATACGGATAATCGCCCGCGCTGTTGGTGGTGACACGCACCGCCTCGCCACCCGTCGCCGGCATGACAAAAACATCGAAATTGCCATAACGGTCGCTCGCAAACGCGATATATTTACCATCGTGGCTCCACACAGGCATCATCTCCTGCGACTCGCCCAAGGTCAAGGGAACAGCAGTCCCGCCTTCCGTCGGCACACGGTACAAATCTCCCTTGTAACCAAAAACAATACTCTTCCCGTCCGGGGAAATCGCAGGATAACGTAGCCATAAAGGCGTTACTTGGGCAAAAAGAGCCACGCTAACAAACAAGCTCGCCACAAAAAGCCAATTTTTCATGATAAATATGATTGAAATGATTTATGTTTGAGAGTGGTAAAGTTAAACAAATCACACGAAGACAAAATGAAAAATGGTTGCATTTTTATTCTCCCAACAGTCTCGCAAAGGCGACTTCGCGGAGAACAAATACATTGTTCGACTTTTTTTCCTTCTTACTTTTTACTTTAAATTCGCATGGTACTTCAAAAAATAATTTTGGCATTCCTATTGGCTGGTATGCTGTCAACTGCTAAAAGCCAATTGATTACGATATACGCCGAACATTTCCACTGGGGACTGAAAGGCGGTTTCAGTTTTTCGGGTTTTTCCAACAACGTCTACCCTTTCGATGCGCAAAATACGGGCGACAGCTATTACAGTGGTTTTAAAAAATATGTGCGCGCTACCGTCGTACCCGGCATCACGGCAGACTACCAACTTTCGGCGCGCTGGACAATCGGGCTGGAAGCCTTGTACAATGGACGTGGCGCCGTTTACAGACGCTACGTGGAAGGTTCGGATTTTGAAAGCGAGGACGGGACAGTCAACAAAGGTTACTATTATTTCAAATACCGTATCAACAACCTTGAACTGCCCGTGACATTGCAATACAGGGTCACCAGCAACGACTATGGACACGCTGGGCTATTGTTGTATGTCGGCGCGTCGCCTAACCTTAATCTGCGGGCAAAATATTCCGAAAGCGACCCAGACAATCCCAACATCGATATCTACTCTCCGTCCAACACTGGCAAAAACTATCCGTTGGACCACGTCAGAAAAGTGAATTATAGCGTGCTTGGCGGCCTGAAACTACTGACAAGCGAAATGCCAAAGAATAATTTCTATGTCGACCTTCGATTCCAGTATGACGGCCTGTCCACTTTCAACGTCGATTATCTGACCAATGGTCTGCACAACATGGGAACGTACAACTGGACAGGAGGCTTGTATTTGGGATATATGTTTTAGTGTTGAAAGTGGAGAGCTGCCAACTATACGTCGAACATTAAGCATTTTTTCTTTTTTACTTAACAATGGTTGGATGAAAAAATTTGTTTTTTTATTAGTTATTATAGCTACTTTTTATAGCATTGCAGCCCATGCGCATCACATCAAAGGCGGATGGATTGGTTACAAATATCTGTCGTCTACCAGCACCACGTCCTCCTACCAGATTACGGTCTACTTGTATGTAGACTGTAACAACGAGACCAGCTACACGGCGTCGGTCGTCCTCGGGGCATTTGACGCGGCAACCAATGTCGAATACAAAGAGGAAGAAGTTCTAACGACCACTAACAACATACTGGAAAAAGGAACATTCAGCCCATGTATCGTCAACGCGCCAGAGATATGCTACAATGTGTACCAATACACGACAACATTTGCCCTACCGAACAACACAGCCGGCTATAACCTCAATGTACAGTTCAGGTCAAGAGTAGAAGACATTATCAATATATACAATTCGGATAAGACGGGCATAAGCATGTTTACCACGATACCCGGCACCGTAACGTCAGGCAACACGACCGTTGACGCACATACGAACAGTAATCCGGAATTTGCTTTTCTGGACACGAGCGTCGTGTGTTATGGTTCCAAGATTTCGATTCCTTTTTCTGCCACGGATCCAGACGGCGATGTACTGAAATATTATTTCGGGGCTGGCAAAGACGCCTCCTCGACCGTTAATTCCGCATTGCTGACACCAGCTGCCCCGCCATATACCGACTTGACGTATGTCTCACCATATACGGCGACCTCCCCACTAGGTGCCTCCGTCACGATCGACTCCACGACAGGCATCATATCCGGAACCGCACCCACGACCGTCGGCGAATACGTCATCGCCGTGTACGCGCAGGAATGGCGGGACGGCGTGCTGATCAACACCACAAAAAAAGAACTGCAAATAAACGTAACGGACTGTTCCTTACAGTCCGCCAGCCTCGACCCAAGTTACATCAACTGCAAAGACTATACTTTTACATTTACCAACAACGCCACGACGACCAATGCGACATATCTGTGGGATTTTGGCGTGGAAAACGACGAAAGCGATACTTCATCTGCCGTCAGCCCTACCTACACCTACGCCGATACAGGCACTTATACGCTAAAACTCAAAGTCGGAACATCGGCGGAATGCACGGACTCCACGACCACGGAAATAAAAGTATACCCAGGCTTCGTTCCCGATTTTGAAGCGACGGGAAACTGTATGCTTTCGCCCAGCCAATTTACCGACCTTACAGTAACAGGCGGCAACGGCACGGTCAACAGCTGGGATTGGGATTTTGGGGACAGTGGCAGCTCCACCGAACAAAACCCAAGCCACCAGTACACGACAGCAGGAGACTATAAAGTGTTGTTGCAGGTCGGCAGCGACAAAGGTTGCAGCGACACGGTTTCCAAAACATTTACCGTATTCAGTACCATCGACCTGCAACCACTGTTTACCGACACCTTGATATGCTATAAAGACAGCGTACAGCTCATTGTCAATTCACCCTATGCCCAAACCTACCAATGGACGCCGTCCGATGCCAGCATATCGGATGCCAATGTGTACAACCCGATTGTGTATCCTACAGTAAACACAGCATATACCGTCACGTCAACCAACGGCGACTGTACCGGCACCGCGACCATCAATGTGAACCTTTTAAAAGAATTGACGCTGGTTGCCGACGACCTGTATGCCTGTATCGGCGACTCCGCGACATTCAATGTGTCTTCCCTTGCAACCAAATATAATTGGACACGCACTTCGGGGAACGACGCGCTCGACGACAGCACATCAAAACAGCCGTCCCTGCTGGTAAGCGGTTATGATGCCTACCATATCCTCGCAACCTACGGCACACATTGCTCCGTAGAAAACGATGTACAGGTGCTGGCTGCACCTTATCCTACGCTAGCTATTCAGACCAATGACACCGCCATCTGTCTAGGAAACAGTGTGCAACTTACCGCTACAGGCAACACGACGGACGACACTTGGTCTCCAACCAATGAAACCGGCGCGACCATAACCGTCTCTCCTACACAGACTACGAGTTATATCATCGACGGATACGACCGCAACAGCTATTGCAGCAAACATGTACAGGATACGGTCATTGTAGCAGTCGCACCAACGTTTGTCATCGCACTGACACGCGACACCAATATCGTCGTCAACCAACCCTTGGTCTTACAACCGACAACCAACCAACCCGAAAGGACATATACCTACTTATGGTCTCCGTCAAGCTACCTAAGCAACACGGACAGCTCCGTTACCGTTGCCAATATACCAAAAGGAATTACCCTGCAATATTATGCACTCTACATGACGGACACTTATGGCTGCAAGGCCAATGCCGAAATTACCGTCCACATCTTCCAAACCGGAACGGACATATTTGTCCCGACTGGATTCACGCCCAACAACGACGGGAAAAACGACGTCATCCGTCCCATATTGGCAGGCATCAAACAATTTAACTATTTCAAGATATTCAACCGATGGGGACAGCTCGTCTATTCCACACAGACAGAGGGAGAAGGCTGGAACGGCAATCTCAACGGACAGCAACAACCAAGCGGAAGCACCTATATCTATACCGTCTCGGGAGTGGACTACAACAATAAAAAGATTGAGAAAAAAGGAACGATTGTACTGATTAGATAGGACTTGGAGTGATGAAATGAGATTTTCGTCGCTACCGAAAGATTGTACCTTGTAGGAATAAACAAGACCAGTTTGTAACTGGTGGACCATGATGTTTTTTTCAATCTTTGTGTCCTATCGCCTTCGTTTCTTTCCGTAAAAAATCCGACCTCATGGTTTATAAGGACATGAACCATGGGATAAAGCACCAATAAGCAGGGGCTAACGCCACAGACCTATTCTAAGGCATTACGAAATTGGGTAGCGACCACATTCCCCTTACGCCGACGAAGCTGGAGCAACGGGCTATCCACCAACTTAAAACACCCAATCGGAAACTGCGCGTCTTCATAAAAAACAGGATTTTGTTGATACGTGTCCGTCGTTCCGATGGTTTTCATCTGATGTTTCGTAGAAAAAGGTTGCCATTTTTTTTCAGGTGTTTTTCCGTAAATGAAGTTGACCCATTGGTCGTGTACGCTTTCCGCCAAAGGTTCATTGGCAACCGCGTGGCCTGAGGATTTCCTGTACCAGACATAAGCCAGTTCCTGCGCATGAGCCGCGCCCTCTCCTTTCGGATCGTAGTCGAAGCGGTAAAGCCATGTCGGCACGTTCTTTTCCGCCAACACTTTTGCCAGTCGGTGCGTGTGCATGGCGTACATATATTCCGTCAACAGATAGCCCAGCGAATCTGCGGATTTGGAACGTATGGCACTGTCGGCAATCGATCCATTTTCTCCAAACCAGTCGGTCAATATTTTTTCATTCGGACGGTACAGTCTCTTGTCCATGTTCATGAATAGACGGCTCTCGGAATGGTTGCTGCCCAGCAATACCCGGATATTTTTTAAATTTCTTTTTTCCAACGCACCAACAAAATCGACAGGAATGACACTGCCGTCCGCGACTGGTCCGAAATAATTTGTTCCTTTTGCTCCGCCACAGACTTTGTTCTGAGCATCAACGAGTTGTTCCAATGGGACGGTCAACAAGTCTGCGGGATTATTTAATTGCAAGGTATCCATCATCCGTTGGCGCATCAGTTTGGCGGTCATGGTGTCCCTGACACATTGTATGGCGCCACTTTCCAGCAGTAGTTGACTGTACAGCCCATCCGATTGCGTCGCCAACAGCAAAGTGCTGACCAGCTTGGCGCCGGCAGACTCACCCATGACCGTTATCCGATCAGGGTCGCCGCCATAAGCCGCAATATTCTTGCGGAGAAAACGCAACGACTCCATCAAATCCAACAAACCGTTGTTGCCGGAAATATTTTTGTCCACATCTCCCAGATACAGAAAACCCAACGCACCCAAACGATAGTTAATGGTTACGGTCACGATGCCATCCTTGTCGGCAAACGCACGACCGTCCATATCGGCACCTTGTCCATTGGTCATGCCGCCGCCATGTACCCAGACGAGGACGGGCATTTTCTTTATGGGTCGATGCGTCGGCATATAGATGTTCAAAAACAAACAATTCTCGCTGCCGTTGACGATATGCTTTTTGTTGCCGTACTGCGGTGCCCTGTCGCCAAACCGCCGACAGTCGAGCGTGTCCAGCCAGTTGCTTTTGGATACGGGCGGACGGAAACGTGTTGCTCCTGTCAACTTTTCGGCATAAGGCACTCCTTTGAAAACCCAGGAATCTCCGTCCTTAACTCCTTTTACCGCACCTGAAACGCTGTTTATGACAATGGAATCCTGCGCCAGCAACGTACCGAGCGACAAACAACTAACAAAGAATACGAAGATTGTTTTTTTGAATACCATATTAAATTAAGTATTGAAGTTGGTTAGACGATGGGAGAAATCCCCGGATGCGCTTTTTGTCGATGTTAAAGAGCCTTTTATCCAAAAAATAAAAACGCTAAACAACCGCATCATGAATTGCAATCAATGAAATCTCCACGAACTTCTTTGATAGATATGTTGTACACAATTGACAACGACAGACCCACATGAAATTTCTCATGCGTCCTTTACCTCTATTGCCTGATGACACGGTGGATAAATTCCAGTTTCTTCTTCACGTCCTCGTTAATGACGAAAGGATATAAATCGCCCTCGCCCATACTCCTGTTGATGCTGTTCAATGCAAAGGAGACGGGAAGCCAATTGTCAAAAGTCTTCTGAAAATCATCTTCCAGATACGGGTCAAAATCAAGGTGGGTCGTTAGGTGTTCTTCCTTAGCCGCGACCATCGGTTTAATCTGCACCCCAAAGGAATAAGCGGTCTCCAACGTATCAACGATATGCAGGTAATGCGCCCAAGTCTCCGCCCAGTCCTCCCAAGGATGCATCGTCGCATACGAACTGATATAATGTAGGTTCCAGTCGGTCGGCGCACTGTTTTGGTAATGCTCGTCCAACGCCTGCTGGTAATCTTTGCGGTCGTCGCCAAACAAGGCGCGGAAATCTTCGAGGTTTTCCGGATTGTCCCTAATCAACTGCTCCCAGTAATAATGCCCCACCTCATGACGGAAATGTCCCAATACGGTACGATACACCTCGTCCATGTTGTTTTTGGCCATTTCACGTTCCACGTCGTCCGCCTCCTCGATGTTCATCGTAATCAATCCATTGGCATGGCCCGTCAGCACACGCTGTCCGTCGTCGGATTTAAAATCAAATGCCAGTCCGTTCTGTTCGTCACTCACTTTACTTACAACCGGCAGATGCCATTTCATCAATGCATAGACAAGACGGTGCTTGGCAGCCTCAATCTTTTTCCAACGCGCCTTGTATTCAGGGTTGGAGATATTGGGAATCGTCCGGTTGAGCGAGCAAGCAATACAGACAGTTGCCGGGTCGTCGTCCGGTATAATCCAGTTGCACACGTCGTATTGGTGGTTGGAACAGTAGTGGTATTTATCATCCACGTCCGGGTCAGAATACGTTCCCTCGTCATTGGATACTAGGGAAACCATCTTTTCCGTCAAAGGGTTATAGCCGAGCGCACAACCACAGGAAGCGCAAAACACGTTGTCAAAATAAACAGCATTACCGCAATGGGAACATTCAAAAAGTTGCATTGTTTTCTAAGTAAAAAATTAAAAAAGACGTAAGGTTGGAGGTGTGAGGCTTGAGGTAAAAAGCCCGCACCGATGCCTGACGCGGTAAATAGGTTAACAAATAAGGGTGGAAATTGTTTTGCTTCTCAAAGGACGAATGAAGGTATGGACGAAAAAGAACACCTCTACCGTCATTCCTGCGTAGGCAGGCATCTATATGCCTACGCGGTTCGACTTGTTACACAGGGCAAGCCGAACGATGGATAAAACGAATTTTAAATCCTTTTTTACAAAAGTTCGGGATGCGCTACGCTAACATTCCGAACAGCAAAACAACATGTCATAAAACCGATGAATATCTAACAAATTTTAATTTATTATTATTTCATTAAAGAAACTAAAATATTATAACATTTTTTATTTGAAGTAAGAAAGTAATTGTAATTCACGATTATTAATAAGAGCATAATTTAAACCCTATATTAAAAAGATAGTTGTATCTTTGTGTTATGATAAAACGAGGTACA